>PXYW01000027.1 GCA_003023695.1 Sulfobacillus benefaciens | reverse complement strand
GGGAGCTGGGTAGGTAGATCTTAGGAGGTCGAGGCAAAAGCCCAAGGCAAATGGCGTAATTGTATGGAATCAAAATCTACGAAGCCTGGGACAACCTCCGGAAACAACCCGTCAGATCAAAGCGCGTAAAGCTCCGAAAGAAGCATGGACAAAAGAAGAAACGGCATCCGTTCGCCCAAAGCGGTGGTACGCCATGTCACTGTCCCTTTACGTGAAACGGGACAAGCAATATCCGGGCGGGTTGCGCTTTGCGCTCCATATACCGTTTGAGAAGTGGGGAGATGCCCCGCCAAAAGCGAAAGCGCCATTTGCCACCAATCCCGGAATGTCTGTGGTCACGGTGGATTTAGGAGTCAATCGCTTGGCGGTCATGGGAGCGTTTCGTGATGACAAGTTGCTGGCTACGCAATTCATTCACGGCGGCGAATTGAACCATAAACGGCATCTACTCCTGAATGCTATCTACAAGAAACGGGGTCAGAGTGGGCGATTACAAAAAGATGTACCAGATAACGTCGATCTCTGGAACAAGGTGCGAAACATTGACGAGAACGCGGCGCGGCAGGTTGCCCGCCAGATCGTCAAATTCGCCATTGACCACGGAGCCAAAGTGGTGGTGTTTGAGTATCTTCGCGGGTATCGTCCGCCAAAGGAACGGATGAGCCGATCTGGTCGGAAGAATCACAAACGAGCCTACTGGCTACGTGGCAAGATCGTCACATGGGTGCGTGATGTGGCGTTTCGCGAAGGCATCTTAACCGTTGAACGCAATCCCGCGTATACCTCGCAAATGTGCCCTCATTGTCATATGCCAGGAGAGCGAACTGGTCATCATTTCACCTGTCAAAATCCAGTCCATTCCTACCATGCGGATGCTGATTTTGTGGGCATGATGAATTTGTACCGAAAGTGGAACGGTACGTTCGTCTATCCGCGAAAAAAACGTGCGGATGAACCAAATCCTGCGCAGGTGACGGCCTAAAACAGCGCAGGTCTATCATTCAGCCCGTGACTGTCTGGTAGGGCTCGTGTGGTACGAGTGGAGTCTGAACACTTCTCTTGGGATGACGGTTTACCGAAATGGGAGAAGTGTACACGCCGATAAGGGGTCCCGTTCTCAAGCCCCTCCACGCCTTGGCGTGAGAAAAAGGTCAGCCTAACAACACCCGATCATCAGATTTTAATATGTTATCGGGCAACTGTTGATACCACTCCACCGATCCTTGGAGTACATATCTCTTAAATGCATTTCCTTTTTTACCAGCACCAGCCTGGCTAACCTGGAAACGAGAATCGTAATTCCTGATTATTTGTCCCTCACCTATTTTAAAACGTTACCCTGTTCCTTATCGGCATCTCAGCCTAGAGCTGTCGGAAAAGCCCAGAGACTTAACAAGTATTCATTTTCATTGCATGGTTTCCTAGACCTCTTTGGCTACATATTCTGAACGCATGGAATCCCACATAACAAAACAGCCATAACAACAAAAATATAATGACTGATATGAAATTGGAGTCGTTATCGGTCCATGGCAAAGATGGCAGTGATCTGCAGTCATCTCTTCATCCCTCTCTTAGCAAGATCTATTTCCCCTTTTAAACTATGCGGAAATATTCCCCAATATTCCTGCGGCTTGCCACACGAAAAGTTTTCCGGAAATAACCCTGGTAATCATGACTGAAATAGAAAGTCTTTGGCGTAAGTGAATATCATCGAAACATTACACGCTTGTCCCAGTGACGCCGGGGGTTGAATGAGCACAAAGGCCGTGCAGCAACTATGACGATGGTGATTTGCAAGATGGCTGCCGGATTGCAAAGATGCATGCTCTTGAGACTTATTGACCGCAAAAATATAGCGGTCATTTTGAACTGATTGAATTGGGTAACTTTCACTAGTTCGAGCGACATTTCACAGGAACCGGACTTAAACAGAGGAATTCCCTGGCCAATAATTGTGGGCGCAATATGAATGATAAAGTCATCGACTAACATTTCTCAAAATCCACTCGTAGGTCTTTCTTCCCAGTAAAATAGTATCAACCGTGTCATAAAAAGCCCTATACCCATTGTCCCCCGCGCCTTCGCACTTGAACAGCCAATCAAGCGATTCATCTTCCCGTGCGATATAGCCATCCAAGCTTTGAGCGATATAGAGCACAAGCTTCCTGGCGGCTTTCATCGTGAAGCCCCTCCTGTGCATTCATTAGCGCATTAATAATCTTGCGTTGCATCAACCGCGTACTTTCCCAATGGGAGATAAGATGGTAGGATCATATGATGAGAGCGAATCCCCTCGCAAATTATTTTAAAGGAGGCTGGCAGGTGCCCCTCTTAATTTCATGGTCTGGCCAAGTACATGAATTTCACCATTTAGTCTGCGACCTAAACGGAACCTTAGCTGTCGACGGGAAATTAGTGAATGGCGTATCCCAACGCCTACGGATGCTTGGGCAATCATTAAACATCGCCATACTAACCGCAGCAACCCACGGAGGAACCGAAACGGTTTCCCGGGATACCGGTATCGTCCCAGTTATCATTGGCACAACCGAAGACAAGACACAGTACATCCAATCATTAACTGGCGGAACTATTGCCATTGGCAATGGCAATAACGATTTTGGAATGCTGACCGCTGCTGATTTGGCCATTGTTGTGGTGGGTACTGAAGGCGCCGCAGCCAAACTGCTTAGCGTCGCTGATGTTCTCGTCTACTCTCCACTCGACGGTTTAGATCTTCTCCTTTATCCTAAACGGCTCACGGCAACTTTACGCGCTTAGCCCACCGCCAAGTGCGTCATAATGGCAATGATGATAAACTGCAACACCCCTTGAACAGCGACTAAGTATCGATATAACCGCATCAATCGCGTTATTTTAGCGACATCTGGAGTCGGTTTGCTGATTTCTCGAAACACCCGCACGTTAATCGGCAAAAGGCCCCCTAGCCCTTGTATCGTCAATACAACAGTGATGCCCCCTGCCACTACAATCCACGGGAACTCAGAATTAGTAGGCAAAAAATTTCCCAAGCGATGGCCCAGAACCCACCCGCTCCATCCCACAGTTATCGCCACGATAGGCATTAAAAACAACATTCGGGGCATCAGTTGCCCGATGACCAGCTTGCGTGCCGAAGGTTCCAATCGCTGTATAATCGGCCCCAGAACAAAACCCATAAAAATATCCAGTGCGGTCCATAATATGGCACCCATAACGTGTGCCCAATCCAACAAAACAAAGCTTCCGGTTATCGCCGAAATGGCGAATCCCAGTGGAATTAACAGCACCCATGATATGCTAACAAATGCACGGCCGAGCCCAATCGCCCCTGGCTTGGCGTCGACCCGAGGTAGTTGCATTGGAAATTACCCCCCTTTCGGGTTCGCCATTTGCGGCATTTTTCCCTGTCTGGTGTTAAATTTAGTTTGCCAGCCGCTGCTGTAACTGGCTTTGTAAATCCCCGACAATATCTATTCCGTGCGCTGAAAGTAACGTATCAACAGAAGGTGGCAGGATCCGTTTGAAAGTGTTTAATGATGCAAAAACCTTTTGCAAATCGGCCGGATTATTGAACCCCTCTGGACAGCCCCAAAGCCTGCCATCGGCACTACCCATCACAATATCACCGCAAGCAACAGCCCCCGTCAGAGTCACGAGCATCATCTCATCCAAATAAGGATGCGATGCATCCTGCCACATGGGTGGCTCCACCTGGCATCGGTAAGCTTTTAGCCCAGCTGGCAACAACGTCGTCTCATCATACAGCAATGTGTTCTTAATACCAGCCTGGTCAATGCGTTCGGCATTCGCCTGCACTGGGACATATACGGGACACGAAAACATTTCGGAAACATAGCGCGCGCCCCTAGTATGATCATGGGTGGTTAAGATGATTGCCGACACGCCCCCCAGTACCATTAACGCCTCGGTTAATTTGGGCACCATCGGGGGATCGACCAACACCACATGATCACCTTCTTGAAGTAAGTGGCCAATCATGACCCAATGATCTTCTGGGTCAGGAGTTTCCCACCGCCAAACCTTGGGCTGCACAGGACTAAACACAGAAATTCACCTCGGTTTAATGTTCCGTTCCGGTATCCTTTGCGACGCGGACAGTGGTCCCATCCTTCGCACCAGATGTTGGATCCACAGTGGCGTCATCATTAACTTTTTCCAATTCACTGACCGCCATTGTGACCAGAACCTGTTCCTCCCGCGAAAGATTGGACGACGAATGCTCTTCGCCCCGGAGAGCAGATAAGATGGCCGCAATTAATGATATCCCTGCCATCGTCCAAAAAGCTACATGAAGTCCATGGATAAATCCATGTAGCGAAGCAGTCTGGGCAGATCCATGGAGTCCTTGGACCGTGCCCGCAAAAATAGCCAGCATGGCCGCTTTCGGTATGCTAGCAGTCACTAAAACCAGGGAAAACGCAATAGAGACTAACATTCCTGTGTTTGTAGTCAGTGACCGAATTCCTGAAGCCTCTCCACGATGTTTCAGCCCCGCGGCATTCATGATGCTGCTGGTGTTAGGCGAGTTAAACAATCCCGACCCAATTCCGGCAATCCCCATCCACAAGGCTAACCGCCAATATGGCGTGGTAAGGTGGGTGTCCAACGCCAGTCCAATTAGCCCCACCATCGAAAGCATAATGCCCGATGTCGCAGGTAGTGTGGCACCAAAGCGATCGGCAATCCACCCACCAATTGGCGAAAATACCAACATTCCAATAGCCAACGGTGTGGACAATATTCCAGCGGTGAGTGCAGTATCGCCCTTGGCACCCTGAAAATAGAAAATGAGTAAGAACATGATAGCCATCCGTGCTATGGCATTTAACGTTGCCGATAAATTGCCCAAACCAAAGACACGGTTTCTAAAAAGACGCAAATGAAGAATCGGCGCTTCGCTAACATTTTCAGCCCAAACAAAAAGCGGCAACGCCACCACAAATACGGCGGCCCCGATATAAACTACAGAAGTATTCCAGGCTTGCACCGCTCCCCAGGTCAAAGCCATTAGCAACCCCGTAATAAAAAATAGATAGGAAAAAATTCCGCCGTAATCGATTCGTCGGCCCGTATTAACCACCGTCGATTTCAATCCCAACACCCAAAGACCCCAACCCACGCCGATTATGCCAAAGGGGACGTTAAACCAAAAAGTCCATTGCCACCCATATTCGGTGGTTAACCATCCGCCCAACACCGGTCCTAAGATTTGACCTACCGCCACCACCATCACGTTGATCCCCAGTGCTCTGCCCAGTTCCCGATGAGGAAAGGCATCTGCAACAATGGCGGTGCTGTTAGCCATTACCATGGCCCCGCCAATCCCCTGAAACACCCGCAAGACAATTAATATAGGGGCAGTACTGGCAAAGCCAGCGATCAATGACAACAGTGTGAAAAATGCCATACCAAACAAATAGAGCCGTCGTCGGCCGAACCTATCCGCTAAGCTGCCAGCCATCAACACCATCACGGTTTGGGCCACCATATAGGCCATCATGATCCACATGGCTTGTAGCAGCGACGCATGTAGTGATCGAATCAAATCTGGCAACGCAATGATTAAGGTACTGAAATTCAGCGCGGACAGTAAGGCTCCTAAACTAGTAACTGATAGAACCCACCACTTGCGGGAATCTCTCATCAAGACCGCTCCTTCACTGCTCCCGCACGCTTAGTGCCACTTCTATCTCTTGGTAGCGCGCTAATTTCTTTTGCAATTGCTCATCCATTAAAGCTAAACGTTTTTGCCGTTCTGCTATGATTTCTCGCTGTCGTTCAGCAAATTTCCTTGCTTCAATGAGAATTTGTTGCTTTTCTATCGTGGAGGTAGTCCGATGAAATGCCTCGCGCATTCGCTTAACCTCATCTTCTACTTGAAAGTGCAGTCTAATATCGTCAAGGGACCACCCTAAAAGATCTTTGAGCTCCTGAATTTGGCGAACGCGTTCCACGGTTTCGACTCGATATAAGCGGAAACTGCCGTTGCCCCGTTCCCGCATGGCTGGCCCGATAAGCCCAAGATCCTCATAATACCTAAGGGTCCGTGTGGTGGTCCCGCACTCCGTGGCAATTTCTCCAATATGCAGAAGCCGCTCTTCTGTCATCCGTATCGCTCCATTTTCCCCCTAGCCTACCCAATTATTTTATGCGTCATTTGCTTTTCACGTCAACGTCAATGTTATGACAATTCAAATGTGATTACGATTCATCCGGTGGTCCGATTGACTCGCTCATGACTAAAATGGCCGCCGGTTTCCTCGTTTCCGTTTTTAAATCGCCGACCTGACCTGAAGCTGTTGTACCACGCCCCACCACTAAGAAGACGATAGCAGGCCCGTTTGATTACATAGGAATTTTTTCCGTCATGACCTCTTAACAGGATGCGGCCCCCATGAGGGTGTCAATGAATTTCTGGGCAGTTGGCACTCCCCACAATGGAATCGGGCCAACCTCGCCTGGCTTCACATTCCCGAGCCAACTCGCCGAGGAAATATTAATGATGGGACCCAAGAGGCCCCTGATTAAAGGCGGCTTTTTCTCGATCCACGGGATCGAAATCTCATGCGGTAACTTAAAGATCATCGCTGGTAGTTCTCAAAGATGGCCGCTATCCCCTGGCCGCCGCCAATACACATCGTCACCATGCCGTAGCGCCCCCGCCGCCGCGCCAGTTCATGCAAGATCTTGACCGTTAAAATCGCACCAGTGGCACCAATCGGGTGGCCTAAGGCAATCGCGCCGCCATTGACGTTAGTTTTGTCCCAATCCAGATGCGCATCCCGCACCACCGCCACCGATTGCGCGGCAAAGGCCTCGTTCAATTCCACAAGATCCAGATCATCCACGGTCAAGCCCGCTTTGGTCAGCGCTTTTTCGATGGCAAACACCGGGGCATACCCCATCACGTCGGGAGCAATCCCGGCTACCGCATAACTCACGATCCGGGCGCGCGGATGACGCCCTTGACGCTCCGCGTCCGTCGCCCGCATCAAGACCACCGCCGCCGCCCCGTCATTGATCCCCGAGGCATTGCCCGCCGTGACCGTGCCCCCTTCCGCAAACGCGGGTTTCAACTGCGCCAGCTGTTCCGGGGATGTTTGGCGGGGATGCTCATCGGTCGCAAAGAGACGGGATTGGCGTCCCTCGCGCACCGTGACCGGCAGGATCTGGTCCCGAAACCGCCCGGCCGCAATCGCGGCATGCGCCCGCACTTGGGAATCCCACGCCATCTCGTCCTGGGCCTCCCGGGAGACCTGATAGCGCTCGGCCACCGTTTCCGCGGTGATGCCCATCGGATAGTGGCCGAAGGGATCGGTCACGGCACTCAACACCCCGTCCTCCAAGGTGCCATCGCCTAACCGTTTCCCCCAGCGATTCCACACATAATAGGGAAGGCGCGACATA
Source organism: Sulfobacillus benefaciens (assembly GCA_003023695.1). Lineage (GTDB taxonomy): Bacteria > Bacillota > Sulfobacillia > Sulfobacillales > Sulfobacillaceae > Sulfobacillus_C > Sulfobacillus_C benefaciens_A. The sequence continues at coordinate 31,716 of PXYW01000027.1, read as the reverse complement.
TTCTCGGCCCCCCCGGCAACGACGACCGCGGCATCGCCTAACTTCAACCATTGGGTGCCGGTGATAATCGCTTGCAACCCCGAACCACAGAGGCGATTGACCGTCTGCGCCGTGGACGACGCAGCGGGCAAGCCGGCGCCCAGGGCCGCCAAGCGGGCAATAAAGGCATCCCCCGACACCTGCCCGACACACCCCAGAACGACTTCGTCGACCTGGTCTGGCGCCACCGCCGCACGACGCAACGCTTCGGCAATCACCATCGCCCCTAACTCCCTCGCCGGGGTCTCTTTCAGGCTACCGCCGAATGTGCCAATGGCCGTGCGGACTCCATCGAGTATGACAATATCTTCCATGACTATAGTCCCCCACTTTCTGATAAGTTCATCAAGTACCGCGCCAATTTCGATCTTTCATCACTACAAATTTTGGGATCCATCTGATGCAACGACTCCGTTATAAATGAAACAAATTTCATTTGTTCCAACGCATCGGTTCCGTTCCCGGCGCTACTTCCTGCAATACCACCCTGTTTTGGTCAAACGCGAAAATCGCACGTTCCGTCACTACTAACACATTTTGGCCCCGTGCCAAGGCACGGGCTCCATTAAATGAAATTTGCTGCGCATGACGAACCCACCTTGGCACGCAGCCTTCCTTTACGATATGGAGGGCGCAGTCTCTAATTTCAACCTTAATTCCTTGCGCTGTAATCGCAGGAAAGGGACTAGCATCGCGATAGATGTCCAATCCATTGTGTGAAGATGTCCACGTCTTCTGCTTCCGGTTCTCGCCACGCAAGTCTCAGCAAACTCAGCGTGGGCCCCTCGCGGATCAAATCGCCGTCCGAACCATTATCCGGATTAGTATAGGTCGCGCTTTGTTGAACTTGGATCCGCCATTGGTGGGGAGTTTCCGCCTCTATTGCCAACTCATTAAGGTTATAGGTATAAGTTCCTGGGACTGCCCACTGAGGCCTCCCCTCCATGAGCTCCACTTGGTTCGGAAAATTGATGTTCAAGACATGGCCTGGAGGAATCGTCGCCACCAATCCTTGTTTCAGGTAGTACGCAAGCACCCGCGCCGCATCTCCATAGCAATGATCAGATTGGGGTCGCCCGACCGTGTCCAAAGATACCGAAATGCTTTTATATCCCCTCCGCGCTGCCTCACAAGCTGCGCCAACCGTTCCCGAATACCAGGTATCCCAACCAATGTTGGCTCCCCGATTAATCCCGGAAATTACCGCGTCAAATGGCCCTAACTGACTCACGGCAAACATGACGCAATCCACGGGCGTGCCCCCTACTCGAAATCTTCGGTCGTCTATTTGCTCAACCCGATAGTCCACATGGAAGCTAAAACCCTGGCTAACCGCCGAACGTTCACGACTAGGGGCTACAACGGTAATATCGTGGGCTGAAGCCAGCACCTGAACCAAAGCTTCTAGACCTGGAGCCTCTATTCCGTCATCATTGGTCAGCAAAATATTCATAGTGTGTAATCCCCTATCTATGTTCGAAGTGGACCGCCCACCCCGGATCATCAACAAAAACCGCGTCCACATACTGCGTGGCAAGGTGTGAAGCATCTTCCGATGACTTTAATCCCCATACTGCTACTTGTAACCCTGACTCCTTGATACGCCTCAAATCATCTAGGGGTACCGAATCTTTATGGACATGCACCCATGAAGCTTTTGCAGCGCGTGCTACACCCCAAGGTTCTACCATTCGGCCCATCCAGGCCACGGCGCGAGGAATCTCAGGAGCCACACTAGCGGATTCCACCAAAGCAAACTGATCAAATGACGACACGATGATTCGCGAATTAGCTTGGTACCGGTGAACAATCTCTAAGGTTTTTTCAACCAAACGCGGGTAATAATACGGACCGTTTTTATATTCGATGCACAAAACCGTGTCACTGGGTAAAGCCTCAAATACCTCTTCTAATCGAGGGATGGGAACATCAGATATAGGTCCGCTCAAGTGTCGCGTCCGCAGTTGTCGCAATGTACTCCAGTTGTATGCGCCCACCCACCCAGTTCCGTTAGTGGTTCGGTCTAGTGTACCGTCATGCATTACTACAACCACGCCATCCGCGCTTAACTGCACATCCAATTCAATCCCGTCCACATGTTGCTCATAGGCTCGAAGAAAGGAAGGGATGGTGTTTTCAGGCTCCAAAGCGGAAGCTCCTCGGTGTCCCCAAATCCACGGTTTGTGATGGCTCCCCATGATTTTCCTCCTCGGCCCAAATAGCTTAACAGTGTCCCTTTGCGGACATTGTCGAACTATCTCAAGAGATGAAAACGTTTACTATCGACATAATAATCTGGCTCGATACAATGATCAAGAATTTGACCGGTTGTTGTGCGGACTACGACGACATGCCGAGGGATGGTTAAATGAAGCCGGCAACGATCTCTGACTTCGGGATAGCCGGAGTTTTTCGGCAGGAGCTTTTCCCCACAAAATGATTATAAAGTATTGACGGCCGGATTGATTGGGAATTAAAGGTCAAGGGATCAACAACGCCTCCAAGGGCGTCTAGCGATAAACTTTATCTTTAGCATCACTAACTCCCCTATACACTCTTTCTGCAATGCATGAAGTTACAAAGTCGCACACTACGGCCATCTCCAACTGGTTGGAGATGGCAAAGCAAACCTCATCAGTGTTCAGCTGACTCAATGGTCTCTTGGTGCTGTTTTGTCATCTCGACCAACCCTTGCGAAACCGCAAGTCCAGCAGTGTCGCCCACATTCAACAAATTTTCAGCAATCTGACGATCTTTACGACTCTGTCTGCCAAATTGGCGAATTAAGTTATGGTGGCCGGGTTTTTTCAAGCGTTGAGTCATGCGCGATTCCCCCTTTTAATGTCTAGTATGTCCTTAATTGCGGAGCCGAATGTTGGGAGCTACTCCAGATATTCCTGAAGTGGTTCACACGAAACAAAAAGAATGGCTACAATAAAGGGCAGTATCGTAAACATGGGGCTTATTATGTCGTGAAATTAAAGGAGTTCCGCAATGAAACGTGTTGTAGCGGGTTTGGGATTAATCTGGGTGGTCTATGTTTTATTCACACATTTCGTGCTGGTACCTCCGGGACCGGGGGCACCGCCTCAAGATATTTTAGATTACCTTCATTACAATTTTAATGCCATCAGCATTACCACTTATTGGGGTATTGTCGTTACTATACTGTTTTTCCTTTTTGGGAGTTGTCTCGTCACCGTGGTTCGTGGATCCGACGAAATTGACAATCGTATGTTGACCGCGGTCGCTACCGGTAGCCTCTTGGCCTATGTTATCCTCTCCCTGGCAAGCCAAGCCATTTTGCTCAGCATCAGCTACTATTTACCTGAAGCCCAATCCCCACTTTTGGTATTGGCTGGCTATCAAGTTTATTGGGCCATTGACCCAGCTGTTATCGCGCTCTTGACATTAGCGGTATTCATGGGCGGAGTGTCTTTAATAGGCATTAGGAATCATACCTTGATACGGCCATTGTCATGGTCAGGACTGGGATTGGCGGCATTGACCACATTAAGCACCTTGTTTATATTGTGGGGTCCACTCTCGGCGCTAATTTCCATCGTAGAAATTTTAGTGCCGCTTTGGTTTGCCGCTACCGCAATTTCGCTTATGATCGACCTCCCGAAACCTGTCCGCATGACACCAGAGGCTGTCGTGGATGGAGAAGAATCCCATGCTGAAGAACCTGTCCCCGAATCATGATGTCACCATTTCTTATTAGTGCAGTGTTGCCGCGTTGCAACCGAGGGCACTTTCCTTGGGGAGAAGGTCTGGTGCATCCTTTCCCATAGAATGTCGAAAATCCGCGCAGGTTGCCCCGGATTTGGAGACACACAATATTGTCTTGTTCAGCAAATAAGTCCCGACTGTGCTAAGGCACGACTGACAAAAGTTACTTCATCGCGGGCTGCCATACGAACAAAACCTCGCATGGACAGCCTTTCCCTCTCTTCTGGATGCGCTAACAGCCAACAGATCGCCTCCACCAAGTCACCGTAAGGAACGGCATATACTGCGTCTCTTAGGTCGTCTTCAATCTCTGTGTCCGGATCGCATTCGGTCACTACCGCCTTATGGTTGGCCAAAAGATAGCTGACACGCACAATCTCAAAAATGTGTGTGGGATAATAGTGCATATTTAGCACGACTTTAGCACGAGAAATGAGTTCGTCACGTTGGGGCCCCCACACATTAAAGCGTGCCACCACACGAATCCCATGAGTTTTGAGCTGGTCCAAAATACGGAGCCTACGGTCACTAGGGGTACCAAAGAACAGCACGTCAATATCCTGTTCCGTTGCCGCAGAAATCCGGCTTAACTCCGGCATGTAGCCAATCGGCACCCACACCACCTGCTCGACACCCTGTTCACGCCATATTCGGCAATTTTGTCGGCTATAGTCCCAAACTGGATGCCGGAAAAACGCCTCTCGAACTCCAGATTCAAACACCTCGGCGTCATGGGGCAATTGCTCAAGATTGTAGAGAATGGCACTGGGAGGAAGCGTAGCTAGTACGCTGGGAGAAAGCACATGAGGTCCCAACACTACCATGTCTTGAGACGGCACCACCCGACGGACAACCGAAGAATGGCAACCCAATTTCTCAAACGCAAACCCCAACAACTCTGCAATTTCTTGAAAGGCTGCTGTAGGCCTCACCACTATCATTGGTCATTCCCCTGTCGCAATCAAACTTAGGGATCTCAAGACCAGCATATGGCGGGCTCGCCAGAGTGTTCCACAGTTAAGTCAATAGGATCAAGAATACCTTTTTCTACCCCGGGAATTGATCTCCCAAGAATAGTTAGTGCTCCAAAGGTCGAATCCATCGGCTCAATTGTAGAGTCGCTTCGTACAACCCATAGACGGGTAAGATTGCAGCCGCAAGTGTCAACGGATCTTGCGAGGGCACCACTGCGGCCGCCAATGCCGTCGCGTGCCGTGACGGGTGTTTGGGTGCCCGAAACACGAGGGCCCCAGTTTGTGACGATTACGAGAAGGCGCTCCCTCTATCAATGAACCCGCATGACAGGTTCCTATACGCCGTCGTCGTTCACGGCTATTCCTCCCTATGGGTAAAGATTGGCCCATTTCACATAGAAGCGTGATTATGAATCTTTTTTACCGAATGGGTAGTCCCTAATGTGCCGCCATTTAACACAACCGTATCCGGCAACAGCTAGAAAGCCATTGCATCACTATCGAACTATCCCGCTAGGTTCAAACACGCCACTGTGTCCAATTTTCCAAAACCAGTGCCCAAGCAGGAATTTTGACCCTGTTAGGCGAATCGTAAGATATTAACGGGAAAGGGAGGACGCTCATGCGGTCAATGTCAATGGCTGTCACTGACGAACGCATCAGGTTGTTTGTTGGCCGAGAACGGGAGTGCAACGCACTGAACGCCTGGCTCGCTATTCCAAACGCACCCACCCGCATCATTGCGTTAACCGGTATGGGAGGCATCGGCAAGTCCACCCTCTTAATCCGTTTACTGCAGTTGGCCCAAGAACACGACGCTATTTCCGCCTGGGTCGATGCCCGGACCTGCTATCGTACCCCAAAGGGATTCGAAGAAGCGTTACCGACTTCATATCAAGAATGGGCGACCACCGATGCCCCCAGAAAAAAACTTGTTCTGGGCATTGACAACTTTGAAGAACTTCAGGTGCTGGAAGGATGGTTGCGGGAAATTTTCATGAGCAGTATGCCAGATGAAAATGTATTACTCATTGTGGCTTCCCGAACCGACTTGATGCGCGTCTGGTATACGGATCCAGTATGGCGTCCCTACATTGATGTCTGGCCGTTAACCGAGTTTTCCGAAGCAGAGATTGATGACTTCTTGAAGCGGCGATCAGTTGCCGACAGCACCAGAATTAAGTCCTTAATAGGTTCTGTTGCACACCATCCATTGGCATTAGCCTTAGCCACGGACGCTATAGCCCGGTATCATGATGACGATTTCGCTACCATACAAAATCTGGTGGCCGAAACCTTGAGCGGACGCTTAATTCGCGAAATTGCCAATCAAGAGTTGCAGCCTCTGATTGATATATTAATCTTGGTGGCGGAATCGAATCAAGATCTGCTCCAGCGTGTGTTGCAGCGTCGAGTGCCGGTTCGGCAATATCACGATTTAATGCAGTTGTCTTTTGTTCACCGCACAGGTCTGGGAGTAGGGCTGCATGATTTAGCACAAACAGTATTATTCCAGGACTTCAAAGAGCGAGACCCAGGCGGCCTTGCTATGCTTCGCGAACGCATCGCCCGTGTGCTATTATCCGACTTGAGCGCTGCGCGTCCTGATCAACGCGGTCCACTAGTCCAACAGCTGTTATGGATTTGCCGCGACATTTTCTCGCCACCCCGAACTTATGCAGACCTGGTTGGCGCTTCGCCAGATTTGCTGCCCACTGGTTTTGAGCCCAAAGATGCTGACCATCTCAAGCAATTTGTCTCTGATTGGAAACGTCAAAGTTTTCCCCTGCCAGAGAACCTCAGTCTGCAACTCCTAGATGATGTGATAGCCAACTTTCCCGGCACCATTCGGGTCGCCCGTGATTCCTTTGGCGAACCGCAAGCGATGTTCTGCAGCCTGCCTCTTTATAATCAGACCTTAGCGCTGATGGAACGGTACCATCCTTTCATGGTCAAGAGGCTGCTAAGTTTAGATCTCGGCATTACGCGATGCGCGGTTCACGAAGCTAAAGCAACATACATGGTTTTGGTCGGAGTCAATACGCACCAATCACGTTATACAAGCCAAGAACTCATCGGGGCCATGGTCCGCGATCAGTTTGCCCAGAGCGCCGGGCTCATTTCGCTACTCCTAGTCACGAACCCTGACCTAAAAGAGTTTGCCCGTTCTCTGGGATTTGTTGGCCAACCTTTTCCGGCAACCGACTCCTCAGTAGACGAGGAGTTGTTTATGTTAGATATGCGCCATATGCATTTCGGAACCTGGATGAATAAACTTATTGGCATTGGCCCTGTGTCGGGAGACATCAACCTCGCTGAGCTCCAAGAGATATTGTCGAATCTTCATGATCCGAATGTCTTGTCTCGCTCATCTCTGGCGGCCTTATTAGGAGTGGACGGATACACCCTGTCGCAGCGTATTTACAAAGAACTTAACGCAGCGTCTGCAGCTAGTCCGTTGACAGATCGCGACTGCAAGGTCCTGCGCACCACATATCTCCCCCATCGATCATCACCTATCCAATGTGCAGCGGCCCTACACATCAGCCGGGCTACTTATTATCGTTACCTTAATGATGCTTTGACCCACCTTAGCCTGCGTCTTCAGCAAGCGATAAATTGAGACATTTTTGAGACACCAAATATCAGCAAATGTATTATAGTGAAGCTACACCAAATGACAACAATACCATTGATGATAATGACTAAACATAATGAATCAGGGGACCTTGCGGTCCCCTGATTCCTTCTAGTTGTCTTCTGCAGTAGGATCTGTCGCTTGGTGTCGACGCAACGCCTCCTCTACCGCATCCACAATTTTCTGATATCCAGTGCATCGACAAAGATTTCCGCTTAAGGCCTCGCGAATCTGTTCCCGGGTCATCTCGCGATTCTGATTCACCAGATATGAAGCGGTGACCACAAACCCTGGGGTGCAAAACCCACATTGCAACGCGTGATGCTCGATAAAGGCCTGCTGTACCACATTCAGTTGTCCCTCAGAAGCCAACCCCTCGACCGTAGTAATCCGACGTCCTGCTGCTTGTACCGCTAAGGTCAGGCAGGAACGTACCGGTTCGCCATCCATTAACACCGTGCAGGCACCGCATACCCCATATTCGCACGCTAAGTGCACTCCGGTGAAGTCCATTTGGTTCCGTAAGACATCAGCCAACAACCAATGCTCAGGGACGTCTATAGTTACCATGTGTCCATTGACTTCAAATTCCACGGTCATGCTCGTGCCTCCTTTGTCGCCACTGCCCGTGCATAGGCTACGCCAATAGCCTGTGACATCAATTCGACAGCCAAATAACGTCGATATTCACCGCTGGCCTGCACATCATCGGGAGGCTCGATCATGTTTTCCAACTGTCGCGCTGCTTGGGCAAAATCTCCTGGGCTCCGAGCACCTGACAAAGAAACATCGACTGCAGGGCACCTGATTGCCTGGGGAGCCACTCCACCTACCGCGCATCGCGCTTTGATAATGGTTCCCCGTTCGTCCACCGTGACCACCGCGGCTGCTGAGGCCAACGCGAAATCCCCATGGCGCCTGGCAAATTCCGTGATGGCATATCCGGTATTATTTGCTAAACCTGGAATTTTGACTGCAGTGATTAATTCGTCGGGCTTTAAAATCGTCATGTAATATCCCAAAAAGAACTCTTCGATGGGGATGCTGTGCTCTCCCGTCAAAGACTGGATGACAAGAGTGCCCCCAAGAGCTATTACCACTAATGGAAGCTCCGCGGCAGGATCCGCATGCGCAATGGAACCCCCAAGGGTGCCGCGGCTACGAATGGCAAGATGGCCAATAAAGTGCGCCGCCTCCCTCAGCAGTGGGGCATGGGTTTCAATCAAAGGATGCTGCAACAGTTCCCGATGGCGAGTTAACGCTCCCACAGTTAATGTCTGGGTTTCTGGACACCAGTTCATTCCCGTCATTTCGGCCAATCCGTTAACATCAATAATATAGCGAGGCTGAGCCAAGCGCATATTGAGCAACGGCATGAGACTTTGGCCCCCTGCGAGGACTTTCGCCTCTTCTCCCCATTCCTGCAACTTTTGCAACACCTCATCAACCGTGGCAGCGCGGAGGTAGTTAAATGGTGCTGGTTTCATTGAATTCCCCCTTTGGCAACCTGGTAAAAGAGGTCACTTGGCGTCACTGGCAATGTGTCAGCATGAATGCTCCATGGTCGCAGGGCATTTTCCACCGCCGCACAAATGGCTGCCATTGGAGGCATAATCCCGCCTTCGGCCACACCTTTGAATCCTTCTGGATTCGTCGGGTCTGGATATTCGACTTCCGTGACCTTAAAATCCGGCATCTCACCCGCTGCGGGTAATAAGTAGTCTAAAAACGTTGCGTTAAGGGGCTGACCTGACTCCGGATCGATGATTAAACTTTCAAACAAAGCTGTCCCTATCCCTTGAACGGTACCACCAATCGTTTGCCCCTCCACTAACAACGGATTAACCAATACCCCGCCATCGTGACAAATCCGGTAGTCCCGGATTTCAATGGCCCAGGTCTTCACATTAATCGCTACGACCACTCCGTGGGTTCCCATACCAAAAGCCGGGCCTACCGCGTCAAAATAAGCCGCAACCTCCAGTGTCACATTTTCGCTTGCTGCGTGGTGGGCTAATTCCGCGAGCGACAATGAACGGGTCGGAACCCCCGTTACTGAAATGCGGCCGAGATCCCAATGCAAATCCTCCGGCGCGGCCTCAAAAATCTGGGCAGCATACTCCAATAATCTCTTGCGAAATCCCGGTGCAGCTTGTGCTGTCGCATTACCAGTCATCATCATGGTGCGGCTGCCAAAGGTGCCAATGCCTCGTTCAATCGCATCCGTATCACCTTCGACCACAACAAATTGTTCGAAGGGCAGATTTAACCGATCGGCCGCTACTTGAGCAATGGCTGTGCGGTGGCCTTGGCCCTGACTAGACGACCCCGTGGCAATCTCTATCCGTCCGTCCTCTAAAAGGCGCATTTTAGCCCCTTCGAACCCAAATCCACCCGACATTTCCAAGTAATTGGCCACGCCTACGCCTAACTTCCAGTCCCCTTTTTGCACGGGATTCCGGAAGGTATCATAATCTATAGCTGCTACCACCTGATCCATAGTCTTTTGATACTCGCCATATGGCAATGTCATGCTGGCTCCCCTAGCTGGTATCCCATTATGATACGGAAATTGATCCGGTGTTAACAAATTGATACGACGGATTTGTACCCGGTCCATACCCAACGCGTCGGCCGCATGATCTAACAGCCGTTCCATAACAAACGTTCCCTGCGGACGCCCTGCGCCACGATACGGTCCAACCGATACCTTGTTGGTGTAGACCACTTTCCCAACGGCTTCAAAATGGGGCACCCGATAAGGTCCCATAATACAAATAGCGGTAGTGTCAGGAACAATAATTCCTGACGGGGTATACGCACCCTGGTCCTGAAAAAAGTGATCCACCACCGCCACAATTTCTCCACTGCTCTTGACACCAATCTTGGCATAATGCACCTGATCACGCTCTTGATTGGTGCTCATGAATTCTTCTCGACGATCGCCTGCCCATTTGATCGGGCGTTTTAACTGAACCGCCAAATATGCCGCCAACACATCTTCAGCATAAATGCGGGTCTTCAACCCGAACCCGCCCCCGGTATCCGGTGCTACCACCCGAATCCGGTTATCGGGCATCTGCAACATCTCTGCCAGCGAATGCCGAAATCCGTGAACTCCTTGGGTCCCGGCATAGACCAATAAACTCTTTGTGTCTGGATTGAAGATGGCCACAATTCCACGAGGTTCCATAGGATGTCCCACTACCCGTCCCAGACGCAAGGTGACTTCTACCACATGGTCTGCACCAGACAATGCAGCAGCGCCGGAGCCCACCATATAATGGACCTCCGCTGCCAAATTGCTTTGGGAACCTAGGTGAATCGGTGGCGCATGCTCCCCTTCCACGGGATCGGTGATAGCCAACAGCGGCTCGTAACCCACCTCTACAAGCTGCGCCGCATCTTCTGCAATATAACGATTTTCGGCCACCACCACAGCAACCGGTTCACCCACGTAATGGACCCGATCAATGGCCAACGGTGTAGGCATTTGCGCTCGTAGCCGCGGATCGGGCATCCCTTTGGGCAATGGACGCATAATCGGTTCTAAATCTTTCGGCCCATATACACCCACTACCCCAGCCAGGTTTCTTGCCGCCTCAAACTCTAGCCCGGTAATTTTGGCATGGGCGTGCAGGCTTCGGACAATAGCTAAATGCAAGGTTCCGGGCGGAGTAATATCGCTGACATATCGGCCTTTTCCTGTGACTAGTCGTTCATCTTCAACACGAGTCATGCGTTGACCAATATAGCCCATGATTCCTCTCCTTTCGATCGTCACTTATATCTTCTCTCGGGGCAGGATGCGGATCAACCGAAGAAACGCTGAAATATAGCTAACGGTACATAAAAGAGCACAGGGAGACGGGGAACCCTGTGCTTCCAGATATTGTATTGCTTGCGACGTTATTTGGTGCCAACGGGGACCACAGTTGTAGGAAAATGACTATGGGTAACCAGCCAACGTGGGAAACTGCCAAACATCCCCTCCATCAATGTTGAACCGTGATGCCGCCCAACCACGATTGCCTCTGCATTCCAAGTACGGGCAAAAGAATCCAACGCTTCGGCGGGCCCACCTTTGCCATCGGTCGACTCCACCACATGCCATTCCACATGGCCTGGAAAATCTTTGGTTTTGTCTAATGCCTCAGCCTTAACACCGTCCGCTGCCATGTCCCATTCTTTGACATACTCGGAAACATCAACGCCTATCGACATATTGTAGCTAACCCCTGCGGTAGCTTGAAAAAACCCCATGAGATCTTTAACATCGACCATAGCCAGCGAGCCACCAGGTTCCACAATTCGCAGGGCATACGCCAAAGCTTCCCAACTGGCATCAGACCCGTCCACCGCCACGACTACACGACTCAACATTCATGCCGCCTCCTTATTACTTCCTGCACTTCTATAATGACCCAAACTCCCTGAAAGTAAAGTACCGACCGGTCCCGGTCAAAGGATCCTACTGTTATCAGGAATACGAAAACCCGACTGTTGATGGCCAATATCCGCGTTGCAAATCTCAATGAGTGATATGCCATCCAAAGCCGTGAAGCAAAATTTGGTATCCGTATTCTGGAACGCTGCGAAGGCGCACAGCTTGAGGAACTAAGCGAAAGATGATGGACGGCCCCTCGAAATCTCCTTGTAGGAGGGGATTTCATCCCCCGTCAGTGGCTGGGGTCAAAAGCCCTGGACGTGAGCGTGACGGAAACGGGCTCGCCTGACGAGGTCAGGTGTGTTCCAGGAGCAGAACGACACCGGGGTCCCGAATAACCCGAGGGTGAGGTGAAGCGGGAACCTGTCTACGGAATCCGCGGCGGCCGGCATGACTGGGCCAGGACCTGGGCGCAGGCTCTGGCATGGAACGCAGGAACCTTCACTGTATGGTAAGGGCACATGCTGATCGGACGCCCTGCGAGGCAGAAAGTGCCAAAAGGGTCGCAAGAGACGGAGGCTCTCTTCGTAGTGACCAACCCACGTACTAGCCTCCCCAGAGTGATGCCCATTACGATACGGCCATTACTCATCCACAACAGCATGGCCGTCAACAGCCACCCGGAGGTCAACGCCCCGTACCCCGAATGAACGGACGCGGAGAACAGCTCCCGTGGTGGCACCGAGCATGGGCCAGGTCAGCATCTCATCTTTCGCTGCCGGCCGTTCCGTCTCAATGCGTAACCGCATCGCTCCATCGGTCGTTATTCAAATCGAGTTGATCGTCCGCATCACATTATAGCCGGAGGGCATCCGCATGAGATTACACGTTGTCGGCCTGATAGGCTTAGCATTGGGAACGTTTGCGTTGGCGGGGTGCGGGACCCGCAATCATCTCACGGGAACGCCGTCAAGCGCGAATCAGAGTCCCCGCTCTACCACGGTTCAACGCAGTCGCAGGGCCCCGACTTCGGCGTCACCAAGTTCTTCTCGCACGAAAACACCGTCTGCACCGATATCAACGACATCACCTACGGCATCGAAACCACAGATTGCCGATACTTCCTCAGTGGATGAGACCATTGCCGTTGTGATCCATAGACAGTTTCCCTGGCCGGTAGAACTACCCACCTCTATACCGTCAATTGATTCGCATTCCTCGTGGCCTGTTACCGCGACAACACAAGAGACTTCTCATTCGTATCAGGTGACATATTGGAGGAGTACCGCCGCCTGGCCGATTAACAGCGCACAAATCCCTCATTCCGCCCACAAATGGGTTGCGACCATTCAAGGGGTTCATTATGGTTCGACGACGCAAGCCTATAGCGCGCTTCAAACGCAGGCAGCCCCGACGTGGATTCCATTGGCACAACTGGGCACGCCCTCCACATCCATTTTGCTGACGCCCGGCACTACCGCCAGACTGTATCCGTCAGGTGTTCTCCAGTGGGCAGTCGGCGACTGGACAATTCAAGTGATTAACGGAAGCCGCGCAGCGGATATGACGGTTGCAGAATCCTTATTGACAAGCATTAATCCGGCGTCTCTCCCGGCTTCTCATGGATTACTAGCAGCTACTGCGACGGCCTCTGGGGAACAATTTCAGGCGGCATGGGCTAACGGTCCTAATGTTTATGGTTTCACCCCATTTGCACAGCAAATGCAAGGTAATGGCGCCATCTACGACCGTATGCTCTCGGCAAAATCAGGCGCCTCTCTCTTCATTCATGTATTAACCTCAATAAAGGCGGAATAGCCATACAAAGTGGGCGACAAACCCGACGCAACATTAATTCATCGGTTCAATACAGAAGACCCTATGACTTTGCAGTCCCGGATTCCGCACGGGTGTGCCCTGTTAAACGTTGGTAATGGTAAAACACTGATGGAGACGGACAAGTTGCGTCAACACGGTGAGAGTCCGACCAAAGCACTATCCTCCTCTTAGCAATTCTTGGCTAAATATTGGCACAGAATATTATGGTTTGTTATCCTAAATTGTTCTTCCTTTTTCGATGAATCTTGGTCCAAGGAGCGACATCTTCATGGCGGACTCGTTGCAATTTAACTCATCAGCGTTTGATTCCTTATCAGATGCTGTCATCATTACCGACCCCGATCAACGCATCTTATATGTCAATCAGGCAGTGGAACACATGACCGGCTATGGTGCTTCCGAATTGCTGGGGAATAACCCTAGACTGTTCCAAGGAAAGGAAACAGACTTAACAACGCGCCAGAATATCCATGAAACGCTATCTGCTGGAAATCAATTTTTCGGGGTTATTTTAAATTATCACAAACATGGTCGCGCATTTTGGAACCAATTATCCATTACGCCTCTACGCTCCATTAATGGCGCCATTACCCATTTCATTAGTGTGCAGCGCGACATCAGTGAATCTCATGAAGCGGTTTTGCGCTGGCATCGGGACCAGCAACGAATGTCCCTTCTAGCTATGTTATATCAAGCCTTGGCCGATACCCGGCAAATCTTTCGTGATCATGAGTCAGAACCGGCCAATAGGGTGTTCCAATTATGGTGCGAACGACTCACGGACATTATTGATGCCCGGGTCGCTTTCGTCGGCACCCTTAGACCCGGGGACCAGTGGGTACAGTTCTTGGCATCTGCCGGCGTTTCCCGTGGCTATACTGAGCAACTAAAAATTAGCAATGACCCAACCCTTATCCAGGGCAGGGGGCCTGCTGGAGAATCACTGAGAACCCTGGGGGCGGTTTTAGGCAATGTCGATGACCCCTCATTTTCGCCGTGGCGCGAACGGGCCAAAGGATATGGCCTCGGAAGCAATCTCACCGCCTCGGCGTTATGCCAAAACCAGTGCAGGGTAATCCTGTCAGTGTATCGACCTCCAGACCGACCCTTTATGTCTGAGTTAGAACCCCTATTCCTGCAGTTGGTACACGAGGCAGCCGACTTTCTCGACCGTCGTAGTACGGCCAAAAGGCTGCAACGGTTGGAAGAATATCGCGAAGCCCATCGTGAAATGCAAACCCATCTCCTGGCCACACTGGATGAGCCCCAAATATATACCCTTTTAGCGGAAACCTTGGTTCGTTACACCGATGCGCAAGGCGTTGACGTGCTTGTGCAATCCGAGAACACTTCTACTTTGCGACGGATGCGCGTTGCTGGGAGCCTAGCTCCCTGGGTGGAAAAGCTGCCCACGCCTTCCACTAGGCCACCGCAGCCAGGCGTGCCGGTACCACTGCCAACCCGGGTTTGGCTAGCAAAGTCCCCGTTGATAATTCCTTTTCCTGGAAGCGACTCACAGTTGCCCGGCCCATGGACAAAGCCCCCGTTGTCCCAAATGGGGGTTGTCGCAGGTTGGCCTTTGCTGCAACGCGGCACACTTGAACCAGTAGGGGTAATTACCATTATTGCAGAAGATCCCGATACATTTTCCCCCGAACTTATGCAACTGGTAGGGGAGATTTTACAGTCCGCCAGCTTAGCTCTGGCCAGTGCCTATGATCGTCAGCATATTGCTCGACTGCAAAAATATCAAAACGCTGCACTTCATGCACAGCACGAATTCCTACAGTTGCCTGATGCAGCATCGCTTTATGACAGCTTGGTGCGGTTGCTGGTGAAAGAAACCGATTGCGCCGGGGCATATGTTCTTCAGCCCGATCCGACCTCGCTCGATCTTAAAATGGTTGCTGTGGCCGCACGTGACCCTGGCATTTATAAGGCACTAACATCTCTTCATCCTTCGCGTGACCCAGAGAAAATCCCTGAGGGCCACCTGCTGTGCAGTCGGGCGTTCCGGGAAGGGCACCCCTTGGGACCGGTAAATCCTGCGCAAGACTCTGCCTTATCCGATTGGGTAGCTCAGGATCCGCGGATGAGCGGCCTAAAAGAGGTTGTAGCATGGCCGGTAATGGAGCGAGATCAGCCTGAACCTACGGCAGTCTTGGCAATTATGTCAGAAAATCCCCACGACTTTACCCCTTCCCTAATGAAACTTTTGGCTCAACTCATGGAAAGTCTGCAAGTTGTATTGGAACAATTAAAAAGCCGTAACGAGATTGCGCAACTAGCGTGGCGAGATCCGCTAACCGGGGTGGGCAATCGTCGCGCTCTGGATGGCTATCTGGAACAATCTGTATCGCGGGCAACCGAATCACACAATCATTTTGCCGTCTGTTTGCTAGATTTGGATGATTTTAAGCCGGTCAATGATCATTATGGCCACGATGTCGGAGACCAGGTACTTCAGGTTCTGTCGCATACTTTAGCCGATAGCATACGCACCACGGATTTTTTGGCGCGACTCGGCGGCGATGAATTCGTGATTATTTTGGATAACATTTCCCAGATTCACGACGTGGATACGATTTTACAAAAAGTAGATGAACGCATTGCGCGGCCTATTGGCATTTCCCCCACCATATCAGTAACGGTCCATGCCAGCATTGGCGTCGCCTTATTTCCTGAGGCCGGGACTCGGCCCCAAGATCTCCTGCGGCACGCTGACCAAGCGCTGTACGTCAGCAAATCCCGAAAGGGACACCGTCCCTATTCGTGGTTTACCTACCAGGCGCCAAATGTCAACGCGGCCGTAGAATACCGTCCTAACCTCGGCTAGATATCCGAAATGCTGCTTTGGTTCGCTAAGTGAGCCACATCTCATTGGACGATCATCATTTAAAGTTTCCCTATATAATGATAGATACGTTTTATTATCTAAAACCTTTTCATGTCAACACCACTAAAATCTTAGGAGGCGTTTGGATGAATGGTGAGGAATATGCCAGCCAACTGTTTGCGCATGAAGACCCCATCTTGGCTGAGGTTCGGCGTGATATCATCGATCGGGGTATGCCTGCAATTTTTGTTCCCTCTCATATCGGGCACTTGTTATCCCTGCTGGTAAAGCTAAACAACAGTCGTAACGCGTTAGAGATTGGGGCATTAGGCGGATATTCCGGTATCTGGCTCGCACGCTCACTTCCTGCCGACGGTCATTTAACTTCATTGGAACTCAACGCTGAATATGCAAAAGTTGCCCAACATAATCTCGAACGCGCCGGATTGGGATCAAAGGTTCACTACGAAATAGGCCCGGCATTGCAGTCGTTAGAGAAATTGCAGCAAGCCGGTCATCGATATGATTTCTTTTTAATCGATGCGGACAAAGAGAACTACCCAGCATACCTCGCCTTTGCCATTGCACTGGCCCATCCTGGCGCTATTATTGCAGGAGACAATGCCCTCTTGCATGGTCGTGTCATCGATTTCGACGATCTGTCACCCCGTGCTGTAGCCATGCGACAGTTTAATGAACAGATGGCCACGCATCCGAGACTCACCGCTATGATGATTACCATGGGCGATGGGCTTGCCATCGCTCGAGTCAACTATTAGTCGCCGAACCCCGGCAACCGGCTAACCTATTAATGGCCGGTTGCTGCGATTTTCATGACCCGGCGCCTACATGTTACGGAGGGTTTATTGATAAAAAAAGCCATGCGAAAACCAGTACGCTCCTACCCCGGCATACAATATAAAAATGAGCAGGACAAAGACTTTCAGATAGCGATTTGTCACCTGCGCCCATCCTAAATATATGGGAAAATCTCCTGATAACAACCGAATGGTACTGTGTACGGGTAATGATGTCCGGTCAAATGCTAAAGCTACCACAGCCGCCACTGTGCCGTAAACCGCAACCGCCGTCCACGATACAGAACAGTGCAGAATTGCCGGCCGTACCATTCCCACCAATCCAAGAATCATGACCATCCCCACAGTCATCAACAATAGGTCCAGCAAATTTACCGGAGACTTGGTCAGTACCTCCACCCATTGATGCCACGGCCAAGTCCAGTGATTGTCCCATTGGGTGTGTTCCACAGTTAAAAATATGAACGGATCTCTAAACTTTACCCAGCAATATCCCATATACGAAAGAAACCCCGCGGCAAACCCACTGCCCCACAGGATCGACTCCCAAAACCGCACCGGTTTTCGGGTGTACAACGAGAACCCAGCATTCACTAGGGGAAAAACCCCCCACAAGATCGCGGTTCCGTGGGTTAAGCTTGCGATGCAGGCCATGGCAAAAGCCGTTATGCGTTGGCCGCGAAGAAATGCAGCCCATGAGAACAATCCCCAAAGAAGTGTCCAAGGCTCAGGATATAAGGTGGTAAAGTAAATTGCTGCCGGATTCAAGGCAAACAACCATAGCGCCCAATTGCGTTGATGTTGGCTCATATCCAGTGTCTTCATAACCTCGTCCATTGCCCACAGAACGCCCAAAAACAGGAATTGCATGATGATAAGCCAAAACCACAAATTAGGAATCAAGTGGATGGTGAGGGGAACCCAGGGAAAAAATGCTGAGCTAAGCGGCGTATAGCCATTAAGCGCAATGTGTTGATACCACAGCACATCCCACTGAAACCAAAAGTGAGCGTTTTGATACCATTGTTCATTGTGGATCAGGTAACTTAAGGAAGGATGGACACCGGGGGACATCACGCTGGCCATGAGCAAAAGGGCATCATGGGCTCCCATGATGGTTAGATAGCTTTTCCAGCGGGGATAATTGCGGATCGACGTTGTCACGACATATAACCTCGCATGTAGCAATATTCATACGGATTCCCATTTAATACGAAACTGCCCTCGCGGATTTAGCCGCCATAGTGCGTTTATTATACGCCAACCCCGATAAATTGACGTAATCAATTGTTTCGGGCAGTGCGCCGCCTATATACTACAGTTACTAAAGTCAGTGGATAGGATGAGTGGTTTGATACGTGAGCCAGAAATTGTTTTATCGCGCCGGCGGATTAGCCATTTAGTGGCGTTGTTACTGTATGTGCTATATACGGTGCTAATTTGGGGGCTTCCGGTTCTTTCCCATCTCAAAAGCCGGTTGGTCGGCACGACCGCCGACCCTACACTATTTATCTATGCTCTCAAATGGTGGCCTTGGGCCCTGTCACACCATACCAATCCCTTAATCGATCATTGGATTTGGGCACCAACCGGGCAGTTTATGCTTTGGGTAACGTCGGTGCCCGCCATTAGTGCCTTCTTATGGCCCGTAACCCATTTGGCTGGACCCGTTGCTGCCTACAATATTGCTATGCTAGTATCGCCGCTGTTGGCATCCTGGTCCATGTATCTTTTACTCTCATTATTGGTCCCCCGATGGGGCTGGCGCTTTTGGGGCGGCATTTGCTTCGGATTTTCCAGTTACCAAATTGGGCAAATGCTGGGGCACTTGAATTTAACCTGGGTGTTTTTTCTTCCCCTATTGGTGATGTTGTCAGTCAAAGTCTACCAATGCTTCGAGCGCGGCAGCCGGCCCTCTCTAGGAATATCCCTGGCTTTTATCGCCTCCGCTGTTGTCCTGTTCTTCACCAGCACTGAAATCTTCACAACCCTTACGTTCTTTAGTATTGTTTTTGGGGCAGTTACCCTAATAGTTTTCCGTCATCAGCTAACCCGTTCACTGAAACTCCTGTTGAAGTGGATCGCCATCAACGTTGTTATCGTGATCATCCTTTTGCTTCCTATGGTGATCTATCTGTTGCAACATCCTTTTTATCACGGCACACCCTTTAATCCAAAGACCTTCTCTACCGATTTATTAAACTTTATCATCCCTACCGGCATGACGATTGGGGGTCCCTTGACCCTCGGGATTAGCGGACATTTTGTTGGCAACTATTATGAAGACGGGGCTTATTTAGGTATTCCAATGATTGCACTGATTGTCATTGCCACCAAGCGTCTTTGGGCACTACCATGGATCCGCGCCCTGACCTATACCATGTTAATTATTGCCGTCTGTTCTTTTGGCCCGGTTTTGCACATTGATGGCAAACCGACTATCGCGATGCCTTGGACCCTTATGCTGCATGTCCCTCTGATTCGTGATGCTCTCCCCGCCCGCTTTTCTCTTTATATCTCCTTCATCGCAACCATTGTCGCCACCATTGGTTTGGATCGCATAGCAGGTGGCCTCTTGCCCGACGAAACCTCCATGGCTAAATCGACCCACCTCGCCCTCTTAATCATTGCAGTCTTAGCGCCAGTGATGCTTGTGCCAAACGTGAAGTTGGGCAAAGGATATTTGTGGACCCCGTATCACATCCCGAGTTTTTTTACCCAACCTTCTCTCTATCAAAAATACTTGCCCGCTCAAAGTACGGTGATGATTTTCCCCTACGGCATGTTTGGCGACGCGCAGACTATGCAAAGTTCTGCCCATTTTTGGTTTAAATTGGCCAACGGATATATGGGGGCTCCTCCTCCGCCATACCAAGGTCCTATGGTGGAAAAACTTTTTTTTGAGCGACATCCTCCAATCCTCCCCACATATCCCAAGGATATGGCTCGTCTGATTGCCCGACAAAATGTCTCCCGGGTAGTGGCGGTCAACAACCTGGCCCCCTATGCGCGAAAGCTTCTCAGCGCAGTGCCAGATCTTACACGCATTTACCAAGGGCATGGCGTCGTCGTTTGGTCGTTAAATCAAAAGTGAATGTCCGAGAAGATTATCGGCCAAGACGGCTGGCGGATATTTTAAAAACCACGCCGTTTAAGGCGCACTTCGGTTCGTATCAAACCAACCTATTGACACTAATTCTTTTCTAGGATAGTGTCTTAACTGAAGACACCAGAAAGGAGATTTCCGATGCTGCGACACACCCACATTAACATCAACACCGAAAGTCGTATCGCTTTAACTCGCTTATTAAATCAACAATTGGTATTAACGAGCGACTTATACCTGCAAACCAAGCTAGCTCACTGGAATGTGACAGGACCTCATTTTGTTGCATACCATGAATTATTTGACGAGATCGCCTCTCATGTCCTGAATTCCATTGACATGATTGCCGAGCGGACCACCGCATTAGGAGGCTCCGTAGATAATTCAGCGCAAACAATAGTGGAAGACACCACCTTAGGTAAATGGTCAAACGAAGATCGTCGTGACCGCGCCATGCTTAACCGACTGGCTGGGCTAGTAGGGCAAGTTGCCAATTCTATTCGTACCGCCATTGATCACGCTGCCCAATTGGGCGACGCAGATACTGCCGATTTGTTTACCGAGGTATCTCGCCAACTTGATAAGGATCTCTGGTTTTTGGAAGCTCACATGGAGTAATCGCAAAGATTTGAGAGGTTAGCGGAAATGAAAGCGTGTTAATATTGTGGCTACCACAAACAGCACCACCGTGGTAGCCCAATGTGCTTCGGGGCCAAACGGTTCCCCGCGAATCACGCGAATCGTCGGAGACCTCAACACTTGCCGGGTTTTTTCCCCGCTTACGGTGTAGCCTAAACCCCATTCCGCCAAATTCCAACCCGCGTGGGCAGCGGTCGCCACCCAAAGTCCCCACCACCAAAATATCATGCCGAGAATTAATCCCACTAAAATCAGATTCAATACCGTACCATATTTCAGAGGCCCATTAGGACGATGAGCCACCGTAAAAATCGCTGACGACCCTAGCCAGGCAGGAAGAAATCCTATCCAACGGCTTGTCACTCCCAAAAGCAGCCAGCGAAACAAACCTTCTTCAATGAACGCCATGACAATAATCAACCCGATTAACCCTAAAAATTGTCTCGTCTGCAAAGTCTGATCGGGCACCTTCTGGTCGACCTGATGGGTAAAGCTAAGAATCCCAGCTACTGCTAAAAAGCTGACAAAACCGCCGGCAAATCCGAGCCCAATCATATATTCCAATGCCATGACCTCCAAGTCATTATCATACCAACAAACCTGCTGTTACACGGGTCCGTATATCCCCTTTTTCCCCGGTGGTCCTAAAATCCTAAAAACCACCTAGGGGTATTATGGTTCCGAACCAATTTATTAGCCTAAAGACCCAAATTTTTAGGATAAAAGTCCCTATATAATCATATACCCGTACGGGTATGATATTTTCATCCAAGAAATTCGCCTTAATGTTATAGAATTCACCTTTCGCCAAAGGAGTGCCTTATTGATGCGCATACTCATCATCGGCGGGGTTGCCGGTGGAGCCAGTGCTGCCACTCGAGCCCGACGACTAAATGAAGCCGCAGAAATTACCATGGTCGAGCAAGGACCTTATGTCTCTTACGCAAATTGCGGCCTTCCCTACTATGTTGGCGGACAAATACCCGATCCACAAGACTTATTGCTGGAGACGCCAGAAAGCCTCTGGGACAGATTCCGCATTGATGTCCGGGTAAATACCCGAGCCCTGGACATCGACTTGGCCCACCGCCAGGCCCGTATCGCCAATGCAACTGAACAATCGGAGGTCATCGAGTTCGACCGTCTCATCTTGTCGCCTGGCGCCTCGCCAGTCATTCCTCCTATTGCCGGTTTAGACAGACCTGATGTCTTTATGCTCCGTACCGTGCCCGATGCGTTGAACCTTAGGCAATATTTAGATTCACATGGTAACATTCGGCACATAACGGTCATTGGCGCTGGATTTATCGGCATGGAGATGGCGGAGGTACTGCATTCCCGGGGATATGACGTGACTGTCGTGGATAAAGCGGGGCATATTTTGCCGGTGTTTGATCCGGATATCGCCAGTTATGTCGAACACCGCCTATCAGATCTTGGCATCAAACAAGTATTGGGCACAGCCATTCACCGTATCGATGGAGCCTTGGGCAGTCCAACCGTCACTTTGGATTCTCAGCATCAGATCAGGACAGACGCTGTAGTCGTTGGACTAGGAGTACGGCCCTCGCTGAGACTGGCCCAACAGATGGGACTCAAATTGGGAAGCACGGGTGCGATTTGGGTCGATCCTTCAATGAAGACTTCGCATCCGCTAGTATATGCTGCCGGTGACGCAGTGGAAAAACGGGATCTGGTGACCGGTCTACCGAGATGGTGGCCCTTGGCGGGCATCGCTAACAAAGAAGGTCGAGTAGCAGGCACCAACGCCGCCGGTGGATCGCAGACTTTTCCAGGAGCTCTGGGAACAGCCATCGTCCGCGTTTCCCCCTATTACTTGGCCATGACAGGTTTAACCGAAACCACAGCCAAACAAATTGGTATCGATCACCAGGTGCTCTATACGGTGCGAGGACATCATGCGAGTTACTATCCCGGGGCAGAAGACTTATTTACCAAAGTGATTTACGATCCGTCATCCGGGCGCCTTCTTGGTGCTCAAATAGCCGGACAAGAAGGTGTCGACAAACGTATCGACATTTTTGCCACGGCGATTCAGGGACATCTGACGATGGACTCATTGGAGTCGTTGGATTTGGCCTATGCCCCGCCTGTAGGCGCTGCCAAAGATCCCGTCATCATCACCGCCATGGCGGCAGGCAATCATCAAAGCGGGCTGGTGTCCACCATCAACCCAAGCGATTTGGCCGAGTGGATCGCCGACGACAACCATCATCCCTTGATTTTGGATGTGCGGGATCAAGACGAAATCTTGGAAACAGGAATGATACCTCAAGCACGTTGGATACCCTTAAATGACCTTCGGAAACACGTGCCGTCATTGCCTAAAGACTCTCCCATCGTACTCTATTGTCGCAGCGGGCATCGCAGTTACGTCGCGGCACGAATTTTGCGGCAGCATGCCTTTCGGCAAGTATTCAACTTAAACGGGGGCATGACAGCGTGGCAACAACATGAACCCATAGCTAAGGCGTAAACACCACTTTTATTGCCCCCGACTGGTGGTGCAATGCGGTGTCCAAAGCCTGCCGGTAGGCGGACAACCGAAACTGATGAGTGACCAAGTTATCCAGGGGAAGTGGCGTATCCTGCAGCCAATTGAGCACGGAACGAAATGTCTCTGGCCCGTCTTCTCCGTAGCCATAGGTTCCCAGCACTCGTAATTGCCGAGACCAGATTGGAGTCCAGTCTAGCGCCACTTCTCCGGCGCCGCCAATAAGCAACAGTTGCCCAAAGGGGCGCGTGACACTGACTGCCAATGACAATGAGCTGCGATTGCCCACAGCATCAATGACCAAGTCAAAACCCTTGTCCCGAAATGGCGTTGCTCCGAACTTCACCGGCATAGGGGGGCCAGTCCACGGATCCAGTTGGTTGCTTCGTAATAGCTTATCGTCATCTGGTTCATCGAGCACTGTCCCAGCGCCCAGTTCCCGGGCCAGTGTAGCTTGGCTGGGATACCGCCCGCGCACTGCCACATGAAGGTCTGGGTGCTGGTCATGCAGCAGTGCCGTCGCTAAGAGACCAATGCTACCTGCTCCAATGACCAAAACCGTACCCACTTCATGCCAGTTCACTTGGCGTAAAGCCGTCTGCACGATGCTCGCTGGCTCGGTTAGGACGGCTCTTCGGGTACTAAGTGTCTCTGGCACCGGAATCACTTGGTTGACCGGTGCCCACATACGCTCGGACCATCCACCAGGAACCCGCCGATTGAATCCCAGCAAGAGCCCAGGCCCCAATTCGGGATGTGCGCGATTTTCACACGCATCTGGTCGCTGATTGCGGCACGACTCGCAGAGGTCTAGTCCACGGGCCGCACACGCGAGGCTAGGATCCACCACGACCACGGTTCCTTTAGACCACGGCGCTGCATCGTCATCAACCTCTGCGACAATTTCATGCCCCAGAACCGCAGGAAACGAGGTAAATGGCGCTAGGTACGGAGAACTCGATCCCGTTAGCAAGCTTAAATCGGACCCGCAAATCCCAGACATTATGGGTCTTAAGCGGATCCAACGCACTTTACCGATAGGAACTTTGGCACTTTGGGAGCCATAATGCAATGCCCCCATGGCCAATGCCTTTTTTGTCCGCGGAATGCTGCGTTGCAGCCCAAGCCGCATCACATTTAACGAATAGCGCAACGCAACAAACCGAGATTCGGAACTCAAGACATCGGCACCTCCCGAATGATGTGTCCGTCAATTCGATTCAAAATGTCTTCAACACTCCGACCGGTAATCGTCAGCCCATGATTGCGCAATCCCACCACCGCTTGTGAAGGATCCTCGGCCTGATCAATATGTTCGCTCACTGCAGACGCCAATTCGATGGTACCGCAGGGATAATTGATATCGGTTGAGGGCACATCCGCCATCCAAGCATGAACGTGAATAATCGCTCCGACCTCAGGATGCGCACGATAGATCTTCCAATGTTCAATGGCATCGACTGATACTCGTCGCGGGCTAACATGCTCGGGCACGCTGAGCACCATTCCCTCTTCGTCCTCATCATAATCTTTTACCAGTAAAATATCACGCCCAATCTCATTCAAACGTCCCTTATTGACTCCGCTGGCGCTCATCCAAAAAGTCTCCTCGTCGTGCCGAGCACTTAAGTTGCCATAGCTGAGACCGCCAATGTTAAACATGCGCTGAACATGGCGATAATCGTCGGCAGACAATAGTTCCTGCATGGGGAAAGGGGTCGGCAGCAAATCCCAGCTATCTAGCGCCCTACCTCCTTCGCGAAGGCTATCGGACGCATGGGTACCCTTCCACAACGACGAGGGCAAATCTGGGTCAAATCGGTTCTTTACGATGAGATGAGATCGGGCCAACGGGGCAATCCGCCGTGTCAATTCACGATACCGTGATGATGCCACAATCGGATAAACTCCGCGCTCCAAAGTGGCCACGTACAGCGAGGGCGATTTGGGATCCCCTACCACCACCACCAACAAATTCGATAAAGAACGAATGAGATAGGGATAAAATTGAACCAGTAATGGTTTGTCATCATTAATCTCATCTAGGAAGAGAACTCCCAATACATAAACTGCATGATTTTGACGACGAAAGGGCCGTGATTGGGCATCAACGGCTTGAATCACCAGACGCGCCTCCGTCACCGAACCGGAGTGAAAATCCTCTTCTAACCAAGCACTATCCATCTGTTGAATAAATTCTTGGCCACGTTGGGTATCCCACGTCGGTGATGGAGACCAGGCATAGGTCGTCATTAGTCTTCCTCCTTCATTATGGTAACACGCAATTTAAATTTAATCGGATCCCCATGACACCACATAGGGCCGTTGGTTGGTTTTTTTTCGGTCCAAGGACCCAAAATGTCCCAGGACGGGTACATCCTCGATGTATAGAACCGTAAGGTAGTATACTGTACAGAAGGGAGGACTGGTCTTGCGGCAATATGAATATCTGGTGCGCTCAATTGGAGATCAGATACTTAAGGGCGATATGGCCGTAGGCAGCAAACTTCCGTCGGAACGCGCCACCGCCAAGAAATTTGTAGTCAGCCGTTCTACAGTGCGTCGAGCCTGGCGAGAACTCGAATCCCTAGGTTATGTCACTTGGTCCAATCAATCCACTCCCGTGGTTATCCGACCTTTGGAGCCAATGGGGCGAGCGGAACGGTCGCCGGTGGGCAGATTGGCAGAAGCCCTGTCTCCCACATTTTTAGGCGATTTAATGCAGGCTGCTGTAAGTTCCGCCCGTTATAACTTTGAAATTGGGATGCCGGATCCCGAATTGTTGCCGATTCAGGACTTCCAGCAAATTCTCCGGGAATTGTTCTCTTACCCTTCCCGCGAGGTTTTTGGGTATTCTCCCACGTTAGGGCTAGAGCGAGTCCGCCGTGCAATCAGCGAAGAATTCTTAACTCGCCGTGGCATCGCAATGTCCCCCCATAACATACTGGTCACTGCAGGATCGCTTCAAGGATTAAATCTTTTGACCCGTCTTTGGGTGCGCCCCGGGGATGTTATCCTGACCGAGTCTCCCACATTTGCCGGAGCTTTGCACATCTTTCGCTCCCACGGCGCAAAAATATTAGGCATTCCCATTGATGAATCCGGAATTAACGTGGATATGTTAACGTCTTTAACTTTAGGACAAAATCCACGGTTCTTGTACATTCAACCGGTCGGGCAAAATCCCACTGGGGTCACTCTCGCCCCGGAACGACGCCTTAAGTTGCTGCATTGGGCGCAACAGAGCCAAATTCCTATAGTGGAAGATGACGCCTATGGGTTTCTTTCCGACGAGCCCACGCCTCCGTTGGCATCAGAGGACGGAAAAATCCCTTTGGTGTATCTTAATACGTTTTCTAAGATTTTGGCCCCGGGAATACGCGTCGGCTTCTTGGCCGCACCCGCCGATTTGATTCGGCAGTTGGTGGCACTAAAACAGCTCAGCGATTTGCACACAGGAACGTTAAGCCAGCTCGTTGCCGAGGGATGGCTTCGCCAGGGCCGAGTGGACGCACACATCCAGCGAGCCCGCACCATTTACAAGGGACGTCTAAAGCTCGCCACCCGGGTAATAAGGCAAGCTGCTCAATTAACTCTGTTCGCTGAACCGACCCACGGCTTTTACTTGTTTGCCAAACTCCCTGCAGGGCTGACAGCACAGTCGCTTCATGCAAAAGCCTCCCAGCGCGATGTGCTTTTCGCCCCCGGCCAGCCGTTTAGTCCCGACGGCGAATTATTTGGCGATTGGATTCGGCTCGCAGTAGGAGCTCAGCCTACTGCTCAAATTGAAACTGGCTTGCGACG
Organism: Sulfobacillus benefaciens; assembly: GCA_003023695.1. Classification (GTDB taxonomy): domain Bacteria; phylum Bacillota; class Sulfobacillia; order Sulfobacillales; family Sulfobacillaceae; genus Sulfobacillus_C; species Sulfobacillus_C benefaciens_A. The sequence continues at coordinate 4,389 of PXYW01000027.1, read as the reverse complement.
TTTAACACGGTTGCTCGAGGATGTGGCTGACGGTTCTTCCGGTTCCTCAAACCGAACCATAAAACTCCCGCGGTCCTAGTACCCAACCCGATTAATGGTTATCCTGAACAGCAAGACTATACCCGGGAGGAGAGTTGCTCGCATGCGTTTTTCTACTCAATTGATTCACAATGCCTCCACCATCGACTCCGCGACTGGGGCCGCCAGCCCGCCTATCCACCATGCCTCCACATTTCACCAGAGTCCCTATTCTGACAAACCGCAAACTTTTGTCTACAGTCGCAGTAAGAATCCTACGCGTTCGATATTAGAAGAAACCATTGCCGAATTGGAAGGGGGTATCGCGGGATTTGCCTTCGGTTCCGGAATGGCCGCTATCGCCGCAGTATTTACGTTATTTTCCTCAGGTGATCACCTCATAGTTACCCGGGATTTATATGGGGGAACCCAGCAGATCCTTAAACAGCTAGGTGAGCGTTATGGCTTAAAGGTTACCTATGTGGACATGACCGATCTTCAGCAGGTTACCGCTCACATCGGTTCCCGCACCCGTGCAATTTATGTCGAAACCCCGTCAAATCCTACACTTACCATTACTGATTTACGGGCTGTGTCCAGTATTGCAAAGTCGCATAACCTTTTGACCATCGCTGACGATACTTTTATGACACCATACTTGCAGCGTCCGCTAGAGTTAGGATTCGACATCGTGGTGCATAGCGCGACGAAATTTTTAGCCGGCCATAGCGATGTCATTGCGGGTTTGGCCATTGTTAAGTCGCCAGACTTGAAAACGCAACTAGAACAAGTTCAAGTCACTTGGGGCGGAATTCTCGGCCCCGACGACAGCTGGCTCACCTTACGGGGTATTAAAACTTTGGGTGTGCGCATGGATCGTGCGCAACAAAACGCACTGCAACTCGCAGCATATCTAGACAACCACCCGCGAGTTTCTCACGTCTACTATCCCGGGCTATCCCATCATCCTGGCCACGCGTTACAACAGGAACAAGCGAGGGGTCCCGGTGCTGTATTGTCATTTGAACTGCCTCCGGCGCTTACTGTGCACGAATTCGTTTCGCGATTGCGCTACGCTATTTTCGCGGTGAGTTTAGGTGGTGTGGAAACCATTGTTAGCCACCCCGCCAGCATGTCCCACGCCAAGATGACATCTGATGCACGTCAAGCCATTGGCGTGACAGACCAACTACTCAGAGTTTCCGTCGGCATTGAAGCCATCGAGGACTTAATCGAGGATTTCGAGCAAGCCTTAAACCACTAAAAATTCGCACCGTGATTTCGGGAACAGTGTTATCTGTTCCCGATTATTCACTGAACCTATTGCGATTTTATCCTCCCATGCCTGCTGCTAAAAATTATATGACGCCAAATATTTCGCCATAGGAAACCATAGGATGTATTGTTAACAGAGTGTGTGAACTATTGCCCGTCGTGGGCTAATTCATTAAAAAGGGGCATTATTGTATGTTTACTGAAATAGTCAATCGTACCCAAAATGGCCTAAAGCAAACCGCCGTTTGGAGCGTAGTAATTTGGTCCTTGGTGTTTACTCTGATTCTGTTTGTGCTCTTTGCTATCATGGGTGTTCATATGGCCTCCACACTGACCTCCGTTCCCACTACTCCCATTGCCATGGGCAACTTGGGCGGCGCGGCAGTGCTCGGGGGATTAATAATGATATTGGCTGGACCGTATTGGATTGCTGCCACCTATGGAACTTTAGCAGAAGCAGCCAACGGGACATCCATTACCTGGGGATCCTTTTGGCAAAATGGCCGGCAAATGTATGGTCGCGCCTGGGGACTCACTGGTTTTTCCGTTCTGTGGATGCTAAGCATGTTTGTTATCGCCATCATATTTGGCGCCCTGTTGCGATCGCCTGTTTTATCCACTTTGGTGATGATGTTATGGATAATTATTTCCTTGCCGGTTCTTATCCGTATGATGGGTGGGTTGTTTAGCCGTAAACTCTCCTGGGGTCAAAGTTTCACCCAAAGTTTTCAGCCTGCAGGATGGGGAATTTTGTGGCTGGCTATGGTAGCCTATGGCATCGCGTCTGTTATTGTTCTTCTGTTGGTCTCCCTAATTTTAGGACACATTCCTGTTATAGGATCCATATTAGTTCTTTGCGTCGATGTCATCTTAGAGGTTGTCGGCGGAATTTGGGCATTTTCTGCTTATGAGGTCACGACACCGACAATTCAGTGATTGGGATTGCCTAAAACCTTCAAAAGCAATTCGTGCAGTTGTTGAGGCGGCTCGTCGCCATAAGCGCGTCGAGCCCATACTGCATCACGCTCAGCTAAATGACGGTACTGATCTAAGCGCCCCAACATCTCGTTGAGCGCCTTAGACAGTCCCCACACATCCCCTGGGCTCACCAATATCGCAGCCTGGTATTCCCGGCAAGCATCAACCGTCGGCGCGATATTGGTGGCCACTATCGGTAAGCCATTGCCCATTGCCTCAATCACGGCCAGTGCAAATCCTTCCCAATACGAACAAGATACAAAGACATCGACCCGACTCATAACCTCACCCACAGTCTCCCTCGGCACCAGGCCAAGCCATGTGATCCGTGAGGAAACATCGCATGTCTTCGCGAATTTCCGTAAAATGGCGTCATCAGGTCCGGTTCCAATGACCCACAACTCCGCATCAACGTGCATCATTGCCTCAATCAGCGTTTTCAACCCTTTGTCGTGGGTTAGCCGACCAACAAACAATAGCCGCCGTAAGCGGTTTCGTTTCGTTGACCTCGGTCGGGAACCTACCGCCTCGACATCAATCCAATTGGGTATCACGCTCACCTTGCTTTTGTGTTCTGGATACAGTCCAGTTAATTGTCGATACTCTCCAGGGGTAAGCACGGTAAAAGCAGAAATCGCGCGAAAGGTAAAATTTTTTACCGGTTTCGCCATATGCGACACTATTTCACCATGAGACGCTGCAATGATTGGTAATTTGATTCCCATCTGTGCAATGGCATCCACCCGCGACAACCAGTACTCCTGAACATATAAGATGTTGCACTGCGATGCGATGACTGCATTTTTGAATTGACTAAACCATGTGGTCAGCCAAGAAGATAGAAACCGCCCGCCAATCGGCCATGTCGCGAAAAAGGACCAGTGGCCACATGGCACCCAATAGATATCTGCACCACTCTTATGTGTGGTTCGTACAATTGAAGAAATTTCAGAGGAAAACTGGAATACAACGACTTTCCAGCCACGGGCTTGTAGCGCCTTGGTATACGTGTAAATCCACTCGCCTTCAAATTGGCTGTAACTCTCACGGGTCACACCAAGAGGCCCATAAAAATATTCGAAAGTCGGTGTACTGGCGACGACACCCACGCATCTGCCAGCCCCTTCTTTAGACGCGATGCCCATGTTTCTCCACCTCTGTAGATTTCATCGTAAAATCCTTTAATCATGAGAACCATCGCCTTTGTAGCATGAGATGGCACGCGTAACAGCCTTCCATCTGGGATAGATTCACCCGCAAAGGGCGATAGTCGCGATTGCTGCACTTCCGTAACATGAACCAAACAAGGTGAGGGGTAGAAGCAATGACACGATGGCACCGTCTGTGGACCATATGGCTTTTGACGCGAAATCTAGAGGTGGTAATCCATGCATTGCGCATGCGGCATGTGACCACAGTGTACGAATTTGTCATCTCGGGTGGCCATCTTCGTCCTATGGGATTGCATACCCGCATCGAGTGGAAAGGCATGGAATTCGAAATGCTTTCGCATCAGTTGTGGGCCCTGGCTTCGTTAAAATCGATGGCCGAACACGGGTGGTTGCTGACACGCCTGGATACTGACCGTTATCTAGTGGCTCTACCTAGCGGCGACACCTTTATCGTATATCGCGACACCATGGCTTCCGACCTCATGGTGCTCCACGAACGTTTTATCGAAGATGAATACGGTAGAGTAGATGTGTCCAACCATCTCGTGTTGGACATCGGTGCCAATATCGGTGACAGCGCAATATATTTTGCCCGCATGGGCGCAGAGGTCCACGCGTTTGAACCATTTCGCCAGTTATACCAAAGACTTTCAGGCAATGTGGAACGCAATCATTTAGGTCAGCAGATTTACTGTCATCAAATTGGCATTGGAGTATGCTCTGGCACGACAAAGGGAATATATAATCGCCAAGAAAGCCTTAGCTCCGCGGTAAGTTCAACAGTCTCCGACAACCTTCATGATATCCCGTCTGAGTTGGAAACAGTCCAATTAGTAAGCCTTTCAGAGGCTCTCACCATCGCGAGGTTGTCCCAGGCTTCGTAGATTTTGATTCCATACAATTACGCCATTTGCCTTGGGCTTTTGCCTCGACCTCCTAAGATCTA
>PXYW01000026.1 GCA_003023695.1 Sulfobacillus benefaciens | reverse complement strand
AAATCCAGGAATCGTCCAGAGCGCCTCGCCAAACTCGTTCCAGAGAGCCGTGAGTACCTGTTGCTGGTGGCGTCCGCAGGCCACGAGTGGTAAGCTCCGACTTCCCCATCAGAAGAAAGTTGACGTTGGACCAGTTTCTGAACGTGAGATCTACTTAGAGTCAAGTGCTCCCACAAAGCACCATACACGACGATTTAGCTGTCATTTACTATTGTAGCTTTTTTAGGACACATGGAAACTAATACCCTCGCAGACAATGGATCTACAGCGTTGCCGGGATTGCTACGTGGCTAGAGGAATGGGATGTAACAACCGGAAAAGGCATTGATAACGTTCTACTCAATGCGCCGCACGTGGTGTCCGTGGACAGAAACACGCGCCACTGTTTTTGGTACGGGAAGCGGCACACGTACAATTGGACCTCCCCGACATCGTCGTAGTGCACCACCACCTCATAATGGCGGGTGTTCAGTTTGGGGCAACGCTGAGCGTTGCCCGCTTTTTTCAGGATCGCCAGGAGGGCCTGGGCGTTCACCGTGTTCCCATGGTACAGATACTATCGCTTGTCATTACGCACCCCACAGATGATCGTGGAGGGCGCCGTGTTTGATCTGCCGGATCGCCTGGATGAATCCCTTACTGCTGAACCAACTCTCGGCCAACACATAGTGTGCCGGAAACACGTTCTTGACGGCCCGCTTGACCATGGCAATCGCTTGGGTAATTTTGTCTCCGGCGCATTCCTTGCGCCGGACGGATCCCGGACCTCCGGGGTGGCAGGTTTTCCAATATTGCTCCTGGCGCTTGCGCCCCCCGCAAGCGCTTTTCTGCATGAATACTGAAATCAAGCGGGATAAAGGTCGTGCCATCAAAGAAGCCCAACACGAGGTGTTTAAACCCCAACAGAGTTTTCCCGATCACATGATCGAAGACTAGGAGACGTTTTCTAGGTGCCGACCGACTCGGCGGTCGGTGGTGTCATCGAGGATGAAGGTCGCATGGGCGGCCACGGTCTAGTTCGGACTGACCATCTGCTGGAACCACTTGGCGATTCCATACAAAATCGTGCGCCACGGGACTCCCTCGTGGTTCTTTAGGCGATACACGGTATCCTTTTTCATGGTGGTGATCGCGTGAAACTCGCTGTGAAAGAAACCATTGACAGTGCTTAACATCACATGATCAGGAGTGCCAAGACTTCCATGACTGGGTATCCCTCCTGCTTCTCAAACCGTGTATACCGGACAATGGAATTCAGCTTGAAGGTCTGCATGACATCGAATACAATCGAGTCGATCGAATACGGGTGTTTATTGATTTCTGACGTGGTCGCCCGCATGACAACACTCCATTTTTGGTGAATTTGGATGGCACCTAATGATACCAAAAAACCCAGTGTTCATTCGGTTTTTGGCGTTTTTGCGGGATCAAAATTTGTTGTTAATCCTGGATGCGAAAGTCAAGATACTAAGGTGTTGCTAGGCAAACTTGTGGCGGAATTAGCGCCGCGAGTGCCGTTGTCGAGGTTTCAATATTCAACAACCCAACCGGCATCAATAGAGCCATGATCGAAGTGCGTAGCTTTATTGCGTTCAATCCACCGTTCTGCTATTTTGGGAACATTACAACATTTCGCCTACATATCCACTAAGTCCTTTTTGCATTTGGCTTTTTATTTTAGGAGGGGAACCCTTATGCCTAAATGGTCGTGGTTTCTGTGCGCAATACTTTTAGGTATCATTTTAGGGGTGAGCTCGATCAATTGGTCTAAAGTCATGACATATGGAGTCTGGGCATTGGTGCTTGTTGTACTCGTGTATGCGAGCAGTCGTGTGTCCCGAGATGTGCGCGTCTCAACATATGCTGGAGTTGTATTGTGGACGACAGCCCTGATTGTTTATGAAGGGTTAGGAGACTGGCACTTGCGGCAGCGATGGCGCTACCCTATCGACTGGACGTCGATAGGGTTAGGGCTCCTCCTCATTGCTGTATTCGGGTTACCTGGGTCTTATTTAATTGCAAGAAACGCGGCACGCTAGCTCTTGCGAGAACCTACTGGTTTACGCATCGCAGTACATAGACCGCGCAGACATGTTACACGGGTGGGCGTAGCGAATATTTTGTGAGTTCTCGCCTTGATAACGGTTGTCGAAGCAGAAACCACCTTATTACCAAAACCTGGCTTATGGCGGAAAATTCACGAATCGTTACCATATCCCTACTTATGGCGAAATACGTCTTAACGTACCAGCCGCGGCAGAACCGTTCTCAATAGCGGTATCGCTTGCTCGTAATCGTTTTGTTATCCCCCAAAAGAGTCGTGTGCGACGAACTCAAATCCCGCTTTCAAGTAGATGGCAATCGCTCGATGGCTCCAGGTTTGGGTGTGAAGAAAGATTGCTCGATCCCCTTCCAACCAGGCTAATCGGGTAAGGCATTCGGCCACCAACGCTTTGCCAAGGCCTAATCCCTGATACTCACTTCTCACCGCTAACCAGTGAAGAGAAGGATCTCGCCGGTCCCCGGTATCGTCCCACCAACTGGTGACGGTGCCCACCACGTCACCGTTTGATGTACGCACAAACACTAATCGCCGCGTTAGTTCCTCGATATTTGGTAGATATCGCTGCTGAAAGTATTCGAGGGCTTGTGCTTCGGTCTGAAATTCCCCCACAGACGTCTCAATACCGGCCCACGAGATTTCGTCTCCAGGTGCAAACCACCTAAAGGCAAACCCGGGGGGAAGCTTATGGACGACAATGGGCACGCCTGACCGCCGTTTCATAGTGACGTTGAAGTACGGTAGTGACTTATCTAACACCCAATAATTCACCTTTCCTTCCAAGACTGCGATGATGACCACACGGCCATCTCGTTTAATCACAAGGCCAAAGAACAACCACTTTGCGGGGTTCACAGATCTATCGGTGCTGTAAACCGTCACAGGCGGCATGTGCGCATCCTTCGTCGATTGCTCCTGAGCACAACGTTTTTCATTTTAGGCAGAGACCGCATTATCACAGGGTTGTTTTTCGTGTATATAGAGAAGTTCGCAAACGGCATACCCCACAGAAACAATCCGCATAGAGTGTTTTCATTTTGGCACAAAAATACTGACATCATTAATTCTCTGGTTAGATTGTGATGGTGTCAAAATGTGGTGGTCCTGAGTGAATGCCATTTGATCATCTCATGGTATATTGTCGAATAGAAGTGAGAAATTTTTATCCGCTGTTTATGGAGGACTGAGATGATCTTACTCTCTGACCTTGTGGTCCGATATCCGGGAACGTCATCTAATGCGATCCACGACTTATCGCTAGTCATCGATGATTCGACATGTATTCTAGGACCTCACGGATCCGGAAAAACCTCTGTCATATTGGCATTATTAGGACTAGCGCCGATTCAGCAAGGAAAAATTGATGTAGATGGCGTTGAAATTCAAAAAACTCCCTTGGTTGCGCGGAAATTGTTTTCGTATGTGCCGCAAGATAATTGGCTGCCAAGTGAACTCACCTTAGGGGAATACCTGACAGAACTTGCAGTATTGGATGACTATCAACCATCAGAGGTGCGTGACCGCACCCTTTGGGCAGCACACCAAGTGCATTTGGACGCAGGGATGGAAAGACGCCTTAAAAGCTTTTCCGGTGGTATGAGACGGCGCGCATTAATTGCTGGATCTTTGTTAAGCCGGGCCCCGTGGCTAATTTGGGATGAACCCACATTAGGCTTAGACCCTAAGGAACAAGCTCATTTGTATCAGCTCATCAATCAAATGGTGGCAACACGCCGTCTCATCATAACAACCCAAGTGGTAGAAGACGCCATTTCCCTGCCGAACCGCATCGTATTGTTACGAGGTGGTCAACTTGTGAAAGCCACCACCTATTCTGATCTCGCTGCAACAGCAAGAAATCACGTTTTTCGCATTCCCAACCCCATGGTTACCGAAAGACTTCGGGAGGGGCTATTATGGGCACCCATGCCTGGCGGAAGAATCAAGGTTTTTGCGGATAAGCCTCAACCAGGATGGGAACCTCTGGAGCCGACAGCAAATGACGGATATTTATGGCTGATGGCAAATTGTTCCGAGGTCCCTCTCCAATGAACCCATGGCAGATACGAAATTTGGGATATAGGGTCCATCAAAGATGGCTGGTTGATCACGCCAATTTTGATATTAGCCCCGGGATTACCGCCCTTATCGGCCCAAACGGTGCTGGGAAGAGCACGTTAATGCGCTTAATGTCCGGAATTTTGCCCCGGCATTCGGGAACGGTTGAAGCTCCCCGCGATCTCACTATGGCGCGGAAGAAAATTGGCTACGTTCCCCAATTTCCGGGAATTTTTCATACCCTGACGGTCAGGCAATTTTTATACCGTACCCGCCTTTGGGATCCCATCCTGCATTCTGATTCATCGTCTTCCGACAAGTCTCTACAGGATGAGATTGAGCACATCATAGAGTATCTGGACCTGTCCTCACTTGCAAATAAACTTGGAGGCCAGTTAGGGCAAACCGAACGCCGCCAAGTCGCCCTGGCCACCATGTGGATTAGGCGTGTGTCACTGATGCTATTTGATGAACCCACCGCCGGGCTTGACCCTAGGGAACGGTTAACCTTTTGGCAACAGTTGTCTCGTTTTCGACAATTACCTGAAAGTCCTTCACACATCATGGTTTCCACTCATTTGCTGACAGAAGTGGAATCCTATACGGATGCGATTTTGCTATTAGAAAAGGGGCACATCACTTTCTCCGGACAGGTTCCAGAGTTTTTAGCACTAGCTCAGGGACATTCATTTGCCAGCAATCACGACGTAGATGTTTATTCCATCGATAGCGGTAGAAAACAGGGCAAATTACGCTGGATTTTGGCCGAAGTTCCCCCATCTGGGGCTGAGCCGCGATCACCGGACATGCTCGATGCGTATTTATGGTTCACCAGGTCCCCGGGAGGCCAGTTATCATGAAAGTAAGCCAAATCAGAGTCATCGCGGTAAATACCTGGAAGATGACATGGCGCGATCCATTGGGTCGATTAGAATTGGCGTTGCTGAGCATTTTAACCATATTATCAGCTATTGCAGCCATTGGATCGCCTACTGCGGGAGACGCCCAAGTACAAATGTATGCCATCAGTTATGCTTCTGCGCCTTTTGCCTTAGTTCTTCTCATTGGACACTTAGGTCAAAAGCCAGAACAAGAAGTTGCCTGGTGGTCTCGTCCCGTACCCCGCAGCACCTATATTGTAGGTAGAGCTTTAGGCTTTGTCGCTGTGGGCATCGGCTTTGTTATTGTAGTAGGTGTCCTGGGTTGGATTGCGGTCACGTTAATTGCTGGCACAGACACCTGGATTGGTTTGGGGTGGACCGCATGGTTCATCGCATTAACTGCTCCCAGCTTAATTTTAGTGACCGGCTTCTTTCTATGGTTAAGATATCGCATCGGCAATCCCTCATGGTACTACCCTCTGGCTATCGTTATCGCGCTAATCATTGCGTTTTGGGAATACAAAATTTCCCTGTTTGTCGGCTGGCTTCCCCATTTACCGTTTTGGAATCCATTTCCCGGATTCTTAAGCTTAGGGTTAGCGCTTCCGCCCGGACTAGTCGCATCACCGGGAGTCAGCGGCTGGTTATGGCTCAATCGGTTGTTTTATAGTGTAGTGGGAATGCAGTGGATCCTCTGGGCTAAACACACTCCATATACTCACTATGCCTCTTCGGGTAAACCTAAAGATTTTTGGCTCCAGGCTCTTTTAGGTTTTTCCATACTGGTGGTGGGGGCAAGACAATATCAATTGTCGCAACGCCTAGCGCCAACCGAATGGAGTACAGCAGTCACCACGCCGATGGCCGTCCATGAAAGCCAGGCTACGGTAGTTATCGAAGCCAAGAATGGTTCCTTACGAGCACATTGGTCCGCAATTGTCGTCAACCCGGGTGATAAAATGGTGAAATTTGAGTTAAACGCTGGATTGCGTGTAACGAGCGTCACCGTTAATGGTCATCCCATACTGTTTTCGCAAATACCCGGTTTGGTAAGGAATAGCTCCAACATGATTTGGCATATTCACTGGCCAAACATCGAGACACCAGTCCACCTGAAAATAGGATACACAGGCCATCTGTTGCCACAGCCCTCCACTCTCCCATATCCTCCGTGGGAACTTGGGTCCGTCTACAACACCGTGGCTATCGGCTCTGGCCATCTCTATATTGCCGGCGCCGGAAACTGGCTCCCCGTTCCTTGGAGCGCTTCCAGTACTAGGATCTTGCTTACTGTGACTGGACTGGCGTCTAACGACGTTGTTTTAACAACATTTAAGGCTAGGAAACAGCATTGGGTTGCGGTCTCCAAGACCAGCTATTGGGTTGCCGCACCGCTTTCTCCTCATGACTTTCATGGGTTTACGGTGTGGACCCGCCCTGGGCGTCCCCGGCAGACACAGGAAATATTGGCAGGACTGGCCCCTTATGAATACGCTTATCAACTGCTCAAAGAAATGCGTCCTCAAATTTTACGGATTGAACTAGCTCCGTCTCCAGTGATCACACATGTAGTATCGGCCTCCAATTTAATACTGTGGAGCGAAGTTCATCCCTACACACGACCTATCGATCCCATTACAGGAACCTCTGCTCCTGAAACATTAGCCAATGCCATGATTGCGGTACTCCGATGGACGGAACCTAATACCTCGTCCCGCACCCTGCTATTAACAGCATTGGTGGCACTAGCGCCTCAACCGCTTCAACAACATCGCCTGGTGCGACAAATTCAGCAGGGATATGTACCGAGCCTGGGAAGTTTGACTCCCCATTTGCGTCAACAGATCTTGAGCCTTTGGAACACTGCTCCACAGCAAAACCCATTATCTTTAAGACAATGGCTGCAACAGGAGGACCCTTAGTGAAAAGAATTTGGTGGAAGTTTCGATTAGAGCTTCAGTTGTTGTGGAACTGGAATTGGCTTCTTTTATTAGTAGCTCTGGCCCTATTGGGTTTGACACACGGGGTTCTTGAATTTGCCTACAACTGGCGTAAACATTACATTGAGAATATGGAGTCTTTCTTCCCAATTGCTATGGCAATTATAACCACTCCCGTGTTCTTAGTAGATCATGAAGACAACGTTTTGGAACACGAAGCTACCTCACCGATGCGAGCCATATCCCATTGGCGGCTCGCTGTGTTGTGGACGACCATGTGGTTCGTCGTAATGGTCGTTGGGCTTGGATTCGATGCAATATGGGGCCCGGTAGACTTTTGGGCTGGAGCCTACGCAACTTTAGGCCCCGCAGTCTTTTTGAGCGGGCTCGCAATCTGGACGACACTGTTAACGAACCGATTGGCCGTGGGATACTTAACTGTGCTGAGCCTTGCCGCCGCTGATTTAATACTACGCATCCTGGGGGCATTTCAAGCCCTATGGGGACTCCAGCTATTGGACTTATTCGCTTTCCGCTGGAATATTACCACTCTGCCGTGGCCTTGGGTGAAGACTTTCATGCTCATTACCGGGGTCCTATTGATTGAGGGCGCAATACTACTGCGCCCACGACTGTTGGCCCGAGGTCTTTAATCTAAGATGATTTCTGCAAATTATGGATAAAATAGGCAACACGCGGGCTTGGCTTACTACCTTCGGAGGGACTATCCCATCGCCCGATGATTTGCGGGCCTGTGTTAGAGAGTGGCTTAAGTTAAAACACGGGAAAATCCAACGACATTTCCCCATACCATTTTTTCTTCCTCCAGGGTATTTTCGCTTACCAAGAAACCGTCTATCGAATAAAATATTGGGTACAGCATAAGCCTATGCAATTATCGTTCGAGGAGTGTCGCTATGTCCGCCCACCCAGATCCACGACCTATTGGCATGTTTGATTCCGGAGAGGGAGGGTTGACGGTACTAAAACGGGCCCGTGATTTATATCCCGGAGAAAATTATCTTTATGCCGCAGACTCTGGACACTTTCCTTACGGATCACGATCTCTTTCCCAGGTTAGAGAGTTTTTCTTGTCATTTCTCGACTTCTTTTTATCCCATAATGTCAAAGCTATCGTTATTGCCTGCAACACCGCTACTGCAGCCGCATTAGAAATCGCTCAAGAGATATCTCCGGTCCCGGTCATTGGGGTGATCCAACCTGGGGTTGTCGACGCGATTCACGCGTCAAAATCTGGAGTCATCGGCATACTGTCCACTGAGGCTACATACCAGGCAGGAGTATATCCTAATGCCTTGAAGGCCCTTAATCCCCAAATTAAAAGTATAGCCCATCCTTGCCCGATATTGGTCACCATGGTGGAGTCCGGTCAAACCAGTGGCCCTCAGGTAGAAAATCGGGTGCGGCAGTGCACTCATAGCCTATTGTCTCACAACGCCGACACGGTAATCTTAGGCTGCACTCATTTCCCTCATATGGAACACATTTTTAGAAAAGTCATAAACGGTCGAGCCGTGATTATCGACCCTGGACTGTCAACCGCACGTTTGTTACCGTCAATTTTAGGGCCGCTTAACACCACAGGCGAGGGTTCCATGGCCTTTTATACCACTGGCGATCCAAAATTCGCGCTTCATATCGCCAGAATTTTGTGGCCTGATCTTGCAGAGGAACCCCGCCAACTGCTTTGGGAAAAAACGTCATTGAAGACCTTAACTTAGGATGCGTTCTGGGCGATTTGCTCGCGGTGCAGATTCTCCACGTTAGCCTTTAATCGTTCGAGACTACTAACGTCTTGAGGATAAACTAAAGGCAGTCTCAAAGGGCCCACATTCATATTCAGCTGGTTCATCAGCCATTTTAACGGAATCGGGTTAGGCCAACTAAACAAATCGCGAAATATGGGCAGCAAGCGACCATGGAGTCCACGAGCAACAGTAATGTCTCCTCTCTGAAAAGCTCCGGCCAATGCTGCCATTTCCGGACCCACAACATGAGCGGCTACACTGACTACGCCTTGGGCACCAAGAGTCAATGCGGGATAAAAGAGCGCATCATCTCCTGAATACACCATCACTTCGGGACAAGATTCCAACAATCTTTCGATACTTTCTATTTGGCCCGCAGCTTCCTTCACGGCAACAACATTGGGACAAGCTTTGGCAATGCGGGCCACCGTGTCCGCAGCCAAAGCCACTCCTGTTCGACCCGGAACGTTATACAGCATTACAGGTATCGGCAGATTCTCGGCGATTTTCACAAAGTGTTGAAATAAGCCCTCCTGTGGGGGTTTATTGTAATAAGGAGTCACTGCTAATACGCCATCCGCCCCCCAACGAACCGCTTCGTGCGACATCTGGACGGCGTGATAGGTATCATTAGACCCCGTCCCCATCAGCACCAATGCGTTTCCGGCCCCGCGACGGACCGCATAAAACAGGCGCTCGCGTTCCGATGGCGACAGTGTTGGCGACTCCCCAGTAGTGCCTGCGACGACCAATCCCTCACTTCCATTCGCCACTAGCCAACGAGCCAGTGATTCTGCCCGCAATTCATCCAGGACCCCATTCTCCATGAATGGAGTCACCATGGCCGTGATTATACAAGGCCACTGCATATTTATGCCCCCTTTGGTTAATAGACGAAGAGAGCACATCGTACCCATCTCTCCGCCAAATCCGCGATGCAATGTGGTCGCATGATATTTCCTATGAAGTTAGGAGAGGTTTTGATTACGCCGGAGACCGCGAAATTTTAGTCGCGGGCCGGCTACATCTTGTCGCAGGACTTAACAGCAGGAAGAAGTGGCTTGAGAAGGAGTGGGGTGTTCGCAAGGATAGATAAGGTCGGACGCACGAAGCTGTTGACCATAAAATTTTTGCACCCCTTTCTGGCACATTAGCCAAAGAAACACTTATAATTATACACATCAACAACAATGATGCAAGAAAATTTTCCCCGATGGGTACTGAACTGGAGGTTGCCGCATGGATTGGGCTTCTCGGATGGATAAAATCCCCCCTTATTTGTTTTTTGAACTGGACCGGATTGTGGAACAGCAACGGCAAATGGGTCATGACGTCATTAATTTGGGCATAGGAGACCCGGATATGGCTACCGCGCCACACGTTGTCCATGCTATGCAGCAAGCAGTCGCTGATCCTAGCAATCACCGTTATCCTCACTACTTGGGCAGCCTCCAATTCCGGCAAGCCATGGCTGACTGGTATGCGCACCGTTTCGGCGTCACACTCAGCCCTACCGATGAGGTCGTAGCACTGATTGGATCCAAAGAAGGCATCGCCCACTTGATATGGGCTTTTGCCGAACCTGGAGATGTTGTGCTAGTTCCGGACCCTGCCTATCCCGTGTACTACACCCAAACTTTATTAGCAGGCGCCGAACCCTATTATCTTCCTCTCTTGGCAACCCACAACTTTTTACCCCAATTAGATATAATTCCCCCATCGGTTCTAAAGCGTGCCACCATGTTGTGGATTAATTATCCCAATAACCCCACTGGAGCTATTGCTGATACGACATTTCTTCAAGAGGCGGTAGCGTTTTGCAAACAATATGACCTATTGCTGTGCAGTGATGCTGCATACGTGGAAATGGGATTTGACGGATATCGTCCCCCCAGCGTTTTGGAGGTTGAGGGAGCCAAAGATGTTGCGGTGGAGTTTTACTCATTTTCTAAACCGTTTAACATGACCGGGTGGCGCATTGGATGCGCCGTTGGCAATTCCAAAGCTATTGCCGCGTTGGGTACCTTAAAAAGTAATTTGGATTCGGGACCGTTTACCGCAGTGCAACAGGCTGCGGTAGCCGGGTTAGCCAACCAGCCGGAAAAATTCTTTGATGCGATGAATCTTCTCTACCAAAAACGGCGCGACATTGTAATTCAAGGATTGCGTGATATGGGCCTTAATGTGCCTACGCCTCACGCGACGTTTTATCTGTGGTTCCCCACTCCCATGCACATGACCTCTTCTGAAGCGGCCAAATTTTTTGTGGAAACTGCCCACGTTATGGTAACCCCCGGTGCCGCGTATGGTCCCCACGGAGAAGGATGGTTACGTATCTCGCTTACCACGACGGAAGATCGCCTGGCTGAAGCCATGGTACGAATGAAGAAAGCGCTACAATCCCTAAAATCCCTATAGGAAAATGACAAGGAGCCACACCCTGCCATGGGTATGGCTCCCAAATTCTCTAAGGATTACGCTAGATTCCGGAGCCACTGCCAATACAGTGGGCCGTTCGGTTAATCTTGTCCGATTTTCACATGACCTTTTAGCAAATTCCTAGCAATGATATACCGTTGGATTTCGTCGGTACCATCAAAGATGCGGAACAGTCTCATGTCCCGGTACCAACGTTCAATGGGAAGGTCTTTGGTATAACCCATGCCCCCATGGATTTGCAACACGCGATCAACGACCCGATTAGCCATATTAGCTCCATACAATTTAGCCATTGATGCCATATGGCGATTGTCCATACCTCGGTCCAACATCCATGCCGCATGGTATGTCATCCACTTGGTCGCCTCAATTTCCACTGCAGAATCCGCAATCATCCATTGAATAGCCTGGCGATTAGCTAAAGGCTCGCCAAAGGTAACCCGACTCTTGGCATGATCAATTGCCATTTCTATAAGTCGTTCTGCCGCTCCGATAGCCCGCGCTGCAATCGCCCACCGTGCATGACCGATCCAACGCATTCCCAGTGCCAAACCATGTCCTTCCTCGCCTAAAAGGTTTTCTTCGGGAACAGAGACATTGTCGAACACCAAGGAGGCAGGAGACCATTCCCCCATAGTCTGAATAGGTGTTGATCGCCATCCCATGTCGCGATCGACAAGGAAACAACTAATGCCTTGATGAGGGCCTTTTTCAGCATCGGTCACTGCAAGCACCATGCAAAAGTCGGCCTCATTTCCATTCGTAATGAATATTTTTTCTCCGTTGATCACCCAATGATCCCCATCTTTTACTGCAGTCGTACGAATATTTCCGGCGTCCGACCCGGCTCCAGGTTCGGTCAACGCAAAGCATGACTGTCGCTTTCCTTCAATCGTAGGAATTAAATATCGCTGCTGTTGTTCTGGAGTGCCTTCATACAAAATGTTGTCTGCACTTCCCCCGAACATAAACGGCACAAAGGTTCGTCCTAATTCCACGTAAATTAACGCCGTCATTAGCCATCCCAAGTCCGCTCCACCATACTGTTTAGGGGTATTAATACCCCAAAAACCGATGGTTTTAGCTTTTTCTTGCAATGAACGAAGCATCTCGGGGTCCACACCCGGCTTTCCTTCGCGTTCCCGGCGCAACACCAGAGATTCCAAAGGCATTACTTCTTTGGTCACGAATTGTCTCGCTGTGTCCCGTATCATACGTTCTTCACTGCTGAGCGAAAAATCCATGCTGTCACCTCCTGATCCTTTAAGTTACTGTTTTGCGTACCTACTGAATAGTATGTTCCAACGTGAGCTATTGATCAAACAACGACATTTGTAAAGGTCGCGCATAGCAGTAGGGTACGCACCAACTAGGTGCGTAAAAGTTTCCAGTTGGGTAAGAAGTATCGGCTTGTGCCAGTATTGTAGCGCACGGGAAACCGAATTGAACACTCCCCTTCCTTCGGAAGGGGAGTGTGAACACCAAAATTCATGGGTGAAATCACGTGGCATCGGGTGGTTATCAATAACTCTTGCTATGCCGCCGCTGTCCAAAAAATTTGTTTCCAATGCGCCCCCAATCTCATGAGATAGTGTATGATACTCTTCGTAATGGTCACCAGTGAAACTCTGTTTCATAGGTGGTATTCGCTAAATAGGATGCTCGTTCATTGGCTGTAGCGTGAGAGGAGGGATATTTTTTGGAGTATGATGTACCTTCGGTCACCACGGCTGTTCGTATCTTGAAAGTTTTAAGCCGTTACCGTCACAAAAGCTGTTCGTTGAAAGAAATCTCGGAGTTGGCACACGTCAACAAAACATCTTGCCTTCGCATCTTACGTACGTTGGAACGAGAGGATTTCATCAAATATGACAGCAAACGTAAGGAATATAGTCTAGGTCCGTACTTAATCCCCCTGGGAAAACGCGCATTAGAACTTAATCCGGCTGTCACCACAGCAACCGCCGAGCTCGCGGTTATCGCACAACGTACCCAGTTAACCACCGTACTGGTACGTAGAGTTTCCCGGGATCGAGTCATGTACCTAGCTACAGAAGAGCCCCCCGGCAACCATCCCAAGATTTCGGTATCTATTGGCCAGCATGTGCCCATTGCAGGAGTCTCGTTTGGTCGTTGTTTTATTGCTTATGATGAGGATAGCGAATGGAACCACTTTGTTGAATTAGGATTGGTTTCCTATACCCCCCATTCTATTGTGGATCCTATACTCTTTATTCAGACATTGCGACAAATTCGTCATGATGGGTATTCCATCTCGCGGGGCTCCTTGACCCCAGGGCTTTCCGCCATTGCAGCTCCGGTATTTAATCAGGAGAGCCATGTAGAATTTGTTGTCGCATGCTTGGCCATGACTTCGGAACTCGATTCGACGCGAGAGATGGATATCGTGCACGTCATCCTTGACAGCACCCGAAAACTTTCAGAGTTTAACGGCTATCAGGGACAGCATGACGCTCAACCACTGGAGGACTATAGTTGGTAACGGGCTCACACTTTCTACAGGGAGGTTAAATAATGGACTTTAGATTGTCACCAGAAATATGGCAAATGAGAGAAATGGTCCGAGACTTCATTGCCCACGAAGTGGAGCCTCACGCCATGGAGATCGAAGAACACAATGAGGTACCCCTAGCAATCCTGGACAAGTCCAAACAGCTCGGCTTATTCGGGTTGAGCATCCCCGAAAAGTATGGTGGTTTAGGCCTGTCAATGGTTGATAAATGTGCCATTTTCGAAGAATTGGGCCAAACCATTAATGGTTATACCACTATCATTGGTGCTCATAACGGTATCGGTTCCGTAGGAATTGTAGAATTTGGCACAGAAGACCAAAAGTCACGATATCTCCCTAAAATGGCCACCGCTGAATGGATCGGAGCGTTTGCACTTACTGAACCAGAGGCAGGATCTAACGCGGCGGCGATTGCGACTCGCGCTGTAAAAGACGGAAACCGGTATATCTTAAATGGTCAAAAAATCTACATTACCAACGCTCCATATGCCCATGTATTTACCGTGATGGCCGTGACTAATCCTGCTCTTGGCGCTAAAGGCATCACCTCTTTTATCGTCGAACGCGACTTTCCCGGCTTCCGGGTGGGAACCATTGAGAAAAAAATGGGGCTTCATGGATCCCACACTGCCCAGATTTTCTTTGAAAACATGGAAGTACCCGAAAACAACGTCTTGGGAGTCGAAGGGCAAGGCTACATTAATGCCCTGAAAATACTTGCCAATGGGAGAGCAGGCCTCGCCGCACGTTCATTAGGTTCTTCCCAATATCTTTTAAACAAGTCTGTTCAGTATGCTATGGAGCGGCGCCAATTCGGTAAGCCCATTTTTGAACAACAAATTATCCAGCACTATTTAGCGGATATGGCAACAGAAATCGAAACCTTGCGATGGATGACCTATCGAGTCGCTTGGATGGCGGACCAAGGCATGCCAGTCATCAAAGAAGCGGCGATGCTCAAACTCTACGGATCTGAAGTCTATAACCGGGTAGCCGACAAAGCTGTCCAAATTCACGGCGGCATTGGATACATTGCAGATTACCCGATCGAACGATTTTACCGCGATGCTCGCATCACGAGGATTTACGAAGGCACCTCAGAAATCCAAAAGAATATTATTGCCGCCCAATTGAAAAAGGAATTCGAGGATCACCACTGATACTAAGACCATGCGGTAAACCGATGTCACCCTCTTAATACCGGGCCACGATGCCCGGTTATTCTATGCTAAATCATTACCCGGTATTGTTCAGGGATCCAACATAATTCCCGACACAATAATGCGGTGAAATTGTCGCGTCAATTCATAGGACGGAAATCGGCCATCCGGTTGAAACCATTGATAACTCCAATTGACAATGCCTAAAATTGCCATAGTAATTGCCCCGCAGTCAAGGTCCGTTCGAAATTCTCTACCGTCCATTCCCGAACAAACCACGGACTCCAGATTCTTACGAAACTGACGTCGTTTGGCAATAATCGAGTGCAGACGATCGCCACCCAATTGCCGAAGTTCAGCAAAAAATATTTTTGCCGCTGATCGGTTATTTTGTATTGAGTTCATTAGAAGCTCCATAATCAAAAGCACCTTATCCGAAGCCGAACTATCTCCATTTAAAATTTCTTCTTGGCTTTTCAGCAGATCATCGATATATTCCTGGTGAATTTCCATCAGGAGTTCTTCTTTGCTGGTAAAGTAATAATAGAAGGCACCTTTGGTGACGCCTACCGCGTCACAGATGTCTTGAATTGACGTTTCCCGAAATCCCCGTGCGTCAAAGAGTTGCATTGCAGCCCGGACAATGGCGTCCTTCACTAGTATCCTCCTTATAAGGATGTCGAGCCTACTTGCCACTCGGCTTTCCTGAAATTATAACGTACCGTAGAGCCTAGTTCGATATCTTACACTTGAAATTGTCGAGGCATGCGACACGAGTCCAAGAAGTACCGCTCTATGGAATTCTTTGCCATGGCTCAACTGCCAGCCTCCGAAATTATTGACAACCTAACCCGTACCGTCTGTTGTGGACCTTGTGCTACTCATAGCAACAGCGCCCGCATTGCTTGGATGATTTTTGAATCAGTAAGCATGGTAGAGGGATTGTCGAGCAAGTTACCCGTAGTATCATGTTACTTGCTCATTCCGTGAGGTGACTATATGCAGAATAAACATGACATCGGCGACTCATCGCTTAGCGCCAAACAAAAGTGGGAAGCCATCTTGCCCGAGCTTAGAGAGAAACTCATTCGAAACGTGTGGTGCTCTCATTGTAGGGACGTATGCCAGATTGTCGATTACCGCGTATATCCTTCAGGTTCAGACATCATACTGCGGGGGCTATGTGACGTCTGCCATGGTAAAGTGGCTCGAGTAGTTGAGAGACGATGACTCTCTATCGCCGTTCGGATGTAAAGACCCGAAGTCGTAAATCACGATGCGAGTCAGCCATAAGCCGAGTTCTGTCGTGAACGATCATTTATCTGGGACACTAGTTACCTAATGCCTCAAGCGACCAACCCGGGAAGTCAGCGAGCAGCGTCATCCTTCCCCTATTAGGTCTTGCTGCGAGTGGGGTTTACCAAGAGCTCCAGTCACCTGGGCTCTGGTGCGCTCTTACCGCACCGTTTCATCCTTACCCCATTAGTACAGGGCGGTTTGTTTTCTGTGGCACTTTCCTTAGGGTTTCCCCCACTGGACGTTATCCAGCACTCTGCTCTATGCAGCTCGGACTTTCCTCAGGCACGGCCTTGCGGCACTATGCCCGCGATCGTTTAGCCGACTCGCATCTTGGACTTCATATTATGCCTTGATAACAACTCGGGCGTCAACCGTTACATTTACTCTACTTTGTTATTTTGTGCCATCAAAGCCCGCATCGCTTCTACAGCTAGTCGATCTGCCATTTCATTGTACCGATTGCCGGAATGGCCCTTGACTTTAATCCATTGCACACGGCGCTCAGTTACCAGCCCTAGCATCTGCCGCCACAAATCTTGGTTTTCCACGGGTTGTCCTTTGGCATTGCGCCATTGCCGTTGTTCCCAGCCTTTAAACCAATTCTGGGTAAACGCATTGATGACGTAAGCGGAGTCACTGTAAATACTGACTGCAGAATTTTTCGGTGTGTTCTGCAATGCTTGAATAACCGCCGTCATTTCCATTCGGTTATTGGTGGTTGCAAGATCTGCTCCGGAAAAATGTGGTCCATCGACAAAAACGCAGGCCCATCCGCCGGGTTGTCCCCCTGGAGCCTGATTATTGCTGCACGCCCCATCAGTATATACATGATATTCTGTGTTATTCATATCAGCGATATCCTTTGCCTTAAATAGTATTCAACTACAGCACCGTGTTCCAATATCCCAACTCTTCCCATGTTTTCTGATATTCTTTTGGCGACAATGGGAAAGTCAATTTGTGTCTTCTGAATTGTTGTTCTCGAGAACAAAGTATCGGCCACAAAGGATCCTGAGAGAATTCAGCAAATATCGGAATTTGGCCTCCAATACCATCAAAGGACACTTCCCACGAAGCATAGATCCGCGCACGATCCGCCACAAGGCCCCCTCGATGAATTACGGCTAAATTTTCAGCAAGATAGCGGCGTACCGCTAATATCCCTTGGACGGGCTGGAGCAAAAACACCGGATTATAGGGCAAAAAATGTCTTTGTCCTAAAATATGTATAATGAGGTCGCTACCCATGCCCGCCACTACAATGGCATCAACCGCCATCTGACGCTTTAACGGCAGAAGTCCGTCACCAACCAAACTCATTATTCGCTTAGCTGTAGTTCGTCGCAATATCTCGACGCCTTTAGCGCTCGCCTCAGTGGCTATCACATCGTGCCCTTTGCCAATTAAATCAAGACTTAAACGCCCACTGCCTGCCCCGATATCCGCCACCCGAGGATATGGGCCGCACCATTCGCTCAGCAACTGCAATCGATTTTCAAGCGGTCTGGTAATCCGTCGTCCTCTCCTGTTTTTCCATCATAACATGATCATAGCATTCCACACAAAGCGCCGTATAATTGCTCTCCCCAACCACCACTTGTCCAGATTCATCGGTTAGCCGGTAGGAAATAAAAGCATCTGATTTTTTACAGGCCGTACATACCGCATGGACCTTCATCACATCATCAGCTACACACATTAAGGCCCCCATGCACCCAAAAGGATTTTCCTGATAATCTAAGTCTAGTCCTGCAATCAAAACTCGCTTTCCATCGTGCCTCAATTTTTTAACCACATCGACCAAATCATGGGTGAAAAATTGAGCTTCATCGATAGCCACGACATCAGCTACAGGATTTATCAAAGTGATAAGTGCTTGAGCATTACCATCCGGTACTCCGACAATGGTTAAAGAGCCATGCAATTCGGCAATCCGGCGTTCTATATCCCGTGAACTGTCACGAGAAGAAAAAACAGGATAGAACACATCAACAGTAAGGTCTGCAATCAAAGCCCGTTCTATGAGACGTGACAACTCTTTCGATTTTCCAGAAAACATTTCCCCCGTAATCACTTTGATATTGCCGGTCACAAGCATCCTCCCCAAAATGGTCTCTTAAATACGAGTTCGACGCTTTCTCCTAATTTCCTACTACATAACTTAAAACTTACCGGGTACAATACCATGAAAAACACGGCAGTAGTACTTGACGCTATGGCTCGAGCCTGCTAAGATGTCATTTGTCGGAACACTCCTCGATAGCTCAATTGGTAGAGCACCCGGCTGTTAACCGGGTGGTTGCAGGTTCGAGTCCTGCTCGAGGAGCCATTATTTTTGGGCCCATAGCTCAGCGGTAGAGCTGCCGGCTCATAACCGGTTGGTCGGAGGTTCGAATCCTTCTGGGCCCACCAGCCGTGTACCGCAACTAAATATGGGCGCGTAGCTCAGTGGTAGAGCGCTTGCTTCACACGCAAGAGGTCACAGGTTCGATACCTGTCGTGCCCACCATCCAAATTCGCTTAGTTCACGGGGCTAGCGTTTTTTTATTAGCAGTTTACATGTCGCCACCGTGTCCTGACAGAACTCGCCTTGACTAAACTGGATCCCTCATCTCGTCTTACGGATTGAGAGGGGCTACGAACCTTTCGGTATTTGGCCGCGTCCTTTCGTACAGAGTCCGCAGACGTGCCAAGCCTTAAGCATGCCAATAGGCTGCGGTCATCAGCGGTTCAAGGACCTGGCGATGCACCACGGGCCTTTGCGACTGCCCGCAAGTTCGGTCTGCGCCTTTCCCAAGGAGCGGAGTAATAACGCATCCGCACCCGTTCCTACCGAATCCGAACGCGAAAGAAATGGCGGGCCCAACTGGCGAGGCCCCCGCGTATGACGGTCCGTGAGTATTCGCAGGAGACGGCGGATTTAGGGGCCATACGAATCCGGAACCCGCCGCGTTGCACGCATTTAAATTCCAATGCGCCGACGTCAGAGACGGTCGAGGCACGCTTCACGGACACTGGCCATAGGTTAACGATTGGAACCGTCATTCCCCGTTCAAGACTTTTACCTTAGAGTACACGCCCATGCCGGGCGCATTAAAAATGGCCCGCACCCAGATGCGGGCCCTGACAATGACGTGTTAAGCGCGAAAACAATAGGAATCCGTGGAACAGTCTCCCCCTTGCAACCGTATTTGGTGAGCTCGATGACCCGGGAATTCCACATGAAAGGTCGGATCCATCCGCATTCCTTCGGCAGTAATATCGATCTTGAACATGACTCCGGGAATTCCCTCAGGGTAAAATTGATCATCCCACGAGGTGTACAAGGAATTGGTTCCATAAAGTCGTTTGCCATCCCTACTTAACTCCAACATTTGCGGGCCTCCACCAAATGGTCTTCCATTGGTCATTGGTGTATGGCGTGCCATGCCTCCTAATTCGATACGGCTCGCCAAAATAGGATGAAACGGATCGGAAACGTCATATTGGTGAATCTCTCCAATGCCCCATAGCGCGGCATATAGGTAATGGTCATCTAGTGATAAAACAATATCCGACAAGAGCGGAGGCACGCTTCCACCAAATGGCTTAACGATCTCTGGAACATCATCAACTGGTGCCGTTATCGCTCCAATCTCGATGACCTTTTTTGCCTTCCATTGATCCCCCTCGCGATACCACGTCCAGATTGACGACGCCAACGAGGTTACATCAATCACTACGCCTAGGAATCCATAGGTTGCCGCTGGATCATGAGCAGGACGGACCTCGAGTGCCATTTGGTGCTGATCTCCAAGGTCGATTTCCTGTATCTGGCGACGGGTATCTAAATCAAAAAAATGCAGCTTATGACCATATTCGCGATTGACCAAAGCCGACACATCCAGTCCATTTTCCACCAGTCTAGGAGGCGCCCATTCACTGGCCATAAGAACGTTAGCGTCCATATGCCACCAAAAATCATAGGCGTAAAATTGGGATCCATGATCCTCTTCCCATCTCCCCAGAACCTCAAACGAGTCGTGGTCCATATTAAAGATTCCTGCCGGACCTCCTTCCCCGTCTGGAGTGCCTGCGCCTAGGGCGCTGACGTACAGTCCATCAGGTCCACAGTGGACGGTGTGTGGTCGACTATATCCCGCCACAGTCATTATGTCCTCAGGTTCCACCGTTTTATGAAGCCGAGGTTGACGTGGATCTTCACCCGTATCAAGGATATAAATGCGTGAGGATCGGATGCCGGGGACTACCAAATATCGTCGCTCAGCATTATGGTGGTGCGCGTGTTGGCCTCCCAGGATCGAACTGCAAACATTCCAGCCGAAATGATGAAATTCATCTTGATCTCCGTGCTCCGCATGCCATTCGCCTACCACCGAACCATACTTGTCGGATGCCGGATCCACATCAACCACCGCCATGCCATCAGGCTTTAATAACGCAACATAGGCCAATGTTTCTGGGGCCGCTTCCATCGCATCCTGGGGCGTTCTATAAAAGGTCAGGTTTTGAGAATTTTCTTCGCCGTGCCGCATGCTTCTCACGTCCTTTCAATTGTCGTGCTTGTGGTGAAAAAATGGTCACTGAAGTCCTCCGTACGATGACATTGACCATGCTGTACCGTTATATTAGCACTAACTGCCATTTATTCCCACTTAGAGATAAAATGTCGGTCAGGTGCAGCAGTGCCAAAGTATCGTGTGGAGGCGCGTGACTAACTCGCACCCTCTCACACCACTGTAGGGATACCTCGTAGTGCCACCGCTGGTCTGTCGGGGACCACCCAAGGGGATGATTGAACAATAACGTTGCCCCTTTTTCCAAGCCCAATCATCGATGCCGACAATGGTCAAGGGTTTGACTTCCCTGTCCCCCGGCACCGAGGCGCCGGCCGGATTACCCGCTGCCGTTTTCAGGATCCAGCGATTGATGGTGGAGTGACTCACGCGAATCCCGGCGGCTTCCGCCACCCGCCGCGCAACGGTTGGTGGGGATTATTTGATGCTTACACCCCAACGCCGACTTTTCACTCGGTCGCTCGCGACCGGTCCATTGGCGTGCCTCGTAAAAAAACAACTTCTGTGCCTGTGACCCGCGGAATATGTTTGAATTGGTATGCTAAAGAAGAAACAATTGGCCCTATTACCGTAACGGGATATCTCCATAACTTCGCTCGAGCCTTGACATCAAAAAAGTCAAGTACGACATAGGTACAAGCGTCGACCAAACGCGACAATGAATGCATACGCCGATCGTCCCAAAACCAAAATAATGGATCAACGTAAATAAGCTTTGGTCTTAACCTACACAAACTTCGAGATTGTATAATATATTCATCGTCTAAAATACTTATAACTACATCGGGTTGGCTGTCAATATTTGCCTCATTAACGCGTGAGGCGACTAAACCATGAGTAGTTCCATGGATTAGAGTGGTCCATCCAATGCTATCGAGCGCATTCTTTATTGTAATGGCTATGCTAGTTGGTCCAAATCCATAATTATTGGGTTTTAGTACGGCTAAGGGCAAATCAATCTGCTCCTCGGGTCAACTCCAAGGACAGCGTCGCCAAACAGAGAGTTGAGGTTATATTTTCTGGAACATCTAAAGATTGGTGTGAGCTCTTTAAGTATTCTTGCAACTCGGTATAAATAACAGGACGTCCGATCGTCGTATGCCAAATGCTACGAATTGTTAGGTTAACTTGTTGCACAAGTGTAAGAGCTGCTTGTAGGATTTCATCAGTCCGATGATCATTAAAATCAGACGAAATGACAAAAGGAGCCGTCCATACGCTGATAAACAGAGAGGATTTGCAATCGGCGAGCCATGTCGACCAATTTTTTAATGCATCATAGGGCCGACCAATGAATTGGCTTCCCAATACAAATGATGCCACTACTGCATCAAATGTGTGCTTGAGAGTCAATTGAGTGGCATCGGCATGGACGACCGACACCGTATTAGATCGCGAGCTCCGAATCCAACGTTCCAACCTATAGCATGCATTGGCATCGATGTCTATCGCGGTGATTAATGCATCTGGAAATGCACGCATTAAGGCAAGAATTTCAAATTCATCGCTGATTCCTATTAGTGCAACATTGTGACCAACACGACGTTCTCCATATATCGGTAAACGTGATCGTAATGACGTCACCATTTCGAAGATAGAACCCATTTTTGTCTGGTCTCCTATTAGGTACGGTCTGAAAAGGTTCTTCAAATGCAGATTTAAATATTTATTCCTCAGAGTGACGAGAATGTAAAGCCGGGGAGGACAAAACCTCCCCAAGCTAGGTTTAGCACGTTTCGGCATCTTCTCCCCATTGAAAGGGATTATGGATTAACGCGTGATGGCATGTTAAGACATCAAAATCAATCGGCTCTTCTTCTGGCGATTGTTCAGCTCTCATCAATTTAGTGTCTTCTTTCATAATGTTCACTTCCTTATATTGGGTCAAGTTTATGATGAGTTAGTATCGCCAAGGACCGCAAGACTGATCTTTTGCACACCGTCGCTGACCGAGGACAAGATAAAATACAAAACTTCTCCAGTCTTTCCTACCTAATCATGTTTTCTTGGTGGCGTTGTCCGAGTATCTTGATTATTAGAGGGCCTTGGGGGTTGCGAGGATTAACTTCCGATTAAAAGGATGTGGTGTGGACGATGAATAAAACCTTATTAGAGATTGCGGATAGTTGGGTGTGGTTTCCGCCTACGGTAAAAGTTATTCGCGAACCAGAATTCACGCTCGCGGTGAATCCAATGGATAAAAATGATAACGTGGTTCATATATCCCAAACAACTGACCCTGCAGCACTCATTACGCACGTTGAAGGTCTGGTTAAGAAAGAAGGGGGACAGACGATAAAATGGTGGGTTCTCGCCGCATCGCGTCCTCGCAATATGCACGGTATATTGTCTGATCATGGATATATTGCCACAGAAATTGTCGAAGTCTTAACTTGGCCGCTCGGCGATGCCGCGACACCACACCTACCATGGCCTGAGTTGCCGCTTACCAACGTGGGACGCCCAGAAAGCGAAGGGAACATCACGGCTGCTGTCCGATTGCTGGCAGCAGTGTTTAACAACCCCACTCCCTCGTTGGATGAATTGTCCCTGGCCGTTCAATCATGGCGGGAAAAGCCCATGACAGCCAATGGTTATTATATAGCCCGCGATACAACGGGTACTATTGTGGGCGCAGCGGGATTGACGGTCGATGGATTGGTCGGAAAATTTTGGGGAGCAGGTATCCATCCTAAATGGCGAGGTCAAGGACTATACCGCCAACTAGTCAAATTGCGCGCTCGGGTTGCCAGTGAAAACGGTGCAGGTCATTGTCTCGTGAAGGCACGAGTAGGAACTTCCGGACCCATTCTTCGTCAAGCAGGATTCCATCTGCTTGCTACGGAAGTGTGTTATCATCGCACGTTGTCATGACAATATAAAGCAATATTTACTACGTGAAGAAGGAGTAATCATGTCTATAGTTTATTGCCCGTCTAGCGATAATGGTGTTTTTATTTGGGGCTCATGGGAGGAGTTGGACAACTGGACGACGAAAATAATTGTTTTCTCCTCACATAGTTATTTGCCGATCGTTGCAATTGCTCCTAATGATATCTTAATTGGTCCTTTGATGGCTCGGGGAGAAGATAGTGCCTGTTTTCATTGTCTTGTTCAACGCATACGATCTACCAATCGTTTCCTATACCTCTTTAATGATTGTAAGATTACGTTCTTACCCGATTCGGTACGTGCTGTGATAGATTCACTGGCCACACAACTTGTGAATAGCTATTGCGTAATTGGCTTTAACGGCAAAGTTAAATACTCAGGAACAGTCCTTCCTGTCCCGACTTGTAAAGCGGTAATTCACCATGCCTCACTTTATAGTGATTTGTGGGAGCCCGCGTTTAGTGTCACAGTCTAGCCGTGTTTGCACATTAATTGCTGAAACCCTCGAGAGATTAGGTAGCACTGCAAGAATTATGGAAATTAATAGCAATTTATTACCCTTCGATCCGACAAGCGAGAATGAGGTCACCTCATCAGTAGCTAACACTTTAAAACAGTTTAAAGGCTTGATTTGGGTCATTCCAGAATGGCACATTTTCTGCCTTTTCCAAAAGTATTGTCGAACACGTTGGATTAAACATCCTTCAAGGCGAGCGATGGCCGGTCCTATCTCAGTGACACTGTGCATATGTCCCACGTTCCGCAAGATAGCATGACCGAAATTCTGGAATTTTTCCCCCTCTTACCCGGAAGGCTCCCAGACAAACCCCCAGTCGATGGGGACACCGAGGGTAGACAGAATCCGCCGTTGGTAGGAAGCGACGGCGACCCATTGATACCATGCGTGTATTCCCTCGGATTGGTATCGCATGTCCAAGTCGCACAGGGCGTCCAGGATGACGGTGTCCGAGCTTATCATTACCCCCAATACCAATAATAGCCAGATCGTCGGGCGACGAAAGTCTAGCCCGCGTGGATATTCCCGAGGTCGAGAGATGGTGGGCACTTTGGACATCACAAACGGATAGATTTTTTGGGGACACCAATGCACCGTCGCGGACGCGACGGTTTGAAGGCTTGGGTCCGTTTAGGAAGGATCCGTTTGGGCTAGTCGCATCCCCAGGATAATCAGTTGTAAGTCCCGATATCCGCGCCACAGCGTCTTCACACCCAGATCGCCATCGCTGGCGCGACCAATAAATCCCCCGAGTTTAGCCATCGTGTGGATTGCCTCACGTAATGTGAGGCGATGGTGGGGATCATAGGGGCCGGATCGCGGTCCCTTGCGCGGCCGTTGCCGTTCATAAAGTCGGCGCAGAGCCTGTTCTTCTTCGGCGGTAAAGGCGACCGAACACGGTTGATTCGGATCCCGGCGAACCTGATAAGTCATCCATAAGAGATGCCAGGCAATGATCGAATAGAGTGCGATCGCCCGCCTCAGTCGGTCAAACCACGCGACTGACACCATTGGGGTCCGCTAAGACCACTGGCGCGAAATTCCTGTACCCGTGCATACCAGACCTGTTGAAGGGTTTCACGTTCCGTAGTCGTCATCGGTATTTCACTCCTTTACTCGGTGTGGTAACCCGAGTATGCCTTGCCACCGCGCCGAATGGAATGTGGGTAAGATTTGACGCTTACCCATCGTATACTTCTCGTAGCCCATGCGGCGGTCCAGTTCGCTTTCGAGCATGGCTTGCAGCGTCTCCGCAAACACCGCTTTCAGGGCCTCCTGTACGTCCTCGACGGTCTTCGTGAATGAGCTGTTTCATTTGTGCCGGGGTGAGTAAAGACACGGTGTCGACCTCCTTGATATGAAAGGAATTGTCCCTCCACCCCATTAATTCAACGCGATAGATACAGTGATACATGATCAAAGCCCGACTTCAGGCGTTGCCGACACCGCCCGGGCCACTGCCAAATGGCGCCAGGCAAGTTCTGTTTCCTGCCATTGATTCTCGTAATAGGTAATCAGATCTGCTACGTATGGAAATCGCGCATCACCTAGCGCTCCGGTTTTTTCCCAAGTGCTCGATTGCACAAAACTCAATGCTTGCCCGATAACTTTATTGGCATCCACCTTTAGATCATTTGCCCAAATGAACTTGTCTTTGTCTTCTTGCCACAACTGGATGGCTAGTTCCAATGCCTGATCCCAACTAACCGCGGGGCAACACTTTAGAACATGGGCAACCAAATGACTTGCTGTCATTGGCCGTATCGATGTTAACACTGAAGAGGCCTCATCGTGATGGTTCCATGCGGAAAAGTGGATCCACATGTGTAGTGATCCGGGCCGTAACAAATCGTAAGACGTGGCAGCTAACACGACATTAGGGATGTGTTCTACTGCCTCATACCAAAAATGACGAAAACGCCCCAATCGGCCATCTTCGGTATAGCGGCCTTCAGGAGTCAGATAAAGGACGTCACCGGGACCCACTGACGAAAGAATGTCATCCATTTGGCGTCTCACGCGTTGACGTATCTCATCTTTACAAAACTTGCGGTAGGGTTCCTTCAATATCGTTACCGCCCGCGGAGTGACCGCTATTGCCACATAACGCGGCGACCAGAGATCTCTCAAAAACATAGGTGGCACTTGCCCTTGCGTCAGGAAATCGACAACTTCTTGGATAAACACTTCGGTTATCAACAAGTTGCCATAACTTTTAAATACGGTGTACCCCCAACTAGAAATGGGACGGAATAATGGTTCGTTTTCAATCGGACGGACACCCAACTTCCATAACAATCCGCCTAAATTAATTCTCGACAGCCATCGGCCCCATGGCCAGGGCATGCGCGTCGGCAGAAATCCCGGTTCCATGAGACGTTGGGATCCGGCTGAAATAACCCGATCACCAAAGTGCCGGGATTTCAGCAATATTTCGGGAATAGCCATTCCCTCAATATCATGACCATGATTACCAACAACCAAAGTAGCCCCATAATAGGCGGGTATTTCCCCTAACACCCGCACATGATAACGCAATTTTACATAAATTCCGACCACAACGCCTACTATCCAAGCTAAAACAGGGGACCAGGCTTTGGGAGGTCGACGTCGTCCAACAAGCAAAACCGCTACGGAACCCAGGAAAAAAGTGCCAGAAGCCAATAAAAATAAAATTTGATAACCACTTTTCGGATCGGCGGCATGCAACAAAATCCAGCCGCCTATGGCGGGAGCTATCACTGACGGAAAATTGGACGCAATTCCCCAAACACCTAAATCACGGGCAACATTAGCTAAGTCGGGGATCGACTCTAGCCCTAGAGCCCAGTCGACAGATAAAAATGCTCCATACCCTACTCCATACAGTACTGCCCATAACGCTACCAACGACAAGCGGGGATCCAGCCCAAATCCCAACGCCGCTATAGCCATGGGCAACCCGGCAAAAAACACAATAAATTTACGGCTAACGCGGTCTGAAAGACGTCCCATGAATACTGTAGAAACAGCAGCTCCTACCAACGCCAACCCGGCCACCATCGCCGTCTGAGTAGCTGGCGACGAAACATGCAACACGTCACGAAAAAAATACAAAATAAACGTCATCAAAAAAGTCTGGCCTAACAGCACCAAAAATCGCGCCCAAAATACCCGCACAAAATCCCGATGATTTCGCACCTTGACATGCGGTCCAGTACTGGTTACTGGCCCTTTGGGCTCATGTACCCATACCGTGGTGCAAAGTGCGCCGACTACTAAAACCATGGCGATAGCCCGATAACTCACATTGGTACCGCTAAAACCGGCAAATCCCAATCCGGCCACAGTGCCGAGCAAGCTTGCCAATCCCATGTATCCTGAAGCTTTCCCCCATTGATTTTGCGGAAGCACCTCAGGCATCATAGCCTGATAGGCACTTTGGGCGCCGGATTGACCTACAATCATCAGAACAAATAATAGCGTCAACACGGTAATTGAACGCGCGTAAGGAATAATCATCAAGCCTACTACATTGGCTGTGGTTCCCCACCATAGCATAGGCTTGCGTGGCTTTCCCTGGCGCCTTTGCCGATCAGAATAGGCACCCGCTATTGGAGGAACCATCATGGCTAAAATCGCAGCGAGACTAGCCAATCGGGCGAGTTCACCAATATGGCCCGTCCTTGATAAGCGTACTAAGGTTACGGGTATTAAAATAGTTAGTAGGGCTGCACCCTCCATGTTGAGAGAGAACCAGTAGGCCGATAAGCCCCACTGTTCTTTTTTGGGATGCATAACGCCACCCCTTCCTATGAGAGCCAACAGAATAGATGTCACTACTAATTATATATAACGTTTGTAACTTGTTCCATGATATTGTTGAAATGCATTAGAACCCCATACTCTATCATATGGAGTTCTCAGCGTTTGGTATGAACAAATTTCCTTCCCTACAATGGCTGGCACATAACCCTAAATATAGTCATCAGAAGACCACACGATTCTCCCGCAATGCGAGTCTACCGCACGAGTAATGGCGGAGAGATTTGAGACGAGGATAGCCGGCCTAGCCGATCCGGTTCGCACGGCAGACAATCCACCGGCCAGGTGTCAAGCACGGGGAGTTCGGTGCGCCATGGCATCGATTTACCTGGCCAACGCCTTGTTCCCCAATGACGTGTCCTTGCAGCCGCACTAAACTGCCCTGGTAAACCCGGCGCAAACATTTATACGCCATGATCCCATGCCGCGACTACTAGTTAATGGAATAACAAAGACGGCATTAGTCCGGTGCGATTATGTGCAATGGATTTCCCCACAACTCGATAATTGAGACACCCTGGTCCCATGAGGTTGTTTCCAGCGCATCAATAAAAGCGGATCCAAGGCGGCTGATTCAATGGCTCGATTCCTGCCATACACAGGTTAGGTTTTTTTCTGGGAAACGACCCCCCATCCATCGTGGACAATTTTCCACGGATCGGTAGTAAAAACACAATACCGTGGACCTAAAACTTCTCTCATGGCATCTTCGACACGGACCAAAAATTGCGGCCTGGTAACAAAGTTTGGAATATGATGTGGTTCAACAAATTTAACATCAGAAGTTTCGGGCGAGGGCCTTGGACTTCCTCCTCGGATCACCCCTCGGAAGACAAAATTGACGATATTTCGTGACAGGTTGTGGTAGATGCCCGCAAGTGACACAATGGCAACGGTCATTCCCGATTCTTCCTCCACCTCACGAATTCCGGCGTGAATTAGGTCCTCCCCTGCCTCCACCTGACCTCCAGGAATTTCCCAGGTATCATTGCGCCAATAAGTTCTTACCAACAGCAATCTTCCCTCTAAATCCTTAGCTGCTACCGATGATGTGACGATATGAAATTGCACAGGCACCTCCAAAAAAGAATGTCGTCTTCAGCATAGGCATATTGAGCGTCTGTTTAATACTCTCCATGACTATGATACATAAAAGTCGCATCGGTTATCGATCTAATCCCCACGGATGTTGCTGCACAGTGGTCTGATGTCTAAAATATTGTTCCCGAGTGGAAACCCGTCTACCGGTCACAATGACTGGAATGCAGGCACCAATTCCGATGAAACCGTGTCCGACACCAATTTTTATAGCTTTCTGGGTATTATGCCCGAGAAGCCAGTCAGGGAACAATGGAGAAAACAAAGGGTGGGCTGGTCCGATATGCCTTCGAATATCATGTCGGGGAGACATGATGAGTGTCGATAGTCTAGATTGTTAAATCCCGGCATTATCCGCGAGACGATTCCGTTTTGGTTCCCGGCAGGCCAGTTATAACCCACAAAGCGCGGACTTGAACCCGGAATGTGGCAGGAGTGGTATCCCATAGATCCCCGTCAATGTCTATCACACGCGGGGGATCTGTTGTCACGCGAATTTCCTCAACGGCGTTATAATGGGCCGAAGCGTCATTGATATGGCGTCCTACCAGTAACAATGCTGCCACCCGAATTAATGACCACCAATCATGACTTCCTAAGCTAAACACATGGAGTTTGCCATCATGATGATGAGCATGGGGGGTGCTGAAGATCGGGCCAGCCAAATTGCGTCCCTTGGCTACCACGAGTTGTCTAGTGCGGTAAGATTCCACACGGCCCTGATACTCCAAGGTAATATGAAACGTATCGCTTTCCTCAAGCGCTTTTCGAACGTTAAAAGCCCAAGCTCCCCACTTAAGTCGGCGTTTAGCTTCCGGTGTCAAAAGCTTAACGAGATTTTCAGTGATTCCAACGGTAGCGCTGTTTAAAAATGTTCGGGAACCATTTTTGGTCTCGACTTGACCCACATCCAACGCAAGAGGCTCTCCCGATATTAGTGACTCCAAACAATGTGGCCAAGGCCGAATGCCAAGGCTCTGAGCAAAGGTGTTGCCTGTGCCCAGGGGGAGCACCCCCAGGACTCCCCGCGAGAACAACAATGCCTGGGCTGCTATCGATAAGGTGCCATCTCCACCACCAATGAGAAATCTAGTGACGCCGTGAGATAATCCCGATTGGATGATGGCCACCAATTCGGCAGGAGACTCTGGTAAGTAATCCCCAACTAAATTCATCCGTTCGGCAACGGAGCGCACCACTTCCTGATAGGATTCACGTCCTGTGCGTGAAAATGGGTTAATCACGACATAAGTTGGTGTGTCACGGGTAATGACTGGTTCCAAGTTTTGAGGGTTCATAATTCCATAGTATGGCATTTCTTAGAACATTTCTCCCTAAGAATTTCCCATGGTACAATGAAACCCACATTTTGGTTGTCTCCGTAAAAAAATACAAAGGGGGAAGTCCAGGTGCATGCGAAAATTACCGGGCAGTCAAAACGGCTGCGAATTTTTATTGGTGAGGCCGACCATTACCATCACAAACCTCTATACCATGCCATTGTCCTCAAAGCGCGGGAAATGGGTTTGGCCGGGGCCACTGTGATGCGCGCATTTGAAGGGTATGGGCCCTCTAGTCGGATTCATACGACGAATTTGTTGGATTTATCTAGCGACCTTCCCATCGTTATTGAAATTGTGGATAGCACCGAATATATTGACAAGTTTTTGCCGGTATTGGATACCATGGTGGATGCTGGCCTCATAACCCTAGATGACGTCACAGTCTATAAATACGTGCACCCCTAGCCCACACTCAAGGAGGAACATTGGTTTGGATATTCTTTACGTCTTCTGTGGCGGAGCCACAGGTGCTGTCGCCCGATTCTCGTTAAGCCAGTGGATTGGCGCCAGGAGCAACGCCAGCTTCCCTATCGCCACCCTTTTCATAAACTCCCTTGGCTGCTTCTTCATAGGCTTTTTACTAGCTAATCCTTACATCCGTACTCCTGGCCTGTTGCTCTTAGACGTGGGATTTACCGGGGCATTTACCACATTTTCCACTTTTAGCTACGAAACTTGGCGTCTCATCGAACAAGGGGAATACCTTGCTGCCTTGCTCAATCCGCTGGCCAGCATCGGACTCGGTCTGGCATTGGTGGTAATTGGTACCTCACTGGGAACTTTAGCCTAATGCGTTCATATTTTTGGGTAGGACTAGGCGGGGGATTGGGAGCATTATTACGGTATGGGGTGAGCATCTGGGTAGCAAGCCCAGTGTTTCCTTGGAATTTTTTAATCATTAATCTCACGGGAAGTCTGGTTATCGGCATGATAATGGCGCTCGCCATTGACTTCTCCTTATTATCTCAAGATGTTCGCTTGTTTTCCGCTGTAGGCATCATGGGGGGCTATACAACTTTTTCCACTTTTACCTATGGGGTCTACCGCCTTTATTTACTGCACCAAATTGGCTACGCCCTTCTGTACAGCAGTATCAGTCTTGTTGGCGGCCTACTCTCGTGCGGGATAGGCATCATTATCGCCAAAGTTGTTGTCGGAAAGTGGAGGCAATTATTTAGCTAAATTTCCCTATGTATTTCTATTTTCTCGCCATTGGAGGAGTTGAAGGCCATGACGGACCCCGAATTTCTGAAAGAAGCTTACGGCACCACCGATGCTCTCGGTATTCGAATTGCGGCACAATCGCAATATGCCATCAATCGTCGAGACCTTTTCGACACCATGACAGAATGGGCGCTATCACAACAGGAACCCACAAACGTACTCGATGTCGGAATGGGGACGGGCAAGT
The DNA here is from genome assembly GCA_003023695.1 of Sulfobacillus benefaciens. GTDB lineage: Bacteria > Bacillota > Sulfobacillia > Sulfobacillales > Sulfobacillaceae > Sulfobacillus_C > Sulfobacillus_C benefaciens_A. The sequence continues at coordinate 7,487 of PXYW01000026.1, read as the reverse complement.
GGTACCAAGGTATACGGCGCCTGACAGCGCCATCAGTTCATTATGTTGGTCTCGACGCGGCCCCTGCCATGGTCGAAATTATGGCTAAACAAGTCACTTTGGACCCTCAAGCCAAAGTCATGGCGGGGGATGCTATGGCTTTGCCTTTCAATGCTAATCAATTTGATTGGGTGGGCCTGCATTTTATGCTATACCACGTGCCTCAGCCTCGACTTGCCTTGCAGGAAGCGTGGCGGGTAACCAAGCCTGGAGGATTACTGATTACATTAGCTCATGGCGAGGATTCTCTCTCGGCACTGTGGGCCCTTCATCGTGAAGCCCTTAAGCATTGTTTAAACCGTGACCTCGATCCCATTGCACACTCTTACACTCTTGACAGCGGGCACCACCTTTTCCCTAACTCCAGCCAAGTATTCGTTGTACGGCATCCTTCCGGACTTCGATTCCCGACTACGGAATCCGCCATAGCCTACTACGGAAGCGGGTTTTGGCGGCGCGGTCTCTCCGCTGCGGAATGGGGCGACCAAGCCATCCGAACCTGCCTTCAACAATTTGTGGAAAAATCCATCACTCAACACATCAAAACCATAGGATATTTTGACATGCCCGGAACCGCAGGGTGGTTATGGGCTAGAAAACCTCACACATAATTTATACAGTTTAAAAATACCTAACATTACTATTGATTTCTCGGCAGCATATCTGACATAATAGAAGAAAACTTACAGGGTGATGCGTGTGATTTCGAATTTTTCCTCGATACCGGTGATACCGGTTATCCACTTATCCTCGGGGCGCGTGGTGCAATGGGACGCTCTTGGCCGCATAACGCGACGTGATCCCCACGCCAATCCTCTGCGCCTAACCCTTACTTGGGCTGAACGCGGCGTCCATTTGATTCACATTGTCGATTTGGACGCCGCCACCGGACGCCCTTCTACGGTTCCTGCCCTAATGATGGGCTTACGAAGTCAACCTGTCACAGTTCGGCTGGCTGGCGGAATCCACGACGAGATTGCCGCTCGCAATCGCAAGGCGTTCGGCATTCAAGAAATTGTCGTCAGCACCGCATTGCACACTACGGGCACAATGCAAAAGATTCTTGCTGTTTACCCATCCTCTCAAGTGCTCGCCGGGCTATATTGCCGGGATGGTCAACTTTTCATTGGTCGTGATGAGGAACCTATTGCAGAAGAGCTATTGTCAGATCGGATGAGGGAATTTGGCTTGCGTCGGATAGTTCTTACCAGCCAATTTCCCGAATCCATCGCTCTCAATCACAATCGACTGCTCATTTCCCGTTTGGCGCAACAAGGATTCGAGATCTGGGTCGCCGGATCGGTAGAATCAGACATTGACGTATTGACGCTTAGCGACCACGGAGTCGCTGGCGTCTTAATGGACCGAGCCTATCCCTTGCCTCAATAACCTACTAGCCCAACCAATGCATTTACCCCTCCTCAGTGATGTAGTACAATTCACGCGAAAGAGGTGGGGTTGATGTCATCCCGAACATCTATCAGAGAATCCGCTGAGACCCTCAAAATGGTACGCGATGATCTAAATACCTGGTTGGCAGGCGCTCTGCGGCCGCTTGCCGGCTTGGCATTTGGTGCCTTCAGGGGTTCCATGGCCCATTTGTTGCTGCCCAATCCCTTAGGAAAAAATTTTAGCCTAGTCAAACAGATCAACATAGCACCAAAACGCCCTAGGGTTCAGTTGCGACTCATTCCGTTATCCAGGCGGCAACAAGAGATGTCGTCCACGATTCCCCGACAGGAATATCGGTGACTAGATGACATATGGTAACCTCCAACAATATTATATGAGCTTTGGCCGCCGGTAACGCCGTACGTCTTGACCCGGTGACGTAAAGTGGAAACATTAGCTAGGAAAAGCAACTGAGCCGTCAGCTAGCGAGATTCGCAAGCGTGGCTTTTATGGACAGTATTGTCCGCGAGGGAACCGGATGTGGCGCAGTACGTCCGGCCTATAACGACGCAAACTAGAGAGAAGGACAGCACATGTCGCAAAATGTCGGAGCACACCGCTCCCGTGTGGCCTCCCATTCCACACCACCAGTACCAGAGACGGTGGATCATGAAAAAATCGAACAAGCCGTTCGAATGATTTTGGAAGCCATTGGTGAAGACCCGGATCGTGAGGGATTAATCGATACACCAAAGCGAGTAGCCCGAATGTATCAAGAAATATTCTCGGGACTCCATAGCGATCCCGCAGAGGAACTATCTGCACGTTTCCATGTAGACCATGATGAACTGGTGTTGGTGAAAGATATTACCTTTTACTCAGCCTGCGAACATCATTTGCTGCCATTTTACGGATTAGCCCACGTCGCTTATCTTCCCGCCAATGGGACCGTCACAGGGCTCTCCAAATTGGCACGATTAGTGGACCACGTGGCCAAGCAACCCCAAATTCAAGAGCGTATGACTAATACCATTGCCGATGTCCTGCATAATACGCTAAATCCTCAGGGAGTTATGGTCGTCATTGAAGCGGAACATTTATGCATGACGATGAGAGGCGTCAAAAAGCCAGGCAGTAAAACGGTGACAATCGCGTCACGCGGTCTCTATGAAACTAACCCTGAAAAGCAGCAACAAGTGCTGCGGATGCTGCATCTGGAAGTCTAAATAGTGAGGTCCCAGGATTGCCTGGGACCTGGTCCATTTGGTGGTTACAGTTTGCGAAATTGATCCATAGTCAATACAAAAACGGTCGCGCCGCCCACAAGTATTTTTACCGGTTCTACGTAGGCATCGGCATGCAATGCCCCCGATCCTGGCCGATGCAATACCTCCCGTTCATGGCAAGTACTTTCGATGAGGCGCAATACGGTCTCGACTTCGGCGTCCTCTACGCCAATTACTAGAGTCGTATTCCCCTGGCGCAAAAATCCGCCCGTCGTGTTTAGCCGGGTATGGCCAAATTTTGCCTTGCGCAATGCACTTGTAAGATTATCCCTATCAGCGTTCTGGATAATCGCCAAAATCATTTTCATGTGTTGCCCTCCTCATCGAAAACCTTATTTACCTGTTGTCTCATTGTCTCAGGTCAGGTACACTCTCATCAATCCCTGTGCGAGGTTTATATTATGACAAACTCTTTCTTAACTCCCTTGTGGAAATCATACTGGACTCAACTGCAACCCTTGCTGGACCTGGTGGTTCAAGAAGAGGAGTCTTGCAATATTGTAGGAGAGGCCCATGATTGGCTGAATTTGGCCACTAGTCTACGCCTACGCGAAGAACCTTTCGAGATTCATTCGCGTACGAAAGACGTTGCCATTGATGGCAGCGTAGTTCGTTATCTCACTGAACGCCTGCGCTTGCAGAATTTAGCGGAAGATTTGCACCGCTTGTCGATAATCGCCGGAACCTCGTCCGAGCCATTGCGAGGGTCCGTCGCCGCCTTGCGTCAGCGCTTGGTGAATCAACCTATTACATCGCCCGCCACCACCGCAGCGGAGGGACGGGTGGTTCTCACGTCGCATCCTACGGAAAGTACACGCCGCACCATATTGCAACATATGAAAAAACTTGGCTTATTATTGCAACAACCCCGGAGCATCTCCAATGACTTGGAAATACGAGAAGCGCTTCGAGCTATTTGGCGCACGCCGAGTCAACGCACCACACGTCCCACGGTGGCGGATGAAGTGGAATTGGGCCTCTATTATATTCGCGAAAGTCTTTTCGATATGTTGCCCCAAGTCACGTCAGAAATTGAATCTCTAGTTTCCCCCCAGCACTTGCCTGCCGTCGATTGGAAAATAGAATCGTGGATTGGTGGCGACCGTGACGGCCACCCTTATGTCGATGCCCAAGTTACCCAATGGACACTAAATCGCCACCGTGAGGTTGCACGCGAACTTTATTCAGAGCGCCTCTCGCGGTTAGAACATGTACTAACCAGCCATACGCGATATCTCCATCACCAGGACCGCATTCGGGATTGGCTCGAAACTCAAAGCCTTCAGATGCCAGATGCTTATGCTAAGCTTAAAGATCGGTATCCCCAAGAACCTCTGCGCCAAGTCGTTGGGCTCATTAACGAGCGACTTCGACAAGAGCACTACCGGGACACTCAATCCCTATATGATGACATCGTTCTATTAGAAGAGGCATGGAGCCCGCACGTCAATCGGCGACCGCCTTTGCTGTCGCTGCTGAGCCGTCAGGTAAAGACATTTGGCACCCATTTGGCTTCGCTAGACATTCGTCAGCATAGCCGTGTCCATCATGAAGCACTGGTCGAGATTTTCGGCGAGTCTTATGAGCGTGCTACTGAATCCGAAAAACTGGCGATTTTAAATCAGGCGTTTGACAATCCTCCAGCCTTTCATCCCGAGAGCGCATCCAGCCTTGAATTGCAGTCTACTTTTCGAGTGATAGCTGAAGCCCAGCAACTGAGCGGCCCTGACTCTGTCTCTCACTATCTGATCAGCATGGTACACGGCGCTAGTGATTTGGTCGGCGTATTGCTATTGCTCCGCATTTTGGTTCCCGAGGTTGTAGTGGATATCATCCCTGTCATCGAGACGCTTAACGATTTGGAGCGATGCCCAAAAATTATGGCCGAAGCATATCAAATACCCGCATGGCGCAACCATGTGCATCAACGAGGCGACTATCTAGAGGTTATGTTGGGGTATTCTGACAGTACTAAAGACGCAGGAATGCTTACTGCCTCTTGGGCTATTTTTCAAGCAGCCGACTCGCTCAGCCGCTGGGCCCAGCATCAGGGAATTCGGCTTGGGTTTTTCCATGGCCGCGGCGGAGCCTTAGGCCGTGGCGGAGGCCCCACTTCTTACGCCATCATGGGTCAACCCTACGCCTCACTTCGCCATCGGTTTCGTGTGACTCAGCAAGGAGAAGTCCTTTCGCAAAAATTTTTGCTACCTGACCTCGCCCATCGCAGTCTGGAGTTGATGACCACTGCGCATGTTGAAGCGTTGCTCTACCCATCATCTGATCCCGGACCTAAAGTGTGGACATTGTTTAATCAATTGGCACACCGTGCCCTTATTCAATATCGATCGCTAATTGATGCCCGCAATTTTTGGGAATATTTTCTCGACGTGACGCCAATCCGAGAAATGGCCGCACTAAACTGGGGTTCCCGGCCATCATGGCGGGAAAAGTTTGATTGGGGCGATCTCCGGGCCATACCCTGGGTTTTCTCGTGGACCCAAAACCGTACGTTGTTGCCCGGATGGTACGGGGCCGGTACCGCCCTTTCTTCATTGCCAGACTCTTATGCTCAACTCCAGGAATTATATCGGGTGTGGCCTTTTTGGCATACTCTGGTACATAATATGGAACTGGCTTTAGTCAAGGCTGACTTGCATGTGGCAGAAGCCTATCAAAACCTGACGACGCCATCGTTAAAAGCTCTGTTCTGGCCAGCTATTCAAGAGGAGTATCTTCGACTAAAAGAAGCGGTGCTCCGCATCACCGGTCACCAGGAATTGTTAGACGATCAGATTACCCTAAAGGAGGTTATTGCCTGGCGAAATCCTATGGTAGATCCCCTCAATTACCTGCAAATCGAGACATTGGACGCTTATCGTTCCACCGGAAATGAAGACTATTTGCCGATTTTAGCGCAAACCATGGAAGGAATCGCCTTGGGGCTTCGCAACACCGGTTAATCTTCGGAATGAAACCCGTGTTCCGTGAGGTGATCCCGATAATACCGGAGACTTTGTCGATATGGTACAAAATCGGGATGAACGACCTCACGGAGCATCACATCTAATAATTGGCGAACAGCATCACTCGCGTTTCCATCCTGATACAGCGTTAGGGCATAAAACACGCGGATTCCCGGATGATCGGAAAATTCCCCCAAAGCCCGCTCGAAGACTTTGCGCGAATCCCAAGTTCTGCCAATCACCCGAAGACTGCTGCCCAATCCAATATATGCGTCCGGACGATCGGCCGGATCCAATCCCAAAGCCAATGCCCGTTCGTAAAACGGGATCGCATGCACTTCATCACCTAGATTGTCTAAAGTAAAGCCCATCTCTAGCACCAAGCGAGGGTTATCAGGGTCCGCCTCAAGCCAAATCGCCAGTTGATCCCGGGCTTCTTCATAGCGGCCTTTGCTTTTTAAATGACGAATCATGGTTAAATCTGGTGTGCCTGTCATATCCATTTTCGCTCCCAACCAGATCAAGAATCTTGTGCCTTCATCTTACCAGAAAATGCAAGGAGTTGTGGTAGTAGCCCGAAATGAGTTAGGATCAATTTGTGCAAAAGGAGGGACCGCCATGGCCGTCGGAGCCGTATTTCACCTCAACGAATCTTCACCAGACAAACAACGGTCAGCGTTGCGCAATATACAGAACCTCATGGCCGAGATGCCCGACCTGCCAGTTGAATTGGTAGTTCAAGGTGATGCGATCAATATGGCTGTCGCGAAATCAAGCTTATTAGCTGAAGACATCCATGAGTTGCAGCAAAACGGCTTATTAGTCACAGTATGCCACAACACCATGGTGGCAAAGAAAGTACACGAATCCGAACTACTGCCTGATATGACTGTTGTTCCATCTGCCGTGGGGCGCCTAGTCCAACGGCAGCACGAGGGGTTTTCTTATATTAAGCCCTAGGCGTCATATTTTTACGGCAGATAAGATGGCAACCGAACATCATACGGGAAAAATTTCGTAAACCCGATAGACGTGGCCGCCAAAAATCGGACATTCTCCAAAACGCGCACCGAGGGCTAGAAGATTGCCCTCGGTGGTGGATGTCACTCTTCGGCGGCAGCCTCATAAAGCCCCTTAACCACTCGCCTTTCACGTAACGCCAGAGGAACATAAATGCCCAAACTTACGACTGTTCCGGCCACCAAACTGAAATCGCCCCCGCCAACCCAACTAGTCAAAGGCCCGACAAACAGCGGGTAATCATTGACAAATAATAGTGCCGCCACTATTCCAGCGAGAAAAGCCGCCATGGCGTTCCAGTTGGTTCCCCCTTGAAACCAATAACGGCCACCTTTGCGGAAAAGATCTTCTGGAACGTAAGGACCTCGGTCTATAAAATATGCCGCCACATAAATGGCCGTCCATGGAGTAACCCATACAATCATTAATCCTAAAAATGATTCGAATCCAGAAACGAAATTATAGACATAAAGGGCAAAAAATCCCATGGCAGCAACCAAAATCATGTCTACGACCACCGTTTGATGTCTCGGCAGCGGTACCCCAATTGCCTGCAATGCAAGGCCAGACGTGTAAGCATTTAAGACATTAGCGGAAAACAACCCCACCACAATAATCACCATAAACGGCACCAAAAATGCGGGAGGAAGCGCTTTAGGCAAATCCTGCACTGGATTGGCCATACGCACTATGGAACAGGATTTCGAAGACGCATTCAAACAAGCTTCGAAAATCATTTCACGGATGGGCGGATATATCTCTCACGAATTACAGCGATGTCTCGAAT
>PXYW01000025.1 GCA_003023695.1 Sulfobacillus benefaciens | reverse complement strand
CGGCTTCGCCACGCGCCACTTGCGTCAGTACTTCTCGAGTGGATGGATCCATATCATCCATACTTTTCCCTGACACTGAAGAGACCCAGTTTCCATCAATATAATGCTGGTGAGACCGTGAGATAAATTCTCGCACGCGGGTCTCGGATTGCAATTGTTGTGTCAAAAATCTCGCCTCCGCTATCAAACCCTAAAATTATTGTTGGGGTCGCTTATCCACGATACGGACTGCTTTCCCTTCACTGCGCGGCAAAACGCCAGGTTTATGCACGTGCAATCCCACAGAAATCCCCAGTTCGCTTCGCAACATATGCAGAACCTTTTGCCGCAACGCATTTGATCGCGCGTGATCTGTCTCCAGGGATCCGACCTCGGCAAAATACTCTGGCGTTACTTCACAATGCACTTCTAGGGTGTCCAATGCTCCCTGATGATCCACCACCACTTGATAATGCGGGGCAATTTCATTCACCTGAAGCAGGACATATTCGATCTCGGTGGGAAATACATTGACGCCACGGATAATCAGCATGTCGTCCAGTCGACCCTTGATACGAGACATGCGGACCAAGGTTCGGCCGCAAATGCACGGTTCAGGGTTTAAAGAAGCAATGTCCCCTGTCCGATAACGAATGACGGGAAATGCCTCTTTAGTTAGCGAAGTGAACACCAACTCTCCGGTTTCCCCATAGGGCAAAGGCAGTCCTGTTTTGGGATCGACAACCTCGGGAAGAAAATGGTCCTCAGCAATGTGGAGTCCATTTTGTGCCTCAATGCACTCCATAGCCACGCCGGGGCCAATGACCTCACTTAGCCCGTATATATCCATTGCCTTAATGGCTAAAGCTTCTTCTATTTCTTGGCGCAACGCTTCACTCCATGGTTCGGCGCCTAAGATGCCATATTCCAAACTCGTCTTGCGCGGATCTAAACCCATTTTCCTCATTTCGTCAGCAATGTTTAGCACATAAGAAGGAGTGCCTGAAATTCCCCGAGGGGTAAAGTCTTGAATCACTAGAACTTGTCGGGGAGTGTTGCCTCCCGACACCGGGATAACCGCTGCGCCTAATTCTTCAATACCATAATGGAGACCCAGGCCTCCGGTAAACAGGCCATATCCGTATGCATTGTGAAATCGGTCCCCCGGCCTTCCCCCGGCACACGCAACCGCCCTGGCCACAACCCGCGACCAGCGCTCGATGTCGCCTTTAGTATATGCCACAACCGTAGGTTTGCCGCGAGTGCCGGAGGATGCATGAAATCTCACTACCTGATCCAAAGGTACCGCAATGAGGCCAAAAGGGTAGTTGTCACGCAAATGGTGTTTTCTCATAAAAGGAAGCCGAGCGAGGTCCTCTAAACTAGTAATATCCGAAGGTTTTACTTGCGCTTTCTCCATTTCCTGACGGTAAAAAGACACATGGTCATACATGTGCTGGACCGTCGTTTTCAAACGATCTAGCTGCAATGCTTCCAAATCAGAACGGGAAGCCGTTTCCGTCGCCACATCCAATATCATGCCGCACTTGTCCCCTTTCTTATTATTACGCGCCTATAACCGCACCCATTTCGTTGGCATTGCGGGAAGTATGACAACGATTAAATGGTCTTGATTTTCTCGAAAGGCTGTGAGCAATCCTGACAATAATATAAGGCCTTGCATAAACTATGCCCAAATGGGCTCTGATGACTCGTGTTGTGGGATCCGCAAAACGGACAAGGTACTGTTTCGGTTTCCGAGGGTGGAGCCACCCCCCATTCGGTCAATGCTTGACGTCCTCGGCGGGAGATCATGGAGGAACTCCAAGGGCGGTCATGAATCCAACGAACAGTGGTAGACGTTTCAGAAAGGGCTTGTTGCACATTTTTTTGGATCAAATCTAATGCTGGGCAGCCCAAAAATGTGGGGATCAAGTCTACTCGCACTGAATCTCCGTCAATCATCACATCTCCGACCATTCCCAGATCGACAATGCTCAGGCTTGGAATTTCCGGATCCATCACTTGGCTTAATGCCGACATCACATACTCTCGGGTGAGCGCCATGATACCCCCTCCTCCATGACATTCATGTTACCAAGGTGAGCTCACATCGATTTGGCGAACTTCAGTCATCACCGTAAGCAAGTCCGACAAATCTTGCGTGTGTTGGCCGTTACGCCCGTTAACTGTCACATCCGGTAGTGCCCCTGGCCAGGGCAACCCTAAGTCGTAAAACGCTTTTTCCATCCTAGTGGTCCAACGTTGCTTCAATTGTGATTGTGCCAAATTGGGCAACCCCAATGTTGCGAGAAATTCTTCCGAACCGCCCCAGGCAAAAAGATCGCCGAGCCGGGGCCAAATGTCAGTTATTCCCTCGATCAGACGTTGCCGTGATAACTCCGTCCCGGTGGCCAGCAACTCAAACCCGGTCGCGAAATGTTGAAGATGGTACTTTTCCTCCATCCTAATTTTTCGCACGCCATCGGTCAGGGGCTGATACCACGATCCTAAGAGCGCCTCATGGCGAATGTCATCTAGCACTTCATACAGATACCGAAGAGCCACGGTATGCGCCCAGTCCTGGTTGGGCATTTCCAGCACTTGAGCGTTGGTCCATCCGGAAGCCGGACGTAAATAGACTAACTCGTCCGCTGATGGCAGTCCCAGCGAATGCAACAGTTCGAAATAAAATTGCGCATGGCCCAGTTCGTCCTGGGTAATCGAACTAAACGCCAAATCCTCCTCCAAATCCGGTGTCAAAGCTAGCCACTCGGATCCCCGGTGTCCGACAATCCATTCATCATCAGCGATAGGCTGGATCAACTGGATTAACGCATGAGTTTCGGCTTCCCCGAGATTTTCCACGGTATTGTTCCTCCTCCGATTTGCCGTAAATTCGCTGCCATGATTTCAGGAGCGGATATCTTCGGCCACTTCTTCGATGGTCATAGCCTTGGCGCGAAACTTCTTCCAGTGGGATGCGTTGTCGTATCCTCCTGGTAGCCGATACCGTTTATCAAACCCAGACACTGGCAAATGGGCTTCATCGTGGGCAGTACCAAATATGCAGTCTTGGGGCACAACCCAGATATCATAGGCATTTTCCCGACGAAAAAACGTCTCCCGCGCCATTTGCAACGCCAACTCCGGGTTTGCCGCCCGCAAGCTTCCAACATTGGTATGAAATCCCAATGGCTCTTTTTGAACAAATACCTCAAACACAGGATATTCGCTGCCAACCATATCTTGCATTGCGATTCATCCTCCTCCGTTTCAAGTGAAGCCCAACCGGATGAGCATCAAATAGCCGGTTGATGTTCCGAAACTTGGCGCTCTGAGGCCTTGATCATTGCCTCCCGTACCCATCGTTGCCCCTCGTGGGCATAGCGGCGCATAGCAATGCGAGCTTGGGACATCGGTCCTGAGTTAAGGCGCACCATCTCGTTATATCGTTCCCAGTCGGGTTGCGAGTAATGCCATTCTTTGGTTTCCGGATCCTGTCTCAGTTCGGGATCGGGTATTGTCATGCCTAATGAGGTAATCCGTGGGACGTAGCGATTAATAAATTTTTGCCGCAACTCTTCGTTGGATTTGGTTCGAATCTTATACTCCATCATCCGCTGTGCGCCTTTGCCCATCTGAACCGGGCCAAAGAAAAACATCATGGGTTCCCACCAACGGTTTATCGCTCCTTGCAGCATGTCGCGTTGTGCTTGGCTTCCTTCAGCCAAGGCCAAAACCACTGCTTCTCCATGTTGCATGTGAAAACTTTCTTCCGCCACAATCCGTTTTAGCATCCGCGCATACGGTGCATACGAACTATCGAGCAACATGGCCTGAGTAATAATCGCGCCTCCGTCCACGAGAAATCCGATGACACCGGCATCCGCCCAGGTTGGCGCTTCCATGTGAAACACATTATGAAACTTCACTCGTCCATCTAATACATCGTCCATTAATTCCTCGCGTCCGCGGCCGTAGGGGCGGCTTAAATCCTCGGCGAGCCTCAACAGCATTTGGCCGTGACCGATTTCGTCTTGCACCTTGGCATTAAGAGCCAGTTTGCGACGAATAGATGGTGCCTTGGGTACCCACTCTTTTTCTGGATACGCACCCATAATTTCACTGATGCCATGCATATGGATTTGTTTAATCAACAAATTACGATATTCATCAGGCATCCAATCATTGGCCTCAATTTTTTCTCCCGCGTTGATTCGTTCCATAAAAATTCGGGTTCGCTCGGCCTCTTCCACAGAATGTCCCCCCTCCATCAAACGGTTGTACAAACAGAAATTTCTAAGCAATCGCTTGCTTAAAAAATATCATACTGGCACCTTATCGTCGAGCAATTTTCTCGGTCAATTCGATAAAAAAATATGGCAAATGAATGGCAATGATTCCTATAATATGAGACATGTTGCCAAAGCGACTGAGCACTCACAGAATATGGTAGAGTAAAACCGCACTTAAGGAGGAATGTTAGCCAACATGAGCGAAGAAAGTCGCGACATCTTTGGCGAAGAATTGGGGATTATCATTGATAAGGCCGAACCAGGACAAGTCATAGCCCACTTATCTATCGCAGAGAAACATTTGAACCAGCATGGCACTGCCCACGGAGGCGTAATCTTTACTTTGGCTGATGCAGTGTTTGCGCGGGCCAGCAACATTCATGGCATTCCTGCAGTGGCTTTAGACACTTCCATGACTTTTATCCGCGCTGCCCGCAGTGGGGAAACACTTTACGCTTATTGCCAAGAAGCTGCACTCAGGAGGCGGGTTGCAGTCTACACGGTCGAAATTAAAAGCCAGGACCAATTAGTCGCCTTGTTTCGCGGCACTGTATTTCGTATCCCGCCTGAGGGAGAGACTAAAGCCGGCACCCACAATTAATTACGCCATAGTTTTTTGCGAAAAAATGAGGTCTTGGCTGGGGGACTATGGGGTGGCCACTCGAACCATAATCCACCGACACGAGCCACAGCAGATTGCATTGCAGGGTCTATGCCGATTCCGGTAATTTCAACTCCTGGACAGATCATTCTAATCGCCCGCAATCCTTCTTGCAAAATCTTTGGGGAACCTTGAGCAATGACAACCACATGCGATGCCAATTCAATGGCACTCATAGCCAATGGCACGCGATAATTGGCACCAATATCCAGTCCCCACCACCCATAGCGCTGCTTTAAGAGACGCTCCAAGTCCCCTGTAGTGGGCACTTGAAATATTACCGACCAAGGCGGTGGGGCCGGCGCTACCCAGCCCCAATGCATAGCTTTCACCTTAAGTTTCTCATAGGAAAACTCTGCCTGGTTCCATACCTCACTACAGAGCTCGGCAGTTAATCCCGCCACACTCCAATCCAAATCTACCCAACACCCAGAACCATATTGGTTATTCGCAGCTTGAGTCAGTTGGGCAATGATGCCTTGGCCAAAAGACATGTCTGGACGCCACAACACCCATCGTTTCGGCAACGTGAAAGAGGACTCTGACGGGGAAAATTTTTCTATCCAGTTTAACAAATCGCCTGACGTCAAGTCGCCCGTCTTGAGTTCTACATGAGTTCCTAAAAATAGTTGGCGATCGCGTTCTTGGGACAACCAGATCATCCACCGGACTCTAGGTGCCGAGGAAGCAATTATCGGCAACACTTGTTCCCAATTCGGACGACCTGGTAACCGGTCCCCTAAAAACACCGCCTGGGTTTGCGGCAACAATTGCAAAACCTCAGTCCAGGTCTCAGCAGCGTATACGGTAGGACGGGTTGTTTTAACAAACTGCTGAACTTGACTATGTCCAGTAGCCACCACCATCATCGCCCCACCCCTACCAAGAACACCTGGGCATGCGTTGACATCTGTAAAAATTTCTCGGCCTGAGACATCGGCAGCCGCAATAATACGGCATTGGCTTGGGTTCCTAAAATATTATTGCCAGCTGATGCACTTACTACCGGTACTGCCGACGAGTGCCAAGTCTCGCCGCTGTTGCTTATCACGATGATCGAGACGACACTGCCCGGTGAAGCTACGGCAATGTCTGCTGCATTAGACGGAGTTACCGCCACCAATACTCCAGACACGTGTCTTGACACCCCTAAAAGCGCATTCGTAATCACTTGACCGGGCACTAATGCATTTTTCAGCACTTGGCCAGGCGCCACATTTAATGGCTTTGCAGCCACCGTCGCCATCGTAAAGTCACTGGGTTGCAAGGATTCCCCTGGAGAAACGTAGCGAGTGGCCACCGGTAGTTGAACAGTGTGTACAAATAAATGGGGCATGCTCAGTGCCGCATATAAAGACCCAGCAACAATCATTGCAATGGCACCAGAACGCGGAATTTTAAAAGGAACCGCCATAACCCTCACCTCGCAGTTTCCATATTGATAAGACGCACCTCATAAGGCGCAGCCAACACATTTAACGGCACGTGGTCATCGCCAACTATTAAAATCCCTTGTCCTCTTTGCGCGAAATTCAATAATTCCACTTCCCCGGCTTCTAACCGCATCAGTTGGGTCACCTCCGCTAAACTTTCCGGATGCTGCCGTAGCAACAAAACTATGGGAGAATTTCTTAGGCACACCTCAGCCGCTTTGTTACGGGTGAAATCACCAATGTCTTGAGTAAGTAAAGCTAAAGCCGTCCCCCACTTTCTAGCGCGCCGATAAAGCGACTCCAGGTACGGCGCGGTGTTCGGATCGTTCAACAACTGCCACGCTTCGTCAAACACCACTAGCTGGCGGGGAACCTCAATCACCGTACGTGCGATATATTCCGTGACAGCCAAATACGCAGCCGCTTTCATTTTTTCCGTAAGTCGGCTCAAGTCAAATACCTGGCAACCAAACCCCGACTTTGCTCCCACTGGGGCTAGCACTTTCCAACGATGTATCAAGGCCTCTACCCGTTCACTTGTCGCGAAATCTATTTCCTGAAGCTCTTGCAACAATATGTTGTCATCGCACACAATCTCTGATCGCTGGCGAAATACTAAAGTGGTCTCACCGCCTCTTGCCGTTGATGGCTGGAATCGCCTAATAATCCGCCAAAGTGCCCGTTCCAAAATTGGGGTCATTTGCTTGATACTGGGGTCCAACCGTTCCACAAATCGTAGTAAAAAATCGACTTGACGCTCCGTCTCTTCCGGGGTGTCATTTGACTCAATTCGGAAGGGATCCCAAGGAAATTCCGGATTGTCTGGATCCCCAATTTTCCAAATGTGCGCTCCGATATGTTCCAAAACCCGGTATTCTCCCTCGGGATCTAATACCTTTACCGGAATTCCTCGGTATCGAGTGCGCAAAATTTCCAATTTCGCGGCAAAACTTTTCCCTGCGCCCGACCAGGCTACGGTGACTGAGTGTGGAGACGGCAGTTGAAATCGGTCTATTATCACCAGAGAATGAGTTTGGGCATTAGCTCCCCATATTTGGCCATGTTCATGGACAATCTCTTGTGACGCATAGGGAAACAGTGTAGCCCACGCATGGGCATCCATCTCCCGGGGATGCGACGGAGAACCAAAAACAGGAAGGATGCGTTGCAACCCTACCTCTTGCTGATATCGCAACAAACGCATTACAAGAAGCATGCCCGATGCCAAACCGATTAATAAATTGGATGCATCGTCCAATTCTTCCAGAGACTCAGCCCATAATGTGGCGGTCAAGTGAGTTTCAATCAATCGAGTTTCGCCACGAGCCACCCTCCCCCGGATCCTTTCGGCATCTTCTATTGCAGTATGGCGAACTGGGTCGGCTAACCGACCTGAACGTCGGTTAGCCTCCTCCTCTCCCAAATTCCATAATAATGAGCGGTTCATGGAGCCCAGTTGCAAATCAATCGGTACCGGTCCAGAAAATATTGTCAGAATCAATGGTCGCGGAAAGCGAAGAAACGGTTCAAACCACCCGGCTTGCACTTCCCTGGGATAGGCTACTACCAAGAAGCTGCGGTACCACTTTCCGTGCATCTGCCATTTATCAGCACCAAATTGAATCGCGTCCGGCATTATTGCCGAGACGGTGGGAATCACCTTTCGCGACCGAATGCGCGATATTAATCCCATGCCCAATTAACCCCCGGAGGCAAAGGCTGTCCACCTCCTAAGCTCGCATAGAAAAACCTAAATGTCTCCTCGGTGGAAAACATGCGAAGCCGAATACCTAAAGGGCGCAAACCTTGGATGATAATATCCCGACGTCGAAACAGTTCCTGTTCGGCCTCTTGCCACAATACTTCTCCGCGACGAAGCGGGCGGCTTCTACTATCAGACCCCTGCCAAGGCAAAATCACAAAAAACCGGCGTCTCAATAAATGATGAACCGACACCGCCTCTTGTATAAAGTCGATATAGTCGCCCAAAGACGGCCTCAACGCTGGTTCAATCTCCTCCTCGCGAGATTTCAAATCGCCCAAATAGTCGTCCAACCGTAATACGTCCGATCTCACCAAAAGTTCTACCGGAAAGTGCAACCCGTTAAGAAATGCCGTATAGCCATGAATCAAACGATCTTGATCCCCCAAAGAGCGCAAGGAGAAATTGACTGGTGTTGCCTCCATGATTAAGGAAAATCTGTCCCGCCCAATAAGACAAATTCCAGGCCCAATGGCGCGAATGGGCAACAGTCGGTTTAAAGACACCGCCATCTAATCCACCTCAATCTGTTTAGTTTTAAACGTTCTAGTGAGAGATGTAGGTTCTAGGCCTCACTAGATACCGGATCATCAAGTACAACCATTCGCTCAATGGTACTTCTTCATATTTGCCCCAAGCCAAACCCAAACTCACTGCACCAATGAGTCCCATCGCAATGATGTTGGTCATCCGTACTTGATGGCGAGGCCATAGTGCCAAGTCAACCACTACTCCCATAGCCAGCCAAATCAAATCTTTGAGGTGGAGCCCCCACATAACCGTTGGGGCTTTAACCAATGGTATGGGAACAATCCGATTTACATCCATGGAAGAAGCCGCCCGCGACCGCCGGAGGCACCAAACAGCCGACGCAATTGATCTGGTATCTTAGTCATGTACCATAACACCCCAGCTTGGAAGAATTCATCTGCCAACGACGATGTATGCACCGCCATCTGCACAAAAAGCCAAAATACCATTGCATGAAGACATTGCACGAAGATTGCCACCAATAACTCTCGCGATAGGTTTTTAAGCCAGCCATCATCCCGGCCATTGGCCCAGAGCACCATAAACCACGGAATGAGCCCGGTGAGGATGTACACCTCCACCGTGCGCAATGCGTAAAACACCCCCAGATAGACTAAAAGTCCCAGCACTATGGCTCCCAACGCCAACGCCAAAAGAGGGTTGAGAGATAGTTCGAGTGGAGAAGAACTAGTCACCGCCGCGGTTGGCAAATGGGTAGTGAAACTTCGCACAATAGCATCGTTAAAATCAAGCAACCCACGTACCACAGGAAGTGCCACAACTGCCATAAGGGCTGCGGTGACCGTTCTTTCCAACGAGAAAACCGAAGTCCCAATTGTCCGGCGTTCCCATATCGGCCACATATGCTGGATTAAAGTCCATATCAGTCCCAGACACAGCGAAGCTAACGCCAATTGCAAATTGGTTCGATATAGTTCATTTGCCATTTGGCTCCACCGTATGGGAGCAAACACGACCTGACGAAATAAGCTGTCCGCGACTCGTACCAGGGCTTGATCCACCCATCGTGACAACTGTTCCAGAGACCATGTCAACGGATTAAGAGACGACATATTGCAACAGTTGACGAATTAAGTCAACCAACAAGATTAACGCCAAACCAATGGCTGCACGACCCATGAGTTCCTTGGAACTTTGCACCGCCCGGGGACTATGCGCCACCATGAGCCGAATTCCGCCATAGACCATGACTAGCGTAAACACCCCACCTGCCAAGTCCACCAAGATGGCCGTCAATCGGGAAATCATCACAAGCAATTGGGCCGAAGGCATTGACTTCCCCTCCAATCCGACGTCAGATGCCTACAGGCAACTGCCGCATATGTATAATACAATCGAAACATTAGTGAAACACTATCCATATTTAACGGTAAAATTCGACAACTCCGAATAGATAAATTTGGAAGAGTTAAGAAATTTAATGCTTTCAGCTCATATATGCCAAATATCGACATGTTTACAGAGTTTTTTCTCACATTTAGTAATTTTATCCAATGGTATCAGGGCACGGAGGCAGCACAATGCACAGGTCTGTCTTCCGCGGCAGGGTGGTAGTCAGTTCAAATCATTGCATAATAAAAAAGAGTTTTCGACTTGCCAATCCACACGTTGATGGATTATCGCCCAAGCAAGTGCTGGCCCGCTGTTAGCGGTTCGTGCAGCTGAGTTGTTGGTGGTTCGTACAGCATGGGTTCTGATGCCGCATTTCGCCCATTTGGCTGATACTGTTGGAGAATGAACTCTTCCGCCTCCTAACCCCATCGGGTTGAGGTGGGGATTTCCGGGATCGCTCCCGGTGGCAATTTGGGCGTCTTTTTCGGCTACACCATCGGCAAAGTGTGGCTCATTCTGTCTGTTGGCCATCGCTATCTCATAACTGGACAAAACGAGCTTTTTTGTCCCCTCAATGGAGAAGTGTATTGGCATCGTATTTTCTCCAGAAAGGGGCCTCGTCCGATGATCCGTGTGCTAATACCCGATGCCGAGTGGAAGATCCTGGAGCAGGAACGTGTCCCACACCCGAATCCCCGCGTTATAGAAGCCGTCTACTGAACAGGGATGGCTTTACCGCGCCACGCGGTGGCGCGGTAAAACGAACAAAGTTTTTACGGGCAGGGGATATCTTCGGGGCTATCCCCGGCGCATCCCTTCTGTCTCCGCGTGCGGGTATAATGAGCATAATAGGATCACGAAAGGATGGCAAGCATGGTAGAACCTTTGAAGGCGCCGGATGGCTGGATGCGCTGGCTCACTCGGAATCCGGGGGAGTGGCCTTTGCGGCGCCTGTTTTGGTCTGGGCCTGTGCCCCAGCCAGGAGATGCTGCCGATCCCGAATGGGTGACCGCCGTGCTGACCACGATTTTGGAAGAAGGCTCGGCCAAAGATTGGCGGACCATTCGCTGGGACGCGGTGTGGCCATTATGGGACCAATTGGCACTAGATCCGCGCCTGCGCCGGTTCTGGAACGCCTATCGAGAGGAGGAATATGCCATAGACCACCGGGATAAGGTGCTTGACGCCGAGCAACATCGGATTTTGCAGGTTGCTGCCACCGTGTTGCCACCGTACGGCTTTGAACTGGCGGGAGGGACGGCTTTGGCAGCCGGATATCTGGGTCATCGTCTCTCTGATGATCTCGGCTTATTTACCGGAGACGCAATCATGGCGGAGGCCGCGCCGGCAATGGAAGAGGCATGTCGGCTAGCGGGCATGCCGGCCGCTCTCTCCAAGATTTGGCCGCGGACAAGACCCTGGCCCTCTTTGGACGGGCTACCACCCGAGACTTCGTTGATGTTTATATGCTGTTGCAACGTTACGAACTCTCACAACTCATGGCCTGGGCCGCAGAAAAAGATCCCGGGTTCGACCGGGATTGGTTTATTCGTGCGCTGGTTCAGGCCGAAAAGGTTCAACCGAAACGGGTCACCATGCTCGTTTCGCTGGACTGGGACCACTTGCGCCTTACGTTTCGACAGGCTGCGCTCCGTTTGGAGCGCGAAGCCAGCGAATCCGACCAAGATTTCGAACCATAAGCTTTACCAATTCAATCTAGGTGAACCTATGTTACACAAAACCCGAAACCGAGAGCCCGCTTCCCAGGAACCGTTGGTAGTCGATCTTAACAGCCGTCCGAGGGCGTTAATACACTGGCGGTTTTGCCCCCGATCAGCCGATTTCGCAATTATTGAATGGGCCCTAACCCAAAACGTTCTACCCCAACTGAGATATTATGTTTCCTGCGCTCGTTGGCGATGCCGCAAGCGTTCGGCACGCCGTGTCACTGCCGCTTGAAATCGCGCTTCTTCCTCTGGGGTGCTAAGAATCAGCGGTGGAATCTCGGTGGGATGCCCACTAGCGTCCAAGGCCACAAAAGTCAGATAGGCGGTACTCGTCTTTTTAATGTCTGCAATCGTTAAATCTTCCCGAAACACCTCGACCCCAATTTCCATCGACGTGCGTCCAGCCCAATTGATTTGGGCGACTAAATGCACGACTTGCCCTACCTTAATGGGATGAAGAAACTCAAGGCTATCAATGGATGCCGTAACGGCTACCTGGCCGGCATGGCGCGCCGCGGTCATAGCAGCAGCCAAATCGATCCAGTGCATTACACGTCCGCCTAAAATGTTGCCTAAAATGTTCGAATCACCCGGCAAGACTAATTCCGTCATTTCGGTGCGCGAGTACAAAACGGTCCGTCCGTTAGTTAAAGACACTTTTAAGATCACTTCCTTGCAAGATTTAAGCGTCGGAGACATTTGCCATCGATTGGTATAAGGTCCGCGCCAGCGCTGCATGCTACATGACAATATCCAACATATCCAGTCTACCAGTCTAAACCAGAAGGGACGAATTATCTTGGGAATTAAAACCTCATCGGGTCGTTCAGGGCATACAAAAACTAAGCATCGGCAGGCGTTTCAAAAAGATCTTACCTCTGGGACGTTAACCTTGCTGACGATTGGGGGAATAATGGGATCAGGTCTGTTCATGGCCAGCGGGTTAGTCATGCGCCACGCGGGCCCCGTCTCCCTAGGGCTGTTCGCCGTCGGAGCCTTAGCAATGTACTTGGAGATTTCCGCTTTAGCGGAAATGTCGATTGCTACACCCACCCCAGGATCATTCCTAGTATATACCCAACAAGTGCTAGGGCCTGGTTGGACCTTCGTTTCTGGTTGGATTTTTTGGTTCTCCAGTGTATTAACCATGTCCAGCGAAGTTACGGCTGCTGCGTTGTTCACGCGGCTCTGGTTCCCTGGTGTTGCCTTATGGATTTGGTCTCTGGTATATTCTGTCCTGATTGTGGCCATCAACTTCATTAGTGTGCGTGGTTTCGGCACTATTGAAGGGGTGATGGCAGGAGTCAAAACGACGGCCGTATTGGCCTTCATCGGTGCCGCCATCTTATCATTGTTTCATGTATTTCCCGGCTCGCGAATCCCCGCCAACCCTCTTCATAATTTTAGCGCCTACGGAGGATGGCTGCCCAATGGATGGTATGGAGCAATGCCCGCTATGCTCCTGATACTTTTTAGTTATGCTGGCACAGGGGTCATTGGTTTAGCTGCCGCAGAGACTAAAAACCCCACCCCTACCATCCGTTCAGCCATTCGTAGTACCGTGTCCCTGATTACCGTGATGTATTTGGGTGCTATTTTCTTGATTCTCGCATTGGTTCCATGGAACCATATGTCCACTCACATTAGCCCCTTTATCCTGGCGCTGCGTGCAACCCATATTCCTTATGGCGGCCTCATTATGAATATTGTATTGCTATTTGCCGTGCTTTCTACCATGAACGCGGCCTTATACTCCAATGTCCGTGTCTTATATGGATTGGCACACGCCGGTCATGCGCCTAAGACTTTGGGGAAACTGAATAAAAAAGGCCTGCCGACGCATGCCATTTGGATGAGTGCGGGCCTCTTAGCCCTCACCATTATCTTAGCCTACTTGCTGCCAGCTAAGGCCTATGCCTATTTGGTCACCGCAACCGGATTTCAAGCCATGTTCATTTGGCTGATGGTCCTTTTGACCCACCTCTATTATCGCCCTTACCTGCAAAAGCACCATCCGGAGAAATTGACTTATAAACTGTGGGGATTTCCCTACACCACCATATTTGTCATGGCCATTGTGATTGTTGCGTTACTCGTGTCACCACTTGCCAAAGGCGAGTTGTATGGTGCTGTGGTTGGTTTCGCCGGAATATTAATTGCGTGGGCCGCATGGCTTATTGCCAAACCCTATCTATTATCCCATGTCCCTAACACCGACAGCGGAGGACGCGTCTAAGATGGCTACCGCCTCTACATGATCGGTACGGGGGAACATATCGACCGGCGTCACCCGAGTAAGCTGATACTGGGGTTTTAGCAAGCCGATATCTCTGGCCAGGGTGTCAGGATTGCAGCTAACATAGATGAGTCGATTAACGTAGGCTGTCTTCAACACATTAATCACCTCTGGCAACACCCCCGAACGGGGTGGATCCAAAATCACGGCACCGGGCATCTCTTGATCGTGCGCCCAGTGGGGAATAACCTTCTCGGCTTGACCCAACACCATCATCACATTGGTTGCCCCGTTTTCAGCAATGTTGGCATGTGCATCACGAACTGCTTGAGGGTTCACTTCCAAGGCTTTGACCTGGTCAGCATGTTGTGAAGCCAAAATAGCCAATGTCCCTACCCCAGCATACAAGTCCCAAACCACCCGGGTGTGATGGGGGATTGCATCAATGGCCAACCGATACAATGTCTCCACTTGCGCAGGATTAACCTGAAAGAAGGACTCGAAAGACACCACAAACGATTTCCCTAGAATGTCTTCATGAATGCTCGGTTGCCCAGCCAACAGCCGAGTTTCCGCACCCAACACCCGATTTGTACGCACTTTATTCAAATTAACCCCTACCCCAGCTAACTGGGGCAATTTCGCAACCATCATGTCTGCAAGTTGCTGCAACCGACGGTCCCAGTGGGTTACCACTAATAGCGCCAGTATCCTTTGTTCTCGGCGTGAAGACCGTAACAACACATGACGCAAAATTCCATTTCCGGTCACTTCGTCATAGGGAGGAATCCCCAGCTCATTAACCATATTCTTTATCTGACCAAGAACGCTATTAATGTTAGCATTCTGAATATCACACTGGTCAGTGGCTACCACGCGATGAGTCCCGCGTGCGTAAAGACCCAAAATTGCCTGTCCTGGCGTGCCGCCCCATGGAAACTGCCCCTTATTGCGATACCCATAAGGATCCTCCATCCCCACGATGGGATCTACGGGCGGATTTGGGATTTCTGCAATGCGTAACAAGGCCTGGCGCACGCGTTCTTCTTTATATGCCAATTCCTCACGATATTCCCAATGTTGAAACGCACATCCACCACATTGGTCAAAAATGGGACAACGCGGCATGACGCGTGCAGGCGACGAATGCAGACGATTCATCATTCGGGCGCGAGAGAAATTTTTCCGCACCTCAGTAACGGAGGCCTCAACGTCTTCTCCAGGCAAGGCGCCTGCAACGAAGATCACACGGCCCTCATTATCACGCGCCACTCCTTCCCCATGTTGTCCCATCCGATCAATATGAACTATGATGGAATTAGCCATTGGCAGTGACCGCAGGCTGTTCCAGCCATACCTGATGGTCCTTGATTGAGAGATCGATTCCCAGGGGCACGGTGACCTTGCGGGGGCCATGGCCTGCTGGCAGTCCCCACCAAAGGGGAATCCGGGCTCTCTGACAAATATCACGTACCACATGCGCCGCGGTATACTCCATAATGTCCTTAGGGGGATCACATTGAGTCGCTTCCCCGAATACCACACCTTTGGCCGCTAAAAGTGCTCCGGATAACCAAAGATGGGTCATCATGCGGTCAATGCGGTAAATGGGTTCGTTGACCTCTTCTAAATAGAGGATTTTTCCGCGGGGCTGCACGGCATAAGGAGTTCCCAAGCTTTCCGCTACCAGCGACAGATTGCCGCCGGTCCATGACGTATTTTCCATATGATCAGGGGTCCATGAGTTCATGGGTTCCAACGCGGTATCCCCAATCGGCCCATATCCACCGGTCAGCAACTGTAGTGCGTCATCACCGTTTTGTGTTGACCAATCCATTTCGGCAATCGGTCCATGAAACGTGACCCAGTCATAACGGCCCTGGAAGTATAGATGCAGTGCAGTGATGTCGCTATATCCCAGTATTATTTTAGGACGGACCTGGTTCCAATCCAGGCGGTCCAAATAGGGAAAGGTGCGCGTTGATCCCCAACCGCCACGGGCTAGAAATATGGCGTCCACGGTGTCGTCCAAAATGGCATCCATTAGATCTTGGGCCCGATCCTGATCCTGGCCTGCTAGATATCCCCATTGGTGAAAGACATGTTCTCCAAGTGTTACCCGATACCCACGTTTACTCAGTGTGGTTAATCCCAATTCTAGCCGGGCCGCATCCACCCGGCCTGCAGTAGCGACAATCCGGATGTGGGAACCCTCGTGCAACGCTTGCGGAATTTTAGGCATAAGTTGCTAAAACCTCCCGAAGCAAGGCGTTCACTAAATCAGGCTTAGCTTGTCCTTTAGTTTGTTTCATCACTTGGCCGACCAAAAACGTTAAGGCCTTTTCCTTGCCGCTGACAAAGTCTTGGACCACCGCCGGATTGGCGGCTACCACAGCCGACACAATTTCCTTGATGGCATTGTGGTCGGTGATTTGACTTAATCCTAGACGTTTGACCACCGCCTCCGCCGTCTCCCCAGTGTCAAACATAGTCTCTAAAACCTCTTTGGCCATTTTCCCCGATAGTGTGCCTGCTGTAATCAGTGAAAGCAAGGATGCCAACCCATGGGCGCTGACTTTCGGTTCAGCAAAACTTAAGTTATTGGCGTTCATTAACCGGGAGTAATCGGACAGCAACCAGTTGGTAACCAACCGAGCATCGGAAACCAAGGCCACCACTTGCGACCAGTAATGGTACAGATTAACATCTTGCACCAAAACCTCTGCATCACGCTCAGCGACCCCGCGTTCCGCCAGGGATTGCCTCAGCTCATCGGGCAGTTGGGGCAAGGCCTCTCGTTGTTCTTTAAGCCATTTTTCGGTTAATACCAACGGCGGCAGGTCAGGCTCAGGAAAGTACCGATAATCGTTGGCTTCCTCTTTGCTGCGCTGACTGTAGGTGCTACCACTGGCGTCATCAAATCCTCTGGTTTCTTTAATGATTCGCTGCCCAGTTTGCAGCATTTGCCGTTGACGGTTAATTTCGAATTCGATGCCCCGCTGTACGTTGCGAAATGAGTTGACATTTTTAATCTCAACTCGAGGCAAATCCGCCAAAGATCCGGTAAAATCCAACGGCCGCAATGAAACGTTGGCATCGCATCGCATCGAACCTTCTTCCATCCTAAGATCCGAGATATCCAAATAACTTAGAATGGTTCGTAGTTCAACCAAATATTGGCGGGCTTCTTCGGGAGAGTGCATCTCAGGCCGAGACACGATTTCAATCAAAGGGACGCCAGCTCGGTTTAGATCCACCAAAGATCCCTCGGCATCCCCTAACCGCTGCCCCAAGTGATTCAATTTACCAGCATCTTCTTCCATGTGGATCCGTTCAATTCCAATATTCCGTTTACCCGCGGCTGTGTGAATGGTTACGTGCCCATTTTCCGCTAATGGCTGATCATACTGTGAGATTTGGTAAGCCTTGGGAAGATCGGGATAAAAGTATTGTTTACGGTCAAACTTGCTGTAAGAATTCACCGTGCAGTGCAGCGCCAACGCGGCCCGAGTCGCCAAAGCGACGGCTTCGCCATTTAACACCGGCAACACACCCGGCATTCCCAGACAAACTGGGCAAGTTTGGCTATTGGGATCTTGGCCGAACCCATTGGCACATCCGCAAAATAATTTGGTCTGCGTCTTTAGTTCCACGTGAACCTCAAGACCTATGACCACTTCATATTGATTTGTCATTATTGAATCCCCCCAGACAATGGCCACTCAGGAGAGGGCAAAATGGCCTCCAAGGCGCTGGCAGCGCTTAACACACGGTCCTCGGCTAATGGAGGTCCCATCCATTGCAATCCTACGGGCAATCCGTCGACCAATCCGATAGGCTGAGATAACCCAGGAAGTCCGGCTAAATTGGTGGTCACGGTAAAGATGTCTGTTAAATACATTTGAAGCGGATCCAGATCGCGTTCTCCTAACTTAAACGGAAGGTCTGCTACCGTAGGCGTCACTATCAAGTCCACCTTTTCAAAGGCGTTGTCGAAATCTTGCCGGATCAAGGTGCGTACCTTCTGCGCCTTAAGATAATAGGCATCATAATAACCAGCCGACAGAGCATGAGTTCCCAGCAAGATACGCCGCTTGACTTCTGGTCCAAATCCTTCTTGACGGGTGTTTTGGTACATGTGAATCAAGTCGTCGCCCACCACCCTTAGGCCATAGCGCACGCCATCATAACGCGAGAGATTGGAAGAGGCCTCCGCTGGAGCAATCAGGTAGTATGTGGCAATGGCATAGCGAGTGTGCGGCAAGGAAATCGGAATCAAATCCACTCCGGACTCGCGAAGCCTATCAAGAGTTTTCTCAATGACGGTTCGGACCCGAACATCAATCCCTTCGCCAAAATATTCTTCCGGCAACCCAATGCGCAAAGACTGCAACGCGGTTGGTATCGGTGCTTCCAATATCGTGTTCGCGTCGAGCGATGTCGCATCTTTGGCATCATGCCGTGCAATCAGATGCAGGGTTCGCGAGAGGTCTCGCACACTGCGTGCCAAAGGCCCAATTTGGTCCAGACTAGAGGCATAGGCGATTAGTCCATAGCGTGACACCCGTCCATATGTCGGTTTTATGCCAAACACACCGCAATAACTGGCCGGTAGACGTATCGAACCACCCGTATCCGATCCCAACGCCAAGGGTACCATCCGAGCCGCGACGGCGGCCGCGGATCCGCCGCTGGATCCCCCGGGCACCCGGGTGAGATCCCACGGATTACGCGTCACGCCGTAGGCCGAGTGCTCGGTGGAAGACCCCATAGCAAACTCATCCATGTTGGTCTTGCCCACGATAATGGCTCCGGCTTGTTCCAAAAGTTCCACTACGGTCGCGTTATATGGCGACCGAAATCCCTCCAGAATTTTGGAGCCTGCAGTCGTCGGCATGTCCGTCGTCACCATATTGTCCTTAATAGCGACAGGAACCCCGGCCAATGGAAGATTCGCCTTGGTCTCCCGCGTCAAATTGTGATCCATAAACCGTGCTCTAGCTAACGCCCTATCCGCGTCAACATGCAAGAATGCATGCACGGTGGGATTCGTATTGTCAATACGGGACAATGCCGCTTCGACACACTCCGCCGCAGAAATTTCCCCCCGTTGCACTTGGTCCGCGGTTTGGACTGCATCCCAATCAATCGTCCCCATTAGCCTTCTCCTCCGTCTAAAATTTTTGGCACCACAAACATTTGAGAAGAGACCTGGGGACCATTGGCCGTGGCTTCTTCAGGGCTAAGCGATGGCACCACCCGATCCTGACGCCAGACCGTTTCAATAGCTTCGACATGGGTCGTCGGCGGTACCGCATCAGTGTCCAGTTCATTTAATAAGTCAATATAATCCAGCACCCGTCCCAGAGCTTGAGTGGCTTCGGAAAGTTCCACCGATGAAATCGCCAACCTCGCCAAACGAGCCACATGCCTCACTTCTTTTTCGGTTAAGTTCATTAATCAACGCGGGGAATCCCGGTATTCATGCCGAGACAGTCCCACTCCTCCTTCCAGTTAATACGATAAAAGGGGCTTGCGGCCTAATACAAGTCTTCCCCTTTTGCTTTACGGGTCTTGCGACGAAGAAGACCATAGATGCTATGCATTTTGGCGAGCGCAGCCCAAACTTTCAGCGTTGTTACGCAAGCCCTTGTGGTCCCAACCTGATGAGGGCCAATCTGCCACCTCTGCGGTGACCTTTCCCCTTGGTCAGTGGCTTGGATTTTTCAGGATAGTTGACCAAACCGCCATCAAATATCCCCAAATTATAGCATGCGGTTCCATCATCGCTAAATCAACCCCAAGTTAGTGATCTGACTGCACCAGAATCAATGTGTCACCGGGCCGAATCAGGTCTTGGGCCTTTGGGCCCATGTGGGTTGTTCCTTCGCGCCAATATCCGATTAATGTCACGTCTTGTCCAAATATTTGCCGCACTTGTTCAACTGGCTGATAGGCCATTTGGCTGTCTTCGGTGACCATCACCTCGTTTAATTGCACACCCTCTTCGTTTAAGATTGCCATTAACAAGTCGTGAGCCACTGGTTTGACCAACATATGGGCCATGCGTCGTCCGCTGACCACATCTGGCAAGATGACCCGGTCTACGCCTAACGTGTTAAGATAATGCGCCGCTTCAGCGGTTTGCGCCCGCGCTACGACCATAATGTTTGGATTGACGTCCCGGGCACTTAAATACGCGTACAAATTTTGCCCATCATCAGGCAAGGCCAACGCCAATCCCCGAGCCGCAGCCAGGTTGACCGTTTCCCCACCATCGTGGTCGATTCGTTCTACATGAAACGCGATATATCCCTCGTGGATCACTTTGGCGACCCGTTCCCCATCGGTATCTGCCATAACCACCGTTTCCCCCTGAGCACGCAATTCAGCCGCAATGCTCCGGCCCACTTGTCCGGCCCCCAGCACCACAAAGTGATCCCGCATACGCCCCACCTTTCGTTTCCAACGGCGTTCTTGCAAATATCCCAGGTCCGTTTCGACGATTGTAGACACTAAAATGGAAACCCAAAATATCCACTCCATGGTGCCAACGATCACTAGTATCGACGTAAAAATGATAGCGGCAGGAGTTCTAGGAGAAATACCCGGGTCACTAACGGTGGACATCACCGCTACCGTGTAATAAAACGCCAATAGCCAGGAAACATTTTTTAGCCAGTGAAACCCCAGCGTCCCATAGGCTACCACCAAAACCAGGAGGATGGTGGCCAACCGTACCCGGCGATACATTAAAACCTCCACCCAATGACATCTTGTATCATTAAGAAGCGTACCATCTAGTCCTATCGGCTGCAAACGAGACAATAAAGAGTACCATCCTGAAAAATCCGTGGAATCTACTGGTTGAGTGTTTCGGACCGAGGCACGTATGGCGTCACAAGCAGGTCAGTCCAGGTTATGCCAGACGCATAAAAAAACATCGCTTGTTGGCGATGTTCTTTTAGATTTTTCTTCTAGCGAAAATGGCAAGCTACCCAATGACCGGGGGAAGACTCTTTAATAATCGGCCGATCCACTTTGCATTGCTCCTGTGCAATCGGGCACCGCGTGTGGAAACGACACCCCGCGGGAGGATTGACCGGACTGGGTACATCGCCCTGCAAAATGATGCGCTCCCTCTTTAACGTAGGGTTAGGAATGGGAATAGCAGAAAATAGCGCTTCCGTATACGGATGCAACGGCTTGCGGTAAATTTCCTCAGCATCGGCAATCTCGACCATAGCGCCCAAGTACATCACACCCACTCGGTCAGAAATATGGCGAATAACATTTAACCCATGCGCGATAAAGAGATAGGTCAAACCGAATTCCTTCTGCAAGTCCTCTAACAAGTTAAGAATTTGCGATTGAATCGACACGTCGAGCGCCGAGACCGGTTCATCCGCCACAATCAGCTTGGGATTTAATGCCAACGCCCGGGCAATACCCACCCGTTGCCGCTGTCCGCCGGAAAACTCGTGCGGATATCGACGCATATGGTACGACGCCAATCCCACCACTTCGAGGAGCTCCTTGACCCGTTTTTCCCGTTCATGCCGGGTGCCCATGTGATGAATGTCCAACGGTTCCTCAATGATTTCGCCGACCGACATGCGAGGATTCAAGGAGCCGAACGGATCCTGAAAAATAATTTGCATCTCCCGCCGCAGGGCGCGCATTTCCGCCTTGGGCAACTTCACGATTTCCTTGCCTTCAAATTTAATGGATCCCGAGGTCGGTTCAATCAAGCGTAGGACCGCGCGCCCCGTCGTGGTCTTGCCGCATCCGGACTCCCCCACCAGTCCCAGCGTTTCTCCCCGCAATAGATCAAAACTGACCCCATCCACCGCTTTGACATGGCCGACGACCCGCGAAAACAAGCCACCGGTGATCGGAAAATATTTGGTCAGATCCCGTACCGATAATAAGACGTCTCCTGATTGCGGCGGATCGTTCAGTATCGCGCTCACGAGGCCGCCTCCTTCCCTTCCGAGTGTAGCCAGCAACTGACCTTGCGGCCATCACTGACCTCCGTCAAAACCGGCGCTTCTTGTCGGCAAATCTCCATGGCGCGGGGACACCGCGGCGCAAAGGAACAGCCTTGCGGCAAATGGAGCAGATTCGGGACGGTCCCTTCGATCACATGCAGTTTGTCATTACTCACGACGTCCAATCGCGGAATAGATTCCAACAGGCCCTCGGTGTAGGGGTGCAATGGTTCACGAAACAAATCCACGGTCGAACATTCCTCCACCACTTTGCCGGCGTACATGACCGCCACCCGATCGGTCATTTCTGCCACCACCCCCAAATCGTGGGTAATCAGCATAATCGCCGTATGAAATTCTTGCTTTAATTTGCGCATCAAATCCAAAATCTGCGCCTGAATGGTCACGTCCAAGGCGGTCGTCGGCTCGTCTGCAATCAGGAGTGTGGGATTACAGGACAACGCCATCGCGATCATCACCCGTTGGCGCATGCCGCCGGACATTTGGTGCGGATATTCGCGGGCTCGCCGTTCCGGCGACGGAATGCCTACCAGCCGCAACATTTCTACCGCCCGGTCAAACGCCGCCTTTTTGGTGAGTTTTTGGTGCAAAATCACGGCCTCCGCAATTTGGTCCCCGATGGTATACACCGGATTGAGGGATGTCATGGGTTCTTGAAAAATCATGGCGATATCGTTGCCGCGAATTTTGCGCATTTGTTCCGCAGTTTTTGTCAGCAAATTCTCGCCCTGGAACAAAATTTCTCCGCCGACAATTTTCCCCGGCGGATTGGGCACCAACTGCATAATGGATAATGACGTCACACTCTTCCCACACCCGGACTCCCCCACAATCCCCAGAGTCTCTTCGGCGTCAATATGAAAGCTGACCCCATCTACCGACCGGACCACACCCTCATCGGTATAAAAATAGGTGCTTAAATTTTTGACGTCCAAAACCTTATCCGGCACACCGTTCTCTCCTTCCACCACTCGTCCAAATTTATCCGGTGCAACATACTTAAGTTCTTTCCATAGGCCATGGTGAAGACAGGTTCCGACAATAATCTCATTATACGGGCCTTGGATCCACTCGACAATGGTTATTCATTCCTAGCCGATTTCTCCATTTCTCCATTGGACTTTGAAGATATCGGTAGGGGATTCGCTAACCAATTTACAAAATCCTGCTCATTCATGATATTCAAATGCAAATCTTGTGCCTTAGTCAATTTGGATCCCGGATCGGCCCCATAAATCACCAAGGAGGTTTTCGAGGATACCGAAGACGACACTCGCCCCCCCATTTGGGTCACTAGGTTTTCGGCTTGTTTTCGGGTCCAGTGTTCAAAGGTACCTGTTAGAACCACGGTGTTTCCGTAAAGAGGTCCGGAAACGCTGGCGGTCATCGGCTCTACCGTTTGAATCCCCAATTGTTTCAACTCATCAATAACCTGGAGATTAACGGGTTGGGCAAAAAATTCGATCACACTTTGGGCAATCCGCTCTCCAACATCTGGTATCTCCTTAAGGGTTTCGCCAGAGGCCGCCATCAGTTGATCCAGGGTACCAAAATGTTTGGCCAAAAGACCTGCCACTCGTTCACCAACAAATCGGATGCCAAGACCAAAAAGCAAACGGGACAAGGGGCGGTGCCGACTTTGTTCGATCCCCTCCAGCAGGTTCGTCGCCAACTGTTCGCCAAATCGCGGCAATGGCAACAAATCCTCCTGGGTCAATCGATATAGATCCGCAACATTGTGGATTAATGACTGCTCCAGCAGCAAATCGACGGTCTTTTCTCCCAGACCGTCAATATCCATTGCATCCCGCGAGGCAAAGTGGATGATGCTCTCACGGAGTTGAGCCGGACATCCCATCCCTCCAGTACAACGATAAGCGGATTCACCGAGCTCCCGTACCACCGCCGATCCACATTCAGGGCAATGGCTTGGCGGCATAAAGGGCTCAGTATGGCTGCTGCGCAAACTTAGCTCGACTCGCACAACCTCGGGAATAATTTCCCCAGCCTTGCGAATGTATACAAAATCCCCAATCCGCACGTCTCGTTCCGAGATAATATCCCAGTTGTGCAAAGAGGCACGACTTACGGTAGTTCCGGATACCAACACCGGATCCAGCACCGCGGTGGGAGTTAGGGTACCAGTTCGGCCCACCGACACGAGAATATCCTGAACTTGGGTAAGAACCTCCTCAGGAGGGAATTTATAAGCCATCGCCCATCGGGGAGCTTTTTGTGTTTGGCCTAAAACGTCATGAGAGGGTAGGTCATCGACCTTGAGCACTAAACCATCGGTGTCAAAATCCAATTGACGCCGCGCGTTCTCCCAATGGTCGATATAGCTATAGATTTCCGGGAGCGACTTGGCGAGGACGTAATGCGATTCGATCGGCAGACCCCACCGTGCCATTGCCCGTAACGCTTCCACCTGACTGGTAATCCCGAGGGATTCCCGGCCTTGCCGAATCTCATAAAAAAACGCCGATAATTTCCGTTCCGCAGTGATTCGGGGATCCAGTTGCCGCAACGACCCAGCGGCAGCATTGCGCGGATTGGCAAATAAAGAGAGCCCCGCCTCACTCCGACTGTAATTTAATGATGAAAACACCGACCGCGACATATAGACCTCGCCGCGAAGTTCCACTGACACTGGCTCACGCAGTACTTGGGGTATGGCGGCAATTGAGGACAAATTTGCCGTCACATCTTCTCCCCGGGCTCCGTCGCCTCGGGTGGCACCCAACGTCAGGCGGCCCGCCACATAAGTCACCACAATCGACAGTCCGTCAATCTTCAGTTCACAGCATAGCGGCACCATACTCACTTGAAGGGCATCCGCCGTCTTGCGGTAATAGTCATCCAATTCTTCACGGTTGTGCAAGTTTCCTAGGCTTAGCACGGGACGTTCAAACGTTACCGACTTCAAGTTGGGGTTGGGTCTGCCGCCTACTTGGGATTCAAAAACTGCACTCTTCAATTGGGGAAACTGCTCTTCGAGCCGATTCAGTTCCCGCACCAATTGATCATAGGCCGCATCGGAAATTTCTGGCTGGTCTTGTTCGTAGTACAACCGATTATGTCGGGCAATTTCCTCGCGCAGAGATTGCACTAATTCTCGCGCCTCATCCACCTTCATCTTAGGCTTCGATCCCTTCACGCGATAATTGAGCGAATTTGGCTAGAAACGAGCGGACGCCACCGCCGGGAAAGGCGATTGTCAATTCGGTATTGTCTGCGTCCCCACGCATCGCCACTACCGTTCCCCAACCAAACCTGGGATGGCGTACACGTTCTCCAACGGAAAAATTGTCCAGTATTTCAGCGCCCATTGGTCTTGCCACTCGATCCATTCGCGAGGGGCGTTCTGGCGTATAAATCAGCTCTCGAGGGATCTCCTCAAGGAAGCGCGATACCGGATTGGCTAGGGTTCGCCCTAACATGGTGCGCGTTTCCGTGTGAGTCAAATGAAGTTCTTCTCGGGCCCGGGTTATACCCACATACAGCAAACGCCGCTCTTCCTCCACCGAGCCCTCTTCTAAAGATCTTAAATGCGGCAAAACCCCTTCTTCCAAGCCTCCAAGGATCACCACGGGAAACTCCAGGCCTTTGGCGCTGTGCAAAGTCATTAACCAAACCCCGCCCGCATCATCTTCGGTCCGATCCCAATCCGAGACCAGCGCCACCCATCCTAAAAACTCACCGAGATCTCGGGTATTTTGCTCTTCTTCAAATCGTTTTGCGACGGAAATTAATTCGCCAATGTTTTCAATCCGTTCTTCTCCGTCGGACCCTCGTTCCTTTCGGTATAACGGCAACATCCCGCTTTCTTCAGCCACTTGGTTCACAATTTCCTTTAACGACAATGCCGGCAACATTGCATTCCACCGCTCGAAAAGTCGCGCCAACTCAAGTCCTGCCCGAGAGGCGCTGCTGGTTAGTCCTGGCACCATGGCTACTTGTCCCAATGCTTCCAGCAAGGATATTTGACGCTCTGCCGCAAAGTCGCGAATGCGCTGCAGCGCAATGTCCCCGATTCCACGTCGAGGGAAGTTTACCACTCGGGCCAAAGAGACGTCATCTTGTCCGTTAAATAACACTTTCAAATAAGCCAACACGTCTTTGACCTCTTTGCGATCATAAAAACGTTTGCCGCCAACCAAACGATAGCTAATGCCGGCGCGGGTCAGGGCCATTTCGAAAGCACGGGATTGGGCGTTGGTGCGATATAATATGGCGCAATCTGACAGCTTGCGTCCCTTGCGGACTTGTTCATGAATAACCTCAGCGGCATACCATCCTTCACTTTCCTCATCTGCCGCCCGGAACACCCTTAGTTTTTCTCCGTGTCCTTGCTCAGTCCACAAGGATTTTCCGATTCTTGCTTCGTTATGCGCCACCACTGCGTTGGCGGCATTTAAAATAGTTTCGGTAGACCGATAGTTCTGCTCCAATTTGATAATCTTGGCCCCGGGAAAATCGCGCTGAAACTCCAAGATATTGCGCATATCTGCTCCGCGCCAGCCATAAATGGACTGGTCATCGTCTCCTACCGCACAAATATTGTGGGAGCCTGACGCCAGGTGTTTAATCATCCGATATTGGGCCAAATTGGTATCTTGATACTCATCAACAAACACATAATGAAACCTGTCTTGATAACGGCGTAACACGTCTGGCGCCTTATCAAACAACGCCACCGTATTGAATATCAAGTCATCAAAGTCTAACGCATTCAATTCCCGCAACCGATTTTGATAAGCGTGATAGACTTGACCCACTCTTTGCCCGGTGAAACTATTGTCATTCCAGTTTTCGGGTCCAACAAACGCATTTTTCGCACGACTAATGGCGCCCAAAAACATTCCCGGGGCCCATTGTTTATCGTCCCATCCTAAACTGCGAACAATATCGCGCAATAAGGCTTTGGAATCATCGGCATCATAGACCAAAAATCGCGGTTGGTACCCAAGTACTTCAATGTTTTCCCGAAGAATTCGCACGGCCACAGCATGGAATGTTCCTACCCACATCCAGCGACTGCGGTCACCTACTAGGCTATCAATGCGATCCTTCATTTCCCGTGCTGCCTTATTGGTAAAAGTAAACGCTAAGATTTGACTCGGATGGACTCCGTGGGTAGAAATCAAATGGGCCATGCGGTAAGTTAACGTTCGTGTCTTTCCGCTTCCCGCCCCCGCCAACAACAATAGCGGGCCTTGAACTGTTTCACAGGCCCTACGTTGTTCACTGTTCAATTGATCAAGCAAATCCATGATAGAACCCCCTGGCCATCCCTGTACTGCCATTATACCACGGATGGCTACAGGCTTGCCTAGTGAATGGGGGTCACCGTCCACCCCTGGAAGGAATCAACCGCACCGGATAAAATGCCGGGCTGACTCTCCACAACCACAGCCTGAGCACGCTCGGGGTGGATGGAGATTTGTGCCGACACGATGGCGTTTCGCCAGTGCCATTGGGAATGCGGATCCGCAAATTCCCGATAGGTACCGGGGCCGAATGCCCACTCAAGCAAATGGAGCAACTCATCACGAGCCGTCACGGGATTTGCGATGCGGTACCAAATTTCCATAGTCTGATTAGTATACCGCCACCCTTTAATTGGCCCCGAAAGAGAGAACCCCATCCCCATTGCTGCCTCAGCCCACCGCATTATTCATCACCTTATCGCTTTACCCTAATAAACTCTCAAGGTCAATATAGCGTAAGGTCTCAGCATTGGCAATAGATTACGAGGACGATTGCAATCGATCCAATACCAAACGGTACCCATCAGCTCCAAACGCCAACGAACGTTTCACCCTAGATATCGTCGCCGATGAGGCTCCAGTTACTTGGGCAATATCTTCATAAGTTTGTCCGGAATCCAACATCTGCGCCACTGCCATGCGTTGAGCAATAGACTGAATTTCTGCTACAGTCAGGATATCTTCAAAGAAAGCATAGCACTCTTCCTCGGTTTTCAAGCTTAATACTGCGCGACATAATAAGTCTACCTCAGTGCTTCGTAGTTTCGGATTCATAGCCCACCTCACCTATGTATTTCATAGGTATTGTGAGCGACCCGTCCAAGAAACACAAGAGGGTTGCTAACCGCTCGAGGATCCCCCGCCACCTGAAGACCCTCCGCCACCCGAGGAGCCTCCTCCTGAAGAGGATCCCCCAGACGATGAGGATCCCCCAGAAGAACTGCTGGACTTCCCCGAAGAACTCGAAGACGAGGAGGAACTAGTAACCATTTTCATAATGCTCTGCTTTACCGACGAATCGATGACGCTGGTGACAGTGGGGGATGACATAGCCTTCATCACATCGGTTTCTAGGGTTTTTTGAAATGTGGGACTCGACATCACCATCATCACTGATTTTTCCACCGTCGATTGGCCCATTGAGCTCATCATGAATTTTTGCACTTCTGCGGTAGAAATGCTGTCCTGAATGACCTTTTGCATTTTAGGGGTTTCCATTTCATCATGAACCGCTTTTTGCACTTCAATAGTGGGTGTGGAAGAACTTGACGATCCAGAACCACCTGAGCCGCTAGAGCTTTTTGAACCGCTGGAGCTTGAGCCCCCTCCTTGGCTGCTCGACGCGGTACTGCCATGTTCTGGAGACGGAGAACCCATAGTAATGCTACAGCCAGCGATTAACATTGTGGCCAAGCCCGCACCGATGGCCGCCATCCCAAGTTTGATGGTCACATGACACCTCCAGAATCCTTTTTCCGGTATTGTGACCATCACAAGGTTTTTTACTCGGTGTCTAGCGCAATATCATGACGAAACTGAGTATCGGGCGCAATAATCTGGCGAATCGTGCGGTAGGCCTGATCACGTGCCCCCGATAGGCTGCTATCTTTCCCCACCACGGTGACAATGCGGCCACCTTGGGCTTCAAGTCCAGTTCCGCCTCTACTTTGCTGGGTAGCACCATGAAAGATTAACCCTTCAGATGTTGTTGGCAAAATGATTTCTTGACCGCCTTTAACCGCCAGCGGATACCCGCTGTCAGCCAACACCACGGCGACTGCAGCGCTTGACTCGGGCTCGACAATAGACGGCAAGTGTCCTTGGGCCAATCCTAACCAACAGGCTCCCCAGTCTATCGGCAGCAGGGGAATCAGCACTTCGGCCTCAGGGTCCCCCATTCGCACGTTAAATTCCAGCACCATCGGCCCTTGGCCAGTCAGCATAATGCCGACATACAGCACGCCTCGGTAGAACAGGTTCTCATCTTGTAAAAATTGCATTAGCGGGTCCAAAATCTTTGCGTTGATCACAGTTCTGATGTCTTGGGTAATGTCAGCAACCGGGCCAAAAGCTCCCATGCCTCCCGTGTTCGGCGCGTTGAGATCGGGAGTCACCCGCTTGTAATCCCGGGTTAATGGCAGCCATACGTAGTTTTTGCCATTCGTCAACACATGCACCGATATTTCTTTGCCGTCAAGATAGTCTTCCCAAAGCACACCCTGCGCCAATAGATTATCTTGAGCAGCCCACTCGCGAGCTATCTGCATTGCCTGGGATGGTGTCTCCACAATCACGACGCCTTTACCACCTGCCAGCCCGCTTTGCTTTAACACATGGGGCCACTCTGATTCCGCAGAAATAGCATCTTCAAGTGCCTGAAGGTTGTCAAAACGCTTTGCATGTGCCGTGGGAATCCTGTACCGTTCCATCACGGACTTGGCAAAAGATTTGCTGCTCTCGAGCTGAGCGGCACGTTGCTCGGGCCCTATCACCCAGTGCCCCGCCTCTCGCAATTGATCGACAATCCCTTCAGCCAAGGGATTTTCGGGTCCCACCACCACCAGCATGGGCGCTTTATGCATTGCCCAGGCGACAATTTCTGCCGTATCGCGATATGGCAAGCAGTGGGCGATTTGGGAAATACCAGGATTGCCCGGCATGGCAAATATTTCTTTAAAACGCGAGGACTCCTTCAACCCCCATGCCAAGGCGTGTTCACGCGCTCCCTTTCCCACAATCAACGCATTTTCCGGTTGCATGCAATGAGTTCCTCCTAATGCCGGAAGTGACGTTCTTTGGTGAAGAACAAAGCAATGCCCAATTGGTTGGCGGCATCGATCGATTCCTGATCTCTCTGAGATCCGCCGGGTTGAATCACAACCTTCACCTTGGCTTTTCCTGCTTCGGCCATTACGTCCCCAAAGGGGAAAAACGCATCGGAAGCTAGTACCGCTCCCTGACAAGCCTCCCCTGCCCGTGCTATCGCCTGTTTTGCTGCATCGATCCGGTTGGTTTGTCCGGATCCAATGCCGTGGGTCACGCCATCACGGGCCACAACAATCGCATTGGACTTAGCCCATCTTACCGTGGACCATGCCAGTCGTGCGTCGCGTTCCCATGCTTTGAGATCCGTTTCGGGCCCGGCTACTTGCTGCCAATCAGATAAGGTGATGATCTCGCGATCAATGGTTTGCACCAGTAGACCACCATCGATCATGCGCACATCCCAAGGTTTGAAGGACTGCTGAGGCATCTTTAAAACCCGCAAATTCTTTTTGCGGGACAGGATTTCCAGCGCCTCCGAATCATATCTTGGAGCCAAAACGACTTCCAAAAAAACATCTTTCAATTTTTCCGCCACAGTCTTCGTTACTACTGTGTTAAACGCCACGATGCCACCGAAAATAGAGATCGGATCCGCTTGATATGCCAGATCAAAAGCCTTTTCCACAGAATGCGCTACGGCTGCCGCAGCCGGGTTTTGGTGTTTCACGACTACCGCCGCTGGGTCCGACAGGGACTGCACTAATCCCCATGCCGCGTCGGCATCAGCCAGATTATTGTATGACAATTCTTTGCCCTGGTACTGGTGGGCTCCAGCAAATCCGGAGTGGGGTTCCATGTGATAAAACGATGCCGATTGGTGGGGGTTTTCCCCGTAGCGCAATTCTTGCTGTACAATTCCCGCCGCGACCCAATCTGGATCCAGGGTGTCCTTGTGTTCACCCAACACCTGGGCTATGGCCGCGTCATAGGCTGCTGCATGGCGAAATGCAGTCACGGCCAATTGCCGCCGCTCGGAGATACCAAAACCGTCCCACTCTTTAGTGGTAATCGAGGGATATTGTTCGGGGTCTATCAAGACCATAACATGGGCATAATTCTTCGCCGCTGCACGAATCAGTGACACTCCGCCGATATCAATTTCCTCCACCAATAGGCTGAAATCCTGAACCTTTTGCAGCGCCTTAGAACGAAAAGGATACAAATTGACGACCACCGCCACTATATCCGGCGCCCCAATACGGGTCACATCCTCCTGATCTTCCTTGGTCCGGCGGCTTAACAATCCAGCATAGATTGCCGGATGCAGTGTTTTAACCCGTCCTCCCAACACTTGGTCAAATCCCGTAATGCTTTCCAGGGAAGTGGCCTCCACGCCATTGTCTTCTAAGAAACGGTAAGTGCCACCACTGGCCAATATCCCAATTCCTTGGCCCAAAAACCACCGGGCCAGTTCCACGCTGCCCGTTTTGTCACTTACACTAAATAAAGCCCATCGATCCATGATCGAACCTCCTCTGGTGGCACCTGCCACTTAATCGTGCCATCTTCTGCTAGCCACACCCAATGCTGTTCCAAAGCCGCCACGACTTTAGGATACAGATCGTGTTCCACCTTATGTATTGCGGTTTCCAATTCCCCGAGTGAGGTGCCGGGGTCCACCCGAACCGGAACCTGGGCAATAATCGGTCCCGTATCCTGGCCTTCATCGACAAAATGCACCGTAACCCCAGTCCAACGTACGCCATACCGATATGCCTGTTCTATGGCATGCAGCCCGGGGAATGCTGGCAAAAGCGAAGGATGGATATTGATGATGCGTCCTCGAAACGCATCCACGGTTTCTTTGGTCAACCAGCGCAGGAAACCCGCCATAGCAATTGCATCGATGTCATAGCGATTCAACGTTTGGCGAAGTTCCCGATCAAAATCGTGGCGGTCGGGATATTCCCGTTTCGTCAATACTTCTACCGGCACTCCAAACTCCTCAGCAATCGCTATCGCTCCAACCCCGGATCGATGTGAGACGACCAGGGCTACCGGTACGTCTTCACTGAGCAAAGCCCGAAGATTGCTGCCTGTTCCGCCCACCAAGACTGCCCATCTCATGCCAGCACCACCCCAGGCGTATCTACCACTTCGCCCACATCCCATGCGTTGAGGGAAAATTCCCGAATAACCTGCAAGACCTCGGAGACTGCTTGAGGCGGAGCCACCACCATCATGCCCAGCCCCATATTAAACGTCCGAAACATCTCCGCATCAGAAATTTTACCCATCTCCTGAAACCAGCGAACCAGGGGCGGAACCTCCCACCGTGAGCGATCAATAACCGCTCCTTGCCCCGCCACCAACGTACGAGGCAAATTTTCCACGATTCCCCCTCCGGTAATGTGTGCCATGCCGTGCAACGTATTGCGTTTCCACAATTCTTGCAGTACTTTCACATAGATAACCGTAGGCGTTAGCAATGCTTCTCCCAATGTTTGTGTCCCCGTCGCAGGGTAATGCGCTTGCCAATCCAGGTGTTGCATCCCGACAATATGCCGCAACAACGCATACCCATTAGAATGAAAACCAGAAGACGCCAAACCAATAATGCGGTCTCCCGGATCCGGACTGGGCAGCGAAACCGACTGTTGACCTACGCAAAATCCCGCCAGATCATAACCGTCTGCCGAATAGATATCTGGCATCTCTGCCGTCTCGCCCCCCAACAGCGTACAGCCCGACTCCTGGCAACCGCGCACCACGCCAGAAACAATCTGCTCAATCCGATCGGGATCCAGCCGTCCAATCGCAATGTAATCCAAAAAGAATAAAGGCTCGCCGCCACTCGCTGCAATATCGTTCACATTCATTGCCACCAAGTCGACGCCAATGGTATCGTGACGGCCTACGGCTTGCGCCACCAGCAATTTTGAGCCCACTCCGTCGGCCCCAGCCAATAAAGTTCCCGGCTGAGACCAACGAAAACCCCCAGCAAATCCTCCGATCTCACCAGTGACCTCGGCTCGGTGGGTCAGTGCTGCTAAAGGCTTAATACGCCGCACGGCTTCTGCCCCACGGCCAATATCCACACCCGCATCACGATATGTCAGAGGTTTTGACAAACTGAATTACCTCCTTGTCAGGTCTCGTTGTCTCTGGCAATGGTACCGGATATCCGGCGCCAAAACACGCCATACACCAGCCCCCGGACCCGAGCCCAGCCTCCAATCCCT
The DNA here is from genome assembly GCA_003023695.1 of Sulfobacillus benefaciens. Classification (GTDB taxonomy): domain Bacteria; phylum Bacillota; class Sulfobacillia; order Sulfobacillales; family Sulfobacillaceae; genus Sulfobacillus_C; species Sulfobacillus_C benefaciens_A. The sequence continues at coordinate 7,157 of PXYW01000025.1, read as the reverse complement.
TAAGTGACAGGTATGCTAAGGAATCAGCCCCGACAGAAATCCGGAGTTCTTCGACGCTCATGGATCGTGCCGCCAATTCGCCGGCCCTGGAGGTGTCAATGCCATAATGGCACGGTTCCCGATAAGGGGGTGAAGCAATACGCATATGCACCTCTTGGGCGCCCGCCTGGCGCAACAACGACACTAGGCGACGAGATGTAGTACCCCGCACTAAACTATCATCCACTAGCACCACGCGTTTGCCGGCCACAACCTCGCGCACCGCCGATAATTTTTGCTGGACGCTGGATTCGCGCGCGGATTGATTGGGTGCAATAAATGTACGGGCAATATAGCGGTTCTTTACCAAGCCAAAATCAAACGGCAGCCCAGATTCCTCTGCGTACCCCATAGCCGCTGGCAAGCTCGAATCAGGCACGCCGATTACCACGTCTGCTTTCGCAGGTGCTTCGGCAGCAAGCCGCCGTCCCAATTGGCGACGGCTTAAATGAGTGCTTTGTCCATCAATTTGCGAGTCAGGCCTCGCGAAATAGATTGTTTCGAAAGAGCATAACGCACGCCGAGGTTGGTCATTTTGAGGAATAAAGGGTTGATAACGTATTCCTTGATCATTGACAGCTACCAATTCTCCGGGCGCTACATCACGAAGCCAATCAGCTTTCGTGGTATCCAGCGCGCAAGTTTCCGAAGCCACCACAGTGCCGCCATCAGGGGTGCGTCCTAAAACCAACGGACGAATTCCATGAGGATCCCTGGCCGCGAACAAGCCCTCTCGTGAGAGCACCACAAATGCAAACCCTCCCTTAAGCTTAGGAAGACTGGCCAGCAATGCCTCAAAAAGTTGTTCTTCTGTGCTTTTGGCTAGCAGATGAGCTAGCACTTCACTGTCGGAGGTTCCTTGAAATATCGATCCCGACTGGGCCAATTCTTCGCGCAATTCCGCTGCATTAACCAAATTCCCGTTGTGCGCTAGAGCCAAAGAGCCAAAGCGAGTCCGCATCAATAGTGGCTGGGCGTTGACCAATGAGGATTCCCCTGAAGTGGAATAGCGTACATGTCCTAACGCCGCATGGCCGGGCCTTAACACTTCGGTTTCCACTTGCAGTGCTTCAGTCATCAGTCCCATGCCCTTATGCACTGTAATGTCACCACGATCCAATACCGCAATTCCCGCACTTTCTTGGCCGCGATGCTGCAGACTAAACGTTCCCCAGTACGCTTTTAATGCCGATTCCATATCGCCCCAAATGCCAAAAACGCCGCATTCTTCCCGAAGTTCATCGGACATCCCGAACCCCTCCTTTTCGGTAAGCCCGCTTTAAATCGATAAGCGGCCAAGTTAGCGTGCGTCCACCGGTGAGCACCAACTCCGGAGAGTCCGTGACCGAACCAATATCGATTACCGATACACCGTGTGTCTCCGAGACATGATCCCAAAATGGGCTAATTTTCGGATCCACAAACAACACCCATTGGCCCGCCATCTCATTGAAGACGAAGCGAGCATCTACATCTTGGGCCAAGTTCAAGTGAGCCCCCAACGCCATCGGGTTTTTATCTATCAGGCTCTTGGCCACGGTCACGAACAACCCGCCAACTCCCACGGCGCGACAGGCCAAAAGGCCGACATGTTCCGCCTGCGGAACAATCTCAGCCAAAAAGTGCACAGAATGTTGAATCGCGTCGACATCCAACGTAGGATAACTAGCTGAACGGCCCAAAATCTCCGCGAGCACGCTGCCGCCTAAATCGGGCTTGGTTGGCGGATTTAATATCAAGACGCGTGCACCAGCATAAGGCGGAGTATCTGCCATGGGGTGTTCTGGACTCGGGTGGCGAGCAACGACGCCAATGGCCGCCGTTGGCCAAATGGCTCGTCCTTCCGTTTCATTGTGTAAAGATACATTGCCGCCGGTAACCGGCACCTCAAAAATTTCCGCAGCCTTGCCAATACCCTGAATGAGAGCCGCCATTTTGTCGTAGGCTTCGGGTTTTTCAGGATTTCCCGCATTGATCCCGTCGGTTAAGCCTAAGGGTACCGCCCCTTGGGTGGCCACCAAACTCAATGCGGCGGCAACTGCACCGATTCCCCCAGAATAACTGTCAATTTCTGCCCAGCGCGCTGGTGCCGCTACCGCGATACATATGCCCGGTGAACCATTTTCCAGGTGCATGACCGCCACATCATGCTCCGGTCCCCATACGGTGCGAATCCCAATCATCGAATCGTAGCGCTGATACACAGAAGCTCGATCTCGACAATCTGCGTGTCCTAAAACCTGATAACCCCATGCCAACTCAAGATTACCCGTCTCCACCGCACCAGACTGGTCAATACTCCCCATTCGCTTGCCATGCTTAACGGGAACCCGGGGGCAACCGCCCACCAACACGGATGTAGGCAGTTCAGCCAAAACCTGGTCCCCTGCCACCACACGAAGAAAATCTCCTGCCATCACCTGTCCAATCTGAGCATAAGGCAATTCATACCACGCGAGGATTTCCAACACCGCCGCCAGATTGTGTTTGGGAACCGACAGCAACATGCGTTCCTGGGTTTCTGAAAGCATGACTTCATATGGGCTCATGTTCGCTTCGCGGCAAATGACTTGGGAAACATCAATCTCCAATCCCACTGATGACGCATAAGCTAGTTCAGCAGTCGATGATGTCAAGCCGGCCGCTCCCAGATCCTGAACTGCATCTGAAAGACCTTTGTCGACTATAGCTAGGGTAGCTTCCATCAATAGCTTGCCCATAAACGGATCCCCAACTTGAACCGTCGGCCGCATTTCTTCTGTTTCGGCACCGAAATCGTGAGATGCCAAGAGGCTAGCCCCATGAATGCCGTCGCGGCCAGTGCCCTGGCCTATAAGGATCAAGACGGATCCCGGTCGAGCACCGTCTGCTCCCACATGGAGGCCGTGGCGCCGAATTCCCACAGCCAAAACATTTACTAGAGGATTGGCATCATACACGGCTGAAAACCCTAGCGACCCGGTAACATTGGGAATACCGATGGCGTTGCCGTAGGCCCCAATTCCTTCGACTACCCCATGAAGCAGGGCAGGAGCCTTCTCATTAGTGCCGAATTTCAAGATGTCAGCAATGGCGATGGGGCGTGCCCCCATTGCCACGATGTCGCGCAATATCCCTCCCACGCCGGTTGCGGCTCCTTGCAGCGGTTCCACGAACGATGGATGATTATGGCTTTCAATTTTAAAGGCGACATCCCAATCAGCGGACAATTGCACGACGCCTGCGTTGCCGCCAGGTCCTTGCACCACAAACCGACCTTGGTGCGGCAATTGGGCTAAGAGATTCTTTGAACTTTTATAGCTGCAATGCTCGGACCATAAGGCACCGAACAAACCCAACTCTAATTCGTTAGGCCGCCGGCCCAATAGTCGCATAATTTCTTGTTCTTCGTACGCTGAAAGTCCCACATCCTGGTACGTTAACATACCACGGTTTCCCCCATCCCCAACCATGAGGCTAAAAAGTCCGCTCCATCACGGGACCCTAAATAGGGTGCCATGGCACGTTCGGGGTGCGGCATCAAGCCTACCACGTTGTGATTTTTCACACCGGCTATATTCGCCACCGAACCATTGGGATTGGCCAAGCCGTGGAGTTGACCCTCAGGATCGCTATACTGCAAGAAAACTTGACCGCGTTCGAACAGCTCTGCCAGTTGACCTTGGGTTACCCGATACGATCCTTCATGATGGGCAATGGGAAGCCGTAACACACGCCCTTGATCTAGGCCAGTAAACAGTGGTGATTCACTGGCCACACGTACTGTCTGCCATTGGCAGATAAACTCCCCACCAGGGTTGGGAAGCAAAGCCCCAGGAAGCAAACCGCGCTCGCACAAAATTTGAAACCCATTGCAAATGCCCAACACCGGCATTCCGTCGGCCGCAGCCTTTTCTACTGCATCCATAATCGGTGCTGCCGCGGCCAATGCGCCGCTCCGCAAATAATCGCCGTAAGAAAATCCGCCTGGCAAAATTACGCGATCCAGCACTGGGAGGCTGCGCAGGCGATAGTCTAATACCACAGGGTTGGCTCCAAGGGAAGAAATCGCGGAAATTGTATCGCGATCGCAATTAGAGCCAGGGAATATCACGATGCCAACCGATAAATCATTGTTCATAAGCGTGCACCGTCACCTCGAAATATTCCATTACTGGATTAGACAAGATACGCTTTCCCATTTCCTGCCCGATGGCCAACGCCTGATCTTCAGTTTCAGCGCTAACTATAACCTGTATCCATTTTCCGATACGAACATCATGGGCTTCGTAGCCCATGTGTTGCAGCACGTTGCGGGTCGCTTGTCCCGCAGGATCCAATATTCCCTCTTTTAGCCCAACCAAAAATGTCAGCCGAAATTGGCTCATGACAAGATACGCTCCGCCACCTCATGATAGGCGTCTTCCACGCCGCCCAAATCTTGCCGAAATCGGTCTTTATCCAGCTTTTTTTGGGTTGACTGATCCCACAGCCGACAGGTATCGGGAGAAATCTCATCGCCTAGCTGCAATACCCCGTCAGCCATGCCAAACTCCAATTTGAAATCGACCAGCAAGAGGCCACGGTCATTAAGGTAGTTCTGTAAAATGTCGTTAATACGACGGGCTTCATGTTTTAGGCGACTGGTAAGATCATTGCTGGCTAAATTCATGGCTCTAATATGATCATCATTAAGTAGTGGGTCACCTAACTCATCATTTTTGAAGTAAAGTTCGACCACCGGAAACGCCAGGGTGGTGCCTTCAGCGAGGCCTGTGCGCTGCTTTAAAGAACCTGCCACAATATTGCGCACAACCACTTCCAAGGGAACCATGCGCAGTCGGTTGACTAAAAGCACTCGTTCTGATAGCTGATCCACGAAATGGGTCGTGATGTTGTGATTTTCCAACAACCGGAACAGATGAGCTGAAATCTTAGCGTTAATTACACCTTTTTCTGCGATTTGTCCTCTTTTTTGCCCATTAAATGCCGTCGCATCGTCCTTAAATTCCACGAGGACTTGGTTTGGGTTCTCGGTGGCAAACACCTTTTTTGCCTTTCCTTCGTAAATCAAGGTTGTGTTCATCACGACCCCTCCTTTTGTTCAAGACCAATCTTTTGAAAAATCTCGTCCACTGCCCCAAGATAGGGTTCAATTGCAAATAGGCGTTCTAGTTCATTGGGGGGCATGCGCTCCGTGACCCGAATGTCGTCCATCAATCGAGATTGAAACGACCGCGAGGGTTCTGCCATAGCGGCCATCGCATGGCTTTGTACCAACTTATAGGCGGCTTCACGAGTCATTCCATGTTCTACCAAGGCTAATAAAATCTTTTGGGAAAACACCAGCCCTCCCGATAAATCAATATTGCGTCGCATGCGATCGCTATTGACAACTAAGCCTCCCATGATGCGATTCATTTGCGTCAAGAGATAATCGGCTAATGTCGTCGCATCAGGCAACATCACGCGCTCTACAGAGGAATGGGAAATATCGCGTTCATGCCACAGCGGCACATCCTCCAAAGCCGGAATAACAAAACCTCTTAAAAGACGGGCCAGTCCCGATATTTGTTCGGCTTTCACCGGATTTCGCTTATGCGGCATAGCCGACGAACCCCGCTGACCCTCGGCAAACGGCTCTTCCAACTCTCCCACTTCACTGCGCTGCAAATGACGGATTTCTGTGGCAATTTTGTCCAGTGTCGTTCCAATCAACGCTAAAACCATTATCACTTCGGCATGCCGATCCCTTTGCAGCACTTGAGTGGACAAAGGCGCAGGCTGTAGACCTAACGCCTGCCCCACATATTGTTCCACGCTGGGCGGAATATTCGCATAGTTGCCCACTGCACCAGAAATTTTCATCACCCGCATTCGCTCCGTGGCCTGCTGCAACCGTTCCTCATCTCGTCCCAATTCCAGCCACCACAGGGCAGCCTTCAAACCAAAACTGGTGGGTTCGGCATGCATTCCATGAGTACGACCCATTTGCGGCGTGTATTTATGTTGCAGTGCCAATTGCCGCACGGTATTGCGCAATACGCTTAAATCCTCAGCAATAATGGTTAATGCATCATGCAGCACCCATGACAAGGCGGTGTCCACAACGTCGGTGGAGGTCAGACCATAATGGATATATTTTGCATCCTCAGGGTCTACCGTTTCCCCTACCGCCGACAAAAACGCGAGCACGTCATGATGATATTGATTTTCAAAGAATTCGACGCGTTCAGGAGCTACCGAACCTTTGCTCAGGCGGTCGGCGACTCCCGCCGGAATCTGCCCAATTTGTTCCCAGGCCCGCACTGCAAGAATTTCCACCCGCAACCACCGTTGGTATCGGGTGCCGTCTGACCACAATTCTCTCATGATGGGCCGACTGTATCGTTCGATCATATGTCCCTCCACCGTTATACGTTCCGAACATTTCACACACATTGTACACCAATCGTTCGGGTCCAGGGAGTCCCTAACGTAATTTTCCTAGTATGTCCAATGCCCTGTCTCCATTATCGGCTAATTCATTTGAATCGTAAAAATGACAAACACCGCTAAGCCCTGTTCTATTGGAAGTGGTCGAATGAGCGACAGATTTATTGGGCGGCATTCCCTTTGAAGCGCGGATGCCGTATGTTGCGAAACATGATTGAAGACGGAAATGGCCAATACCAATGGGTGGAGATGTTTCGTACCCATGGAATCCATCACCACGAAGAGGGACTCATTAAAAATCGCGTAACCGAAACTAATGTGCTAACACCATATCACGTGCCAATGCCCGTTTTCTCCTGCCGCAAGGCATGGAATAAACGCTCGACATAAGCATCAAGTTAAGGCCTGTCGAGGTCGTGGTTCATCTTAATTTGCCGGCAAATCTCGCCGGCCGTCAAATGTCGTCGGCTTTCAAAGGCTTCGTTCATCATGATGCCCCAGTGACATCCACGTCGAAATGGGGTGAGCACGAGAAGGCTATCCAAAGTAGCGCCGTGCTGTCCCAACCTTTCGCCCCTGAATCTGATTATCGACATGCAACGGATAGACTGCGCATGGTGCCATGGATCATGTGTCGGCTCCTACTACAACGGCGACGGTGCATGTCTCCAAAATTCCCCAAAGCAATAATTAGTAGGAGAAAC
>PXYW01000024.1 GCA_003023695.1 Sulfobacillus benefaciens | reverse complement strand
AGTTTGAGGAAACAAACCTCGACTGGGTGGACTGTCTTCTGCTCTCATATTCGCCGCAAATCCCCGTCTACACCTTCGACCAAGCCATGGTGGCTGCAGGAGGAGTTCACCCTAACCACGCCGACTGACGTCGTCAGTTAGAGCGAAAATCCGATTCCATGCAAGGAGATCACGACTTTCGTCGACGGTCAAAGGATGCAGAGCAGTCATCCAGCAGCAAGAAATCGTAGCGGGTACTCCCTTAACACGATTGGCCAATCCTGGGGACGGAACATCTGGCACCAAAATCCACGGCTTATAGTTTGCTCCGCGCCCGGTCCCCCGGCCTTCTTTTTATACGCCGCTCAACGGTGTCGGGTCTATTCTCGCGCTTGCCGTTTGGCCATATAGGCCTCCTTCTCCCCAGCAACCCCACACCAGTTGAAAGACCCAAAACCCTTGTTTCAACCGTGCTATGTTTTCCACGACAGTCAAGCTATTTTCTGTCCAGCTAATGAATTGTTGTTCCGTAAACGTAATTTTTGTGACTGGACACTGTGGCTGATGTTTGATAATAATGTTCTGCGCCGCAGACCCAGGATTCATAGGGGTTTCCAGCTTTGTCCGATCACCCCGAGCCTATGTTAATGACTTGCGCCCATGACGACTAAGAAACCAAAATAAGTAATAAAGTTCTGCGCTCAGTCCATGATCGGTTGCTCGCGCCAAACCATCTCCAGCGCTTTACTTGCGGCTAATGGTTCAATAAATCCAAACCTACCCGCAGCTTGTCGAACAAAATCAATCGCCCATACTCAATCTTCCCTAAGCATAAATGCCGCATTAGTTTTTAAGGCCGTACACGCGTATCCCAAAAGTACTCCCAGTGCATCATCCATCTCGCGAATACACACGTCCATTAGAACTCTGAAGTCGTCTGTCGATGGGGTCGGCCAATCAGTCGCTCTAGAGAACCCCGAGTCTGCCACTCCATACGCCCTGGCCTTCCTGCATACGAAGTCCCAACCCGTTTGCGAAACACGAAATGCTGATGTGGAGCCGGGGCCGTCTTCGAAAAAGTTGGAGCCGCTCGATTGTCCGCCGTCGTGGACTAGATGGTTCCGAACAGCATAGCTGAGTCCTATCGGCCAGCCAAAGGTCTTACGTATCTCTTGATACAACAGATAGGGGACCTTGTCTCGTTCCTGTCGGTGGGCGTCTTCGTCGCTCACAAAATGAGAAACCAGCTTGACGGATCTAAACCCAGGAAGCGGGCGCAGAAGGTCTCCCGCAACCTCGATAATGGAATCTGCGGCAGCCCATGCGGCGGTCATTCACGCCATTGAGCCCATCAATCGAAAGTGCCCAAATTTCATCGCTTGGTTTAAAATCACTACGTCGTCTGAGGCGGTTGTATGTAGCTCCAAGCCATCTAGCGTTTTCCGCACCGCTTCACGGGTAGCTAACAGTTGTGGCCAACCTGCGGTGGTTGACCCTCTCCCGAAACCACGTCTCCACTTCAATCGGCACGACATTCACATTTCGGTTGAAAGCAGTTTCGACCACCGTCAACGTCTGCTCGGCTTCTGTGATGCGTTGCTCAAGAGTCTTCACCATTAGTTCCCGCTCTCCTCATCTATTGTCTCTTCCCATTGTCGCAGTACGGAGTTGGTGTGCTCGACATACCACCACCATAGAGGCTTAACGTTCTCATCCGTTTCCGTGTCCAAAAATCTTTGCGCGCTCTCAATACTGGATACCAATATTGGTGGAGTCTCGCCTGGAGCGCTCGTCCAACTCCTCGGCCCTTGGTCAACTAACGCCGAAAAAATCGCTTGTTGGTTTAGGTCAGACGTAAAGGTCAGAGCAAAGGACACCACGGGGCTCGCTATTTCGCGCCACGGCATGCTATTCATGGCATATGCACCGCTGATCCGGGCAAGCCTCCAAGCATCGTCTCTGCCTGTAAGTCTGCGACTCTTTTCGCCTACCATGGAAGGTACCAAGTGTCCGTCCGGGTCGACATCTTTAATATAACAAACGCACAGTTGAAACACCCAAAACACTTGTTTCAACTGTCCGATGTTTTCCCACTACAGCCAAGCTATTTTTTGTCCAGTTAAGATAATTATTGTTCAGTTAACGTAATTTTTGTCACCCAACAAAAAGCTTCCCAAGACGGCAACCTCATTCAACTGTTACAGACTTGGCCAAATTTCGTGGTTGGTCGACGTCTTCCCCCCGCGCGACAGCGGTCCAATATGCTAGCAGTTGCAGTGGAATGGCCGCCAATACGGACGATACCAGTGGATCTCGAACCGGAAACGATATCCGATGATCCATAGCAAATGCGCCCGGCATATGGTCGGCAACAATGCCCCACACTTCTGCCCCGCGAGCCTTGACCTCTAGAATATTGGAGATCGTTTTTTCGGCTAATTGAGATTCCGTTACAATAGCCACTACAGGCGTTCCTTCTTCAATTAAGGCTAATGTGCCATGTTTCAGTTCACCTGCCGCGTAGGCTTCCGCATGGATATACGAAATCTCCTTGAGCTTAAGCTGACCTTCCATAGCAAGAGCCCAATCGATGCCCCGTCCCACATAAAACACATCGCGACTTTGAGCAAGTTTCTCGGCCATTTGGCGCACTAGATCCATTCGTTCCAGTACCTCATGCCCTAAGCCTGGCAACTCACGCAACATCTGAATCAAATCGGGGCGTCCCCGGCCCCGCGCTTCGGCGAATGCCAGTGCTAGAAGACTAAACACCAAAATCTGCGTAGTATAGGCTTTGGTGGATGCTACCGCTATTTCTGGGCCCGCATGGGTATAAATGACCGCATCCGATTCTCTTGACAATGTAGACCCCACCGTATTGGTGATGGCATAAGTAAATCCGCCCATATCCTTGGCCATCCGCACACAGGCCAAGGTATCAGCCGTTTCCCCCGACTGCGACACCGCAATCACCAAGGTACCGGGTTCCAGTACCGGATCCTGATAGCGATATTCGGATGCCACGTCGACCGCGACTGGAATCCTTACCAGACGCTCAATGAGCGCTTTCCCGATGAGCCCGGCGTGATAAGCAGTGCCTGCAGCAACAATTTGAATTCGTTTGGTTTGGTTGAGAAGCTCCACGGGCAGTCCAAGTTCCGACACCAGGACCCGTTCCCCGTCAAGCCGTCCTAATAGGCAGTCGCTCCACGCTTCAGGCTGTTCCATAATTTCTTTCAGCATGAAATGGGGATAACCGCCTCGTTCTGCTTGCTTGATGTCCCAGTCGATCTCAATGACCGACCGCTCCACTGGATTCCCGGATTGATCCCAGATTTGGTAGCGGGTTGGCGTTACTACCGCCATATCCCCGTTTTCCAACGCAATCGCCCGCCGGGTGGCCGATAAAAAAGCGCTAAAATCACTCGCCAGGTAATTCTCTCCCTGTCCCAGCCCGATCAATAGTGGACTAGTCCGTCGCACCGCCACAACTTTGTCAGGTTCGTGGGACGACACCGCTAAAAAGGCATAGGCACCTTTAAGGCGTGTTTCCGCTTTCCGTACAGCAGCTTCAAGGTCGTAGTTTCCGCCATATTGTTCTAATAGGTGCGGTATCACTTCGGTATCGGTATCGGAAGCAAAATGATGCCCTAAGGCAATAAGTTCCGTTCGCAGTTCTTCAAAATTTTCGATGATGCCATTGTGAACGGTGGCAATTTCTCCCCGACAGTCGGTGTGGGGGTGAGCATTTTGGTCAGTCGGCCGTCCATGAGTCGCCCAACGCGTATGTCCAATTCCACAAGGTCCCGGGGGCAGCGAACCTAACACCGCTTCCAGCACCGTAATTTTTCCCTTGCTTTTCCGGATTGCAATGCCTTGCGGCAATGCTAAAGCAATACCTGCAGAATCATATCCCCGATACTCCAACCGTTTTAATCCATCAAAAATAAAGGGTAACGCGTCGGCTTGACTGCCGACGAACCCCACTATTCCACACATACGGTTCGCCTCCATAATTCAAATGGAGTCGGCCCCAGCCGCACGGTTTTGTGTCGCCCTTACGACCGACCTTTGTCCGTGATTTATCGGCCGCTGGGCAGCCGGAGGTCACCCGCCGAATACTTCGAGATCCCCCACCTCGTCAACCCTACCACTGAGGGTTCCGGCGCTCTCGGGCTAGTAAACCTAAGCTTTTGCCGACTGTAAAGCGTCGTTTACGACCGCGGCCATACGGTCTGCCCAATGACGGATTTGGCCCGCATCCCTCCCTTCCAGCATAATGCGCAATAACGGCTCGGTTCCTGACGGCCGTATGACAATTCTTCCTTCATCGCCCAGTTCGTGCTGGGCCAATGCCACCAATTCCAACAGATCCGGGATCTCCTGCTGCCAATCCTGGACGGCATGCGGCAATTGCACATTATGCAACAATTGCGGGTAACGCTCTACGGGTTTCACCAACTCAGACAGCGGGCGGTTTTGCCGCGACATTTCCGACAGCAACGCCAGTGCTGTCAAAACACCGTCACCAGTTTCCGCCCATTGAGATAAAATGACATGCCCGGATTGTTCGCCCCCTAAGCTGAAGTTCCCTTCCCGCATCTTTTCTGCTACCCACCGGTCACCCACTGGCGTGCGTTCCAATCTTATGCCTTGTTGTTCCAAGGCCTTTTCTAGTCCGAGATTAGACATTACCGTGGCGATCACCGTGTTTTGCAATAATTCGCCACGCTCTCTCATTCCGATCGCTAACGCGTAAAGAATTTCATCTCCATCCACAACATGCCCCAATTCATCCACCGCAATTAACCGATCCGCGTCGCCGTCAAATGAAAGACCAATATCAGCGTGATGCTGTAATACGGCTTCGCGAATAATGTCAGGGTGAGTCGCTCCACAGTTTTGATTGATACGTAGCCCATCAGGATCTCCATTCAATACCGTAACTTGAAGTCCCAACTGGTGAAAGATAGCCGGAGCCGTGGCAATCGCTGCCCCATGAGCTACATCCGCGATGACTTTCAGGGGGCGGATATGCCCTGCAAAAAGTAATTGCAAATATTTCAGATAACGGGTTCGAGCATCTTCTTCAATGTGCAGAACAGCGCCAATCCGATCAGGGCTTGGCACCGGCAAAGCGGTGGGGGATAATACCCCGGCCTCTACCTCGTTCTCGCGAATGGCTGACCACTTACGGCCGCCACGATCCAGCAGTTTAATTCCATTATATTCCGGAGGATTGTGCGAAGCCGAAATCATGATGCCGGCACTAGCATTCATGCCATCGATTAGGTGAGCCAATGCTGGGGTGGGAATCACCCCAGCCATTAGCACATTTACCCCCTGAGAGGTTAAACCAGCCGTCAACGCTGCTTCCAACATTGGGCCAGATAACCGGGTGTCACGCGCCACCAAAACTTGAGTACCATGCCCCAACATCGCCCCTGCCGCCTGCCCAATGCGCATAGCCAGTTCGGCCGTCAATTCGTGATTGGCAACTCCTCGTACGCCATCGGTTCCAAATAACGCCATCCTCATGCCTCCAACAGTGTCTATAGTGTATACGCTATGTACGGTATTAACCACTCGGCGAAATGGTGATCGTCACCGTGACAGAATTTATCGTCATGCCAGATATCCCTTTAGGAAACGCCAATGGCACGGTTTCGGTCACAGTGCTCGTCTGTCCCACAACCGAAACCATCTGGGTATTGACCTGACTGATCCCACTTAATGCGGCCGACGTCCCTGTGATATCGACCGTCGCCGGGGCTACCGTAATTTGCCCCACCTGGTAACCTGCTGCAGGCGTGCCTGTATATTTCACAACAACAGGCACCGTTTTTTGCGGAGGAATCGGTTGAATCGCAACTGTCGCCGTCACTAAATTGGGGCTCACTTGAACATCAGGCACTACCTGATCTTTTCTGTTGAGCGGCAACAAAATCACCTGTTCTTGAAAGTTAGCAGCGCGCCCCCCCACAGATACATCGGCCACCACCGACCGAATTTGCGCCAACTCGCTGGTTGGTCCATTGACACTGGCTTCTTTGACAGACACTGCCGACGACTTAATCTCGTATCCCGGCGCTGGCGTCCCCAGAGGATGCAACGCTACTGCAAAGTGTTTGGTCCCTAGTTGATCAACGGTCACCACCACGTGATTGGGAACCACCGAAACTAGGCTGGTGCCTTCGGGTACAGACACCCGAACTGGCACGGAATAGGTACCCGCGCGCGTAATGTCGGCCAGCTCCACAAAAGCGGCAATCTGTCGGATAGATGCATTTTGCACACTTTGCGGTGACCCTTTCAAAGTTACGGTCACAACATTCGGATCCAAAGCGCCCACCGATAAATTGGCGCGGGTCAGTGATGATTGGGACAAGGGAATCGGTCCAAATGATCGATTGGTGGTCTGTGTCGGATTGCTTGAGCTCACAATAAACCAAAGTAAAATAGCAATAACCACCGAGATAATTTTCAGCACCGAATCATTTTCCAAGAATCGATCCATTAGGAATCCACACCCCGATGCCACAATTTCAAGGTCGAATGCGCTTTAGGCCGCAATAGTCGCGTGAGCATTTCTCGCAACGCCCGATCTTCTAGCCGGCGATAAAGCCGTCCTTCAATTGCGACTGAAATCCATCCCGTTTCCTCCGACACCGCAATGGCGATAGCATCGGACTGTTCGGAAATTCCGATAGCTGCGCGATGGCGACTGCCCAACTCACTACCCGGTTGAGCACTGTCGGTTAAGGGCAAAAATGCTGCCGCAGCCACAACATGATCGCCACGAATAATACAGGCGCCATCATGCAATGGCGTGTTGGGCACAAATAGGTTTTCCAAAAGCGGACTCGACACAATGGCGCCTATGGGAGTTCCCGTGGCGGCATACTCATTGAGCCCAGTCAATCTCTCAATGACAAACAAGGCACCCGTACGACTTCGAGACAAATGATCGCAGGCCCGCGATATCTCATCCACAGTACGCGCCAGATTAATTTCATCATGGGTAGTGAGGAGTCCTTCGGCCAGGAATCCCCCCTGACCAATTTGCTCCAAAGCTCTTCTGAGTTCCGGCTGAAATACAATGGGAAGCGCCACCACCAACATGTCTTCGATTTTAAGCAATAAAAAATGGGTGGTGTAGAGCCTGAGCCATTGCGATACCGGAACCGCTACCAAAAGCACCACAATTCCTTTAATTAGCTGTACTGCACGAGTTCCCCGTATGAGTAGAAATAACCGATAAAGTCCGTAAGCCACGATGGTGATATCCACAACTGATAACAACCAGGACGTCCAAGACATGGTTTGCAAAAACTGCAGCACGCCATCACCACCTTGTTTTTTAACCAGGGATCACCGATTCTCCATCCCTTAGGTTACCACATTATCGGGCATTGGCTATATTTCAGTGCCAGGTATTATCGACCTTGTATGATAGACTAATTCCAGGAGGTCTGCCATGGAACAGGTTCACGACTATATCCCGTCCACCCGCACTCCCCCACAACACGAAGCTTTAGGATGGTTTCAGGTAGCCCGTCGGGTGTATATCTTAGTATGGCTCTTTGTCACCATGTTGGTTCAGATTGGATGGACCGCAGCATGGCTTAAGAACCAACCACCGACACCAGACACCGAAGCTAAATGGAACCTGTTATACCGTTCTCAAGCCGTACGCTTTCGTAAGACGGCCGATAAATTAGGCGGCCTAGTCATCAAAGTTGGACAATTTCTGTCTAGTCGGGTGGACTTTTTACCAAAGGCCTTTATCGATGAAATCCAGACACTTCAAGACAGTGTGCTGCCGGCGCCTTGGGATAGGGTGCGACCAGAACTAGAGCAAGAACTCGGGCCCATCTCCCAAAATTTTCTTAGTTTTTCCCCCAAGCCATTGGCTTCGGCATCACTGGGGCAGGTCTATGAAGCCTATTTGCATAGCGGAGAGCGGGTCGCGGTCAAGATTCAACGGCCGCAAATCGAATCAATTGTTGAAGCCGACTTGCGTGCGCTGGGCATCATTGTAGCCATTACCACCCGATTTACCCAATTTGGCCGCACCTTTGATTTAGGCACGGTGTTGCGAGAGTTTCGCCGCAGCATCTACGAAGAACTCGACTACACTCATGAATTAGCCAACACTGAGGCCATTCGCGAGGAGCTGCAAGATATTTCTTATGTGCATGTTCCCCTCACCTATCAAGCGTTAAGCACTCAGCATGTGCTGACCATGGAATTTTGGGATGGCATCAAAATTAATCAAATTGATGCGTTGACCGCCCACGGCATTAGCCCGAGTTTGGTCGCCGAACGTGCCATTCGTCTCTACCTGTATATGGTGATGGATGTTGGCCTGTACCATGCCGATCCGCATCCAGGAAATATGCTGGTAGACCCCCAAGGCTCCATTGTTCTACTCGATTACGGCATGGTAGGGTCCATTGACCCTATTACCAAGCGGCATATCCGCCACCTGTTTGTGGCCATCTCCGAACATAATGCTGGCGCACTAGTGGAAAGCCTCGACGGTCTGGGCATGATTCTACCCGATGCCAATCGTGCTCACCTTAAACGTCAAGTGACATACTTGCTGGATCGGTATTATGCGGAAACCCTGGATCAGTTGCGCGGGCTAGATATTCCTTCGCTACTGCGGGATTTCGAAAATTTGCTCCGCAATCAAGCCATCCAAGTACCGGGGGAATTTGCCTTTTTAGGACGTGCCATTGCGATTTTGGTGGGCCTGGCTACAGAACTGGATCCGCAAATCAACTTGGTGGAATTGTTTGCCCCCTACGCCAAGCGATTTGTCACTGAAGACCACGGCGGTACTCTGGGATATGCGCAAAAACGGGTGCAACGATGGGGTCAGACCGTACTCACCCTTCCCGAACTCAGTGATAGAGTCTTGCGCCAGGTCGAGGCTGGTGATTTGGAAGCAAAAATCCATTGGGATCAGGGAAGCCATCTCATTCGCCGCTTGGTTCGCTCCATGCACAGTCTAACCCAATCGATTTACGTCATCGGATTTGTGTTGGCCGGAACCTTGCTGCTTATCAACAAATTTCCCATCTATGCAAAAATCGCTTTCACGTTGGCTATTCTCTCATTTCTCTTGGGTATGGTGCGACGAAACCGCTAGCCTTGGCAGGATGCCGAATCGGAACTTAGCCCCGAGGGCTGTTTACGGCCAATCAGCCCTTCTGCCAACCCCACGCCCCCCAGTATTAAAATCGCCCCCAATCCTTCAAACAAATTCAAACGTTCTCCCAATACCACCCATCCTGTCAATGCAGCCACCAATGGAATCAAAAACAAGTATAAGCTGGTTTTCCCAGCTCCAGCCGACATCACCGCATTTTGCCACAATGACAAGCCCATCATGGTCACAAACACAATGGTGTACAACAAGGGCATCCACGTCACCGGGCCCATGCTCCAAACCGGTTGCCAGGTCACAAAAGGCAATAGTCCTAAGGTGCCAAAGAGACTCATCCATCCGGTCAGCGCAATGCCGCGCACCGGAACCTGAAAGACGTCTGTTAACACCGTAAACATGGACCATAGCAATGCTGCAATCAACGCATAGACATCTCCCCGCACCGAGCCTTTGGGAGATGCGCCCACCAGAAATGCAACCCCGGCCAACGAAACCACTGCCCCTAAAAACATCCGGCCGGTTGCTGGGCGCAATTTGAGAAGCCGTTGCGCTAACAGCGTTAACAGAGGTGACAAATCAAAGAGAAAGGCCACGTTGGCGGCTAAAGTATCATGTAGCGCAGAGGTAAAAAACCATTGATAGAAAGAGACCCCGACGACACCCAATACCACGAGTTTCAACCAATCGGCGCGTTTTCGCGGCAACACTCGCCCCCACCACGGTAGGGTCGCTATCGTAGTGCCAAAAAATCGCCAAAAAACAAAGTTTACCGGAGCCAGTCGAGAAACACCAATCTTCGTCACCACATAATTAAATCCCCAGGAAAACACGACCAGCATCATAGAGATAAAAAATCCGCGGCGATTCATGGAATGGGGTGAGGTTGGCGCGCCTGCACAAAGTAAGACAACGCCTGCATTTCTAGAGTCAAATCAATTTGCTGAACAAAAACATCAAATCGTTTGGTACAGACCGGGACCGGGGCAAAATTCAAAAAAGCATGGATACCCGCGTCCGCCAGTCGTTCCGCAATTTCCACCGCTGCTGACGCCGGTAGCGTTAATACGGCAATTCCGATATCATACTCTTCCACCAGTTGCTCCAGTTTTTCAATAGGTTCCACCGGAACCTGGCCAATGGTGGTCCCGATAATATCGGGGTCATTATCGACGACCGCGACAATTTCTAAATCGCGTTGCGGCGATTGACCTACATAGCGCACCAGTGCAGTACCCAAATGGCCAGCGCCCACGACGAGCGCACGGACGCCCCGATCCAATTGCAAAATGCGCAAAATTTCTTGGCGCAATGCTTTCACGTCGTATCCGACGCCTCGGGTGCCGAATGCACCAAAGTACGCTAAATCCTTGCGAATTTGTTCCGAAGAAAATCCGGTTGCTTGCCCTAAAATCCCGGATGTTACGCGTTCCAAATTACAGGTGGACAGCCATCTGAGGTAGGCGGGTAGGCGCCTAATGGTCGCGTCGGGAATGCGCTGCTGCATTGAGGTTCCACCGCCCTTCTTGTCCATTCGCATTAATAATCTCGAGCCAAAATAAACTCGGCCAGTTCTTGCAGGACTGCCCGAGCCGGATGATTGGGTAACAAAGCCGCCTGATGCAAGGCTTGGTCCACATAACCTTCAGCTTGCCGGCGAGCGTATCCAAGAGCGCCGCTAATATCCAACAGCCTTTTAATCTCCGCCATATATTCCATAACCCGGTCGGACAACAAATATTGGTCTAACTCCGCCTGGTATTCCTTTTGTTCACGCGCGTAAATTATAGGCAACGTGTAAATTCCCACTGCCAAGTCTCCCCCGACGGCCTTGCCCAACTTCTCTGGGTTGGCCAACCAATCCAGCAAATCGTCCACGACCTGATAGGCCAGACCAATGAAATGGCCGTATTGGGTCAATGCCTCGCGAACCTCTGGATCTGCACCGCTTGCCATCGCTCCCAACCGGCAGCTAGATTCCAAGAAAAACCCGGTTTTGGCTTCTATCCGGCGCCAATAATCCATTTCCGAGGCGACTTTGCCTTGACTCAAATTTTGTGCGATTTCGCCGACACACATCACGTTGACCACCCGCGCTGCCAACGCGACAATGTCCATGTCATGAGAACGGGAGAACAACTCAAAGGCGTTGGCAAACAAAAAATCTCCTGCCAATACCGCCACCGGATTGGTAAACTGGGTGCGTACCGCAGGAATGCCGCGACGCATCGATGCCTCATCAATAATGTCGTCGTGTACTAGAGTAGCCATGTGAATCATTTCCACTGCCGTGGCTACGGTAACCAAACGTTCCTCCGGGTCTTCCCCGAGATCTTGGCCAAATTGTCCTGCCAACAAGACCAGTGCTGGTCGAAGACGTTTTCCCCCAGCCAGGAGCAAGTAGTCGGAAACTTCCGCCACCAAAGCGTTTTCCTGTCGCAAAGTTTTACTCAACAGCGCGTCCACCCGCTTTAGTCCGGGTTCGACCAACGAAAACAAGCCCAAAATAATCTCCTCTGATAAAAGATTTTTTCAGTACAGCCACAGTCATGAACACATCGCCCTCCGGTGTCACGACCTCATTGCGTGCAACACCGGGCGGTTCCGGTGCCCGAAGGCTAACGCATCGACTCGGGCGCCGGCTACCGTTATTTTAGCATCATCATCACGAATTCCGGGAAGAATCACCGGATCCTGCTCAATACTAACACACCATAAGAATAGCTTAATCGTTTTTTCATCTAGTGGAGCCAGAAAAAGTTGGCAGATAGATTAACCAAGTGCACCACCGGCGTTGGATACACCCCAAGCCCAATGGTTCCAATAACCGCCACAATGAGCACCACTGCTCCACTCAGCGTCCAGGCCGGCACTGCGCGCGATTCATCACCCACACTAAACAGTGCCTGCACCGGCCTCAAGTATGCGCCCAGTCCCAACAAGGTTCCGACCACCAATCCTATGGCCAGTCCTGGCTGATTGGCAAACAATGCCGCTTGAAGCAGATAAAACTTGCCAACAAATCCGCCCGTTAATGGTATGCCAGCAAAAGACAGCATAACGATGATGAAAAACGCAGCCATTAGAGGACGACGGCTTGCTAAGCCTTTCAAATCCGATATCGTTACAGTGTCTTGGTTTCCCGCCACTAAAATCAACACCGCAAACGCCCCCAATACCGCAAAACCATAGGGTAGCAAATAAAACAACATAGCCCTCGCGCCATCCAGGTTGTGGGTGGCCACTCCGACTAAGAGAAATCCAGCATGCCCAATGCCGGAATATCCCAGTAACCGTTTTAAATCAGTTTGCGGCAGCGCTAAAAGGTTTCCTACGATCATCGTCAGTACCGCCAAATATCCTAGAGCCGGACCCCACCACTGGGGAGTAAGATAAAACCCAAAATCCAAAAAGCGAAGCAGGATAGCCGCCGCTCCAACCTTAGTGCCAAATGCCATCAATTGCGTCACGGCAGACGGAGAACCCTCATAGACGTCAGGTACCCACATATGAAAGGGCACGATGCCCAATTTAAAGAAAATGCCGGCCAGTGTAAGCGTTAATCCCGCCCACAATAGAGGCGATGTGGTGTTGGTCAGCGAAGCAAAATGAATGAAGGACAAAGACCCGAGGGCCCCATACAGCAACGCTAGTCCAAACAACAAAATCCCAGAGGAAAACGCGCCAAGCAACAAATATTTTAGTCCGGCTTCTCCGCCGGCAGCGGTGTGTTCCGAAGCCGCTAAAATATAAAGCGGCAAGGACAGCACCTCGATGCCTAAAAACAATACGATGGTATTGCCAGCCATCCCCAAGATCATCATACCCAATACCGAAATCATGGTGAGCACTGGGAACTCTTGACCCCATCGCCGCTCTCCCCATCCCAGCAAAATGGCTCCAATACCCGCCAACAACACAAACAAGTTGACCAATAGACTATAGTTGTCGACAACAATGCCTCCGGAAACCATGACTTGCGGCTGCAGAGACTTGGACCAAATCGACGCGGAGGCCACAAAACTTGACAACAAGCCAATCAGCCCCAGCCAAGATGCCAACCGCAGCCGATTGCCCACTAACATATTCCCCAGTAGAGCAAGAAGAACAAAGCCGACGACCAGATATTCAGGGAGCATTAAGTGAAACGAACTCATACGCCCCCTCCTTTCGCTGCCAAAAGATGTACCGCATGATAGAGGGACGGTACCGCATGCGCGGTAATCCCATTCGGCCAAACCCCAAGCAATAGGACGAGACCCGCCAAGGGCACAATCCACCACACCTGGCCAGCCCTTAAGTCCAAGATTTTTTGTCCCTTATCAGGCCCTTGCATGACTCCTTGAAACACCCGCAACATATACCAAGCAGCCATTACTAACACAATCACCGCAATGACTGCAAATACAACTTCATGCGCCACCAATCCTTGGATAATCAGATACTCCCCAACAAAACCGGGAAGCCCCGGCAACCCCAGGGTAGCAAGAGCAAAAAACAGGAAGTAGGCAGCCATCCTTGGAGCCGATGCATTCAATCCTTGCATAGCGGCGATGTCGCGGCTGCCAGTGCGCTGTTCCAGCAAACCCAAAATAATAAACAGTCCTCCTACCATCAAACCATGCGCCACCATTTGAAAGGTCGCGCCTAAAATACCAACCCGAGTCAGCGAGAAAATTCCCAGCGCAATCATTCCTAGGTGAGACAACGAAGCGTAAGCCGTAACCATTTTCATATCCGTCTGGCGAAGAGCCATAAATGCTCCATAAAGCAAGCCAATGACCGCCAAAATCAACAACCCCGTCTGATACTGGACAAACTCCGGGAAAAACAGCGGCAGCATTATCCGCAAAAATCCATATATCCCGGCCTTGGACATTACCCCCGCCAACAGTCCAGTGACCGGCGCGGGAGCCTCGCCATAAGCGTCAGGCATCCACCCATGGAAGGGCCACAGGGGCGCCTTTATCGCAAAGGCCAGGAAGAAGGCTGCAAAAATCCATGGGGTGACCCGTGCATCCATGTGGATATTTACCAGTTGAGAAATCTCGAAAGTCAGCGGGCCTCCTGGTTGGGTATGTATGACTGCCACCGCCACGATGCCGATCAACATAAACAAACTGCCAAATAAATTCATAATCAACCATTTCATCGCAGCCCGTTTGCCTTTGGACCCCGACCAGCTAGTCAACAAGAAGAAAATCGGAATCAACACGACTTCCCAGAAAATATAGAACAAGAAGAGGTCGAGGGCGGAAAAGAGCCCAAGTGATCCAAACTCCAAGAACAGAATCCAAAAATAGTACATCCGGCCCCACTCTGCCTTGGAGGCCAAAATCGCAACCTCCGTCATCACCACGGTCAAACCCAACAGAAAGAGGGAGAGTCCATCGGATCCTAGGTGAAACCGAATGCCCCAAGCCGGAATCCATCTTACATTCACCCCTTGCCCGGGATGCATCAACAGCGCCACGTATATCCCAATGACAATAGCCCCAATGATGCCGGCCGCTCCCTTGGCGCTTTGCCGCGGCATGAAGAGGGTTACCAACGAACCCGCCAATGCCACCGCCAACAGCCATACCACTAACATGCCAAAGCCTCCTCTACATTATGTGAACGGGTCACACCCGGATTAGGTAGTAGGCCAATAATGCTCCCAATCCCACCATAATCGACAACGCGTACCGTCTCACATAACCGGTCTGAAGCGGACGCAAATCTGTAGCCCAAAGCCAAACGGCCGACGCCACTCCATTGATAAATGACAAAATCCCTTGTTCCACGGGACGTACCCAATCACCAATGGTCTTAAACGGATTTACCGCAATCCAAGTCCACACCGCATCCATATCCCACGCTTGGTAGGCATGGCGCCCAAATCCATGCGCAATGCCAGCCCGCGGCTCCACCTTTTTCCCGATGAACAGCCAATAGGCCAAGATAATGGCGATAACTGCTAGGCCGACCGTAATTAAAGTGCCAAAGAGCGGCCCCGATTCAAATGCTGCATGGCTCGCCCCGGGGTATGCGCTAAAAGTTGGCGCCAACCATTGTCCCAGCCATCCTTTGAAAAATCCCCCGATAGTCGCTAAAATCCCTAAAATCACTACGGGAACCGTCATAACCCATGGGGCTTCATGAGCATGTTCGTACAGATGAGCGTCACGCGGTGTGCCGAAAAACGTTAAGAAGAAGAGACGGAACATATAAAACGCGGTCATTCCCGCAGTGAGCACTCCGACCCCCCATAGCAACCAGTGCCCAGAATTATAGGCTTGCCCAAGAATCGCCTCTTTGCTGAAATACCCTGAGAATGGAGGAATGCCGGAAATGGCTAATGTGCCTGCCAAGAATGCAAACGTCGTCCATGGCATCTTCTTGACCAAGCCACCCATATGACTCAAATCCTGCTCGCCTTGCAATGCGTGAATGACGCTGCCGGCCGCCAAAAAAAGCAAGGCCTTGAAAAAGGCATGGGTCATGAAGTGAAACACCCCAGCCATGAATCCGCCCACCCCAATGGCTAGAAACATATACCCCAACTGGCTGAGGGTAGAATACGCCAGCACCTTTTTAATATCTTGTTGGAATATAGCAATGCTCGCGGCAAAAATGGCGGTAAAGGCTCCTATTGCCCCCACCAGGTAATGCACATCTGGGGCCAGCCGCAATAAGGGGTACAATCTGGCCATCAGGTAGACTCCAGCCGTCACCATGGTCGCGGCGTGGATTAAAGCAGACACTGGAGTGGGACCTTCCATCGCATCGGCCAGCCACATATGTAAGGGAAACTGCGCAGACTTGGCCATGGCACCGACATACAGCAAAAATGCGGTCCATTCAAAAAACGCGCTGCCTGGCGTCGCATTGGAGAAGATGGCAAATAAATGCACATACCCAACCGAGTGATAGCGAAAATATAAGAGGGCCAGTCCCAACAGGATGCCGACGTCGCCCACAGTATTCATCACAAAGGCCTTTTTCGCCGCACGAACGGCAGAGGGACGCTGGTACCAAAAGCCAATCAAGAAGTATGAAGCCAAACCCACAAGCGCCCAGCCAATCAGGAGCACAATCAGGTTCCCCGCCAACACCAACAGTAACATGGAGAAAATAAAGAAGTTTAAATAGGAAAAATAGCGGGCTTCTCCCGGATCGTCATGCATGTATCCAATAGAATAGATATGGATCAACATTCCAACTCCAGTGATCACTAAGAGCCAAATGCCCGCCAAAGGATCCAAGTACAATCTAAAACCAATGGAAGGCCCGAACCCGCTTATCCACGTCCACAGGGTTCCCGTGACTATGCGGTGATTAGCCGCCAGTTGACCCAAGTGCACATCGGCCATAATGCTGAGCAAAAAGCTAATGCCGACCAATACACTGGCCCAAATGCCCGGAAGCTTTTTGGGCATGAGTCCCTTAAACGTGGTGATGGTGACTGCGCCGATAATGGGCAACAGCAAAATCTCAACCAGAAGTTGCATGCCTTAAACGCTCCTTCTTATCATCTGATACCCGTCTTAACCCTTCATTCCCGATATTTCATCAATATCGAGCCGGTGTCGTCGATGGTATACGGTCACGATAATAGCCAAGCCGATCCCTACCTCGGCCGCTGCCGTGCCAACAATCAAAAACGCCATGACTTGCCCAGACATGGAATGCCACTGCCGCGCAAAGGCAATGAACGCAAGCGCTGCAGAATTCCACATCATCTCAGCCGACATAAACATAATCAAGGGATTGCGCCGAGCCATAACCCCGATGGCCCCAATGGCAAAGATAATCGCCGCCAATCCGACCACCCAATTTATCGGTATCATGCCTCTTCCCTCCCTGGACGGCTAACCCGCGACTTTTTCATTGGTCGATTAAGCACCAATACCCCAACTGCGGCAGTCAGCAACATAATGGCCACTGCCATTAGATAGAGAAAATCGGAGCCCCACAGCAAATGTCCCAATCCATCGATGGTACCAAAATTGGAAGGGATACCGGTATTCACCGCGGAACCCGGATGGGTGACTGCGAGTATGGCTAACACAACCCCCACTCCGACGGCAAAAATGCCCGCCCACCAACGTTGGCCTCCCAATTCCTCTGGAGGTTCACCCTCTTCTTTTCCTGCAGTTAGCAACGTAACCACAAACAAGAACAACACCATAATGGCTCCGGCATAGACGATTACTTGAGCCACTGCCAGAAACTCCGCCGACAGCAACAGATAAAGCACTGCCAAAGCCAAAATATTTCCTACCAGCGCCAGCGCACTGTGCACTGGCTGCCGTCCCAATATCACGCCCAACGCCCCGGCGATGGCTATCACCGCCAAGATAATAAACGGAATCATCTCGCCCAGTCCCTCATTTCCTTACCGGTGGGTGCAACAGCTCTTCTTTGTCAGCAATCATGTCCAGCCGATCCGATGCAGCTAATTCGTTAAATGGGGTCAGTCGTACCGCATTAGTGGGGCACGCTTCTTCACACATCCCGCAAAAAATGCAACGAATCAAGTCCACCTCATAATCCACCGAATAACGATTGGTCCACGAAATGGGCCGTCCTTCTGGAGCTGATGCGGCAACCACACGAATGGCGTGGGCTGGGCACACCGCCTCACACAGTCCACAGCCTACGCATAATTCATGGCCATCAGGGTCTTTAGCCAGCATGTGCTTGCCCCTAAAACGTGGCGAGTATTCGCGGCGCTTTTCCGGATACGCAATCGTATCCCGCGGTTCAAACAACGCCTTAAATGTCACCCCAAGACCTTTAGTCATAGCCTTTACGCCATCTAACATGACGATCATCCTCCCTTCACAAGACCATTACAAAATTCCGCTGACAAATGCCGCCGTTCCCAGGAAGTAAATAAATGAGATGGGCAACAAGACTTTCCACCCAAACGACATCAATTTGTCATAGCGAAATCGGGGAAAAGTGGCGCGTATCCAAATGAAAACAAATAGCACTATAGCGATTTTAATGAAGAACCAAATGATTGGGGGTAAAAAGCTTGGCCCCAACCAGCCCCCAAAAAACAAGGTCACCGCCAAACCACTCACCGTAATCATATTGATGTATTCTGCCATAACGAACATCGCAAACCGAATACCCGAGTATTCTGTGTGGTAGCCTGCAACCAACTCCGACTCCGCTTCCGGCAAGTCAAATGGGGTGCGGTTAGTTTCCGCTATAGCCGTTGTGAAGTAAATCAAGAAGGGAATGATCTGCGGTAGGAAAAACCACCCTTGCGCTCTCTGAGCCAGCACGATGTTTTCTAGATTGGCCGTGCCCGCCATCATCAGGACTCCCAACACGGATAACCCCATGGCCAACTCGTAGGAAATCATTTGAGCCGAAGCACGAATGCCCCCGAGCAATGAATATTTATTTTGCGAGGCCCATCCCCCGAGAACAATCCCGTAGATTCCCAGTGAACTAAAGGCGAAGGCTATCAACAATCCAATACCGGGATTTGCAATATCCAAGTTGACGGTTTGCCCAAAAATATGAATGGGTGCCCCAAAGGGAATGACCGCATCCACCGACAAAGCCGCCAGCAAAGAAAATACCGGAGCCAGACGATACACCACAGGATCCGCTCGCAATGGCATCAAGTCTTCTTTCAACATCATCTTGACGGCATCGGCTAATGGTTGAAAAAGCCCCATGGGACCTACCCGGTTGGGCCCTAACCGCAATTGGAAAAACCCCAAGAACCGCCGTTCTGCCAGCATGGTGTAGGCAAAGCCTCCCATAAGAATCAGCAGTAACAAAATCACTTTGACAATCAAAAGAATAATTTGAATCATGCCGTAACCTCCTCGTGAACCACTTGAGCGGTTACTGGCCCATCATGTAAGTGATTGGCGCCAAAAGCTCCCTGCGGCAGCCATAAAATTCCCCGTGGCACTCTTGGGTCAGGAGTCACCGCGGCTACGATACTCTCATGATCCTGACTCACCAGAACATGGCACGCACGCAGTGGCAACCCCAGTTGGAGAGCGTCCTGGTCATTGATTCTACCGGGAAATTCCGGGATTCGCGGTGCCAATATTTCTGACGGCGGTCCCGATTCCCACACCAAAGATCCTGTGACTAGTAACAAATCACCATCGAATTCCTTTGGTCGTGCCACTGTTTGCACGATTAGCTCAGTCGATTGCGGCGGCAATAGGTCTCCGCTGTCATCATCAAATGGTTCCCAGTCATCTTCAAAATTCAACGTCTTCATCAAATGACGAGCCCATGTCGTAAGATAGGTCTTGACTGGCCGGGCCTGGCCCGGTGGTTGCACCCCAGCCATGGCCACTTGAATCCTGCTTTCCATGTTGATATAAGTGCCATACACTTCGGCCCATCCCGCTCCGGGTAATAAGGCATCGACATGACTAAGTCCCTCGGGCGGCAACAGACTTTCCACCACCAGGTAGTCCACCTGGTTAAATGCCTCCTCAACTAACTGCCGCTTTGGATACTCACGAAGTAAATCTGCCCCAAATACCATGAGCATTTTGACTTGGCCGTCACGCGCCTTTTGCAAAAGGTGGGTTAGGTTGTCAAATTGCGCAGAAAATCCAGCCCGTTCAAATCCTCGCCAATTGGCAGGGCCAAACGTCGGTAAAACCCGTGTTGGCTTTTCTCGCAACATGCTTAATAGAACCAAGACCTGAGCCATGTCAGCTTCTTTGCCATCCCACAGCAACACCAGATGGTCTGCCTCTAAAAGGTGAGTACCCAATTGTTCCAATGTTTCTTTCGAAATCCCGGGAGGCTCAAAACCCGCCAAATTCTGAACCACGGTCCTGACCCTTTCATCGTCGGGCCGGTTTGCCGCAACAGCCAAAGCCATCACCGCTGCGCCCTGTTCGGGTCTGACCAAGATATCTTGGCCAGGAAGGGTGTCGCGCGTCAACACCATCGGTCCCACCCCAATGACGCGCAAAGCGGGATAATGCAACAGCCGGTCTCGTAATTTCAGGTGCACTACCGGAACCGTGTCGTACGGATCTGAGCCCAACAGCACCACGGTATCGGCGGATTTGATATCGTCAAAAGTTCCATTGAGTGCACGGGGCAAATATCCGGGCTCTGACCGACTGATGGCCAAAGCATCGGTTCCCACCACTTCGTCGGCAAACCGACGTAATTGGTGCGCTTCCTCGGTGGTATGGGTACCCCCGACAATAATCCCTACGGATTTCCCTCCGTGCTGATCCATCACCGCTTTTAGCCACTGAGCTACCTGCCGGGTCGCCTGAGCAGCCGTCGTCTCCTGGCCATGAACTAAAGAATTCAAAAGGCGGTCCGGATGGTACCCAAAGTCATATCCAAAGCGTCCCCGGTCGCACAGCCAACCCCATTCACGATCCGGTATTGGACGACCTTCCATACGGATCACATGACCTTCGCGGGCAGTAATTTTGCTGGTGCAACCCACAGGACAATGAGGACAAACCGATTCTTCCCGCTCAATATTCCAGGGACGGCCCTTATGATGATAAGGCGCCGACAATAATGCACCAACCGGACACAAGTCGATGACATTACCGGTAAATTGACTGGAGGCTGGTACGTGATTCACCGTAGTGACCACGGTTTCTACCCCACGTCCCTCAAGCAGCAACTGCTCTTCACCGACATATTCCCGCATAAACCGCACACAACGCTGACACAGCACACAACGCTCCTGATCGATCAAGACAAAGTCGTTAATTGGCCCATCCTTGACTTTCTCGATCTTGGGTTCCTGAAAACGGCCGCCTCCGGGCCCATATTCAAAAGTATAGTCTTGAAGGTAGCATTCGCCGCCTTTATCACATACGGGACAGTCCAATGGGTGATTAATCAACAAAAACTCCAGCACACCTTTGCGTCCCTTATCCACTGCGGCCCCTTTGGTGTGCACTGCCATACCCTCGGTCACCGCCGTAGTACATGCCGTGGCCAGCTTGGGCATTTTCTCCACTTCTACTAAGCACATACGGCAGGCGCCAAGCGGACCCAACGCTTGATGATAGCAATAAATGGGTACATCGACCCCAAGTTTTGCCGCGGCGTCTACGATCATGGTTCCTTCGGGAACCGTGACCTCCTGCCCGTCAATGGTTAACCGTATCATACAGCCTCGCTCCCATCGGGCACTCGTGTCCCGCCACGTGTGCCTCAAATTCGTGCCGAAAATGCTTTAAGGCGCTCACCAGTACTCCAAGCGACGCATCGCCCAAGGGGCAGAAGCATTTGCCAGCAATATTGTCTGCTACATCTGACAACAAGTCCAAGTCACTGTTTTGGCCCATTCCATGCTCTATCCGCTCCAGCACATCGGTCATCCAATAGGTTCCCTCGCGACACGGCGTACACTTGCCGCACGACTCTTCGCGATAGAACTTGACCAACCGCGCCGTTGCCCCCACGATGCACACTTGATCATCCAGCACAATGCAGCCTCCAGAGCCTAGCATCGACCCTGCCTTCATCACTGACTCATAGTCCAACGGCGTATCGAGCTGATCGGGCATCAAAAGAGGAACGGAACTTCCGCCAGGAATAACGGCCTTAACGGTGCGTCCGGGAAGTAGACCTCCTGCATATTCTTCGATTAAAGTGCGAAGGGGCGTTGCCAGCGGGATTTCATAGTTGCCCGGCCGTCGCACCCGACCGCTGACAGACATAATTTTTAATCCTGGGCTCTTTTCCGTGCCCATGGAGGTGTACCACTCTGGGCCGTAGGTGACTAATGGTGGCAGGTTGCAAATCGTTTCCACATTGTTGACCACCGTAGGGCCGCCATAAAGTCCGGCCACCGCAGGAA
Source organism: Sulfobacillus benefaciens (assembly GCA_003023695.1). Classification (GTDB taxonomy): domain Bacteria; phylum Bacillota; class Sulfobacillia; order Sulfobacillales; family Sulfobacillaceae; genus Sulfobacillus_C; species Sulfobacillus_C benefaciens_A. The sequence goes on along the minus strand of PXYW01000024.1, from coordinate 19,491 downwards.
ACGGAGGTTTTAGCCGGGGATTTCCGCGTTTCCCCTCGAGCGACTCCAAAAGTGCCGACTCCTCGCCGCAGATATAGGCTCCAGCACCTCGGTAAACTTTAAGATCAAGGGAAAACTCGGTACCTAAAATGTTCTTTCCCAAATATCCATGATCATAGGCTTCTTGCACCGCCCGCCGCAACTGCTCGGCACCTCGGCGAAATTCTCCGCGGCAATATATGTAAGCCTCCGAAGCGCGGGTCGCGTAACTAGAAATGATGATGCCTTCGACCAACTGATGAGGATTTTCTTCAATCAATTCCCGATCTTTAAAGGTGCCTGGCTCCGCCTCATCGGAATTCACCACCAGATAGCGGGAGCGACCATCGTTGGGTAAAAACCCCCACTTCATCCCAGTAGGAAACCCGGCGCCGCCGCGTCCCCGAAGTCCGGATTTTTTTACCATCGCCACCAATTCATCGGGTTGATAGTCTTTTAACGCCTGCCGTAGCGCAGCATATCCTTCATTAGCCTCATAAACATCAATCTGGTCAATATGGCTCACGTCGCGATTCCGCAAGAGGTAATGCTTGGTGTTCATGAGGACACCTCCTCGGATAACAGTCGTGCCGCATCCTCGGGGGCTACTGGACCGACGTAGCGAAGATTGACCTGAGCCACCGGCGCCTTATCACACGCCGCCAAACACTCGGCTTCCAATAAGGTATACGCGCCGTCTGCCGTCGTCTGTCCTTCTTTAACACCTAGCTGCTGTTCCAATTGGTGCATTAACTCATCCGATCCGGCCAGTGCGCAAGACAACCCTACACAAACGTGGACAACCTTCTTTCCCACTGGTTCTTGATGAAACAAGGAATAGAATGAGACAACCGACTCCACGTATTGCACCGGCAACCCCATTAACTGAGCTACATCGGCAATGGTCGCATCAGACAACCACCCTTCTTCCAATTGAATCCGATGCAACAACGGCATCAAAGCGGAATTGGCACGAGGGAACTCCTCTTTGGCCTCTTTCGCCCAAACTTGCCACTCCGGTTTCATTTGTCGACATCTCCCAACATAATATCGATGCTGCCAATGGCGGTAATCACGTCTGCCACCAAACCATCTTTGCAAAGAATCGGCATGGTTTGCAAATTGTAGAATGATGGCGTGCGTGCACGCCAACGATACGGTTTAGGCCCGCCATCGGAAACTATATAAAATCCCATTTCTCCACGCGGGCCTTCCACGCCTTGGTAAACTTCACCACGCGGCACCGGAAAACCCGCGGTAACCAACTTAAATTGGTGAATCAAGGCCTCCATGTTGCCATATATTTCTTCACGGGGCGGCAATGCTACCTTGCGATCGGCAGTCGTATACGGTCCGTGTGGCGTGATTTTTTCTAGAGCTTGCTCAATGATTTTCATGGATTCGTAAATCTCGTCAACGCGAACCCAAAACCTGGCGTAAGCATCCCCTTCAGTCCGGGTGCACACCTTAAAGTCAAACTCGTCGTACGCGGAATATGGCTCATCCTTGCGCAAGTCTAGTGGCAAGCCGCTCCCTCTCAGGTTGGGTCCGGTGACAGACCAGTCCAGCGCCTGTTCCTGAGTAAGTACCGCTATCCCTTCCAACCGTTCATTGATTAACGGATTGCCCTCAAACAAATTGCGGTAGGACTTCATCCAACGGGGAAAGTCCTTGATGAGGTCTCGTACTTTGTCATGAAACCCATCCGGAAGATCGTACGCCAGCCCACCCACGCGAAAATAGCTCGGGTTCATTCGCACGCCAGCAACCGCTTCGATCAAATCCAATATCACTTCACGTTCCCGCATGGTGTAAAAAAATAAACTCATGGCCCCTAAGTCCATCACGTGCGTGCCCAACCATACTAGATGACTAGCTACCCGAGTCAATTCCGCAAATAACACGCGAATATATTGCGCCCGTTTGGGTACCTCCAAGTTCATCAATTTTTCTACAGCCAGAACATAGGCCAAGTTGTTCGTCATCGGCGCCAGGTAATCCAGTCGATCGGTAATAGTGTTGCATTGCTGATACGTAAGACTTTCCGCCGTCTTCTCGAATCCCGTATGTAGATACCCAATAACCGGCTCTGCGTGAACGACCCGCTCGCCGTCTAGTTCTAACCGAACCCGCAATACACCGTGAGTGCTTGGGTGCTGAGGGCCTAGGTTAATAATCATGGTTTCGCCATCCATCAGGCGCTCTGGTTCCGCTGTTGCCATCATCTCACCTCCTAATCCACTCGGTTTCCTGTTAGGGGATAGTCCTTGCGCAAGGGATGCCCTTCCCAATCCTCTGGCAGGTAAATGCGGGTCAATTGCGGATGTCCGGTAAATCGGATGCCAAATAAGTCAAAGGCCTCCCGTTCCGGCCAGTTGGTTCCCGGCCATATCCCGGTAGCCGATGGCATTTCTTCGTCTACACCTACCCGGCTTTTGACACGCAATCTAGCGAATTTTGTCGGATGATACAAATGATACACTAATTCGAAACGCGGCAGCGCCGGAAAGTTGTCGACCGCCGCCACGTCTAGGCACAACCTGTACCCTTCGGCGTTTTTGATTTGCTCAAATAGGGCCAAAATCATGTCTTTGGAAACCAAAATCGTGGGCTGATCCACACTAGGTACCCGCTCTAGGGTTCCGGGAAACCGCGCATCAAGTCGATCTAATATTTCTGGATCATTGTGATTCACGCACGCGAACCTCCTCTTCGTGGCGCAATTGAGACTCCAACTGCAGATATTTGGGAGGTACTCCCTGAGCGATCATCTCACGCAATTTCAATATGCCGAACATTAACGCCTCAGGATTGGGCGGGCAGCCTGGCACGTACACGTCGACTGGCACCACATGGTCAACCCCTTGAATGATGGCGTAGTTGTCAAACACGCCGCCGGATGATGCGCAAGCTCCCATGGAGATGACCCATTTCGGCTCCGGCATTTGCTCCCAGATGGTGCGCAAAATGGGTGCCATTTTCTGGCTGACACGACCTGCCACAATCATCAAATCGGCTTGCCGTGGCGAAGCGCGAAATACCTCGGATCCAAACCGCGCTAAGTCGTAACGCGAATTCGTCACACTCATCATCTCAATTGCGCAACAAGCCAAACCGAAGGTTGCGGGCCACAGCGAGGATTTTTGCGCCCATCGCTCCATCTTCGCGACTGATGTTAGCAGAATAGATTTTTCCGCTTCTTTTTGCGGTGAACTGGCTAATCCCATTGGAATCCCCCTTTGTTCCACACGTACGCAAAGGCCATGCCTACCACCATTAGAAATATGATAGCTTTAGCAAACCCAGCCTGGTGTAAAGCTTTGAGACTAGTGGCCCACGGATAAAGCGCCATGACCCCAACATCAAAAATCATAAAAAACATGGCCACTCGGTAAAATCGCACAGAAAAGTATCCGACGGGGGCTTCAGGTACAATTCCTGACTCATAAGTCGTACTCTTTAAACCGCCGGGGGCATGAGGCCCTAGAAGTTCCGACGTAAACGAAATCCCCAGTGCCACTACAAATGCCACTACCAAATACACCAACAACGCCGCATACCCGGTCATTTCAACGCCACCCCTCATCTTCCCAGACGAAAGTTCGTCAATTCACAAGTAGTATTATACGCCTAAGATTTTTTAACGTCGACACAGTCTCAGTCTCATTGTACCAGATTCACAAGAATGCATTCTTCGATACAAATCGTCAATTCACAACAATCAGTCTTTTTCCAGACGCAACAGCCGACGCATACGGTGGTTCACCGCAGATTTACTCAGAGGCGGGATCATCGCCTGCCCCAATTCGGCCAAAGACCAATCGGGATGGGCTATCCGGAGCTGGGCCAAACGCTGGCCGGTATCATCCCAGGTTTGGTCTCGCCCCTCAGCAATGGCCTGGCGAAAATATTCGGCCTGAGTTAACCCTGACTCCACGGCTCGTCGCAAATTCGCCGTTTCAGAATTGACCAGACGATTCACCTGATTCTTCATGTGGCGCATGACATCAACGCTTTCCCATTGCAGCATGGCCCGGTGGGCGCCCATTTTGCCCAGCAATATGCGAATTTGCGCCCGATCTTTAAGATACACCGCGGTGCCTCCCGGTTTAGGCACTGTTTTGGCCTTTAGGTGCAGGACATCCAAGACCGCCACCAAAATGGCAGGGTCCTGATCCCTCGGCACCCAAAATTCCAAATGGGCAGGACCATGATCTGGATGCGTGATGTATCCATGCCGCAAAAACCACCCGGCGGCTATCGAGGACGCCCAAGTAAAATCTTGTTGCCAGCCAACCTCTACCACTGCAGCCAACGTATACTGAATCCGGCTACGACGATTTGCCATCATTTTCGGTGCCAGTCCCAAGGTTTTCATTAAACGGTACGCCCGACGCGCCACCACAACGCTGGAGATCCGCATCACCAGTGATCCAGGGATTATGGCGGATTGCCCCATTAATCCCGCCAATTCGGCCCATCCTGCCCCTTGGCTCGGCAAAAAGGAGGCTGCTAGTTCCGTCTTGACCTGTCGCGAATAACTCCATCTCGGTTGCGGGGACCTTTTCCACGCAATCGGGTTTCGAGCCATAATGCATCTCCTATCCGACCTTCGGCCCATCTCGGCCGCATGTTCATCAAAATCCGCAACAACACCCGTGCTAATTTATCTGGATCATGGCGAATGACTGTATCCACCGACAACAGTGGCGCCGCCATTACCATGGCCGCGCCAAGGTGATCAGCCGGCGGTTTGGTCACGGGTTCGGCCCCTTCTTTGCGATACCGTTCCAAGCCTTCTTGAGGAATCTCCTCCCCGTTGACGAGAATTAGGTCAATGAGCCCTTGGCCAACGTGATGTTCAATTGCCCTAACGTGATCGGTCAACGAAAAATGATCGGTTTCACCCGGTTGAGTCATAATATTTGCGACATAAACCTTAAACGCAGCACTATGGCGGATCGCGTCGGCAATCGGGGATACCAATAGATTGGGCAATACCGAGGTGTAGAGAGAACCTGGCCCCAGCACGATCATATCGGCGGCCAAAATCGCGTCGATGGATTCTGCCAGGGGTGTGGCATCGGATGGCTCCATCCATACCTCCGATATTGGCAGCGGAGCGTGACCAATCGAACTCTCTCCCTGAACCACCTCTCCGTTGGACAGTCTTGCTTTTAGCACCACTTGATCCAGTGTCGCCGGCAAAACGGTCCCCCGCACCGCAAGCACGCGGCTCGATTCTCTTAAAGCCGTGACAAAATCACCCGAGACCTGTTCCATAGCGGCTAAAAACAGGTTGCCAAAGCTGTGCCCGGCCAATTCCCCACTAGAAAATCGGTGTTGGAACAACTGCTCCATCAAAGGCTCGGTATCCGCCAAGGCGACCAGACAATTGCGCAAGTCCCCTGGCGGCAACATCCCCAAATCACCGCGCAGCCGTCCCGAGCTTCCGCCATCATCGGCCACAGTCACAATGGCAGTTAAATTGGAAGTATAATGCTTCAAACCGCGCAATACAGCAGGCAGACCGGTGCCCCCACCCAATGCGACAATTCTGGGCCCCCGCGCCAGGTGCCTTCGCGAGTATAAAAGCCCGGCCCATCGGTCCGACCCAAGCACCTCCGTAATACTTTGCCCTAATCGCACCCCGGCCCACAATACCATTGCGATCCCTACGACCGCCACCAAAACCTCCCAGATAGGCCTGATGTGGTTAGGCGGTATGGCCATCGCGATGGCCATACCGAGGCCTATGAGACCCACGGCAATCCCCGCCAAATAACGTTTGAACTTTAACCCTGGGGCCAATAACCTCCACATATTATGCCAATGGCCCCCCTTGGCGATCCAAATCACGATGCTCAATGGCGACGATAAACCCGTTGCCTTCCAGGAATGACCCAAGTTGATTGGCAAACACGACCGAACGATGCTGCCCTCCAGTACAACCGACCGCCACTGTAACTTGTGGTTTCCCTTCCTGTTGGAACTGAGGCATCAAAAACTCTAACAAACTTTGCAAACGAACCTGAGTCTCCTTGGCCAAAGGAAACCGCATAACATAGTCCCGCACTACCGGGTCATTGCCTGTCAAATCACGTAACCCATCAACGTAATATGGGTTAGGCAAAAATCTCACATCAAATACCAGATCAGCATCTTTGGGCAACCCGTATTTGAAGCCAAATGACACGAGCCGCACTTGAAACGAAGTGGCGCTGCCTTCTAATCGAAAAATATCGGAAATGCGCTGGCGCAACTGCAATGCACTGAGTCCCGAGGTGTCGATGACAACATCGGCCATCCCCCGCAGCGCTCCCATCGCTTCTTTTTCACGCCTCAACGCTTCCACCAACCGTCCCTGAGATTCCAACGGGTGGCGTCGTCGTGACTGCTTATAGCGATGAATTAAAGTCTCTTCATCCGCTTCTAAAAAGAGCACTTGGTAAGAGATGTTGGAATCGTCGAAGGACTTTAGAGTAGCCTCTAGATCCTGGAAAAAGACTCCGCCGCGCACGTCCATCACTAACGCGGCACCTTGTACTTCCGGACTTTTTTGCACCAATTCGGCAAATTTGGTTGCCAAATTGGGAGGAAGATTGTCGACACAAAAATACCCCAAGTCTTCAAACACCCGCATCGCCTCGGTGCGACCAGCACCGGACAGCCCTGAAATCACGACAAGACGTGCTGCTTCCATTGCCCCTTCCCCCCTTCATTCCCTGTGTACATCTCCAGGACCGATTGAAACTTCCCCATGATGGAAATTGGCGCCAAGACATTGCGCACATCGATCAGCAGGAAAACCGTAAAGAATGTCGAATACTGACTGCTGAACAGTTGCGAGTGAAGGAGGTTGGTAGCGTGGCATCCTCTTCCCCATATCATCCACGAAGCCGGGCAGAACGAGGAAAAAACATCCGCTCTGCCACAACCGGTGCCTTGGAAAGCCGAAGTGCACGTGGGCGCCTGAAACGAGAACGGCAAGTCGAACGGCGCTTTGCCTTGGCGTTTTTGGTGGTGGTTGCGGGCACCACCTTATACTTAGTACTTCGCAGCCCTTGGGGCATCACCATCTTACGCCACTGGCACATTGTGCTTTAATTGCCTAGTGCCCAGGTTTCAATGGCATAGGCCGCTCCATCCTCGTCTATCGTCTTGGTCACCACTTTCGCTGCTTGTTTTACCGCTGGGGGTGCCTGGCCCATGGCCACACCATAGCCAGCCCAGGCTAGCATATCGGCGTCATTTTCAGCGTCACCTACCGCCATCACTTGGACCGCCGGAATCTTTAAACGGCTCGCCACGTCTCTAAGAGCTGGACCTTTGCCGACGCCCTCTCGCACAACTTCCAGGTAATCATCTTGCGATTTAAAAATCCTCATGCCCAGCTCTAACGCACGAATCTCCAAACGTGGGCGAAACGCATCCAAAGTCTCGGGTGCTGCTTGTAATAAAATCTTTATTGGTGGTTCCGGCCACTGCAGAATCTCTTGACCACTGCGAACCCATGCGGGAATGTGATTCGATTCAATATAATGCCGGGCCCGGGCATCTTCCCGCGAAATCCACAACTCATCCCCGACGTAAACCTGAGCCAAAAGATCCTCCGCCAACGCTTGAGTAACGACAAATCGGGCAGCTTCATCCAACAGTGACCGGGACAATATGGGAGAACCCTCCGGCATCATCACGGTTTGCCCGCCGTTGTAGGCAATTAGGGGCCCCTCGCCCAGACCCAGCTGCAACCAAAAGGGGCGAGCCGACTGTACCATTCTCCCCGTGGCCAACATCACGCGAATCCCACGATCTTGGGCTCTGCCCACTGCAGTAATCAGCCTTTGGCTAATTTCGCCCCCACTGCCAATAATCGTTCCGTCTAAATCCAACGCGATAAGCTTTATGTGTGCCGAATCAGCCAATTGACGCCTCCAGATATAAGACCTAGTAATAATGAGCCCCACAACGCGGGCATAAATCCAGTCACTACAAAACCCGGAACCAAATCGGACACCAGCCATAGCATCAGCGCGTTAATTACCCAGCCAAACAAACCTAATGTCAGTAGCGTAATCGGGAATGCTATCAACCGCACAATCGGGCGTACCAGCATATTCACCAATCCTAAAGCTAGGGCTGCCCACACCACGCTGACCCCTCGCTGCGCATAAATTCCTATCCCAATATGACTAATGACGGCAAGTCCCAGAGCGGTTACCACGAACACGGTCAGCCAACGCATTTAAACACCCCCTTCGGGGTTTTCCCCATAGGTTTTGCGCAGATATGCCATCACCGACTCGGCGGCTTTTTTGTTCATTCCCGGCAATTTGGCCAAATCTTCCAGCGATGACTCTGAGCGAGCCAACGTACCCAAATCGGGATAATGCCGCAGGACAGCTTTTTTTCGCTTGGGTCCAATACCAGGCACCTCGTCCAACACCGAAGCCAGATTCCGCTTGGTGCGCAACTGGCGATGGAAGGTAATAGCAAATCGATGGGCCTCGTCCCTCACATGCTGCAGCAATTTAAGCGGCGGCGACTCGCGATCTAAAATTATCGGGTCTGGGCGATGTGGTTCGAACAACCATTCGTGTTCTTTGGCCAATCCAAACACGGGAATATCGCTCACTCCCGCTTCTTCCATTGCCTGGTAGGCATAGCCCAACTGCCCCCGACCACCATCAATTATGACCAAGTCTGGGGTTTTCGCAAACCGTTTGGTGTGAACACTATCCTCTGCCAGTTGCTGATGGCGAAATCTCCGCCCAATCACTTCACGCATCGACAAAAAGTCGTTAGGTCCTTGAACCGTCTGGATTTTGAATCGCCGATATTGGCTCTTGTCAGGTTTTCCGTTGGTGAACACCACCATCGATGCCACCGACTCCGTACCCTGGGTATTGGAAATATCATAGCATTCAATGCGCTCCGGGGTTTTGCTCAAACCCAAAGTCGCTTTTAACCCCAAAAGTGCTTCCTCTCGCTCTCGTTCTTTCACTTCCACCCGTCGCAGAGCTTCATCTCGGGCTATCACCGCGTTTTGCCTTACCATTGCTAAAAGACGCTGTTTCTCACCACGTTGCGGGACTTTTAACTCAATCTTACCGTGCCGTTCTTGGCGAAGCCAATTGCGTAAATCGTCGGCCTCCTCGGGCAAGTGTTCGACCAATATCTCCTGGGGAATTTCATTGGCCCGTTCATAGTACTGCAATAGAAAAGCGCGGGCCAACTCTGCGTCATTGGTTCCGTCGACTCCCGTCATGACCATAGATTCACGCCCGGTCAGCCGCCCATCACGAACCCGAAATACTTGAACATACGCATCGGGCCGCTCCACGACCCAACTGATGGCATCTAAATTACGGCCTGCCTCCGCCGCCACTTTTTGTTGGGCGGTGATTTCTTCGATGGCCCGCACCTGATCCCGCAGTTTGGCTGCTCTTTCAAATTGCAGTGAATCGGCGGCTTCATTCATCTGTTGGAGTAGATGATCCCGAACATGATCCGCCTTCCCCTCCAAAAACAATTCTACCGATTTCATCATTTCACGGTAGACGGCCTTTTCCACCAGATTTTGACACGGTGCTTGGCAACGATGAATATGATATTCCAAGCATGGACGGGCGGCATTTTTAAATTTCATGTTGGTGCAATTGCGTATCGGAAAGATCTTCCGCAGTAGCCGAATCGTTTCATGTACCGACTGTGACCGGGTGTAAGGACCGAAATATCGGCTGCCAGGCTCTGACGGCTTGCGCGCGATTACCAACCGGGGAAAATCCTCTTCCCAGGTCAGCCGCAAGTACGGATACGCTTTGTCGTCTTTCAGCCGGATGTTGTAATGTGGTTGCATTTGCTTGACTAATGTCGCTTCTAAAATAAGTGCTTCTACTTCGGTGTCAGTGGCTATGATTTCAAAATCAGCCACATGGCGCATCATCGCCGCAACTTTGGGCGCAAGTCGAGCGGGATCCTGAAAATAGCTACGCACACGTTGTTTTAAATTGACGGCCTTGCCCACATAGATGACATGGCCCTCGTCATCTTTCATCAAATAGACACCTGGTCGATCGGGCAGAAGTTGCCGTTTGCGTTCCAGTTCTTCGGAAAATGCCGCCATGCTTGGCCTCCCTATGGCTCAAGTCAACGCGCCGTATCCACGGCTTGATAACGCGCCAAATGACGCTTTAGATAGCGTCCGGTATAGGATGCCGGATTGTCCATTACCTGCTCAGGGGATCCCTCCGCCACGATAGTGCCACCAGCGTCCCCCCCTTCAGGGCCTAAATCGATAATCCAATCCGCGTTTTGGATCACATCCAAGTTGTGCTCGATGACCAACACCGTGTCGCCTTGAGCCACTAAACGCTCCAAGACACCCAGCAAGTGGCGAATATCTTCGTGGTGAAGCCCTGTCGTCGGTTCATCCAAAATATATAGCGTGCGGCCTTCGGATTTGCGCGATAGTTCGGTGGCCAATTTCACCCGCTGAGCTTCACCCCCGGACAAGGTGGTAGCAGGCTGCCCGAGATGGATATATCCGAGACCCACATCCCGCAATGTCTCTAATTTCCGTTTAAGCCGCGAATGATGCTGAAAGAACTCCGTTGCTTGATCTACCGTCATTTCTAAAACATCAGCAATAGTTTGTCCTCGATAATGGACTTCCATGGTCTCCCGATTGTAGCGCCGTCCTTTGCACACCTCACACGGTACGTAGACATCCGGTAAAAAATGCATTTCGATTTTGAGAATCCCGTCACCTTTACACGCCTCACAGCGTCCCCCCCGCAAATTAAAGGAAAATCGCCCAGCCTTGTATCCCCGAATGCTGGCCTCCGTGGTTCCGGCAAATATCTCGCGAATCAGATCAAACGCTCCGGTGTAAGTTGCAGGATTCGAACGAGGGGTTCGGCCAATAGGACTTTGGTCAATCGCAATGACTTTATCCAGATGCTCTAAACCTCCAATGGAGTCATGATTTCCCACCCGACGGTTTCGCGCACCATTTAGTTGAAGTTCCAGCGATTTCCGTAAAATATCGTTCACTAGAGTAGATTTCCCTGACCCCGAGACACCGGTCACCGCCACCATCATGCCGAGGGGAATCCGTACGGTAATCCCTTTTAAATTGTGTTCCCGTGCCCCGGAAATCGTAATCCACCGCGAATTGGGAACGCGGCGGCTAGATGGCAAGGGCATCTCCCGCTGGCGAGAGAGATATTGCCCAGTTAAGCTATTGGGTACCGCCATCACTTCTTCAGGAGTACCATGGGCTACTACTTGGCCTCCATAGGTTCCGGGCCCCGGACCAATGTCTATGAGATAGTCTGCTGCCAGCATGGTTTCTTCGTCGTGTTCTACCACTAATACTGTGTTCCCCAAATCCCTTAGTCTTTTTAACGTGTTTAGCAGCCGGTCATTGTCCCGTTGATGCAAACCAATGGATGGCTCGTCTAAAATGTACAAAACGCCCATCAGGGAAGACCCAATTTGGGTGGCCAAGCGAATTCGCTGGGCTTCACCACCTGATAGAGAACCAGCGGCCCGTGACAACGTTAGATATCCTAATCCCACATCAATTAAGAAATTTAACCGTTCCAACACTTCTTTCAAAATAGGGGATCCGATAATTTGATGTCGGGGGCTCAAAGACAGAGATTCGAAAAATTGCCGGGCTTTTACAATGGAAAGATCGGTTACGGCAGCAATCGACAAGTCACCCACCGTTACCGCTAACACTTCCGGTTTAAGCCGTTGTCCGTGACATACAGCACACGGTTTCGATGTCATATATTCTTCAACTTCGGCTTTGGCTGACTCCGAACCGGCTTCCCGATAACGGCGCTCCAAAATGGGTATCGCACCATGATAGCGAAACTGCTGGTGATGACTGCCGTAATGACTTTCGAAGGAAAACGGCACAGGTTCAGGATAACCATATAGAACAATATGCTTGGCCTCGTCTGAAAGCATATGATACGGACGGTCACTCGGTATGTTAGCAATTTTCGCTACTGTTTCCAATAAATCCGGATAAAATCGTGAGCTCCCACGGGTAAACGGTGCGACCGCACCTTCCCGCAAGGTCAGGGAGGGATCGGGGATTACCAGATCGGGATCCACTTCCAATTTGAAGCCAAGACCAGTACAAGCCGGGCACGCGCCGTATGGGGCGTTGAAGCTAAACATCCGCGGGGATAGTTCCTCTAATGAGATGCCACAATGGGCACACGCCAAATCTCGAGCAAACACTTCGGCGGGTCCGTCTGGAGGACCTACTTCTACCACATCGCCCGACAAATCCAGTGCGTGTTCCAATGACTCAGCCAAGCGTGACCCAATCGTTGGTTTTAGTACAATGCGATCCACAATCACAGCAATGGTATGTTTTTGATTTTTATTCAACGCCGGGAGTGATTCCAATTCCACCGTCGCGCCATCGATGCGGGCTCTGGTATAGCCTTGCCGACGAATATCGGCCAACACCTTATCATGGGTTCCTTTCCGTCCGCGTACCAAGGGAGCCCGCACTTCCAGCCGCGTTCCTTCAGGCAATGCCATGATGTGGTCCACCATTTGATCGATGGTTTGTTGCGATACCTCACGGCCGCATACGGGGCAATGCGGTTGGCCCACCCGCGCATACAATAATCGCAGGTAATCATAAATCTCGGTCACGGTTCCCACCGTGCTGCGGGGATTGTGGCTCGTGGTCTTTTGATCAATAGAGATAGCCGGTGACAGCCCCTCGATAGCATCCACGTCGGGTTTATCCATCTGACCGAGAAATTGCCTGGCATAGCTTGAAAGCGATTCCACATATCGCCGCTGCCCTTCAGCGTAAATCGTGTCAAACGCCAGAGAAGATTTTCCCGACCCTGACACGCCGGTAATCACCACCAGTTGATCGCGGGGAATATCCACATCGATATTTTTTAAGTTATGCTGCCGGGCACCCCGCACCCGAATCCATTGGCTAGCCATGGGACTTCTTGGCTCCTCCCGCCACAGCCTTAATGGGTCGTTCTTTTTCCAATTCCATAAGCAAATCCCGTAGTACGGCCGCCCGCTCAAATTCCCAGTTACGGCTGGCCTCTTTCATTTCTTTTCGCAATTGATTGGCCATGTGGATGCGTTCCCGAGCGGTCATGTCACGGATCGGTTTTTCCACCGGCTTCTCCTGGGCAGCCTTAGTCGCTTGGATTATTTCTCGAACCGCTTTGGAGACTCCCTGCGGTGTAATATGGTGATCTAAATTAAATTGACGCTGAATCTCACGTCGGCGGTCCGTCTCCGACATGGCTTGACGCATGGAATCCGTGATCTTGTCTGCATACATAATCACAGCGCCCTCCAAATTGCGTGCTGCTCGTCCGATGGTTTGCACCAAGGACGTGGTCGACCGTAAATATCCCTCTTTGTCCGCATCCAAAATCGCCACAAGTCCCACTTCGGGCAAGTCTAACCCTTCACGCAACAGGTTAATGCCAACTAATACATCAAACTCTCCTAATCGCAAGTCCCGGATGATGGCCATGCGCTCCAAAGTATCGATATCAGAATGTAGATAGCGCACCCGGACCCCATGTTCTCGGAAAAATTCCGTAAGATCCTCAGCCATTCGTTTAGTCAATGTGGTCACCAGCACCCGCTGATGTTTTTGCGTGCGGGCCCGAATTTCGGCCAACAAATCATCAATTTGCCCCTTCGTCGGCTTCACGGTAATTTCCGGATCGAGCAGTCCCGTAGGTCGCACGATTTGCTCTACCACCTGCTGAGCAACCGTTCGTTCATAGGGTCCTGGAGTCGCCGAAACATAGACAACATGAGACAGGTGGGCGTGAAACTCATCAAATGTCAATGGTCTGTTGTCAAAGGCCGACGGCAAGCGAAAGCCGTGGTCCACCAAACTCTCCTTGCGCGAACGATCTCCGGCATGCATGCCATGAATTTGCGGTACTGCCACGTGGGATTCGTCAATAATGGTTAAAAATCGCTCGGGAAAATAGTCGAGCAAGGTATAGGGAGGGTCCCCGGGTTTCTTACCCGTAAAATGGCGGGAATAATTTTCAATCCCAGAGCAAAATCCTACCTCTTCCAGCATTTCCAAGTCATATTCCGTGCGCTGCTGCAAACGTTGAGCTTCCAAATCCTTGCCCAGTTCACGCAAAGCCTTCAAGCGATCTTGCAATTCGGCACGGATGCTTTGCAACGCCGGCCCCCGGCGATCTTTGCCCATGACATAATGGGAAGCAGGGTAAATCGCTACGTGCTCGCGTTCACCGAGGATTTCTCCAGTAAGAGCGTCGAACTCCCGAATACGTTCGATTTCGTCGCCGAAAAGTTCGATTCGAATCGCTTGTTCACTTTGGTTTGCGGGAAATACCTCGATAATATCCCCATGAACTCGGAACTTCCCCCGGACAAAATTGGCGTCATTGCGGTCATATTGAATGTCGACAAGCTTTCGCAAAATTGCTTGCCGATCGCGTTCCATGCCAACGCGAAGAGACAACACCAAGTCACGGTAATCTTCGGGAGAGCCCAAACCGTATATGCATGAAACACTAGCGACAATAATTACATCGGGCCTCTCAAGTAACGAAGATGTCGCCGAGTGACGCAGTTTATCAATTTCGTCATTAATTTGTGCGTCTTTTTCAATGTAGAGATCGGTTTGTGGAATATAAGCCTCTGGTTGATAGTAATCGTAATAGCTGACAAAATACTCCACCGCGTTATGAGGAAAAAACACTTTGAGTTCGCCTGCCAACTGTGCCGCAAGCGTTTTGTTAGGCGCAATCACCAGTGTTGGAAGGTTGACATCGCGAATGACGTTCGCCATGGTAAAAGTCTTTCCCGAGCCGGTCACCCCCAGCAACACTTGTTCCCTTAGTCCCTGTTCTACCCCGCGGGACAACGCAGCAATCGCCTGCGGTTGATCGCCTGCCGGGGCATACGGTGCCTCTAGCTGATACACGCCCATGTTTGATCCTCCTTTAATTCATTGTCCCATTTTCTTTAGCAACACAGCGACAGCCTTGGCCAATTGGGGATCTTCTGCTGGAATATCAGAAGGAATCACATTGGGTGCCTCGGGATCGTAGACATTGGGAGTTAAGCCTTTATGCTCAATATATTGTCCATCGGGCGTGTAATATTTGGCAACCGTCAATTTCAGTGCTGCATGATTGGCCAGGGGAATCAGCTCTTGCACGATGCCTTTCCCATAGGTCCGAGTCCCAACCAAAGTACCTCCTTGTCGCTCTGCAATTGCGGCAGAAAGAATCTCAGCAGCTGACGCCGTTTCCCCATTGACTAAGACAACAATTGGCAATTTAGTGCCAGGCCCGCTGGAATCCAACGTCTGATCTTGCGAAGGATTTTTATAATGCAGGGATACCACTGGTCCCGCCGGTACCAATACATTGGCTGCAGTTAAAGCTTGGGAGACTTCCCCTCCCGGATTGTCGCGAAGGTCTAGCAACAGTCCTTTTGCGCCTTGTTTCACCAACTGATGAAATTGAGCCACCACCTCAGCGCCGGTATTATTGCCGAATTCCACGATGTTCATATAGGCGATATGATGCGGCATCATATAGCTGTATACCGTCGGTTCGTCAATCACAGCGCGCTTAAGCACCACAATCTTCTGTTGGCCGCGAACCGACACTGTTAAACGCACCGGAGTCCCCACTTTGCCATGAATCATATTGACTGCCGCGGCGGGGCCCACCCGGGAAACCAATTGGCCATTAACTGCTGTAATAATGTCTCCTGGCACTAGCCCAGCTCGAGAGGCAGGGGACTTGGGAAAGACTTGTTCAATCACCAATTGGGGCGCAGAAGCAGATACTTCCACTCCAATGCCCACAAACGTAGGGTTGAGCAATTCCTGGAACGACTGATTCTGTGCTGAGGAAAAATAGTCGGAAAACTGATCGTGCAAGGTATTAACCATCCCAGTAATTGCACCCGCCAATAGCTGCTTGGGGGTATTATGCCAGATAGTCTCACTACGAATCGAGTCATAAACCTGGACAAAGCGCGTGAACTCTTCATTTTGCCGCATGCTGGCAGGCACAGCAATGCCGCCCAATATCCCGTTTTGTGTTGCCCACCAAGTTCCTAGAGAGGAACCCGCCATTAACAAGACGGTCACTGCCGCCCATATTGCCAGTCCTGGTCGCCGCATGTGGCCCCTCCTTATACTGACCCATTATATCATGCCACATGGATGGGACTGGACGTCTGCCGTTAAGTAGGCACTTACACCCGCAAGAAGCGTCGCAAGGCTACCAAACTCGCCAACACTCCTACCAAGACGCCTCCAATTAAGGTAAACATCAAAACTTCTGACATCACACTGTGTAGTGAGGCCAGGGGCCAAAATGGCAGAGCTACCGCCGCCACCCCGGTTAGCCAACGATATCCCCCATCCACCACGACATCGGCCACAAGAGCGCCTAATATTCCCAGCACCATCCCTTCCAGCACGAAAGGCCAACGGATAAACCAATCGGTCGCGCCCACGAGTTTCATGACTTGTACTTCACGGCGCCGGGCAAACACCGCGAGCCGAATTGTATTGACAATGATAAATAGGGTGGCCAATCCCAAGAGCCCTTCCACAATCCAGCCTACCCAGCGAAGAATGTTGGACAACTTATCCAACCGAGACACCACTTGGCCTTCATAGACAACCGTGTGGACAATCGATTTCTTTTTAAACCGTGCCGCCAATTGCGGAATGGCCTGCGGCCTATAGGTATACACGTCATAGCCGTCAAATAACGGATTGGATTTAGAAATCAAAGTCACCAAGTCCCGCTGGTCAGGGAATTCTTGTTTAAGGCTTGCTGCCGCTTGCTGTTTGGTAAAGAAATCAATGCGGCGCACATTGGGCCAGTGACGTGCTTTTTTGAGCAATGCCAGTTCCTGAGACCGCGGTACCTGTCGGTTAATAAATACCTTCATTTCCACCTGACTTTGCAGAACTGAAGTGACATGATTTAAATTTGTGGTCAGTACCAAAAAGAATGACAACACAAACATGGAAATAGCCACCGTGGACACCGAGGCTAGAGACATCCAGCTATTGCGTATTAAATTGCGCGCCGTTTCCCTGACAATATAGCCAACACCATTAAGATTCATAGCCATATACACCCCGTACCTCGTCTCGCACAATGCGGCCTTGTTCAATTGCAACCACCCGGCGCTGCATCTGGTTGACAATGTCTTTAGCATGGGTCGCCATAATCACCGTGGCACCGCGGCGATTAATTTCGACAAATAGTTTCATGATATCCCGGGCCGTCTCTGGATCCAAGTTTCCGGTAGGTTCATCAGCAATGATATAAATCGGGTTGTTAACCAAAGCCCGGGCAATACCTACCCGCTGCTGCTCGCCCCCGGATAATTGGTGGGGGTAGTTATCTCGGCTGCGACTTAACCCCACCAGTTCCAGCACTTGCGGCACTCTTTTGTGGATATCCCGGGTGGACGCGCCTACTGCCTCCATGGCAAACGCTACATTTTGATAAACTGTCCGTTGCGGCAGGAGTTTAACATCTTGAAACACCACCCCCAACTGTCTTCGAAGCCTGGCCACTTGAGAGCGCCGCAGGCTTGACAGTTTAAATTGGTCAACAAACACTTCGCCTTGGCTGGCAGATTCTTCACGGTACAGCAAACGAATCAACGAGGACTTACCAGCACCCGATGGCCCCACTAAAAACAGAAATTCCCCTCGACGGATTGTCAGTGACACATCAACTAAGCCATAGTGGCCATTCGGATAGCGTTTACTGACTTTCTCCAATCGGATCACGAACCCACCTCACTTTTTTCCCTCTTTAGATATATTTCGACAATAACTCTAACAATCCTGCCTAGCAAACGCATTCCCGTATTTTTGCACTGCCATGCTATAATGACCAGTAGTTTGCCGAACCAGGGGGTAGAGAGCTATGTCCTTAGTATCGATTGGCGTGGCTTTTGTTGCTGGCCTTGCCTCTGTCTTGTCCCCTTGTGTACTGCCCTTAATTCCATCTTATCTCACATCTATGGCAGGCACTGCACTTACCCCCGATTCGATTGCGGATCATAAAATTCGCTCCCGTGTTATTCAAAATTCTTTGCTGTTTATTTTGGGATTTTCGCTGATTCTCATTGCCGCAGGCTTAGGCGCTAGTGCGCTTGGCCAATTTGTCGCCCAACACCGTCGTCTGATCGCCGAATTGGGGGGTCTGGTAATTATCGTCTTTGGCTTGGAAATCAGCGGCGTCATCGAAATCGGACTCTTCAAACGCGATGCCCATATCGGCCTCAAACCCAACCGAAGACGCTGGTCGTCGATCTTGTTGGGGGTTGTGTTTGCGGCCGGGTGGACGCCTTGCGTTGGCCCCATTTTAGCCAGCATCTTGATCTTGGCAGCTCGTTCCAACACCGTTATCGCGGGCGCCCTGCTATTGGCCAGCTATGCCGTGGGACTAGCCATACCCTTCTTTGCGCTCGCAGTGTTTTTGGGTCAAGCAGCCCAGTGGACCCGACGCCTAGGTCAGTATTTGCCATGGATCGAAAAACTTTCCGGTGCGTTCCTGGTCATTCTCGGAGTGATGCTCATCACTGGCTGGTTCGACCTTATACCCAACTGGGTTACAGCCGCGGTGAACAGGCTATAATGGCACGCGTCTTGTGGTGGCGAAACGTTCTGGCCCTGTTGGCCGTCTTGCTGGCGCTAGTTGCTGTGATTCGCCCGGCAACCCAGTCCCATCAATTTACCGCTAGCGTAGGACAATCCCTGCCCGCATCCCAGGTTATCTCCAGTACCGGTCAAACGCAATCCCTGCCACGCCTGTTTCAAGGACGAGGGGGTTTGTTGAATTTCTGGGCACCATGGTGCCCCGCCTGCAGAATGGAGTTGCCCGATTTTGCGCAGAAATTCCCCGGCGCCACCATTGCACTGGTGACCAATGATACCTCCGCTGCAGCGACTCCTCTGCTTACGGAATCCGGCGTCGATATCCACCGTGCTTATTATGACACGACGGGCCAGGTGTTCAACCAGTATTTGATAAGCACCTTGCCCACCACGTTGTTTATCAATCGCCACGGGGTGGTAGTGGCCAAAGTGATTGGCCCCATGACACCGGCTTTGCTGGATCATGACCTGTCAATCGCAACTCAAAGCCAAGGGGGGTAACGCATATGTATCTGCCCGCATTTTCCTACTTGGGTCCGATACCGCTTGGCACGGTAACACTATTGGCGGCATTAGCGGTTGGTCTAATCATGGCATCTCAATTAGACCCAACCCACAAAGTCGCGGAATTGCTTTGGAGTATGCTACTAGGCGGCGCCCTTGGAGACAAAGCTGTTTATATCATCAGCGATCTTCCGTACTACCTTCACCATTTGAGCCACTTGCTGTTCACTCCCATGAGTGCGTGGGGCATCGGC
>PXYW01000023.1 GCA_003023695.1 Sulfobacillus benefaciens | reverse complement strand
TGCATACCATGCATGAGCGCTTTGGCGTCACGCTGCGCAAGGCGGCGTATTTAGTGGCGACGGAACGCATTGCGCAAGCCATGCGGGTTCGCGGCTGGCTGCGGTAAGGGGAGGAGGCAACAATCGCGTGGGTGATCCCAAAGAAGAGCTGCTCGCTGCGTATCGTCAGTGGGATAAAGCCGTATTAAAGCCCTTTGTTAGAAAAAGTCCATCCCAGGAGCCTTCATTTGAAACGGTGTCTGAGATGCCTGTAGATCCACTTTACACGCCGCTAGACTGGGATTCCTCGGCATATCTGGACAAATTGGGATTTCCCGGAGTGGCTCCGTATACTCGGGGCATTTATCCTACGATGTACCGGGGGCGGCTCTGGACTATGCGCCAGTACGCTGGCTTTGGGACCGCCGAAGAATCCAATCGCCGATATCGATATCTATTAGAACAAGGCCAAACCGGATTATCGGTGGCATTTGATTTGCCGACACAAATGGGCTATGACTCCGATGATCCGGCGGCCGATGGAGAAGTGGGTAAGGTTGGGGTGGCCATCGATTCCTTGGCTGATATGGAGATCTTATTAGATGGAATTCCATTGGACCGTGTTTCGGTCTCGATGACCATAAACGCACCGGCCGCAATTTTACTGCTGATGGTAGCGGCTGTGGCAGAAAAACAGCATGTACCCTTGGAAAAACTTTCAGGGACCATTCAAAACGATATTCTCAAGGAGTACGCTGCACGTGGCACCTACATTTTCCCCCCAAAACCTTCCATGCGGCTCATCACCGATACATTTCAGTGGTGTGCCAAAAACCTGCCTAGCTGGAATACTATTAGTATTTCCGGATATCACATTCGTGAGGCGGGATCTACGGCAGCTCAGGAGATTGCGTTTACCTTAGCCAATGGTGTTGCCTATGTAGAAGCAGCCATTGCGGCTGGTCTTGCGGTTGACTCATTTGCTCCACGATTGTCTTTCTTTTTCAATGCACACATGGACTTTTTTGAAGAGGTGGCAAAATTTCGAGCCGCTCGGCGGTTGTGGGCAGATATTATGCAACGACGCTTTAAGGCTAAAGATCCCAGATCGTGGCAACTGCGATTTCACACGCAAACTGCCGGGTCTACGCTGACGGCGCAACAACCGGACAATAATGTGGTCCGAGTAACATTGCAGGCCTTATCGGCAGTATTGGGTGGGACCCAGTCGCTGCACACCAATTCCAAGGATGAAGCGTTGGCATTGCCTACGGAAATGTCTGCCCGATTAGCATTGCGAACTCAACAGGTCATTGCCTATGAGAGTGGTGTCACCACAACGGTGGACCCTTTGGGGGGATCATACTATGTGGAAAACCTGACAGACCGTTTGGAAGCTTTGGCTAAAACCTACTTGCAGCACATCGACGAGTTGGGTGGTGCTGTCGAAGCTATTGAGCAAGGCTATGTGCAACGTGAAATTCAAGATGCAGCATGGCGATTCCAACAAAAAATTGAGCATGGTCAGCGCGTGATTGTGGGCGTTAATCGGTTTGTTACGGATGATGAAGATCATCGCGACTTACTTCGGGTTGATGCTGCACTCCAGCGACGGCAAATTGCCAAATTGGCCCACATCAGGCAGCAACGGGATCCGGCGGCGGTCGACACCGCGTTAGCCTGGCTAGATCGAGCGGCGGTCGGTGGAGAAAATCTCTTGGATCCTCTTTTGGCGGCAGTCAAGGCCTATGCGACGTTAGGCGAAATGGTTCGGGTATTAAAAAGGCATTTCGGGCAGTATCGACCACCTGCAGTATTATAGAAAGGCTGAGAGCCATGAAGTTGGATCATCTAGGGGTTGCGGTGCGGCGTTTGGACCAAGCGATCGCCGTGTATGAAGCGATGGGGCTTGAGGTAGCGCATCGGGAACAAGTGACTCAAGACCAAGTGTCGGTAGCCTTCATTCCATTTGACGGAGGGCGGTTTGAACTGTTGGAGCCTACGGCCGATACCTCACCCATCGCGAAATTTTTGGAGCGGAGAGGGCCAGGGTTACACCATGTGGCACTTGAGGTGCCAGATATCCGAAAAACTCTGAATGACATGAAGCAACGGGGTTTGCAACTGATTGATTCCGAACCTCGGCCTGGTGCGGATCAGTCTTTGGTTGCATTTGTGCATCCGTCCGCAACGGGGGGGATTCTTTTGGAATTGGTGCAGCACGGGGAGGGTTTGGGTGAATAAGGCACCGTTGAAAGAACTGTACCAAAGGCAAGCGGCGATTGAGGCAATGGGTGGTACAGCACGGATAGATCGTCAGCATAAGATGGGGAAGTGGACTGCCCGGGAACGGATCGATGCTTTGTTGGATCGTGGAACCTTTGAGGAAATTGGTGCCCATGTGCAGCATCGGGCTACGCTTTTTGGACTGGAAAACGCAAACGCCCCTGCCGATGGGGTGATTACTGGATTTGGACGCATTCATGGACGGCTGGTTTACGTGTTTGCGCAGGACTTCACGGTCCTTGGAGGGTCTTTGGGGGAAATGCACGCAGCCAAGATTCAGCGGGTGCAGGACTTGGCATTAAAGGCAGGCGCTCCTATTATCGGCCTCAATGATTCAGGGGGCGCTCGCATTCAAGAAGGCGTCGATGCATTGAATGGCTATGGTGAAATCTTTAAGCGCAATACGTGGGCATCTGGGGTGATTCCCCAAATTACGGTGATAATGGGGCCGAGTGCCGGGGGTGCCGTATACTCGCCAGCCCTGACCGACCTCATTATTATGGTCAAGCATACCGGGCAAATGTTTATCACCGGACCGCAGGTTATCAAGACAGTGACCGGGGAGACCGTCAGTGCGGACGAGCTTGGTGGTGCGGTGGCCCAGATTCGCCGTTCTGGGGTTGCGCATTTAGCGGCGGAAAACGATGCAGAAGCATTATCCTGGGTACGGACTTACCTGACGTATGTGCCCAGCAATAATTTGGAGGACCCCCCACTGTATGATATTCAGGATCCGTTAGACCGCGCTGAAATTTCCTTGCGGGAACTGGTGCCGCAAGATCCCAATAAACCCTATGATGTGATCCAAGCTATTGGGGCGATGCTGGACCGTAATAGTTTTTTTGAGCTGCAGAAAGGATTCGCTGATAATTTGGTAGTGGGGTTAGGGCGAATAGGAGGCCATTCCGTTGGCGTGGTGGCCAACCAACCGCGGGTATTGGCGGGAACCCTGGACATTAATGCTTCAACCAAACTTGCTAGGTTTGTAAGATTTTGTGACGCCTTTAATATCCCGGTGGTCACTTTGGTGGATACCCCGGGATATCTGCCGGGCACAGCACAAGAATATGGCGGCATTATCCGCCATGGCGCCAAGGTGCTTTATGCTTATGCTGAAGCCACGGTGCCAAAGGTTACGGTAATATTACGCAAGGCATATGGCGGCGCTTACTTAGCGATGTGCAGCCGATCACTGGGGGCCGATTTGGCGTTTGCATGGCCGTCAGCCGAAATCGCGGTGATGGGTCCCGATGGCGCGGCAAATATTATCTTTAAAGACGAGATCGCCTCGGCTCCAGATCCGGATGCTGCGCGCAAGGCCAAGTCGGTCGAATATCGAGAACGGTTTGCCAATCCTTATGTGGCGGCACAGCACGGATACATTGACGCAGTGATAGACCCTAGCGAAACACGAGCACATGTGGCACGCGCCTTAATGAGCTTGCATAACAAGAAGGAGGACCGGCCGCGAAAACGGCATGGAAACATTCCCTTATGAAACCTGAAGACGAAGGTTTAGAGAATATGCAGTGGGACCCCCAAGTGGTGGCCAGCATCACCGCAGTATTGGCCCTGATGTGGGGGGACGACATAGATATATATCCGGGTAGAATACGTGTTAGAGAAGCGTGGCCACGCACGACTCTGTGGCGATGGCTTTAGAAATTGAGCAGAAGGGACGACAACCAATGGCAGTCCGGAAATTTCGCATAACGGTAAATGGGGTAGTGTATGAGGTGGAGGCAGAAGAGATTCCATCAGTTGAGAAGATGGAACCACCTAAGGTATCCCAACCCGCCGCGGTTCAACAGACGCCTGTGCCGCCCAAGACCGTGGCTAGAGCCCAGACGGCAAGCACGGATACTGCAGTGATTGTGGAGGCGCCCCTTCCAGGAGCTGTGTTGGACGTGCGTGCCCAAGTGGGACAAGTGGTCGAGATGGGGCAAATCATCGTCATCCTAGAGGCGATGAAGATGGAAAACGAAATCACCGCACCGGTTGCGGGACGGATTAGTGCAATTCAAGTGCAAAAAGGGGGGGCGGTTAATGCCCAGGATCCCCTTTTCACCATCGAACCCTAAAGCGGAGCATCTGGTGGTCATTGCTCCTCATCCTGACGATGAAGCTTTGGGTGCTGGGGGATTGATAAGCCATTTTGTAGAAAACGGCAATACCGTCGATGTAATTTTGCTGACTATGGGTGACGGATTTGTCCAAGATGCTGAACGCTACTATTTATCGTTCGATGTGACCGCGGCGGAATACATTAATTTGGGATATCGCCGTAAGCGGGAGACACTCGATGCCATGGCGGTCTTAGGGGTAAGCGCTGATCATGTGCACTTTTTCGGATTTCCTGACGGGGGGCTGGATCGACTCCTTTTGGATCACTGGGACAATGAACCAATGTGCAGCAGCACCACAAAAGTGTGTTACGCCCCATACATTGATTCGTATGGCGAAAAATCCCCATATTTAGGGCGGACGCTGCTAACCTTGCTGCGTCAACTCTTGGTTCAATTGAACCCTACTTGGATTGTGTCGCCTAGTGCCTATGATGAACATCCTGATCATTGGGCGACCGGAGCATTTGCCCGTTTGGCGGGAACTGATTTGGCAAACCCAGTGCACCATTTCAGCTATTTAGTGCACTGGCCGGCTTGGCCTTTGCCGCTAGCTTTTCGTCCTCGTCTGCATCAAAAGGCTCCGCACGTATTGTCCCAATCGCACCCTGGGCGTTGGCGGGAATTTGTCTATGATGCCGACAATGTGGATCGCAAACGGCGAGCTCTCATGACGTATCAAAGTCAGGTAGAGTTAATTAAACCCTTTATGCTGGCATTTGCCCGGCGGTCGGAGGTGCTGCTGGAGGAGACGATAGCCGATATGCCCATGGGACATTGGCTCACCCTGCCAACACCCGCTAGGAATCACTGGACACGTTATCTCAAAAAGGAGAGCCCTATTAACAAGGTGTCCTGGGCCATCCTCGCCAACGAGCAGCACGTTCGGATACAATGGGAAAGACCCATGCGTCCCGAAGAAATTTTGCATATTTCACTTCACATGCCACAAACCCAAACCTTGCGACACTGGCGCATTGATGCATCTGGAACCGTGAACGGAGAACGAAGCGAAACGGTTCAGGTGTCGCTCGATCCCTTGGCATTGGAGGCATCGTGGCCTATAAGAGAGTTTGATGGGAATTTAGTGGTCATGGCCGGGGTACAGTTGGAGGATCAGGGTGTGTGGATTGGGCGTGCTGCCCTGGAACGCTACCGTGTGCCCCGGCCACTGGGTTACAACCCATACGACGAGGGGGAGCACCGATGATAGTTTGGCTATCAGTAGATATGGAAGGAATCAGTGGTATTGTCGAGAGATCCCAATTATTGCCCGGAGAACTGCAGTATGAGACGGGGCGAAAGTTTCTGATGAGTGAATTGCATACGGTCTTGGCGGCTTTGAAATCTGAGCCGGACGTATCCGAAATTATTGTCAATGATTCCCATGATGGTATGGTCAACCTCATGTGGGACCAAATTCCGGATGGCGTGCGGCTCATATCCGGAGGCACGAAGGCCTGGTCCATGAATCAAGGGACGGCAGACGCCGATGTAGGGCTTTTCGTCGGGTATCATGCAAAGGCCGGGACTGCTGCGGCGGTAATGGATCATACATATGCCGGGCAAATTTTTCGGGTACGGTTAAATGGCCGAGAAGTAGGGGAGACCGGGATAAATGCTGCGGTAGCAGGACACTTTGGAGTACCTATCGCGATGATAAGCGGAGATGACAAATTGTGCCTAGAGGCAGGAGAACTGCTGCCTGAAGCCGTGACGGTAATGGTAAAAGAGGGAGTCAGTCGCAATTCTGCCAAGTTATATTCAACATCAGAAACCTCGAGCCGATTGGCTTCGGGGGTGAAAGATGCGTTAGCCCGATTTCGCCGCTCAGAGTTGAAACCCTTCAAGGTGTCCAATCCGGCGCAATGGGAGATTACGCTGATGACGGCAGATATGGCGGACCGTGCCATGTATTGTCCGGGAATGGAGCGTGTGGATGGCCGAACCGTGTCTTATCAAAGTTCGACGGTGCTAGAAGGATTCCGTGCGTTTTACACTGTAATGGCTTTGACCAGCGGACGCCCCTTATATTAACGAAATGGGGCGAGGTTTAAAATGAAATAATTGCGATAATTACTGTGAGCAAAGGATTCCCGGTTACAATGAACCCATGAGACACGCGATGTGGTGGACTGCAGGCGTAATAGCTCTTGTAGCTGTGGTGTTGGTAGCATTTCTAGGAACGCGAGGGGGAACCTGGCAAACCGTAGGAGATGGATTCCAAACAGCAACCATCCCGCGAAGCTGGAATCTCCACCAAGTGAACCAGGCCGAGCAACTCTATTTTCCATTACAGAACCGGCAAACTTGCCTGTGGCTTGTTTCTTCGCGGCAAATTCCCTTTAGCCCGGGAAATTTTGTAAAACGGATTGCTAGTCCCCAGCCGGGAATGGTGGAATGGCAAGTATTCACGACGCAACATGGCATACGGCTGGTTAACTTTTACGGAGTTTTTCACCAGTCACGGCAGTATCGCGGGATTCATATCATGGTGCCTGCACACCAGCTTGCCTTGGGGTCGCAAATTTTGGGGAGTTGGCAACCAAACTCATAGGGTCTGTCACCGTTGATACCGTAAACTCTCGCAGTGGTTTCCCAATATGAGGACGATGCCTAGACGGCTCCTGGCAGCTCCATTTGCGTGGGGTCTGACCCAAATGGATTCGACAGCCGTGCCAGCCATTCGTTGCTGAAGGCGGGCCAAAATCTACGTTTGCAGAAATCTTGCGTTGGCCGCTGGAAAACCCCCGCTTGCTCCCTTATACGGCGCTGGATCGCCATATAAGGGGGCAAGCGTATGCCTGACTGCTTCGCGCGACCGGATAGCGGGGGTTTGGCCTACCCCTTGCGAGTAAAGCCGATGTCACTCGGTGTCTTGGGAGAATCCGCTTGCTTCAGGAGGCTTTACGGCCTGGATTGTGGCCGATACGACATAGTCGGTGGCGTTGCTGCCTGGGGACCAGTTTCGAATAAAGTCGCGGCTTTCATCCTTCGGGGTGATACGAATATTGACAAATCCGGCATCTTTCAACATCTCTTCGATATCTCCAATCAGGGCTGCGCCAGCGATGCATCCCGATAATAATTCAAGGTCGCGCTGGATGTCTTCCGGCAGTACCGCACTGGCCACCACATCCGAAATCGCCAAACGGCCACCGACTTTTAACGTACGAAATGCCTCACGGAACACTTGGGGTTTGTCGGGAGATAAATTAATGACGCAGTTGGAGATGATAACGTCGGCAAACCCGTCGGCGACCGGCAGATGCTCGATTTCGCCCAGTCGGAACTCTACGTTGTTATAGCCTTCCCGTGCGGCATTGCCACGGGCTCTTTGGATCATCTCAGGGGTCATGTCGACGCCGATCACACGTCCAGAATTTCCGACCTGGCGCGACGCTAGAAAACAATCGAATCCGGCACCGCTCCCCAGATCTATGACAGTTTCTCCTGGTTGGATCGCGGCAATTACTTGGGGATTGCCACATCCTAATCCCAAATTTGAACCTTCGGGAGCATTGATGATTTCGCTTGAAGAATACCCCAATTGCAACGAAATCATTTCGATCGACGGAGTTGATTCATCTGAGCAGCAGGAAGTAGCGGTACAGCCACACGTGTTTCCGCGTTGGGCGACCTCGGCATAGTTCTGACGAACCGCTTGTCGGACTTGATCTGGATTAAGTAATTCCATTAAAATGCCTCCCTTAAACAAAATTAATCGACAGATATCGATGCATTGATGCAAAAAAAGAGTCAGAGGTCGGGCTGAAGAGCAATCGGATGGGTCGATCCGATACCCCGGCAGATTTTGGCTTCGTCGAGAAAAAACTGTAGAGCGACGAGGGCCTGTTCATTAACCGCATAGATACTATAGGTACCTCGACGTTCTTGGGTCACTAAACCTGCCTCACTGAGTATGTGCAAATGATGGGAGATCGTGGATTGGGATAAAGGCAGGGTTCGGGTGAAATCCACGACACAACAAGCAGCTTCGTCGGGAGCAATCGCATCGCAACAAGAAGTTGTTCCCGCTCCGGTTATAAGCTGCATAAACAGTGCATAACGCACCTCATGTCCTAAGGCTCGGAAGATCTTGACTAGGTCCATCATTTCCTCCATCGATAATCATCGATTAATGAAAAGGTACTCTATGAAAAAGTCGCTGTCAAGGAAAATGAACAAAGTGTCGACAGTAGAGCCTGTCACTGGAAAATGTTAGACAACCAGTTGGTATGGCAATAAGTACTATGACTATCTTTGAAATTTGGCTTGGGATCGCGGATCACTTAGGTTTCCCAGGAGAGAAATCTTTCATCTGGTGGAGGCGAGGGGAGTCGAACCCCTGACCTTCGACTTGCGATGCCGACGCTCTCCCAACTGAGCTACGCCCCCACAACGACTTCTCATTATACGGATCGTGTTGAGTAGTGTCAACGAATTTTGTTTTGTTGCCAAATTTAGTGGCAATCTCCTGGAATTTTCCGCCCTCACCAATTATGTGGTCAGTTATTCCCAGTTTTTGTAATCAAAAACTTTTTTCTTAAAGCAGGAACCTTAAACATTGAAAGCGAAACCTCAAGTGGAGTAAAGTGGAGGATAATGGAGGGAAAGTGGAGGTGAGTGGGGAGTGTTGATGGGCGAATATTTTCATGCCTTGGATGATAAGGGCCGTCTCATCCTTCCTGCTCGGCTTCGTGACGATCTCCAAGATCATTTTGTCATGACTAAAGGACTTGATGGTTGTTTGTTTTTTTATGCCATGGACGAATGGCACAAAATGGAGGAGAGGTTAAGGGCACTTCCAATGACAAATGCTAATGCGCGAGCTTTTCAACGACTGTTTCTCGCGGGAGCTCAAGACGTGGAAGTGGACCGCCAATTTCGCATCACCATTCCTCCTCGACTGCGGGAATTTGCCGGAGTGCAAAAGGATGTAGTGCTCGTTGGAGTTAGCAGCCGCGTGGAGTTGTGGGCACTTGACAGATGGACGGAGTACCAATCCACCGCTCAAGCAGGCTATGAAGACGTTGCAGAGAAAATGGGAGATTTCGGTTTTTGATGGGAGGTGGTGGCTTGGTGACATTTACTCACGTGAGTGTGATGCCCGAGCAAGTTTTGGCCCACTGGGTTACAGACCCGTCTGGGTTATATCTGGACGCGACATTAGGCGGAGGAGGTCATAGCCACTTGCTGCTATCGCGATTTCCCAACTGCCGTCTTATTGCCATTGACCAGGATCCTGCGGCAATATCCCAAGCTCACGATCGGTTAGGAGCATGGAGTTCTCGGATTTCTATACGCCACGGCAATTTTCGCAACTTGGGCGATATTTTAAGTCTCGATGAAAAAGGTGCGGTTCAGGGTATCTTGTTTGATTTAGGGGTCTCTTCACCACAACTGGATCAGGGAGCGCGTGGTTTTGGCTACCAAAATGCGGATGCGCCTTTGGATATGCGAATGGATCCCGATAATCCGGTTACCGCTTTTCGTTTAGTAAATATGAAGCCTAAAGAAGATATTACGCGGGCTCTGAAAGAATGGGGCGAAGAGCGGTGGGCATCGCGCATCGCTGACTTCATCGTGAGTGCAAGGGAAAAAGAGCCTATTCGCACGACGGGGCAATTAGTGGACGTAATTAAAGCAGCCATTCCGGCTTCAGCGCGGAGAACAGGAGGGCATCCAGCCCGCCGAACATTTCAAGCGCTAAGGATCTGGGTCAACGATGAACTGGCCGCATTGAAGCAAGGGCTGGGCGCTGCGCTGGACGTTGCGGCACCCGGCGGGCACATCGTGGCTATCTCATTTCAATCGCTCGAGGATCGCATTGTTAAACACACCTTCCGGGAATGGCAGGAAAATCAACGGGGGATTGTAGTGACCCGTCGACCGCTTACGCCCTCGTTGGAGGAAATTGACAGCAATCCGCGGTCTCATTCAGCCAAATTACGTGCTTTTACCGTAAGCTAACGGTCATGTTTATGCCGAAAAAATACGTGTGCCCATCGCATCGACATCGTTCATCTAAAGATAACAAATTTCGAGTTTTCGGGTCCGAGGAGGTTGAAGTTCAATGATCAACCAGCAAGAAAATGAATATGTGTTGTATAAAGAGGGAAATCTAGCGCGGACTTGGGAAAAGAAACTCCGTCCTAAAATGACGCCGCGTCCCCGTCGGAAATTTAACGGGCTAGCCCAAACGGTGTTTTGGATTATGGGAGTTTGGGCAGTGGGATTGGGGGCGTCACTTTTGGCTGTTCATGTCCTGGTGATGGGCTACCAGGTCGATGCCTTGTCATCTCAATACACGGTCTTGTCACGACAAAACCAAGTATTGGCAGCTAGGGTGACTCAATTAAGTTCTCCCCAAATATTGGCAGTTGATAGCCAGAAATATCATGTAGATCTCAAGGTGCCCATGGTTCACACCGGCATTCAGATTGCTGCTCCAAAGACTGTCAAAAGTACTCCATGGTATGGACGCGTGTCGCAATGGATATTGGCCTTGCGGCAAGCATTAGTTGCCAAATGAAGAAACACTCTACGCCCCTGGTGCGGCATCGGGCTCGACTGGCGCTGCTGTATACCACCTTGTTTTCGGCATTGCTGCTGGTACGGTTGGTCATGATTCAAGTGGCCGACGCCAACCACCTTCATGCTTATGCCTCTAGTATTCATGTGCATCGCATTACATTGCCGGCAAGCCGGGGAGAGATTTTGGACCGTAACGGGATAGTGCTGGCAATGGATACCCCAACCTATCAAGTGGTCGCTGTCCCCAAATATTTGACGTCCCGAAAACAGGTGGAAAGCACTGCGGCGACTCTTTCTCATTACTTGCCGTTTTCAACCAAGTTGTTGGCCTCGGTATTGGGTAATGGTTCTTGGTATGCTTTGTTGGCGCGTTCGGTATCCAGTTCTGTGGCTCACCAGATCTCTGCACTAAATTTGCCGGGAATTTCGGTGGTACCGTCTACCGGACGCGAATATCCTAACGGAACTTTGGCTTCTCAAGTGTTGGGAATGGTAGGATCTCAGGACCAAGGACTTGCCGGAGTGGAATACGAGTACAATAAAATTTTGGCTGGCAAGCCAGGATATTGGGTGGTAAGAACCGATGCGGCCGGGAATCCGCTCCCACAATGGCAGCTTGCCTATAAGGCGCCGGTCCCTGGGGATACCGTGCAGTTGACCATTGATGCCAATATTGAAGCTGTGGCCCAAAAGTGGTTGAAATGGGGTATTAAGAGGGCTCATGCCTTAAATGGCACGGTCATTGTGCTCAATCCACATACCGGATCGGTCATTGCGCTGGCCAACTGGCCCAATTTTAATCCAAACAATTATTACAATGCGACCCCATTGGAGCTAGATGATTATGCGGTAGAAGATCCGGTGCCGCCAGGATCGATTTTCAAGCCAGTCACAGCAACAGCGGGACTGACACTGGGGTTGTTTACGCCAAATAGTATGTTTGATACGGTTGGCTATAAAATTGTCGACGGAGTCCGCATTAATGATTGGAATCCTAATGGCTGGGGTTGGATAACGTTAACCCGAGGGCTTGAGGTTTCTTCAGACCAAGTGTTTATGGATGTGGCGCTAAAAGTTGGAGCTGCAAGCTTATATCATTTCGTAAAACTATTTGGCTTCGATCACCCTAGCAATGTGGGACTGCCCGGTGATTCTCCTGGATTATGGATTCCGTTGAAGCAAGTCAATGCGGTGGATTTGGCGACGATCGGGTTTGGACAGGGCTTTGCCGCGACCGCAATGCAAATGATTGCCGCGGATTCTGCGGTAGCCAATAATGGCGTCATGATGCAACCGCATATTTTAAAAGCTGTCCTGTCCCCTAATGGCACCGTGGTGAAGGCAGTTAAACCTAAAGTGGAATCCGTTACCACCTCGCCTGCTATAGCCCAAGAAATACAGCATATGATGACACTGGAAGCCACTCAAGGAACCGGAGTGCCGGCTCAGGTGCCAGGCTACATTATTGCTGGAAAAACAGGAACTTCGCAAAAAATTGTCAATGGACGGACCTCCAACAACTTATTTATCGCGTCATATATGGGTATGGGTCCTATGCCTAATCCCCGGTTTATCATGTTGGTCATGATTAACCGACCGATCGGCAATCTGTTTTATGGGGATCAAGTGTCGGCTCCTGTGTGGAAACATATTGCGGAGTTTATGTTCCACTATTGGAACATCAAACCGTATGCGGGTCCGGACAATGGTTCCAAGCCCTTCAAACCATAGAGTTCTGTTGCATGTGTGCCATGCATAAGCATTGTGAGTAACAGCCCGTCCTGCAACAAGGAGGCTTGCTTGCAATGGATAATCGCCCGACGTTGGTGATGAAGCGCAGGAATTTTTTGGTGTTGGCTTTGGTGGGGGTGTTCGATGTCGGACTCTTGGGTCGTTTGGTTGCGGTGCAAGGTGTTGAAGGACCCAAATTACAAAAAATAGCTGAATCTGCACATTTCCGAGGAGTGCCTTTAGCGGCCTTCCGCGGTAATATTGTTGATCGTCACGGACATCTTCTGGCAGGCAGCCATCACGCCTACTCGGCTTATGCGATTCCGATTCAAACGAGAAAACATCGAATTTCCGAGGCCACACTGCTATCTGTGATGTTGAACATGCCTATGGATCGGTTGTTGCGCCGATTGTCACGACGCCAGGGGTTTGTTTGGGTAAAAAGGCGTTTAACAACCTCAGAGCTTGACCAGATACGAGGACAGATGGCAGCACTGCCGGGGATTTATTTGGTGACGGAGACGGCGAGATATTATCCTGAAGGATCTTTGGTAGGGCCAGTACTGGGGTTTACCGGCATTGACAATCAGGGTCTAGCCGGTATCGAAATGGTTTATAACAAATATTTGCAGGGCAAGCCAGGCAGTATTCAAGAAGAATATGATGTGACCGGGCAAACCATTCAATTTGCGCGGCAACGTGTCGTGCCACCAATACAAGGCGACACCTTAGAATTGACATTAGATGAAAAAATTCAGTGGATGGCCGAGCGTGCTTGCGAGCAAGCCATGATTACTACGGGAGCCAAGTCGGTTAGTATCGCGGTAATGCACCCCCGCACTGGAGGATTGCTGGCCTTGGCCCAACGTCCATCCTTTGATCCCAATCATTTTAGGGATTACAATCCGAAAAATTATCGTGTCCTGGCGGTGTCCGACGCGATTCCTCCAGGGTCGATTTTCAAACCCGTGACATTGGCGGCTGCGCTTGAGGAAGGGACCACCAGCCCAGGTGCAGGGTTCTATTGCCCCGGGTTCAAAATTGTGTTGGGACGGCGAGTGAATTGTTGGAGACCACAGGGCCACGGAGCCGAATCCTTGGCCATGGTCGTCAAAAACTCCTGCAATGTAGGGTTTATGGATTTAGGATTGGGGCTCGGTGTGGCCAAATTTTACGAGTACTTGGACAAATTCGGGATCTCCAAACCCATACCGATTGACCTTCCAGGCCAAGCCCGGGGAATTTTCCCCAAGGCGTCTCGGGTGACCGCGTTGGACTTGGCGATTATGGCGTTTGGCCAAACGCTCACCGTGTCGCCGATTGCATTGCTCAACGCGATCTCTGCCATCGCCAATGATGGGGCCTTGTTAGTGCCCCACCTGGCAAGAGTGATCAAAAAACCAGACGGTACAGTAATAAAACAGTTTGATCGCCAAGTGGTGCGACAAGTAGTATCTTTACATGTGGCTCAGTTAGTGCAAAATATGATGGTTGCGGTGGTGTCTTCAGGTACTGGAAAGTTGGGACAGGTGCCTGGGTTTAGGATGGCTGGTAAAACCGGGACGGCCCAGAAGGTGATTAATGGACGTGTGGAAAAGGGTGTGTATATCGCATCATTTGTAGGATTTGGGCCCGTGCCCAATCCTGAAGTGGCCATTATGGTCAACGTGGATGAACCTGTAGGGGCGTTTTATGGAGGGCAGGTTGCCGCTCCCATATTTGGCCGGCTAGCTCGCGATATATTTAAGCACTTAGGTCTTCAACCCACAGAACTCATGCGAACGCCGAAAACTGGGGAGCTGCAAATGGTGCCCAATCTGGTAAATTTGGACCCAGTGAGTGCGCAAGATGATGCCGAAGCCTTTGGATTTCCGGTACAATTTACGGGACAGGGAAATGTGGTAGTGGAACAATCAATTGAATATGGAGGTTGGCGCCCTGCGGGCACGCTGCTGCAACTGACGCTGGGGAGTCATCCAAGAATCTACCTAGAGTGGGTTGCGGTTCCCAGCTTCGTTGGACTGCCACTGGGAACGGCGAAACGGCTGGCACTAGAGTTGGGTCTTAACCTGGTTCCTCGGGGGTTCTCAGTCGTACGCGTAGAGCGGCAGTCGATTGTTGCCGGGACCGAGGTGCGAGCTGGAACCACTGTTATGGTAATGTAGCGGGAACACAAAGCCAAGCTGAAGGCGGGGGGAAACGGATGCAATTGGAAGAACTGGTCAAGGCACTGACGGAGGTGACACCTGTGGGCGCCCTTGATGTCGAGATTACCGGCATCGCCTATAATTCACGGGCGGTGGAACCAGGCAACCTGTTTTGTGCTATTCCAGGATTTCGCACTGATGGGCATCTGTATTGCCAGGAGGCTATGGTCCACGGCGCTGCTGCATTTCTTGTGGAACGGGCCGAGGCAATACCTCAAGGCAAACCTGGACTCGTTGTCCCCAATGCGCGTGCTGCCATGGCGAAAGTGGCCGATCTCTTTTTTGGCAGTCCTTCACGACGATTGTGGATGGTTGGAGTCACCGGCACCAATGGCAAGACCACAACGACTCATCTTGTTCGTGCGCTCTTGGAAGCTAATGATGTGAGTTGCGGGTTAACTGGCACGCTGCATACGTTGATGGGGTTAGAAAGTTTCAAAGTCTCGCGGACCACGCCGGAAGCCCCAGATTTGCAGAGTATTTTGAGACATATGGCGGACCGTGGCATGAAAGCGGCGGTAATGGAGGTGTCATCGCATGCCTTGGTGCTGTCACGCGTGGATACCGTAGCCTACAATGTGGCGGTATTCACAAATTTGACCCAAGATCATCTGGACTTTCATCCTGACTTGGAATCCTATTTTCAAGCAAAGTCTTTGTTGTTTACCAGGCTTGGAGAGATTCCTAAAGCTGGGCCTATGGCTGCCGTCATAAATGGGGATGACCCTTATGCCAGCCGTTTAATGGCATTAAGTCATGTGCCAGTGGTCACTTACGGGCTCTCAGATGGTGTGGATGTACGAGCCAGTATGGTACAAATTGCCAGCCGCGGCGTGCAATTTTTGGTAGAATTCCCAGATGGGCAAAATCAAGCGATCGAATTTGGCATGACAGGACGATTCAACGTGTCTAACGCGTTGGCGGCGTTAGCTGTGGGGTACGTTTGGGGATTGGAACCGCGGAAAATGGCAGAAGCATTGGCGCGGTATCCAGGTGTTCCGGGACGTTTCGAAAGGATTGACGAGGGCCAATCCTTTACTGTAATCGTTGATTACGCGCATACTCCAGACGGGTTAAAAAATGTATTGCAAACGGCGCGTGAATTTGCCATGGGGCACATCGGCGTGGTGTTTGGCGCCGGCGGTGACAGAGATCGGGGAAAGCGTTCGATGATGGGCGAAGTGGCAGGGGAATTGGCGGATTGGGTCATGCTGACCGCGGATAATCCCCGATCCGAAGATCCGATGGACATCATTCACCAGATAGCGCAGGGCGTCGAGCAATCACATGGCCAATACGAAGTGGAATTGGACCGTGAACGCGCCATCCGCAAAGCCTTACACCGGGGCCAACCTGGTGATGTGATCTTAATTGTCGGCAAAGGGCACGAAACCTATCAAATATACCGGGATGCTACTATACATTTTGATGACCGAGAAGTAGCGAGACAAGTGTTAAAGGAGTTGCGCAAGGCATGATGACGATGACTTTTGGGGAAATCATAGGGTGGACCGGAGCTTCCCCGGAACACGTCGACCCGGCACAAATCGTTGCGAATGTGACTATCGATAGCCGTCAGACGGTGCCTAACAGTTTGTTTATTGCCTTGCCAGGGACACGGCACCATGGGCATGACTTTGTCGAAAACGCATGGCAGGCGGGCGCTACGGCAATGGTTGAGTCGACCTTTGGCTTGTCAGGGGGGCCATTGCTGAGGACTGACAATCCGCTCCAGGCAATGGATGATATGATGCGCCAGATGATTTTAGCCCGCCACATTCACGTCGTGGGCATTACAGGCAGTGTGGGCAAGACCAGTCTCAAGGAATTAACCACAGCCGTGTTGCGCACTCGCTATGATACCGGACAATCTCATGGGAATTACAATACGGCGATTGGTTTGCCACTCTCGTTTTTTGGCGAATCCGACTTGATGACCCATTTTGTTGCCGAAATGGGGATGCGGCAACGCGGAGAAATCCAATATCTCACCAAAATTGCTCCCCCTGAGGTAGCGGCCATTAGCAACATCGGCCCTAGCCATTTAGAGCAATTGGGATCGATGGAAGAAATTCAAGCGGCCAAAGGCGAGATTCTTGAAGGATTGATAGAGGGAGGCACAGCGGTACTCAATTACGATGATGTGCGCGTGCGCGAATTGGGGAAAAGGACGGATCATCGCGTGTTATGGTATGGTCATCATGCCGACTGTGATTTGCGTATAATTGCGTCCCAAATAGAAAATGGGCATACCCGAATTGAATTGGAAAATCACCAAGGACGGTGGCGGGTTGTTTTACCTTGGATTGGGATCCACCATGGGGCCAACGTTGCGGCAGCTCTATTGATTGGGGAGGCTTTGGGGATTTCCTTGGCGGATGGCATTCGTGGGGTAGAAAATGTAGACGAAGAGCGATCTCGCATTCATCCCATCGCTATAGGGAAAATGACGGTGCTTGAAGACGTTTATAATGCCAGTCCGGTTTCGATGAAGGCCGGAATTGATGTCTTGAAAAGCTTTTCTGGACGAAAGGTTGCTGTTTTGGGAGACATGTTGGAACTAGGGGCTGCAGAAACCCAAGGCCATTTTGAAGTTGGACAATACGCCGCGGATCATGCAGATCTGGTGGTCGCCATCGGTTCACGTAGCCAGAAGATTGCGGAAGGCGCTGGGTCCTTGGGGAAACATTGTGATACTCTGGAGGACGCCTTTCACTTGCTGCAACACATATTACGCCCCAATGACGTGGTCTTCCTGAAGGCATCTCGAGGCATGCACTTTGAAGAATTGGTGCGTTGGCTCAAGGATTGGGGTGGCCCCCAATGACCTTATGGGCTGCTGGGCTGGTGGCATTTGCCCTCGCTTTCGGCATGGGTCCCGTGATAATTCCACAGTTGACGCGTCTGAAATTGGGGCAAATGGTGCGAGAAGCAGGCCCTCAATCCCATTTGAAGAAGCAGGGAACGCCCACTATGGGGGGCATCTTATTCTTGTTGCCGCTGCCGGTAGTCGTGGCAATCTTTGATCGGCAAAGTTTGGAAGCTTGGGCCCTGGTATTTCTCATTTGGGGATTTGGATTGGTGGGATTTGCCGATGACTTTTTGAAAGTGGCTTTAAAGCGTCCGTTGGGACTTCGGGCGCGAGAAAAGCTTTTGTTGCAGATCATCTTGGCCGTGGTTTTTACCTGGGTGGTGGGTCAGGTGTTGCATTTGGACCAAAATTATGTGTTGCCTTTTGGATTGGGCACGGTCAGCCTCCAGTGGTGGTTTGGGCCGCTATCGGTATTGGCAATTTTGGGAAGTGGCAATGCGGTGAATATCACTGATGGGCTGGATGGCTTAGCTGCCGGGGCCACAGCCATCGCAATGCTGTTTTTTACATTCTGGGGTGTCGCTTTCCACCACAACACCGTGTCCCTGGTAGGGTTAGCGATGGCGGCCGGGTTATTGGGATTTTTACGTTACAATGTGCATCCTGCTCGCGTTTTTATGGGTGACACCGGTTCACTAGCATTGGGAGCAGCGCTGGCTGGGTTGGCCATCGTGAGTCAGACAACTTTATTGCTTCCACTAATAGGAATTTTGTTCGTTGTGGAAACGCTCTCAGTCATTATTCAAGTAATTAGCTTCAAACTTACTGGGAAAAGGGTGTTCCGCATGAGTCCCATCCACCATCACTTTGAATTGGGTGGATGGCCGGAAGAACGCGTGGTATCGGTGTTTTGGGTGTTTTCTATTTTGGGGGCATTGTTGGCCTGGTGGTAACGCTGCGGGGTGGGAGAAACGCGATGTTACAAGCGAAACAACGCATAGATTATATTCTGGTTGGGGCAGTGCTATCGCTATTAGCGATTGGTACAGTCATAGTATTTTCCGCGAGTGCCGACACGGCATATCACCAATTTGGCTCACCCTACTACTATTTAGAACATCAACTGGTCTGGGCGGCCCTGGGCATTTTAGTGATGGCAGTGGCGTCGCGCATCGATTACTGGCGCTACAAACGCTTTATTTTGCCACTGTATGGGGTTTCCGTTGCCCTTTTGGTCCTTGTCTTAATACCGCATATCGGGATTGAAATCAATGGGGCTCGGCGTTGGCTTGGGGTGGGTTCTTTGCAAATTCAACCCTCGGAATTGGCAAAACTGGCGATGATTTTTATGTTTGCCCACTTGTTTAGTCGGCATCAAGATCGGTTGGATGATTTTTGGCATGGCGTAGTGCCCCACCTCCTTCTTGCCAGCCTGATCTTTATACTGGTACTGGCCGAACCGGATCTGGGAACTACTATTGCCATCGCCGGAACATTTTTCGTCATGTTGTTCGTAGCAGGGCTGCAAAAGAAACACTTGTTGGGTCTGACGGCCGTTGGCACCCCGGTTTTGGCTTGGGCCATGTTAGGGGAGCAATATCGAAGACAGCGACTACTCGCGTTTATTGACCCTTGGAAGCATCCCCTAGGTGTAGGATTCCATACCATTCAGGCATTGTTGGCGCTCGGCTCTGGAGGAGTTTTAGGCGTAGGGTTAGGATACTCTCGGCAAGCGCTTGGATTTCTTCCGGAGTCGTTTACCGACTTTATTTTTGCCATATTAGGCGAAGAATTGGGACTGTTGGGCACGATGACAGTGGTAATCCTGTTTTTGGTAGTGGCATGGCGTGGCTATCGTGTAGCGATGCGAGCACCCGACCTGTTTTCTAGTCTTTTGGCTACGGGCATTACTACGATGATTGCGATTCAAGCGGCAATCAATATTGGAGTGGTTACGGCTACTCTTCCGGTGACTGGGATTACATTGCCGTTTATTAGCTACGGTGGTTCCTCTTTGGTGTTGAGTCTAGCTGGCGTCGGCATCTTGCTGAATATTAGTAGGAACGCAATATGACCAATTGCATACGCTAGGAGTGTTCCCCAAAACGTGGCATAAGCAGCAGGGAGCGATGCAAGTGAAAATGGTGGTAACCGGAGGCGGTTCCGGAGGTCATATTTATCCGGCATTGGCCATTATTGATGCCATGCGGCGACGCAATCCTGATCTTGAGGTGCTCTATATCGGAACAGACCATGGCTTGGAGAAGGACTTAGTGGCCAGAACCGGGATTCCGTTTGCAACGATTCATGCCAGGGGTCTATTGGTTCGGGGATGGAAAGCGAAATTAAACGGCGCTATGGCTGCGGTCCGCGGGCTTCGCGATGCGCTGATAGTGCTGTCACGGTATCGACCTTCGGTAGTAGTAGGTACTGGCGGTTATGTTTCCGGCCCGGTTGGACTGGCGGCCGTAATATTGCATCTTCCCCTGGTGTTGCAAGAACAAAACGTGTGGCCGGGCTTTACCAACCGCAAACTGTCGACGCATGCGACCAAAGTTTTGGTACCTTTTGAAGAGGCAAAGTCCAACTTTCCTCCTAGAGCTCCCCTGACGGTGGTGGCGAACCCAGTGACAATTTCTGTGACTGCCTCTAAAGCGACAATTCGAGACGAGTTGGGAATGCCGAGAGATGCGGTGGTGATATTGGCTACGGGCGGCAGCCAAGGTGCCAAAGCGCTGAATCAATTTTTGCTCTCATGGGTAAGCCGGCTAAATGATGAACAAAATTGGGGAATTTTTTGGATGACTGGGAAACGCTATTATCAAGAGATCAAGGCGCAACTCGACCCAATGAGATTGGACCCTAACCGGGTGCAGGTGGTCGAATATTTTTATCAGATACAAAAGTATCTACGTGCTTCGGATATATTTTTTGGTCGCGCCGGAGCGATGAGTGTGGCTGATTGCGCGGCGTTTGGCTTACCCGCAATATTAGTGCCGTCACCAAATGTATCCGAGGATCATCAAACGCGCAATGCCGAGGTGTTGGTCAAACGCGGAGCCGGGTACCTGGTGCCGGAGCCACAATTGCCAAGGCGTGGCGCCTCGATATTGGAACGAGTTTTGGTGGATAGCGATTTGAGGAGCCAAATGGGTCAAAATGTGCAAAGCCTTTTTGATCCCGAAGCGGAAGACAAGGTCGTGGATGCCATTTTGCAAGCGGCGCGAGTGTGAGGAGGAGAGGCGCTAGTGAATGCCTCACAAATTATTGACCAATTAGGCGAGTTGGATATCGGATCAGTGCGGCAAGACGAACCCTTAAGGCGTCATACGTCCTTTAAGATTGGCGGCCCGGCGAGATTTTTCGTTGAACCGGAATCACAGCCGGCTGTGGTGCGTGCACTTAATTGGGTTCGTGATCACCATATTCCCTATTTCATCATTGGGCAAGGCACCAATATCTTGGTGTCTGATCAAGGTTTAGATGCCGTAGTGATTTCCACCGCACGAGGTCTTAAATCGATTGGGGTGGAGGCGCCATATCTATCTGCTGGGTCTGGCGTTCTGCTGACCAAGCTGGCTCACACTGCAGCTCGCGCCGGGCTCACCGGATTGGAGTTTGCTATCTCCATCCCGGGTACTCTTGGTGGGGCGTTGGTTATGAATGCGGGCGCCCATGGATCGTCCATGGTAGCTATCGTCGAACGTGTCACGGTATGGGATCCGTTCCACGGGGTGCGGGAAATTCCTGCATCAGAAGCGGAATTCGAGTACCGCAAGAGCCGATTTCAAAAAACTCCTTGGATTGCATTGAACGCAAGTCTCAAGCTTAGCCCCGGAGATCCCGCTCGGATTCGCGAAACGATGAGCCATTATATGGCCTATCGTCTTAAAAGCCAACCCGTGGGAGAAGCCAATGCCGGCAGTATATTCAAAAATCCCTTGCCGGAATTTGCGGGGAGGCTCATTGAAGGCGTCGGTGCCAAAGGGTGGCGAGAAAATGAAGCCGAAGTGTCATCGTTGCATGCTAATTTTATCATTAATCGTGGAGGGGCCAAGGCTATCGATGTCTTGCGGTTAATGCGCCGAATTCGTTGCGTGGTGTATCAAGCCACCGGTGTGATATTGCGGCCAGAAGTGCGCTGGATTGGTCCGGGAGAGGGAGGAGCCAATACGACATGGGACAATTTGTGGTACGCGGAGGGCGAAGGCTTGAGGGAACCCTGCGAGTAAAAGGATCAAAGAACGCGGCACTTCCCATTATGGCGGCGTCAATATTGGCGTCTGACACCGTGATCTTAGACGGGGTACCGCGCCTTCGGGACATTGACGTCATGATTCAAGTCCTCCAGGCGCTAGGGGCACGGGTCTGGTGGGAAGACTCTCAACTAATTATCGATCCACGCCATATTAATCAATATGTAGTGCCTGCTGAATTAATGCAACAAATGCGCGCCTCTCTTTTTGTAACAGGACCCTTGCTGGCGCGGTTGGGACGTGCTGTTGCTTTTCAACCTGGCGGCTGCAATATTGGTGATAGGCCCATCGACCTACATGTCAATGGGTTGACGAAATTGGGTGCCCAAAGCCGCACTCAGGACGGCCAACTATTGTTGGAGACTGTCGGGCTTACCGGAACCGAAGTGCATTTGTCCTATCCTTCGGTAGGCGCAACCGAAAACATCATGATGGCAGCCGTATTGGCCCGTGGCGAGACGCGGATTCGAAACGCAGCAATGGAGCCAGAGATTGTGGATTTAGCGCAATTTTTAGAGACGTTGGGTGCCACTATACGCGGGGCTGGGACATCAGATGTCCGCATTGAAGGTCGGGAGACACTGCATGGCACCGAATATACCATTATTCCCGATCGGATTGAGGCCGGCAGTTTTGCTCTGGCCGCAGCCTTGACGGGAGGCCAGGTGCGTCTGGAAAATTGTCTGGTGGATCATCTTCCTGGACTTTGGGGCCGCATGCGAGAAGTGGGGGTGGAAGTTCGAGAAGTTGATGCGGAAACAGTTGAGATTATTGCTCCAAAGCAATATCGGCGTATGTCGATATCTTTGCATACCAATCCCTACCCGGGTTTTGCCACGGATTTGCAACCGCAGTTTATGGCATTTTTGCTCAAAGTACCTGGTGTCCATCTGATTTCGGAGAGAGTGTTTGAAAATCGGTTAGGGCATGCGCGAGAGTTCCGACGGATGGGTGCCCAAATTGCGGCTGACCAACGGGTTGCGTTAATTTACGGCGGACATGAACTGTACGGGGCCCAGGTTACGGCGATGGACCTTAGGGCAGGGGCAGGATTAATATTGGCAGGGCTGGGAGCCAATGGCCAAACTATCATTGAAGGCCGGGAGGTTATTGAACGCGGATACGAAAATTTGGCACAGCGATTATCCCAACTAGGGGCTGACGTCACGACTTTGTAACAGTCTGCTGCTAAGGCTTCGGCCGTTCGGTGCTACCATAATGCTGCCTGGCCAGCCCATCCCTAGTTTTAATGTCCGTCGTTTCTGTATAGAAAAACTATTGCGCGCGGGAATCCCCCATTTTATCCCTGCCAACTACTACCAATTTTATCGGTGCGGTGCCCCAGTTCCTGAGCGGCTCCTCCTGGCATCTCGTGGTGTCGTCCGGATTGCGGGACTGGGAGGCAGGCCGCCTCATCTACGGAAGAATGTTTCAAAGATCAGAAGAATGATCACTATGAGGGATTTCATTTGGATGCCGTGACGTTGAGTACGCCGGAACGGGGGATCGCCTGCTCCTGGTCTTTGCGTGGGCGTATGTTTCTGATGAGGTATGGTGCCAATGTCCCATCGCCTGCGGTGTGTTTCGGTTGCGTTGTACTCCGAATTGCAATAAGTCTGCGAAAAAACACCGGGGAATCGTGCGGTAAACAAGATAGCCATTCGCTGCTTGCAACGCGCTAGCCTTACGATATAGCAGCCATCGAATGCTAACCGTGCAGAGCCGCCTGAACCGGTGGAAAGTTTAATCAGGTCCGGCATTCAGATATCCCCCTCATCCGCAGCCGTTGTTGGACCCGAGATTGATCAGCAATGCAACAAATGCTACAATTACTACAAGGTATTCGCGTTTTGTAGCAATTGTAGCAAGTCATTTTAATCTCGTCGGGGGGGCAGCATTCAGTGCAAAATCCATTTAACCCTTATCAGCCTGCCGAAGGTAAACTGTTTGCTAATCGCAAACATGAACAAGCATGGTTTCGACGTGATCTGATTCCTAGTCTTGCCCCTGATAGCTTGGGTACCTATAATGCGGCCATCTTAGGGCCATGGGGCATTGGTAAGAGCAGTTTAGTGCA
The DNA here is from genome assembly GCA_003023695.1 of Sulfobacillus benefaciens. Taxonomy (GTDB): domain Bacteria; phylum Bacillota; class Sulfobacillia; order Sulfobacillales; family Sulfobacillaceae; genus Sulfobacillus_C; species Sulfobacillus_C benefaciens_A. The sequence goes on along the minus strand of PXYW01000023.1, from coordinate 18,670 downwards.
TCAGCTTCGCTATCTCACACAGGCGACATCGGAGCATTCCATCGGGATGGCTTTTATGAGTTGTACCACAGGGTTTGGGTCGATGATGGGATTTTGCACAGCGCTGGTTGATGCGGTCCGCAATGAAGCCCTTCGGTTGTCTGGCTGGGACCAACAACTGCAGGAAGAGCTGGCTCATTGGTCATTAGAAATTCGCATCCCGGGGGTGACGGTTTCTCGTTCGCGATCCTCAAGTCCTGTGAGTACAGTTAGTGCTGCTGAGTTTTTACGAACGTCTTTGCTACAACTGTGGGAGCGGGTGTTTCACCCCAGGGGTGTTGCAATCTTAATCGTACTGGATGATGTGAATTTATTGCAAATGATTGACGGTCAATCTCTCATGCTATTGAGGGCGATATTCCAAGACTTGCATCTTTATCAAGCACGGTATGCCTTGGTGATTACTGGGCCGCCAGACCTTTTTAGCGAGATTCGTGATGTATCTGAACCGGTTACTCGCTTTTTTGAACATTTGCCGCTATCAGCCTTCACACTGGAGGATGCTCAAGACGCGATCCGCGATCCACTCAAAGCCATCCAAAGTCCCATCACAATCACTGATGCCGCCGTTGAATGGCTATGGGAAAAAACCCAAGGCCATCCGTATTTTATTACTTATGCCATGCATTATGGCTATCAAATGGCCGAAGACGCCCAATGGACCAGTCTGGGCCCTATGCAGATGCAAGCTATTTGGCCTGCCGTATTGGGGCGTCTAGAACATGGCAAGTTTAGTGATGACTGGAATGCTGCCACATCTGGCGAACAAAAAACACTGATCGCGATTGTGCAGGGCCAACACCAGGCAATTAACACGGGATTGGTTACGCGATTGGTGCGCAAGGGACTGGTGACTAAACGGGATCGAGGCCATTATACGTTGTACCATCCGATGTTTCGCGATTTTGTCTTGCACGCTGCCGAGACAAACCGGTGATAACAACCATCGATAGCTCCCGTGCATCATCTCCGACGCGACGCCGCTCAATGGATCTTTTCGGGGCTACTTCTCGGCTATCGAATATAGCGCACTTTGGTTGTGACGAATCATGATGACCATGTTTTTTGAGGAAGGTGGTCTGTATGGAAAAAGTGGCGTTTCGATGGTTGATAAGTGGCACGTTATTATTGCGCGCTGTTGGCAAGCGTGGTGACTGTCTATCTCTTTGCTCAAAATCCCTATAACCCTCTTACCGAACGCACGGTGATGATTTTGAGCGTGACCAACCTGGATCTATTTCTGCCAGCTGCGCTGTCGTTTCTCCCGAAGGCTTATGCTTTAGGCGTTGCGGTAGCTATTATTGCCTGGAATTGGGCGTGGTGGCTGATTGGGTTTGATGGGCTCGCGTGGTATGGACCCGCAGAGGTGGTTAGTACTTTGTGGGCGCTCAATGCCGCGCGGTTTGTCCGTTCCCGATAAGAGAACGCTGAAAAAGTCGGCCTAACCCCCGTCGCAAACAGGACTTGGGCACCCTGATGCCGAAGTCTCCCGGTAGCACTGCACCGCGGAAGGCATGCCGCATGCACGGCCATCAGAATCCCGTAAGCGTCAAATTTTGTCCTTAAATGGGCGGACCCATGGTCACGCGATTCCCTTAGGCTGGATCACCGTACGGTGGCCTTGTGTCAGCGCGTGGCCGCGTACATGCCACCCGCTTGTCATCCCATTCTGGTGGCCGATCGGGGCTTCGCCGCCGTCGACCTCTTCCATGCTTGGATGCGCTCGGATGGGATTGGGTGATTCGCACCAAAGGAGCCGTGTGGATCCTGTCTGGTGCCCGCTGTATGGCTATGCCCGGGAGCGCCCGTTACTGCAGGATTTGTCCCCGGTTCGCTATGGGCGGCGTTATCGGGACAACGCCTACGCGTGCCGGGTCATTGTGTACGTGGAACCCGGGTTTCATGGTCCCTGGTATCTCGTGGTGTTGGCCGGATTGCGGGACTGGGAGGCAGGCCGCGTCAAGCCTATGGCCAACGGTTTACCACGGAAGAATGGTTCAAAGATCAGACGAATGATCACTATGAGAGATGTCATTTGGATGCCGTGACGTTGAGTACGCCAAAACGGTGGGATCGCCTGCTCCTGGCGTTTGCGAGGGCGTATTATTGGTTGAATGTCGCTGGGTGGGCCATGGAAACCACGGGCAAAGCTCGCGAGTGGCGTGCCAATACGGTCAAAGACTCTCGTACGCATGCGTTGTGGCGCCCCCTGGTCCGCACCGTGCGCGACTTGTGCCGTCGCATTCCACCCGTCCGGCTTCGGGGTCTGAAGACCGCACCGTAAATTCCGACCACGTCCACCATCCTCGCGTTCCGATTCGTCTCCAGCAGACGAATCGAGCATCGCCTGGGGTTTAGGCGTTCTCTCCGTGAAGTCATGCCGGACATCCCGGAGGCGCCCCGCGTGGGGCGCGAAGACAATGACCGAACCAGTTCGGCTGGCACAAAATTTCATTTTAGTGGGAAAAACTGGGGATCAGTCAAGCTACCAGGTTAAGGTGGGGTATGGCACGATTCCCCTGTATTGACACCAAAACGTCCGGGTTAAGGAGCGGTTGTTGACAGCAAGACCCTCACGAGAACCCATTGTAGTACCATCACTAGCCATTTGGTACCGTTTTTGGGCGGTATTGGCGACCGTCTAGGGAAGCTCGTTTGCACGGACGTGATACCGGGCGTCCAGTGAAGATAACGCACCGGATTTACGTGTCAGGAACAGTGGTGACACGAGACATAGTAGGATTCGCCATGGACATACTCCCATTGGGCTTTCGTCACGGCTGTGCGGTCTCTGGATTAGTAGGTCTCTGCCGGCCGGGCTATCCGGCGTGGAAGCCGAGGCTTTTTTCTTGATAGGGTGGATTGCTGTATCCAGCAACCGTGGTCGTAGGAATTTCACAATTTTGAGTTACGCCCTTTCATGTCCAGGCCTTTACGGCCGAATTTAGCAAGGTATACTTAAATCTACAGGACTTGCGATGGGTGGGTAGGCCGGACGATGGGCAATTCGTGGCGGTGGAGCTTAATCTTGGGCATGGTGTGTATGGTGTTGGGCATGGGGTTGAGTCAGCAAATCCGTTTGGTATCCCTTCTGAACAACACGACTCGGGTACAGCAGGGACGCATCCTAACATTTCTTGTGACACGCACCGTGGAACAAAACCAGATCTTAGAGAACCAAGTAACCAATCTCCGCACCCGCATCCACACCCTGCCGCCTTCCAGGGTGACACCGGCTGCAGAAAAATTGGCGGTGGCCGACCGTATGGCGGGATTGACCTCCGTCGTCGGACCCGGAGTTGAAGTGACCTTGCACGACGCTACCAAACCTTCTTATCCAGGCGAACCTCCAATATATCAGTTGGTCCACGATCAATATGTGTTGCATGTGGTCGCTTTGCTGTCTGCAGCAGGTGCCACTGCCATTTCCATTGATGGGCAACGATATGTTTCCACCACCTCAATATTTTGTGCGGGACCAACTATTCGCATCAATGGTATCAATTATGGATCACCCTATGTGGTGCTGGCTGTTGGTCCGCCACAGGCATTGTTGACGGCTTTGGCAGATGATCCTGATGTTCAGGGCTGGTCCCAGTTAGTGTCCATTAGCTATCGCGCAGAGAACCACTTGAAAGTTATGGGATATCGCGGCCAGGTGCAGTTTAACGATGCCAGACCTGCTAAGATATAGGGTAAGGCAGGGGGTTGGGTTTTAAAGATGTGGATAGTGGTTGTCGGTTTATTAGCTGGGATCGTAATTGGTTTAGCATTCCCTATTATTGTGCCCTTGGCCTTTGCACAATATCTTTCGATAGCCTTGCTGGCGGCGCTAGATACGGTCTTTGGCGGCGCGCGAGCGGGCCTCGAGGGAAAATTTGTGCCGGCGACATTTGTCACCGGGTTGCTGACTAACGCTGTATTGGCAGGTCTCTTAACTTATATTGGCAATAAGCTTGGTGTTCCACTTTATTATGCCGCCCTCTTTGCATTTGGCTACCGTATTTTTCAGAACTTGGGCACCATCCGCCATCTCTTAGTCGATAGGTGGATAAAATCTCGATCAAAATTGCATCAATCCTCTTTATGAGGCAGGAATATCTGCTAGGCAAAGAGAAAAGGAGATTAAGGGATGGTGTCGAAATTATCCGCGGAGGTGTGCTGTGCCTAAACGCCCACTGATTTTAGCCATAGATGTTGGCACCACCAAAGTGTCGGCGTTAGTTGCGGAAGTGCGTCCGGACGGAGAGTTGGCAGTTTTGGGCATTTCGGCGACGCCCGTGGTGGGAATGCGAAGAGGATTAGTCTTTGAGGTGGAACGAGTAGCCTTGGCTATTCGGGATGCCGTAAACCGGTCCAATAGCATGGCTGGAACCGATTTAACCCAAGCAGCGGTAGCAGTGAATGGGGATCACTTGACGATTGTGCCGGGACAAGCCCGGATGGGGCTGAAAACCGGCACTATCCGAGAAGAAGATGTGCGAGCGGTACTAACTAAGGCAGCACAGATACCGCTTGATGGGGACCATGAGGCGATTCAAACTTTGCGTCGGGGAATCAGCGTGGATGGATTTCGTGGGGTGGTGGACCCGGTAGGAATGGTCGCCCATCAATTGGAGGCCGATGTGTTTGTGGTATCCGGCGCATCCACAGTGGTGCGCAATTTGCGACGCGTGGTGACAATGGCTGGAATAACACCTACGATTTTGGTACCCACGCCGCGGGCTTCTGCCGAGGCAGTGTTGTCTGATGATGAAAAGCAATTGGGAGTAGTACATTTGGACATCGGCGGCGGTACTACCGGGATTACGGTATATCGGTCAGGTCATCTCCAATATTTAGGCGTGGTGCCTCTTGGCGGGGAGTCCATTACCTCTGACTTAAGCGTAGGTCTTGGAGTCGTGGCCACTCAAGCAGAAAGGTTGAAACTGGAATATGCTGCGGTTGGGGCAGATCGGGAAGGGACTTTAGAAGTTCGTGCGGTAAGCGGCCAATCCGTGAAACTGATTCCCGTAAAAGAATTGGAAGACATTGTGGAAGCTCGAGTTGATGAATGGACACAGTTTGTGGAAAGCCATTTGCAGCGCATCGAATGGCCTAAAGGCCCAGCCGCTGGGGTAGTCATGACCGGCGGTGGTGCCATGCTAAAGGGCCTGGCATCCCATATCGAATCCCGGTGGGGGTGGCCGGTGCGTCTGGGAGCCCCGTTTGGATTGGGAGGCCTTTCGGATTTGTCAAAAAGCCCTGGATATGCGACTGTGGTAGGGGTAGCAAAAAATGCGATGGCAGGGGGCGTAAGACCAGAACCGGAAACGGTGTGGGACCGCATTATAAAATTTTGGATGCATTTATGGACATAAACGCCAAGCCCGGCAGGGCCCCAGGGAGGTTCTATGATGTTGGAATTTGATCAATCGGCGGAAAACTTTGCGGTCATTAAAGTGGTGGGAGTGGGGGGCGGCGGTACGAATGCGGTAAACCGCATGATTCATGCCGGCCTCAAAGGAGTAGAATTTATTGCCATTAATACTGATGCCCAGGCCCTGGCATTGTCAATGGCACCCACTAGGCTGCAGGTTGGCACCAAACTTACTAAGGGCCTCGGTGCCGGCGCGAATCCCGATATTGGGCAAAAGGCGGCTGAAGAGAGTCGGGAATTGATTGCCGATTCGCTCAAAGGGGCCGATATGGTCTTTATCACGGCAGGAATGGGTGGAGGCACGGGTACCGGTGCGGCCCCAGTCGTGGCTGAAGTAGCCAAGGAGGTGGGAGCGCTAGCGGTTGGCGTGGTGACCAAGCCCTTTACCTTTGAAGGCCGCCGGCGTCAGAGCTTTGCGGAAAAAGGAGCGGCCAATCTCAAAGCCAAGGTGGACACGCTGATTACCATTCCCAATGATCGATTGTTGCAAGTAGTGGAAAAACGAACAGCCATTGTAGAAGCATTTCGCATTGCGGACGATGTGTTGAGGCAAGGTGTTCAAGGCATTTCTGACTTGATTGCAGTACCCGGACTAATCAATTTGGATTTTGCCGATGTCAAGACCATTATGTCGGAAATGGGTTCGGCACTGATGGGCGTTGGAATCAGCCAGGGCGAGAACAGAGCCGCCGCAGCAGCCAAAGCAGCCATTTCAAGCCCGCTTTTGGAAACTAGTATCGACGGCGCACGAGGAGTTTTGTTGAATATTACTGGCGGCAATGACTTGGCCTTGTTCGAAGTCAATGAGGCGGCGGAAATTGTGATTCAAGCAGCCGATCCTGAGGCCAATATCATATTTGGCGCTGTAATCGATGAATCACTCAAAGATGAGGTTCGCGTTACTGTGATAGCCACTGGATTCTCGGGGGAACGCAGCATGCGCAGACCCGAACCGGAAGCCGGCCGCGAAGAACTTGAGATCAAGCCGTTTGCCAATGATGATTTGGACATCCCGGCATTTCTCAGGCGCCGAACCTAAGCGTAGGGAATGCAAGGCGAAACCGCCCCTTTCGGGGCGGTTTTTTGTCGGCAATTTCACCGAATGACTTTTCTTTCTATGACAGGTTTTTTTAAGTTCAGTGCCTAGAATGTGCTTCAGAGACATACCAGGCATGGCGCACTGCATAGGGTGTTAAAGGAGACAAGGGGGGATTGTCTTGGTCAACGGAATTTCTACACTTGCCATGAGTCTAGAGATGGACGGCGTTTTGTTGTGGCTCACCTCCCGGTGGTTAGGGATTCGGCTATCGCGCTTCCGAATTGCCGTTGGTGCAGCCGTAGGCACACTTCCTACTCTATGGGTATTGCTTACTCAAAATCTTTATTCCGTTCCCTGGGGAATCGCCATAATTTGGCCAGCTGTCATGTTGGCAGCTTCGTTTGCACCGCTGCCGCGCCGTTATTGGGTTACCAGTTATGCCGCACTGCTCTTTGGTACGGTGCTATCAGCAGGGATCGGGCTGTTTATGATTACTTGGGCAACCCATTTGTTTCCAGATGTTTCGGTTATCGTGTGGCTCTTGGGGGTGTTGCCGATGGTGGTGCTGGGGATCGCTTGGTGGCTTCCGGTTTGGCGGCGTGCACCATCGGAGGTGACAGGAGAAATTCGTCTGAAGTTGGAAGGAAGGAGTCTATCGGTACGAGTGTTATGGGATTCTGGAAACCAACTTCGAGATCCGGTGTTGCGACGGCCCGTCGTCGTGTTAGACACCAAGTGTGTTCTTGAATGGTTGCCTGAAGAAATATTAGGGTGGGTGGTTGATACGTCTCGCGGACAGTTGATAGCGCCTCCGCCGGCTTGGCGCGACAGATTAGGAGTCATTTCGTTTCATTCGTTAGGGGGCAATGGTCGATTGCCGATCGTGGCGGTGGACCAGGCCGAAGGGTATCTCAATGGCCGCTGGCATCGCTTAGTACCGGTGTTTGCCGGCTTTAGCGCCAATCCTGTAGCCAGTGATGGGGCTTATCAGGCGCTATGCAATCCGTCTGCTGTCACTGCGATGCATCAGGAATCCGTAACAGAGGGAGTGGGAGCATGATTCAACAAATTCGCCGGGACTTTTCTGCGCGATGGGTATCGCGTGTTGCCCGCGCCGTCGGTAGTTGGTTGGGCCTAATTCCCGACATAGACGATATCCATTACATTGGTTCGAGCGAAGCATTGCCACCGCCGTTAAGTTTTGACGAAGAAGCCAATCTCTTGATGTCGTTAAGCCAGGGCGACATCGCGGTGCGTTCAATATTAATTGAACGCAACCTGAGATTAGTAGTCTACATTGCACGGAAATTTGAAAACACAGGAGTAGGCATCGAGGATTTAGTCTCCATTGGCACAATTGGACTAATCAAGGCAGTTAACACTTTTAACGTGGAGAAACGAATTAAATTGGCTACCTATGCATCTAAATGCATCGAAAATGAGATTTTAATGTATCTACGGCGCAATTCGCGATTGCGCTCTGAAGTATCGTTTGATGAGCCGTTAAATGTTGACTGGGATGGGAACGAGCTGCTGTTGTCCGATGTGTTGGGCACGGAGGGAGACATCATTTACAAGCGCTTGGAGGAAGAGGTGGATCGCTCGTTGTTGCGCCGTGCGTTAGATAAGTTGAATGGACGTGAGCGTCGCATTATGGAGTTAAGGTTTGGACTGAGCGATGGTACCGAGCGAACCCAAAAAGAGGTGGCAGATTCTTTGGGAATTTCACAGTCATATATTTCGCGATTGGAAAAACGCATCATAAAACGACTGCAAAAAGAATTTCGCCGTATGGATTGATATCCACAAAAAATATTAAAAAGTTGGAAGTGCCGGTCACTAGTCCGCAATGTCGAGGCTAGTGATTTTTTTACCGCTATCCTAAATATGAACCTTTTTGTCATCCACACTTTGGAACCCGGAACTTTGTGATTATTGCCTCTTTCCGCCATATCCCTTGGAATCTGGGACATGCGATAACCTCCGTAAACACCGATCTGCATATGCCAATTTTTGGGCCTAGTATAGCAAAGGCGCCATTTGGTGATACTTGAGTTGTGAGTCGGTCGACGGCTCCGGGGAGGGACATCATAGGATATGCCGCTCAACAAGGTAGAAATCCCTGGCGTCAACACTGCCAAACTGCCGGTGCTAACCAATGTCAAAATGAGGGAACTTTTCGCTGCAATGCAGGCAGGCGATAACGGGGCCCGTGACCAACTTATCAATGGCAATTTACGGCTGGTATTAAGTGTGATTCAACGGTTTCAAAACCGTGGAGAACATAGCGATGATTTGTTTCAAGTCGGTTGCATCGGGTTAATGAAAGCTATTGACAACTTTGATCTGGGACAAAACGTTAAGTTTTCTACGTATGCAGTGCCCATGATTATCGGAGAAATTCGGCGATATTTACGGGACAATAATCCGATTAGGGTCAGTCGATCACTAAGGGATATCGCATACAAAGCGTTACAAGTGCGGGATGGATTGGTACACAAGTTTTCTAAGGAGCCGACAATTAGTGAGATAGCACAAGAATTGTCGGTCCCCCGAGAAGAAGTTCTATATGCCTTGGATGCGATTCAAGAGCCCATGTCATTGTTTGAGCCGATTTACCATGATGGCGGAGATCCGATTTATGTCATGGACCAGATTAGCGACGAAAAAAATCATGACCGCAATTGGCTGGAGGGCATCGCTATTCGAGAGGCAATGCGGCGCTTAAATGATCGTGAACGCATGATCCTCACAATGCGGTTTTTTGATGGAAAAACTCAGATGGAAGTGGCCGAAGAAATTGGGATTAGCCAGGCGCAGGTTTCTCGTTTGGAAAAGGGTGCGTTGACCCACATGCGAAAGTATATGTAAACGGCCGTGGGTTGGAATCAACAAGGAGATTGAAGTCGTGATGTGGTTTAAACAAGTATTGGTTTCCGTAGTGTCTTTGGGATTTTTGTTGAATGTTGCGCCAAGACCGGAACCCGGGGTCACAACGCACCCCGTTAGCACACCGATTGTGACACCAAAGGTGATCCGGTTTCGAGTCATTGCCAACTCAGATAATCCCATTGATCAAGCGGTGAAACTGGATGTGCGTGATGCGGTTCTCCGAGTACTAGAACCTCACCTGGATCAGGTTACTACCTTTGCTCAAGCGAAAAACGTCTTAAAAAAATTGGATGCGCGAGTTCTTAAGGTGGCCAACCAAGTCCTAAAGTCGGAAAAAGCTCCTTATCAGGCGAGAGTCACCCTGGGAACTACCGTGTTTCCTACTAAAGTATATGGCAGCTGGGTGTTGCCAGCAGGACGTTACACGGCGTTGCTAGTGACTTTGGGACGAGGTGATGGCCATAACTGGTGGTGCGTCCTATTTCCCTCACTGTGTTTCATTGACATGGGAAACGCCGTTGCTGTACCCTATCAGGCCACGCTCGCAAAGCCCATTCCCGTGGTGCAACAGACGATGCCGGCCCAACCGGAGGACCCCGGACATATTGCGGTTTCATGGTCTCCGCCAAACTTCCTTCGCCATTTGATTCAATGGCTCTAGCTACGTTTCGTACATAACCGTGGTTGCGGGGCATCCGGATAAAAGCTTAACTTGTCTACCATTCTAGGGCCGCAGGCCTGAACATATGGTGAAAACGGGGGGATTTCTCATGGTGAAAACCTCCGAATTTCGGACTAAGGATGTCGTGAATGTCACCGATGGGCGACGCCTGGGATTTATTGGCGACCTGGAACTAGATTTAGAGCATGGTCGGGTAAAAGCGGTGGTCATATTGGGCAACGGCCGCTTTATGGGCCTCTTGGGGCGAGAACGTGATACGGTAATCGATTGGACCCATATTCGGAAAATTGGTCATGATGTGATTCTCGTGGAAGTCTCAGCCGATGAAGTATTAGGATAGAGAAAACGCCCCGATTTTGGGGCGTTTTCTCTATCCTGGTGCGCTTGATAGGTGAAAATGGGCAGAAGGAGTTAGAATAACTTTGGGTATGCTGCAGCCTATGGCATAATGGGAGGCACAATCAAAAACAGGGGGAATGGCCATGCAATGGCACCTGGATCCTGGTACCACAAATTGGGTATGGGATACGCCAACCCCGGTATCAGCTTGGGTGACCACTAGATCTGGCGGCGTTAGCTATCCGCCTTTAGACTCTCGCAATATTTCGTTTAACGTGGGCGATTTGGCTTCTGCCGTAATAGAAAATCGTCGACGCTCGGTCCCCCGCCTTGACCAGTTAATCATGGCACAACAGGTGCATAAAGCCGAAACAGTGTGGGTAGGCCCACAGGATGCGGGCCGTGGTGCGTTAGATGCTTCCTCGGCCATTTTAGGAGCGGACGGGTTAGCGACAGATAGCGAAGCTGTCGTGCTTGGTATGGGTTTTGCTGACTGTGTTCCAATATTTTTTACTGACGTTACGGGAAGTGCGATTGGAATTGTCCATGCAGGATGGCGGGGAACCGTATCCGGAGTTCAATTGGGAGCTCTGGAATCACTCCAGCAACATGGATGGGGACCTGAAGAGATGCTGGTGGGCATTGGACCAGCTATTGGGCCGTGCTGCTACGAGGTGGACGTCCAAGTGGCAGAGAAGGTACGGCTTGTGCTTGGGGGCTCTGATCCACTTAGTGCAGGACGCGACTCGCATCATTTTTATTTGGATTTGTGGGAAACCAATCGCTTAATGCTGGAGAGGGCGGGGGTGCCGTCCTCCCAAATTGCCATTTTAAGACGATGCACCGCGTGCCATCCCGAGGAATTTTTTTCTCATCGCCGGGATCGGGGTCGCAGCGGCCGCATGGGGGGCTTTATATGTCGCTAATCGCATCCAATATTCAGCGCATTCGGGAGACCATTGCGCGGCTGCAACCAGACCACGCCGTAGAGATCATGGCAGTGACCAAAAACCGGACTCGATATGAAGCCGAGGAAGCCATCAACCTGGGTGTGGACCTCATCGGAGAAAACCGGGTTCAGGAATCTATCGCGAAATGGACTCCAAGACCCTTAATTCCACAGCACCTGATTGGACATCTACAAACTAACAAGGTAAAATATGCCATAGATCACTTTGATGCGGTGGACTCCCTAGATAGCGAAAAGATTGCGGAACAGCTTAATCGGCGTCTGGCAGAACAAACCGGTGGTACGTTTAACGTCATGCTTCAAATCAACGCCGGGATGGAAGAGAGTAAGACAGGATTTCCGCCCGATTGCGATGTCGTCAGAAATTTTCTATTGCAGGCTTCAAAGTGGCCACATTTAGAATTTATTGGTATCATGGCATTATTTCCACGTGCGATCGACACGTCGGAGCAAGAAAAGCAAAGAATTCGTAAATTGATGAAGGAAACTGGCGAATTATGGCGAATGTGTCAAATGGAAGGTTTCCCTTGGGCGCCGTTGACGATATTGTCAATGGGGATGAGCGAGGACTATGAATGGGCAATTGATGCTGGAAGTACCTTGATACGGCTAGGGACCAATATTTTTGGCCCCCGATGATCGGACATATAGGGATAACAGAGGAGGGAATAGATTTGAAGTCCAATTTAGTCGGTAAGTTTTTAAATTTTGTGGGGTTGGAAGAAGTTGAGGGGGAACCTTACGAGGTTGAGGAAACGGCTGCGGCGTCAGATTGGGAAGAGGAAGTGCCTAAAAAACGTCGAGGTGGAGTGGTGAGCTTGCCGGCGTCGAGAGGAATGCGTGTGGTGGTAATGCACCCCAGGACGTTAGAGGACGGCCAAGCGATTGCCGACCAGGTTAAAGGACGGCGACCGGTTATTGTGAATTTGGATTTGGCAGAAGAAAAAGCAGGACAACGGCTGCTTAATTTTCTTTCGGGAGTCGCTTATGCGGTGGACGGCGGCCTCCGGAAGGTGGGAGACAACATCTTTTTGGTAACTCCTAGCAACATTGAGGTGGCCAGTGAGGACCAAGAAGAGACTCCCGGATGGATGCGTGGATTGTCTAAGTGACGGTAATTTTGTATCATTTGGCTCAAACCGTTGACATTTTGCGAGACTTGTTTTTCGTCATCCTGATGGTACGTATTATTGCATCGTATGTGCCACCTAGGGCGGATGGGATATGGTCTTTCGTTACCACCATTTCCTATCGATTTACGGAACCCGTCTTGGCTCCCATCCGCCGCAGGATACCTTTGGTGGGGATGATGGACCTGTCTCCGCTGATTGCGTTGTTTTTAGTAGATATTGCAGGGTATGTTTTGGTGAGATTGATAATGGGACTAGCGACGCTGTAACGGGAGCGGAGGATTTGTATGCCACTGACACCTCTTGACATTGTGAACAAGGAGTTTAAGCACGGGTTTCGTGGATATAGCGAGGACGAGGTCAACGAGTTTTTAGACGAGATTGTTAGAGATTACGAAGCTCTTATTCGCGAAAACGATGAACTGAAAGAAAATACGTCAGGGATGACGGAACGGCTGGAGCAGTACCGAAAACTCGAAGCCACATTGCAAAATACCCTAGTGGTGGCGCAACAAACCGCTGAAGAGGTCAAGGTGGCGGCTCGGAAGGAAGCGGAGCTGATTGTTCGCGAGGCCGAATCCAAAGCGCAGGAGATTATTAATCAGGCGGAGGAGCGAAGCCGTAACGCGATGAGAGAACTTGACCAACTGAGGAAAGAGACTGAAAAATACCGAGTGCAGGTCAAAAGTCTCCTGGAATCTCAACTGTCTATTTTGAATCAAGGATTTAACGGGTCTGCCAGTAGTGATTATAATGTGGTAAAATAGGAGATAATTGCAGGAGTAAAGTGATGAACGGGACCAAGGACGAGAAGGTGGCCCCAGAGAGCAGGCGGTCGGTGCAAAGCCTGCGCTAAGCTCGTCTAAGATCACCCGGGAGCGCCTTCATGACATCCTAAGTGGATTAGTGAAGGCCGGTTCGCGCTCGTTACAGCGCTACGAGTGCCGCGCTTAGGCGCGGAACCAAGGGTGGTACCGCGCATCCGCGTCCCTTGCCAATCGGCAAGGGCTTATTTTTGTTTCCGGGGGGATAACATTGGATTATCGCAATACACTTAACTTACCCAAGACCGGGTTTCCCATGAAAGCGAATTTGCCCGAACGGGAGCCTAATTGGCTTGTGGCTTGGGAAGAAGAAGGCCTCTATCAGCGTCAACGAAACCTGCGCCATGGACGCCCCAAATTTATTCTTCATGATGGGCCTCCTTACGCAAATGGGGATATTCACACGGGAACCGCCTTGAACAAAGTGTTGAAGGACATGATTAATCGTCTGTGGAATCTTGAAGGATATGACGTAGTGTATGTGCCAGGATGGGACACCCACGGGCTGCCCATTGAAATGAGGGCCTTAAAAAAACTCGGATTATCTCAGCATCAAATCGATCCCGTAGCCTTGCGCCAAGAGTGCTCTGGGGTCGCTCGCCACTATATTGGGGTAATGACCGAAGAATTTCAACGTCTAGGTGTGATGGGCGATTGGTCTAATCCTTATGTCACCATGAATCCGGCATATGAGGGAGCCGAACTTAATGTGTTTGCCGACATGGTTGAGCGCAATTTGATCTATCGCGATCTCAAAAGCGTGTATTGGTGTCCCCATTGTGAAACCGCATTGGCAGAAGGAGAAATTGAATATCAAGAGCATGAGTCGGACTCCATTTACGTGCAGTTCATCATCGAACACCCAGAAGACTATGCGATGCCGGAGGGAACTGGTGCCGTCATTTGGACGACGACTCCCTGGACAATTCCTGCAAATGTGGCCATTGCCGTAAATCCTCAATTGCCTTATGTGGTCGTGACGACGGAAAAAGGATCATTTTTGCTAGCCGAACATCTCGTGGACCGAGTGCTGGCGACCTTAGGACTGTCCAATCTAGGTCAAAAGGGGCCATGGTTGGGTTCGGCACTAGAAGGGATAAAAACGCGCCATCCCTATCTTGGGCACGAAGTACCCATCATTTTAGGGGATCATGTCACGGAGGAAAGCGGTACTGGACTGGTTCATACGGCTCCCGGCCATGGGGTTGAAGACTTTGAGGTAGGCCGCCAATATCATTTGCCAGTGGTCCAGCCACTTGATGATCAAGGACGGTATTACGCTGGAACCCCCTTGGTGGAGGGACTATTTTATCAGGATGCCAATCCGGTAGTGAATGCGGAACTTGCCAGGCATGGCGCTTTGCTGCATGCAGAAAAGTTTCGCCATCAATATGCGTTTTGCTGGCGTTGCAAAAATCCGGTAATTTTCCGAGCGACCTCTCAGTGGTTTATGTCAATTGATAAGCTTCGAGAACAGTTGGTGGAGGCCACCTATCCGGTTCATTGGGAGCCGGAATGGGGCGGGGACCGGATGCGCCGCATGGTGTTAGATCGGCAGGATTGGTGTTTGTCGCGGCAAAGAGTATGGGGGCTTCCGATTCCTGCATTTTATTGCCAGGATTGTGGGCAAGTGATACTGGATGCGCCATTGATTCGTCATGTAGCCACGATTATTGGCAAGGAGGGATCCGATAGTTGGTGGTCACACCCTGCTGATCATTTTCTTCCCCAAGATTTTGTCTGTCCCAATTGCCATGGGACGCACTTGCGGCAAGAGATGGACATCTTTGACGTATGGATGGACTCAGGATCTAGTCAAGCTGCCGTATTGGCGGATCATCCCGGATTGGAATGGCCGGCTGACGTGGTATTGGAAGGGAACGACCAATACCGTGGGTGGTTTAATAGTTTGTTAACCACCGGAGTATCGACTCGTGGCCGGGCTCCGTATAAGATGGTACTAACTCATGGCATGGTGCTAGATAAATCAGGTCAGGAAATGCACAAGTCTTTAGGCAATACGATTGATCCCATGGACATCATCCATCGTTATGGCGCCGATATTTTGCGGCTATGGGTGGCTACAAGCGACTATCGCTCGGACGTTCGAATTTCCGACGAGATTTTGACCCAACTGTCTGAAACCTATCGTAAGATTCGCAATACGTTTAGGTTTTTGTTAGGCAACTTGTCCGATTACCGGCAAGAGCGTCCCGTTTCCGTGACCGATCCCATGAATCGTTGGGCAATTGCTACTGTGAACCAATGGATTGCCCAGGCCCGGGATTCGTACCGCCAGTACATTTTTCATCCCGTGGTTCACGATTTGGTGAGGCTTATGACAATTGATTTATCCAGCTTCTACCTCGACGTGATTAAAGACCGTCTCTATACACTGGCTCCACAAGATCCTCTGCGCCGTGAAACGCAAAGTGTGCTGAATTATATCTTGCAAGGATTAGTCCGTGGAATTTCCCCCGTCTTGGTGTTTACCGCCGACGAGGTCTATAGAGAAAGTCTTCAATGGGAAAGTGGGCCGCCTTCAGTGCATTTAACCGAGTGGGATACGCTGTGGGATATTGGCTGGACGATGCCTGAAGCATCCATGATGGATCGGTTGCTCTCTTATCGGGGGGTCATATTAAAAGCATTAGAATCTCTACGGGCTGACAAGGTGATTGGAAATTCCCTTCAGGCTATGGTGGAGTTGACGTTGCCGCCCGAAGAAGGACTCACTGACTCGGAACGATCCTTGTTGCTGGAAATGGTGCTAGCAGCAGATATCCAGGTGGTGTCAGGAAGGTCTGGGGAGATTTTAGCTAGGGCGAACGCGACAGATTGGAATCGATGCGACCGATGCTGGCGATATACTCCAGAGGTTGGTGCGAATCCCGATCATCCAGATTTGTGCTCTCGTTGTATCGAGGTTTTGCATATTCTTGGGGTTTAACCTGATGCGACGACGGTGGATTTTATGGATTGGGCTGGTAACCCTGGCGGCCGATCGCGTTTTAAACCTTTGGGTCTCTCGCACCATGTATGTGGGGGAGAGTATCGCCATCATCCCCCACGTATTATGGATCACCTACATTCTAAACAGTGGGGCGGCATTTTCTTTGTTGCGCCACAATACTTTGCTGTTTATTGCGGTTGCCTGGGTATTACTAGGGGTCGTCGCCTATGTGGCCTGGAAGTTCCCGAAGCTGCCCGCTCGAGCCATTTGGGGTCTGGGACTGTTGGCAGGTGGTTCGGCTGGCAACTTATGGGACCGTATGCTCACGGGACGCGTGGTGGATTACATTCACTTTCGGTTTTGGGCAATATTTAATTTAGCCGATGCAGCCATTGTGATCGGGATGGGACTTTTGGTATGGGAATATTGGAAACGACAGGAGGATCCACCTGATGCCGAAGATGGTTCTAACGGTACCACCGGAAGCTGACGGTCGGCGAGTGGATCGGTTTTTGGCAGATATGTTGCCCGAGCGATCTCGAACCGTATGGCAGCGCGAGGTCAAGGCTCACCAAGTAAAGGTTCAACATCGCACGGCGAAATCGGGAGACCTGGTCCATGTTGGAGACTTGGTGGAAGTACAGTGGGAAGACCCGCCTGTGGCACGTCTAGATCTTGACGCCGTTACTGAGATTGATTCGAGTCTAATTGTTTATCAAGATGACGCGATTGTGGTCGTTAACAAGCCTAGGGAGTTGGTCGTGCATCCGAGCCGCGGGCATTGGGAGGACTCGGTGGTTCATCGATTGCGGCCTCTGCTGGGGGATGACGGCATCTATTTTCGACCAGGTGTGGTGCACCGCTTGGACCAGAATACCACGGGCCTTCTGGTCTTGGCTCGCAATGAGTTGACACGCAGCAAATTGTCTCAGGCTATTGCTGAACGAAAGGTGCATCGCCGATATTTGGCGGTGGTTCATGGCCAAATTACGCCGCTGACGGGCAAGATCGACGCGCCCATAGGGCGTGATGCGAAAAATCGGCTGAAAATGGCTACAGTGCTGATGGGGAAGCCCGCCATGACCCGGTATCGCACGATAGCTCTGACCGCGGGATATTCTTTAGTCCAATTATCATTGGATACTGGGCGTACCCACCAGATTCGCGTGCATTTGTCCGCTATTGGCCATGCGGTGGTTGGGGATGAACTTTACGGGGGCGGCCACCCCCAAGGATTATTAGGAGGACAAGCGCTTCACGCTGGACAACTAGCATTTTCTCATCCCGAAAACGGCAATCCCTTATGCTTTACAGCGCCATTGCCTTGTGATTGGAAGGGAATGGGCGTCCTGCCGTGGCGTGCGATTCAGCAATCAGTATTTGAAGATGAGGAAGATTTGTTGTATCCCTGCCAAAATTGGGCTACCGATGATTTGCTTCACACCTGGGCGAGTCATTTTATGGGTTCCTGAATCTTAGAGGATAACCCGTTGATGTAAGGAACTAGCTGGCTTAAGATTTGATCCCGAATTGAATCATCCGCTGCCATGGTCTCCGGAGAATTGATTGATATGGCGACCGAATAGGAGGTGGGTGACACATCCACCAGTAACGCGTCCCCTTGGTAATTGAGCCCTTGCAATATCTGGCGAATTGTATCGATAACAGGTTCTGCTGGTGTCACTAGAGGCAGATCAAAACGGAACCGAATGCGCCGCCCATCGGATCGGGAATGATTTTCGATCATGGCTTGGATTAAGATCCCATTAGGAATCATCATGGGTAGGCCCTGATCGCTACGAATGGAGGTATACATCAGATTAATGTCGGTAACGATGCCACTATAGCCTGGTTTGAGGGCGTCGTGGGGATAGGAAGGCATCAGCATGGGATATTGCCAGGCCACAAAAGTGACGTGGTTTCCCACGTCAAATGGCCTAAATATGACTAAGCCAATGCCGGCGATTAAATTACCAAACATGGTTTGCCCCGCCAGCCCGATGATCACGGTAAAAAACGCCCCGCCAAACACCACGGAAGACAGGCCGACGCCAAAGGCGGCCAACACGGAGAGCACAACCACGAGAAGCAAAATGAGCCGCACCACAAATCGTAGAGATGATGTGCGTCCACCAGCAGACGGAGCCATTCGGAATAGGTAGCGTTCTAGAAGGTAGGAAATTAAACCGCCCACGACCAATACGATGAAAGCTTTAATCAGGTGGAGGTAGTCCTTGTTGAGGCCCAGACGTTGACGAGATAAGTCCAAGCCCACCGCCATGGCAATGCCTAAAAGGACCAGCACCAACACCAGAATCCAAGTTTGGCGTCCCAACTTTTTGAAATCGGGGGGGATTGTCTGCATAAAGGACCTCCTTTTCCG
>PXYW01000022.1 GCA_003023695.1 Sulfobacillus benefaciens | reverse complement strand
TACATCCCCCACGAATTGCGGAAGACAACCACACGAACGTATCCAGTTGTCAAAGAGCGAACATACGTATTTTAGCAGAAAATTTTCCTGACGGCAACGCCTTATATCTCCACCCTGAACGGCGGAGTTTTACGGCGCATCTGATAAATTGAGACATGTGGCAGCGGTAACGGTTGTGAAACCCACGATTGCCCACCGTCGGTCGTCATCAAAATTTCCGCTCGCCCAGTGATCACTGTATTGACACTCGCGATCCCCATGCCACTGGGACTCATCGCGACACTGTCGACGTTCTCAAATGTTGAGCCGGGTGACGACTCCTGGAGCACTCGCCAATTAATCCCGCCGTCGGTTGTTTGTAACAAGGCATCCGAGGTTGATCCTGCATTCCCCTGCGACGCCAAAATCAGCAATCCTGTTTGAGCAGTCGTAAACTGCATCTGAATTTTGCCGTTAAAGTTATTCTGAATAATTGACTCTGAAGGCTTCTGTACCTCCGAAGTCCAATTGATTCCCCCATCTTTTGTTGTCCAGATGTGGATAGCAGTCGTCTCTTGCGCGATGACCGCCTCGTTCGACGAGGGAAATGCCGTAGCGATGTTCTCTAAAATACTTCCGCTTAAATCAGTCGTTAGCGTTTTCGGATTTCGCGTTGTCCATTTCAAACCGCCATCAATGATTGAGACGACCCCTTAAGATGACAAGGCCCACCCATTTTTATCTGATACCATAGTGATTTGACTAAGTTGAAGCGGTTGGGTTTGGGTGACTGGTGGCTGAGGAGACGTTTGATGTAAAGCCGCTGCCTTGCCGCATCCGGCTAAACTCAACGTCAAAATAATGATCCCACTCCAAATACCTGCTTTGAATACCATGCGGTAAAGCCAACCTTTCGTTACAACCGATTTGACGACTGCGTTACATAAGAGAACGTGGAGCGCAACAAGAAGTTACGCGTCAGGAAATTCGTCAGCGTTAACGTCAGTGGGCCTCCTTTCTGAGACACCTCGATTGCACGTCTGGGAGGCCTCGTTGAGGAAGACGGATCTTGGGGTGGGAAGTGGTGGATCCTGAGCGGTAGGCCGAATAGCACCAGCAA
This sequence comes from Sulfobacillus benefaciens, assembly GCA_003023695.1. Classification (GTDB taxonomy): domain Bacteria; phylum Bacillota; class Sulfobacillia; order Sulfobacillales; family Sulfobacillaceae; genus Sulfobacillus_C; species Sulfobacillus_C benefaciens_A. The sequence continues at coordinate 42,114 of PXYW01000022.1, read as the reverse complement.
GCTGCCCCACAGTAACCCGCCTCCGGTCCCTCCGCTTGCTGTCTCAAATGGACTCCATCGTCTGGTAGTGCCCGCCTTTTTTAGCGGTTGAGTCTTTTGATCTGCCATCCGTTTCTTTAAAGGTCATGCACCTTGGGATCACTTGTTGCATAAACTGTGGTGGTCATACTTGCAATCAAGAGGACAAGGTAGCATCTTCGCCAATGTGGTGTCCATCATCAAAGCCCTCGGAACGAGACCGGACAGCATGTCAAAGGAGACGGAACTTATGTGGACGGGTTTAGGTTTATGGTTATTAGCCGTAGCGGGGGCACTTCGCGGTGCCTTATGGTTGGTCGGATACATTGGGGGAAACGCCTTTCCCCAGCCGTTAAGCGAGGCGGAAGAGCAGTCAGCGTTGGCAGCCATGCGAGAAGGTGACGGAGATGCCCGACGACGTTTGATTGAACACAATTTGCGATTGGTCGCCCATGTGGTGAAGAAGTATAACAACAAAGGGGTAGAGTCTGATGACTTGATTAGCATTGGCACCGTGGGATTAATTAAGGGAGTTGACACCTTTAATGCGGATAAAGGGACCCGGTTGGCAACATATTGCGCCCGATGCATCGAGAATGAGAAGCCACTGACATTACACGGCGGTAAATATTTCCTCATGATGGGCGTGGTGTATAGTAGGGACATCAGAGTGTAATGCGAGGTGGAATGTATGACCCGTAATTGGGCAGATATTACCTGCCCGATTCAAAGAACCGCCACATTGTTTGCTGACGTGTACACGATTGTGATCTTGCGTGAACTGATGTCTGGCGCCAAACGATTCACCGTGCTACAAGAAGCGGGGATTAATCCCCGCGTATTGACCCAACGATTACGGAATCTGGTCAACGAAGGGGTTGTAATTCGTACTCGGTTTGCTGAACGGCCTCCTCGGGTAGAATATTCCTTAACTCCAAAAGGAGAGGCTCTAATACCGGTCTTGGATGCCTTAAAGACTTTTGGAGAAAAGTATTTGTCAGCAGGTTCATAGTGCGATGCGGTTGTTGTCTAATGCTTGTTATTGTATAGTATTAAAAAGAAAGAAGCTGGAAAGCCTCTTTGTGAAAAGGAGTGTGTCATAATGGCCAAAATTGCTTTTTGGATAACCGCAGGACCCAGCCTGCAGGACAAGGCGCTAGCCAATGCTGTGTTGGCCGGCCGTCTTAAGACAATGCGAAACCAGGATATTCAGGTATATTTTTTTGGACCCGGAGTAGAGCTGGCCGGAAAAACCGACGGGCCCATGGCAGAGGCAATCAAAACGTTGGCACAGGGAGAAGTTCCTATGGGTGCATGCCCTTTCAATGCCGAACAATATGGGGTAACGACGACAGTCACCGATAAAGGCATCAAGATGGAACCCGCTGGCGAAGCCCTGATGCGACTGGTTGAGGAAGGATATCAAATTGTCGGGGTGTAAATCCCCAAAAAGGGCCCACATTAGTGGGCCCTTTTTTCTGCCTCTTAACCAAATCTTTATCCATTACCCATTAAACCTTAACAGCGTTGTTGGACAATAATGAATCATATCGATAGAGTGGAGGGGACTCGTTGTCTCTGGGCACAGCCGTATTTCTTGGCATTTTGCAGGGATTTGCCGAATTGTTTCCGTTTTCCAGCTTGGGTCTACTGGTAATTTTGCCTCATGTGGTGTCAATTACGGTTCCAACCTCGGGGGCAAAATATCTGCCTTTTGTGGTGGCATTGCATTTGGGGACGGCTTTAGCATTGCTTTGGTATTTTCGGCGCGAATGGCAGCGTATTGTCGTGGGGTGGGTAAAGTGGCTACGAGGAAAGCGGACCACGGAAGGAAGACTGGCATGGCTTTTGATTTGGGGAACGATTCCTGCAGGAATCGTAGGTTTGGTATTAAAACACCCCATTTCGCAATTATTTAGCAAACCATTGCTGGCCGCGATTTTTTTGGTGCTGAATGGTGGACTCATGTTATGGGGGGATCGCTGGCAACATTTAGCCCGCACCAAAGTGCATGCGGCTGCATCGCTGACGATCGGGCAGACACTGAAAATTGGGTTGTTCCAGGTGCTAGCCTTGATTCCTGGTATGTCACGGTCCGGGTCAACTATTAGTGCCGGGGTCAGCGTCGGGTTGTCTTTCGAAGATGCCGCACACTTTAGCTTCCTATTAGCTACTCCCATCATTTTAGCTGCCAGTCTGGTGGAAATCCCCAAACTTCATGGTGGCTTACACGGGTTAGCCATACCAGCTTTAGTCGGCGGAATTTTCGCGGCAGTAACGGCCTGGCTTTCCACCCGCTTTTTACTGCGATACTTCCAAGTGCATAACTTATTTCGTCTGGCAATCATTTCCATGGGCTTGGGGGCTCTATCTTTGGTGCTGCTCCATTAATTCAAGCGGGTAATATTTAACCCAATCTTAACTCGTTCTTCGCTCCGTATTAAATACGGTCTGATGTAATTTAGGTAACCCACATAGGGGGGCATACATCCAAGAGGAAGGAGAGGATTACTTGACAATTTTCGTAACGAACGACGACGGTATTTTAGCGCCAGGTATTGAGATATTGGCTTTAGTAGCCCAATCTTTGGGGGATCGGGTGATTGTTGTCGCACCCAAAACCAATCAAAGCGGCAAGTCCCAATCGATTTCATTGTGCCAACCTTTAACGGTGAACCATCATGATGAAGGGTCCTTCACTGAAGCCTACAGTGTGTTGGGAACACCGACGGATTGTGTGCGATTAATCTGCGCTGGAGCATTTGGTGTTCAGCCTGATTTAATCCTGTCAGGGGTTAACGATGGGGCAAATGTTGGCAGCGATCTCTACTTGTCGGGCACCGTCGGAGCAGCCCGGGAGGCAGCGCTGCATAATGTACCCAGCATTGCTTGGTCAACTGAAAACATGGGAACTCAATTTGTGGCATCTTTGGTCAAACAGTACTTGCCCTCTTTAAAAGCTATTGCCATCGCCAATCCGGGAATCTTTTACAATATCAACTTCCCAAAGTCAGGCGGAGAGCATTCTGCATTTACCGAACCGAGCGCCCCTTGCTTCGCTGATCGAGCGGTTCGGGTGTTCGAGGACCAAATTTTGGTGCTGCGTGAACTGAGTGGGGAAATTCCTCAGGGAAGCGATATGGCGTGCCTTATGGCCCATATGACCTCGGTATCGCCTGTTGAGGTGACAACCCAGCGCCGTATCGGTAACAGGAGAACGGTGAGTATGGTACGTTAGCTCTTCACCTGGTAGGACACTTCACATCCGAACCTCAGGTTCGGGTTTGTTTTTTGCACTGTTCCTATCACAACTATGAAAGCGATATCCCACTTGACGTACTCGCTGAATGTGCCGTGAATCTAATTGGCTGCGGATGGTATGGATGATCCATTGCAGGCTGCCTTTGGTAAACGGGTCGATGCCGTAGTCTTGGGCCAGACCATTGAGTTTTTCTAGCGTCCATAATTCATGAGGCCAGATTTCAATGAGCAAAAGGAATTCTTGAACCCGCCTTGGAAGAGTGATTGGGTGTCCTTGGTGCTTAACCTGGTGTTGTATCCAGTCGATTTCCAGGCACGTGTGTTTAGCGGTAGGTAGTTCCTTGGCTTTGGGCCAAGGTGCCATTCCCCAAGCTTGGGGGTTAAGGTAATCTGTGAGAAGAATGACACCAATGTCATTGGCGGCAGCTAGACCCACCACTGGCGAGAACCATTCGGATGGAATCCAGGTAGGCTCGATAGCCACATAATCGACTTGCTTTTTCTCAATGACCTCTATTAAGTGGTTGACACTATGGATATGGATCACATGGATCGCATAGCGTCGAGAATCAATCCACTGGCAGAGCGGTTTGGTGGCGGCGGAACCAACTCGCGGAATTGTCATTCCAGTGCACCCTTTCGTGAACATAGCTTCAGTACATCAGATTCTGTTTAACGTTTTGTTAGGATGCAATTAATATCGTGTTAATGCAATCGTGGCAGAAGGACACGCCTGGTTTTGCTGCCGGCTGGCATATCCATGAGTAGGGGGTATGGCCATGGCGAAAATGCGCAAGACAAACACGGACTGGATGGTTGTGGAAGAGGGCAGCCCAAGTCTCATGGAATTGTCCGCTTCCGTACCCGAAGCTTTGTCACTGATATTTGAATGGATTCGGCAGCAACACGGTGGTAATGATAATGGACTGCCGCGAGATGCGGAATTGTGAAAGCGGCCATATACATAAGGGTTTCGAGTGAAGAGCAGGCTGCCCATGGATATAGTCTGGACGCGCAAAGGCACGCTTGTCGGATGAGAGCGCAGCAATTGGGTGCAACCACGGTTCTCGAATTTGCCGACGAAGGCGTTCCAGGCACAATACTGGAACGCCCAGGCTTGAGTAAGTTGCGGCAAGCGGTCATGCATCGGAACGTCGATGTCGTGGTGATCTACGATCCTGATCGATTTGCGCGCTCACTCGCTCACCAGTTATTAGTGACCGAGGAGATTGAACGGGCAAAAATTCGTTTAGACTTCGTTAACTTTGAGTGGCAAAACACTCCAGAAGGCAAACTGTTTTACGCTATGCGGGGTGCATTTTCGGAATATGAACGGGAAAAAATCCGACTGCGGACTAGCACCGGACGCATTCAAAAGGCGCGTCAGGGCAAGTTGCCTATGGTCGTGCAGCCTTATGGCTATCGATACGATGCACTGCGATCGCAGTTGGTTGTGGACGGGTTTGAAGCCTCCGTGGTGCAAAGAATTTTTACCGAGCTTGTGGAAAATGGCCGGGCGCTGAATAGCATCGCACGGCAACTGACCGATGAGGGAATACCGACACAAAAAGGTGCTAGTGCCTGGCATCGCCAAGTTGTGCGCCAAATTGCGCGAAATCCGGTGTATACCGGTGTTTTTTATGCTAACCGCTTTAACACTCAAGGCATGCGCGCCAATCGTTACCGCTCATTGGAAGAGAAGGTTCACGCGACGCTAAGACCAAAAAATGAATGGATTCCCATTGAAGTGCCGCCCATAGTGAGCACGGCTTTGTGGCAACAAGCGCAGCAGATTATGGATCAACGAGCGCTTCAGTGGCGGGAACAGAAAAGGGATCGCGGATATCTCTTATCTGGACTGGTGCATTGCAGCGCCTGTGGACGGACTATGACAGGAGTGCGACAGCGACAGTGGGGACGCGTTAAAACGAGCTATACCTGTAGAAAAAACACGGCGGGACCATCTGAAGCAAATATCATTAAAGACCATTTCATTGACGCGGCAATGTTAGAGGCCATTGTCTGGGATCGCGTGATGAATTGGTTGAACCGACCGGAACAGCTAGTGCAGGTAGCTACTGACTCTCTTGGATTGCCACGCCGGATTCAGGCGGATCGACGATATCAAGCTCACTTGGACCGGTTGCTCAAGGGAAAAGAGAATCTTCTCAACTTATTAGAGAGCGGGATTGCTGAACCCGAAGGGATCCTACGGCGGCTGCAAAGATTGCAGGAACAGGAACAAAAACTACGAGAACAACTCGAACATCCAACAGGCCCGGCATCGCCGAATCAGTGGGGGGTAGAAGAAGCCCGCCGTTGGCTAGAGGCTGCCCGGGATCATTTGCCGTTTCATACCAGATATCGGGTGATTCATACCATGATTCAAGAAATCTTGGTGTCGACCGATACGATCACCATCAGGGGCAAGAATTTCACCTGAACCGCTTATATGGCACATTTTTCCGCACGGATCAGTCACTATACATGAGGTGTTGATGCATCTGCGCAATCAGAAAAAAATCAGCCGGGAAGTTAGTCTTTACACGCCGATTGGAGTCGACCGTGAAGGCAATGAAATCATGTTGATGGATGTCTTGGCATCAGGGGATGAGGTGCCCGATACCGTAGAAGTAGCCATGATTATGGAATGGGTGACCGAGTTTGTAAGAACTCTGACATCAAAGGAAAAATTAGTGTTGAACTTGCGTTTTGGTCTTAACGGATTTTCGGAGCGTTTAACACAGAGAGAAATTGCCCAAAAACTGGGTATATCTCGTAGCTATGTATCTCGTATTGAAAAACATGCAGTAGAAAAAATCCTGGACGCGTTGAGTGATGATCGGGCTCACCGAGCACGCCGCCGATAGGATTGCCGCGTTTGCTTCTTTATGATACATTGTGGGCACTGTCGGCGGAGGGCTGCATTTGTAAAGAAAAGGCGGGGTATAATGGCTGAATTCGACTGGGCCTTGGAGACATTGCTAGTGCATGGCGGAAACGACGTCGTAAAGACCGAACCTTACCATGCGACAGCTCCGGCTATCTACCCGAGCACTAGTTATCAAGTGGCATCTCCAGAGCTACTGGACCAGGTAATGGCAGGGAGCATACCTGGGTTCTCCTATGCACGCCATGGCAATCCTAGTGTGGAAGCCTTCGTTCAGGCGATGATCCAGTTGGAGTGCGCGGAAACCGGGGTGGCCTGTGCCTCAGGTATGTCCGCGATCGATATGGCTTTGTATGCTGTGGGGCTCCAGCCAGGCGATGCGTTGCTCTTAAGCCAGGATCTTTATGGTGCGTCATTAAACTTGGCGAGCGCGATTTGGCAACAATATGGGGTCCAGCCGATGGTGGTCGACTTTGCCAACTTGGCTGGAGTGAAGGACATTCTGGAACGGTTTCATCCCCGCGCCATGATTTTTGAAGTCATTTCAAATCCGCTTCTTAAAGTTTTGGATGCCAAGGCACTGATAAAATTGGCCAGCGACTATCATTGCCAAGTGATTGTGGATAACACGTTTACCACGCCATTAATGGCGGAGCCCCTCACGTGGGGAGCGGATTTGGTGGTCCACAGTGCCACCAAATACTTGGGCGGCCATGGAGACGCTATGGGTGGAGTGGTTTTGGGCAGGCGCCGATATCACGACCGACTCCATCAATATTTGAAATTGCGCGGGGCAATCCTGGGCCCGTTTGAAGCCTGGCTTCTGCATCGTGGACTAAAGACCTTGGGTGTCCGATTTGAGAGACAGTGTGCCAATGCGCTGGAGATTGCGGAAGCGCTCAGATCATCAGGCCTTTTTGATCAGGTGTATTATCCGTTGCTGCCGGATCATCCGAGCTATCCGTTAGCACGCCAATATTTTGGAGTCATGGGAGGCGCGGTGGTAACGTTAGACATCCCTGGTGGGAGGTCGGCGGTATACCAATTTATAAACCATTTGAGACTAGTGGGATCTGCAACAACAGTAGGAGATGTCTACACCTTGTGCCTCTATCCGGTTATTGCCTCGCATCGCAACCAAACGCCAGAAGAACGGCTAGCGATGGGCATTACGGACGGTACTGTACGGATTGCGGTGGGACTGGAATCGCCCGACGATGTGATCCGTGACATTATTCAAGCTACGAAATCATAGCCGGGTTCCGCCAACCCGGCTATGAACATTACAGCGCAATGAAAATGTCGTCATTGTCAATTCGCACCGGGTAGGTGCGAATGGGTGAAAAGACAGGGAAATGCTTGGGAGCTCCTGTCCTAATGTCGAATTGCCCTCCATGTCGGGGACAAGTAATGAGGTAACCGTTTTGATCCCCTTCCACTAATGAGGCTTCGGCGTGAGTGCACAAATCGTCTGTTGCAAAAATCTCGTCGTTTACGCGAAACAGGGCAATGTCCTCGTTATCAACGACGACGAGCATCGGTGCTCCTGGTTGCACCTCTGACACCGATGCGACGCGTCTCCATTCTGCCACGTTATCCAATGGCTCCTTCCATTTCAAACTTGATCAACCGGTTCATCTCCACCGCAAATTCCATCGGTAATTCCCGGGTAAAGGGCTCGATAAACCCCATAACGATAAGCCGGGTAGCTTCTTCTTCCGACAGTCCTCGACTGGTGAGATAGAAAAGCTGTTCTTCACTTACTTTGGTTACCGTCGCCTCATGTTCCATCTCTACGTTGCTGTCAGCCACCTCACTATACGGTATGGTGTCCGAAGTAGACAAGTCGTCCATAATGAGGGTGTCGCACTTGACATTGGATTTGCTGTTGTCAGCGCCTTGGGCAAAATGTACTAACCCTCGGTAAGTGGTTTTGCCACCATGCTGGCTAATCGACTTGGACACTATCGTTGAAGTGGTATTGCGAGCTGCATGAATCATTTTCGCTCCGGTATCCTGATGTTGGGCTTTGCCGGCTACCGCAATGGACAACACCATGCCTCGCGCTCCTTCTCCTAAAAGATAGACCGAAGGATACTTCATGGTTAGTTTGGATCCAATGTTGCCATCGACCCATTCCATTGTGGCATTTTTGTAAGCCACCGCTCGCTTAGTCACCAGATTATAAACATTAGGTGCCCAGTTCTGCACTGTCGTGTAGCGCATGCGGGCATCGTCTTTGACAATGATTTCAACCACAGCCGAGTGCAGGGATTCACTGGAATAAATGGGCGCGGTGCACCCTTCCACGTAATGGCCAAACGATCCTTCTTCGGCAATGATCAAGGTGCGTTCAAATTGGCCCATGTTTTGCGAATTGATACGGAAATAGGCTTGCAAAGGAACGTCACAGTGAACGCCTTTGGGAATATAGACAAATGAGCCACCCGACCACACCGCTGAGTTCAGTGCGGCAAACTTGTTGTCTTCAGGGGGGATAATGGTGCCGAAATATTCTCTAAGGATTTCCGGATAATCCCTCAGTGCCGAATCGGTATCAGTAAAGATAATGCCTTTTTCCTGTAAATCCTTTCGAATACTGTGATACACCACTTCCGACTCATATTGAGCCGAAACCCCCGCCAAGAATTTGCGTTCGGCTTCTGGAATGCCAAGCCGTTCAAAGGTATCTTTAATGGCTTGTGGCACTTCATCCCACGTTCGCCCCTGATTTTCCGAGGGTTTCACGTAATAAATAATGTCGTCGAAATTCAACGTGTCCAGGTTGCCGCCCCAGCGAGGCATTGGCTTTTTGAAGAATACGTCCAATGCGTGCAAGCGAAAATCCAGCATCCACTTTGGTTCTTTTTTGATTCGCGAGATTTCTTCTACCGTACCCCGGCTGAGACCGCGGTTAAACTTGAGGACCCCGATATCACCGTCATTAAAGCCATATTGGTACTCTTCGCTAACCAGTGACTGTCTGTCTGTGGCCACTTACTACCCCTCCTTAGGTTGGACTGGCACTACCCTTGATCATCATGGGTCAGCGCTTTTTCTAGAGCATTGTGTGCTAATGTTGCGCATTTGACTCGACTGGGAAACTGGGAAACTCCTTGCAACGCTTCTAAGTCCCCTAGTTCGTGAACAGGTTGGGTACCGGTGAGAAATCCCTTAAAATCTCGCGCCAGTGCCAGAGCCTCTTCAACAGTTTTTCCTTTTACCGCTTCCGTCATCATCGATGCCGACGCCATGCTAATCGAGCAACCTTGTCCCGCAAACCGGATGTCGGCAACCTTGTCGTCGACGATTAACAGTTCCAACTCGATTTGATCGCCGCAGGTGGGATTTAACATCCCTACAGTTTTGGTGGCGTGGTCTAAATGCCCGCGATTGCGGGGATTTTGGTTGTGGTCCAAAATGGTGTCACGGTACATATCATCCAAATTCATCGCCGAAAATACCTCTTTGTCTCTAAAATGGCGTCCCCCAAAGCATCCAAATCTTCATCAGTGTTGTAAAAATAAAAACTGGCGCGGGCTGTGGAACCGACCCCTAGCCATTGCATCAACGGTTGGGCGCAATGATGCCCCGCGCGAATGGCTACACCTTGCGCATCAAACACTTGAGCCACATCATGAGGGTGAACGTGGTCAATATTAAACGCTACCAGGCCACTACGGGGGTGGCTCGGGCCATAAACCTGGACACCCTCTATGCGACTCAGCCGACGAAAAGCTTCTTCGCCTAAGCGGATGCTGTGTTGGTAAATGCGATCCATACCAACGCCCTCCAAATAACGAATGGCAGCGGCTAATCCCACTGCGCCTGCAATGTTGGGGGTGCCGCCTTCGAATTTCTCCGGCACCTCTGCCCAGGTTGCATGGTCACGGTCAACAAATGCAATCATTTCTCCACCAAATATGACGGGATCGCACGCCTCGAGCAGTGATAATTTGCCCCACAAAACCCCAATTCCAGTGGGACCGCACATTTTGTGGCCGGAAAACGCGAGAAAATCTGCCCCCAAGGTGGTGACGTCGGTTGGCTGATGGGGCACTGACTGGGCGCCGTCAACCACCATGACGGCACCAACCGCATGGGCCATTGCAGCAATGTCGGATATGGGATTAATCGTACCTAAAACATTTGAAATAGCTGATAGTGCAACAACGCGCGTGTGCGGGCCGATGGCCTCTTCGGCCGCCTGTCTAGTAATTTGCCCATCTGGAGTCAATTCTATGAACTTGAGCTGGGCCCCGGTTCGTAACGCGACCTGCTGCCATGGGATTAAGTTCGAATGATGTTCCATCGGGGACACCACGATTTCATCCCCTGCGGTGAGAAATTTATCTCCCCAGCCGCGAGCCACCAAATTCAAACTCTCTGTGGTGCCGCGGGTAAACACGACTTCCTCAGCGTGTCGGGCATGAATGAAGCGGGCTACGGTTTGCCGCGCATCGGCATAAAGCGTGGTGGCCTCTTCTGCCAAGGTATGAACGCTTCGTAGCACGTTGGCATTATGACGGGTATAGAAGTCTATTTCAGCATCAATCACGGTCTGGGGTTTTTGGCTAGTGGCCGCAGAATCCAAATAAACCAGACGATGACCATTAATTTGCCGAGACAAAATGGGAAAGTCCCGTTTTAGATCTACTAACGCGTCAATCATTCTGCGATCTTCCTTTCCACCGCATTCCATACATTCTGACGCAGCACGTCTACCGGTATTGCGTCGATGGCTGTGGCCAAAAACCCATGGACTACCATACGAATCGCTTCTGCTTCCGATAGACCGCGGCTCATAAGATAGAAAATGGCGGCTGCATCTACAGGTCCAGCGCTGGCTGCGTGTGCGGCAAAAACATCACTTTCTTCGATAAGCAGGGAGGGGATAGCGTCGGCCCGCGCAGTGTCGGACAACATTAAAATTTTCTCTTTTTGACGTCCATCGGTTCCTACGGCGCCTTTTTTAATTTCAGTCACCCCGGTAAATACGCTGCGGGAATCATCTTTCATAACCCCGCGCGCCACCATGCGACTTGTGGTGTGCGGTGCGACATGTTTCGCTACCGAAACATAGTCTTGATGCTGGGTTCCCGAGCCAAAAAACACCGTAGTGCTGTCACTTTGACCACCAGGGGCTTCAAGCAAGCTCGTATGCTCGGCAATACTGAGAGAGGAGCCAAACTCTCCCAAATTCCAGTAAATGTGTGCATCCCGTCCGACTTGGGCTCCACGGCGAACAAAAGATTCGGCCGTCGCGGCTAATTGTTGCATGGCCCCATATTGCAATTGCGCGCCATCTTTTAACACGATTTCAGTGGCGATGGCCCATAGGCTCCTCTCTGGCCCCGGCTCGGACAGGTATTGTTCAATGATGGTGGCCCGGGCTTCTTGATCCAACACCAGTAAACTGCGTGGTAAAACATTGGAGACGTTGCTGCTTCCAAAGTGCGCAACCGTTATCGGATGGTCCAATGTGACCCGCGCTGGTACATATAAAAAGATGCCGTTTTGCCATAGAGCGCCATTAAGCGCCTGGAATTTGTCAACGTCGTCATTGACTACCGTGCCTAAATACTCTTCCAGTAATTGGGGCGCAACGTTCACCGCTTGCTTCATAGACAGCAAAATGACGCCTTGGTCTCTCCAAGCGGGAGGCACATGAATGTGCATGGTTTGTCCGTTGACCGTAATAAGATTCGCCACCTGGTACAAATTCTGTACGTCATTGGGCAAGTCAGAGGCGCCAGGTACGGTTGCGATAGGAATCTGGTCCAGTTTGCGACTTTTCAGAGGGGTTCTTTGCCTCACCGGGAGCGGGGCGGCCAGGTAAACTTCCACCAAGCGATTGCGGCGAGCGCGAAGCCAGTTAGGTTCGTCGGCAAATTGCTCAGCAGCAAATTTCCTTACCTGATCCGTTGAGGTTGCATTTGCCATCGGGGCCATCTCACGCGTCTCCTTTGAATAATACTGTGTTGAACCAGTGATATCTGGTTGCTGGGCTCTATAAAAAATTTTAAAGGCAGAGATTTATTAGACTTCATGAATAAACTCTGATCGCACCCAATCGTATCCTTTGGTTTCTAATTCTTCTGCCAGTGATTTGTCGCCGGACTTTACAATACGTCCGTCCATCATAATATGAACGACATCCGGTTTGAGATAGGCTAAAATTCTTTGGTAGTGGGTAATCACCAATGCGCCAAATTCCGGCCCGACGAGAGAATGCACTCCTTTGGCAACCACTTTAACCGCGTCGATATCAAGTCCCGAGTCGATTTCGTCCAACACCGCAATCCGTGGACGCAACATCAACATTTGCAAAATCTCGTTGCGCTTCTTTTCGCCGCCGGAAAATCCTTCGTTTAAGTAACGGTTAGCAAATTGCAGATCCATTTCTAAAAATCGCATGGCCTCATCGAGCCGATCTCGGAATTCCTTGAGGGTGATGGGCTTTTCCTCTTGGGCTGCGCGTAAGGAGTTAATGGCCGTGCGTAAAAAGTTTGCGGTCGTAACACCGGATATTTCGCTGGGGTACTGCATGGCCAAAAACAAACCGGCGCGGGCGCGCTGATCCGTTCTCATGGCTAAAACGTCTTGCCCGTCCAACAAAACTTGACCTGATGTGACCGTATAATGTGGATGCCCCATCAATGTTTGGGCCAGGGAAGTCTTCCCTGTTCCGTTAGGACCCATGATTGCGTGCACTTCACCCCCTTTAACCGAAAGGGTCAATCCGTTAATAATTGGGGTTCCGTCAATCGATACATGCAAATCCTTTATCTCCAACACCGGTGTTGCCATTTGGGTCCTCCCTTGCCGATCATTTCTGACTAAATTACTCAGTATTTCTGTTACTAGTGTATCCCACCCTATGCAAAAGTCAACCATAGTATCGGGCGATATCACCATTACCGTTGCACTGCGGCGAAAAACTAGGCTATATCGCATCATCGCGCATATCCCATGATATAATTAAACACACTGGAGCGGAAGGAGGGGACCCTGTGCTAAATCTATTGCAACCGCGTTTGTCCGTTGCCTCTATATTTGATTTAGATATTGGGGTATTACGTACAAGAGGGTATCGCGGCTTGATTATGGATTTGGACAACACGCTGGTCGCTTGGAACCATCCGGACGCGCCCCAGGAACTCCTGGACTGGCTGGCTACCGTGCGTCGCTATGGCATTGAGATGTGCATAGTGTCAAATAATCTGGGGCAGCGGGTCGAAGATTTTGCAACAAAAATTGGAGTATCCTTTATCGCCAAAGCAGCTAAACCGCGGCGCCGAGCGTTTCGATTGGCAATGCGGAAAATGGGTACCCATCACGGGAATACCGCTGTTGTCGGCGACCAGGTGTTTACCGATATATTGGGTGGCAACCGCTTGAAACTTTTTACAATTTTAGTGCGGCCCATGACCACCGAAGAATTTTGGACCACCCGTTTGGTGCGGATGGTTGAGCATCGCATGGTACGTCGGCACCTATCGCACCATTCTTAACAATCTCGGGAAAAGTTATTCAGGATTTGACGGTGGCATTTTCGGGATTGCCACGGCAAAGGGGGATTCTCCACTATTAAAGCCCAAGTTGCCCTTTATGCAGTGTTTGGCTCTCCGATTGGCCATTCGTTGTCGCCTCGTATGCATAATGCCGCATTTGCGAGGGACAAACCCGGTCATTACTACGTTCCCATAGAATCTGATCCACAACAGTTATCTTCCCAGCTATCCGCTTTTCGCGCATTGGGCGGCATGGGCGCCAACTTGACACGACCTCTAAAGGAGTGGGTCTTGCCCCTTCTCGTGCAACAAAGCGAGCGAGTCACCCGATCACAAGCCGCCAACACCATAGTGTGGAACGGAACCGGTTGGGTGGGCGACAATACCGATGTGTTGGCGCTGTCTCAAGCACTTGCTGGTGGAGAAGGCAAAACCTCCTTAATTTTGGGCTCGGGAGGGGTGGCAAGAGCAAGTTGGGTGGCTTTAGCGGAGCGGGGATATCATGTGACAATTATGGCCCGCCATCCGGAGAGGGTTTGGCCCGGGCCAACCGTGATACCTTGGGACTGGGGAGCTTTGGGTGGGAAATTCGATGTGATTGTCAATGCCACGCCACTCGGGCAGTACGGCGAGGAGTCGGTTGACTTATTAGAGCTGCCGCCCCTGTCTCAACCAATTACGGTGGTAGATTGGGTCTATAGTCCGCGTTTAACGCCACTGCTAAGGTGGGGTCAAACCAATGCGGATGCCCAACTCATTGATGGGCTGACCTTGCTTATTTCTCAGGCTCGCTGGGCTTGGATGGTTTGGTTTGGCCACATGGCACCCGATAGGGTGTTGGAAGAGGCGGTACAATGGTCTCCTCTTTGATGGCGTTGGCATGGATTATCGTGTTTTGGCAAATGCCGGTGAAGTGGTGGGGAGGACAAGCCCAAATTACCAGCAGTCTTAAATGGATTGCAACACTGGTGATGGCGGCGATCACGGTGGGCGTGTTAGTGGTGTTGCGCGCTTACTACCCTTGGGTGGTGGTAGGGTATCTTGGGTTGTGGTTGTTAATAGGGATGGTGGACGCTACCGAACGGATTATCCCTAATCGTTTAGTAGCGCTTTCGCTGGGGTGGAGTTTTGCAACTTACCCATGGACTCATTTTTTTGTGATTACGGCGGTGGCGTGTGGGTTAGGTCTTGGATTGCTGCTGTTGTTGGTCCACATCGCGACGCGAGGCGGTCTTGGAATGGGTGATGTGAAATATAGTGTGGCGTTAGGCGTGGCGCTGGGCTGGCCTGAGGGCCTCCTGGCGTTGGTGGCCGGGATTTGGGCTGCGGGTCTCTATGCCGTGGTATTGATTCTGGCGCGTAAGGCTAAACGGCAAGACAGCATTCCATTAGGCCCTTTTTTAGTGTTTGGTGGCCTTTTGGGTCTTTTGGGGGCGTTAGGCCATTAGCGGAGGCGAGCATTCGCTAAGGAACCCTCATGAGGTAAGATTAGAATCAAAATTTGGGGTCAGGAGAGGAAAAAGACATGGCACAGTGGCGGTGGCTGACGGCGGGGGAATCGCACGGGCCAGGACTAGTGGGAATTGTTGAGGGAGTACCGGCGGGGGTAGCGGTAACCCGCGCCCTGATAGATGGAGATTTGGCGCGCCGGCAGCAAGGTTACGGACGTGGAGGCCGGATGGCCATTGAACGAGACCAAGTAAAGATTTTCGGCGGTGTGCGCCACGGGCGAACATTGGGGGGGCCCGTGGCTTTATTAGTAGAAAACCGCGATTTTGCCAACTGGGCCGAGAGTATGTCGCCAGATCCCGCAACCCCGGATCGTGTAGTGACCAGGCCCAGGCCCGGACACGCCGATTTAGTCGGTGGGATTAAATATGGGCATCGAGATTTGCGCAACGTGTTGGAAAGGGCGTCGGCACGGGAGACTACGATGCGGGTCGCATTAGGCGCGGTCGCACGCAGTTTTCTGCAGGGATTAGGGATACATGTGGTGGGACACGTGATTTCCATCGGATCGGTTCATATCAAGCCAGCCGATTGGAAATTGGAGGATTTCGAACGTGCCGAAACGTCTCCGGTTCGGGTCTTGGATTCAGAGTCCGAAGCCAAGATGATGTCGTTGATTGATGACGCTAAAGCGGCAGGAGACACTTTAGGCGGAACCTTTGAAATTGTCGCGTTTGGATTGCCGGTAGGTCTGGGCAGCTATGTGCAATGGGACCGCCGCCTTGAAGCGCAATTAGCCCAGGCCTTACTGTCGATTCCGGCAATGAAGGCGGTGGAAGTGGGAACAGGCTTTCAACAAGCGGATCTTGCAGGATCCCAAGTGCATGATGCGATTTGGTGGGAACAAGATGCTGGTTTTACACGCCGCAGTAATCGGGCTGGGGGGCTCGAAGGTGGTATTACCACAGGGATGCCAATGACTGTGAGGGTGGGAATGAAGCCGTTGTCCACCTTGATGTCTCCCTTGGGCTCCTTTGATATTGAATCCAAAGAGCCGTTTTTGGCGCAAGTGGAACGGTCGGACGTGACGGCAGTGCCGGCTGCGGTGACTATTGGGGAAGCCATGGTCCTGCATGTATTGGCAGGAGCCGTGCTTGAGAAGTTTGGCGGCG
The DNA here is from genome assembly GCA_003023695.1 of Sulfobacillus benefaciens. GTDB lineage: Bacteria > Bacillota > Sulfobacillia > Sulfobacillales > Sulfobacillaceae > Sulfobacillus_C > Sulfobacillus_C benefaciens_A. The sequence goes on along the minus strand of PXYW01000022.1, from coordinate 25,810 downwards.
ACAGTCTGGAGGAAATTCATGAGCGAGTGGAAAGTTGGCGAGCCAGGGTCCGCAAATTTTAAGCCACCCATTGTGCTGATGGGGATGATGGGCGCCGGAAAGACCACTGTCGGCCGTATCGTGGCCGCTAAACTCGGCTGGCAATTTGAGGATTTGGACGCAGCAATCATCCGGGGTACCGGTTTAGAGATCGCTGAGATGTTTTCTCGTTATGGAGAAGAAGGGTTTCGGGAACGGGAACACCAATACTTGCACGAACTGCTGTCGTCGTCCAAGCCTTTGGTTCTGGCATTAGGTGGGGGAACCGTAACACTGCCCGGCAACCGGGAATTGCTGAAAAAGACTGCCGTTGTGTGGCTTAAAGGTCCATTGTCTCTTTTGTATTCGCGCGTGGCCGATGACGCAGCGCGACCCTTAGCCAGCAGGGGCTGGGAGGTATTTCAGGCCATATACCGCCAGCGTGAGCCGTGGTTTCAGTCTTTGGCCTGGATAATTGAGGATGTGGCTAGGCGATCTTCTGAGGAGATTGCGCAAAACATCATTGATATTTGGCAAACTGGATCGTGGGAGTGAAGGCATGTCTACCTGGTACATCGAGAGCGCATTGGCAAAAACCAGCCGCATTATCTTGCAACGGGGAATTCTTGGCGAGGTGGGCTTAGAAGAGTGGGCTCCCTGTGGAACTCCAGTTGTTGTGATAGCTGACCCTATAGTGCTTGACAAGCATCCACATCTTGAGACTCGGCTAACCCAGTGGGCTGGGCCTGATTCCATCTACCAGTTAGATATCAGCGAGGCCACTAAGAATTTAACTACTGTCGAGAAACTATACCAGGAATTTGGCACTCGCCATGTGCGGCGCGATACCGTCGTGGTTGCAGTGGGAGGCGGCGTGCTTACAGACACCGTAGGCTACGCCGCGGCGACTTACTTGCGGGGCATCAAGTGGATTGCCATACCGACCACATTACTGGGCCAGGTCGATGCGGCAATTGGCGGCAAGGTGGCGGTGAATGTATCCTGGGGCAAAAATCTAGTAGGCGCATTTCATCTTCCACAGGCGGTGATTATTGATCCGCAAGTATTGCATACCCTGCCCATGCGACAATGGCGTGCCGGGGTAGGCGAGGTCATGAAATCTGCGTTAATTGACGGACAGTGGTTGTGGGAGCAATTAAATGATTCGGTTCCTGCGTTTGGCAGTGAAGAGTGGGACTCGTTGGTAGAGGCCACTGCTGGAATAAAAGTGGCGATTGTCAACAATGACCTCGAAGAAACGGCATCCCGGATGTATTTAAACTTTGGCCATACGGTGGCCCATGGATTGGAAAACTACTTGGGATATGGCCGGATTACCCATGGTGAGGCTGTGGCCTTGGGTACCCGGGTAGCCCTGGCGTTGTCAGAAGAGGTATTGGGACTTGATGAGGCGGTACGCCGGACCGTGGAACAATGGATGATAGCCTGGGAATTGCCGCTCACACTATCCCAGGGAGATTGGAACGCTGTCTTTGAGGCTATGACCCAAGATAAAAAGTCACGGGCGCATGGGCTTCAGTGGGTGCTGTTGAAAGATGTGGGCCATCCCCTCATTTATCGCAACTTGCCCCGAAAACAAGTACAAGAAACCATGGAACGAATTTTGTCTATATAATGTTGGCATGCTTTCAATTGTATTGCGACGGGCAGGAGGGTATCATCAATCTGGAGTATGCCGGGACCAAAGCTTCGAGGGGAGTTTTGTACCATAGGGAAGGAGATTTTTGCGTGAAGGATACCCCATTAACCTCGTGGCATAAGAACCATGGGGGCAAACTGGTGGAGTTTGGCGGGTACTGGATGCCGTTGGATTACGGGTCCATAGTGGAGGAGCACTTGGCAGTTCGGCAAAGGGCAGGGCTCTTTGATGTGTCCCACATGGGGGAATTTTTGGTTGAAGGCGCTAGTGCCTCCCCATTTCTTGATCATCTCGTGACCAATCCGCCCTCTCGGCTGACAGTTGGGCAGGCCTTGTATTCGCCGATGTGTTTGCCGACCGGCGGCACCGTGGATGATCTGTTAGTGTATCGTTTAGAGGAGCAGAAATATCTTCTGGTGGTGAATGCGGCAAACATTGGCAAGGACTGGGAGTGGGTGTCCCAAGCGAGCCAACATTGGCCAATGGTCACCCTGACCAATGTGTCCGACCGAACGGCACTACTGGCGTTGCAGGGTCCGTTGGCTCAATCCTTGCTGCAGCCGCTGGCATCGATTGAGCTCGATGCGGTGTCATACTACCATTTTGTTCCCCAGGTTCTTGTCGACGGCATCCCGGTTTTGCTGTCGCGAACGGGATACACCGGAGAAGAGGGATTCGAATTATATTTGGATGCCAATGCAGCACCCACTGTATGGCAATCCCTCATTGATCGCGGTGCCCGTCCTGTGGGCTTGGGGGCCCGTGATACGTTAAGGTTGGAAGCGCGATTGCCGCTCTATGGACATGAATTGTCGGAAACGATTAGCCCGTTGGAAGCCGGTCTAGGCATGTTTGTCCGCTTGAAACAACCTGGGGATTTTATTGGCCGCGGTGCCCTGGAACGGCAAAAATCTGAAGGATTGCAGCGCAAATTGGTTGGGTTAACCCTCGCTGGCGGAATTGCACGCGCTGGGTATCCGGTGGTGGATGCGGAGGGACACACGGTTGGCAGCGTCACGTCGGGCACGCACTCCCCAACGTTGAAAAAAGCCATTGCGTTGGCGTTGGTTCCGCCATCGCAATCCGCGATTGGCACATCGCTCAATGTGGAGATTCGGGGGAAATTGGTGCCGGCAGAGGTCGTTGCTACGCCATTTTACCGACGGGAAACTCGAATTTGATATCAATCACTATGGGGGGACTAAGATGAATATTCCGACGCACTTGCGTTATACCAAAGACCACGAATGGATTGCTCCAGACGGTACGGTAGGCATTACCGCGTTTGCTCAGGATGCGTTAGGCGATGTAGTGTTTGTCGAATTGCCTGAGGTGGGGCGGGAACTCAAATCCGGCGAAGCTTTTGGCGTTGTTGAATCTGTGAAATCTGTGTCGGATTTATACTGTCCGACTGATGGCACTGTGGCGGCGGTTAATACCAAACTAACAGAACAACCGGAACTAGTGAATCAGGATCCCTATGGCGAGGGATGGATTATTCGCTTGGATCCACACCAGAGCGATGCGGAATTGTTATCGGCGGAGGATTATCAAAAAGAGACTGAAGGAGCCTAAAGGGATTGCGATACATACCTCACACATCTCGCGACCGGGAAGCGATGTTGGAGACGCTCAATATTGCATCGGTGGATGAACTGTTTGATGATATTCCCCAATCCGCCCGGTTGCATCGTCCTCTAAACTTGCCACCAGCCTTAAGCGAATTGGAACTTTCACGACACCTCACAGAGTTGGCCGGGGAAAATCGCAGTGCAGAAGACTTGGTAATGTTTTTGGGGGGCGGGTTTTATGATCGATTTATTCCTGCTGCGGTGAATGCACTGGCCAGCCGTGGTGAATTTGCCACGGCATACACCCCATATCAACCGGAGTTGTCGCAAGGAACCCTGGCCGCAATCTACGAATTTCAAACCATGATCGCCGGATTAACGGGTACGTATGCTGCCCAGGCTTCCATGTACGACGGGGCTTCTGCCGTTGGGGAAGCGGCTCTTTTAGCATTGTCCCATACCCGCCGTGGCCGCATCGTCGTGCATCAGGGGGTACACCCCGATAGTGTGGCTGTGGCTACCACTTATGTGGAAGCACGCGGCGGTTCAGTCTCGATGGTAGACAACATTGAAGAATTGGAAGCCGAATTATCAGGATCGGACCCGGTAGCAGCGGTGATTTGGCAATATCCCGACATGCTGGGGCGTATTGTCGGGATTGACAAAGCTATTGAGGTGGCCCATCGCCACCAGGCTTTGGCCATCGTTGCGGCCGATCCGGTGGCTTTAGCACTGTTAACGCCACCCGGAGAATTGGGAGCCGATGTGGTGGTGGGCGAGGGCCAGCCGCTGGGCAATCCCCTCAATTATGGCGGGCCAACATTCGGGTATTTTGCTGTGCAGGCGCCGTTGGTGCGCAAGATGCCTGGTCGACTGGTCGGCGCCACCGTAGATCATCATGGCTCACGCGGATATGTCTTAACCTTGCAGGCCCGGGAACAGCATATTCGTCGTGAAAAAGCCACATCTAACATCTGTTCCAATCATTCGCTAAATGCCTTGATGGCGACCATTTATATGGCGAGCCTGGGACCCCAAGGGCTGCGTGATGTTGCGCTGTTGTCCACTGCCAAAGCGCATTATCTAGCCGATCGGCTTAAAGAGATAGGGATTCCCTTGGCATTTCCCGATGAGCCGTTTCTTTATGAATTTGCCGTTCAAGTGCCTGGGTCGATTGCTGATCTGAACCAACACCTGCTCCATGCAGGATATCTCGGGGGCTTTGACCTGGGTCAGTGGCATCCCAAATGGGCTGGATATTGGCAGTTGGCGACAACCGAAAAACGCACCCGCGCAGAATGTGATGGGTTATGCCAGGAGGTGGCGCAATGGATGTCCCGGTAATCTTTGAACAGTCAGCGCCAGGGAGGCGCGGTGTGACCTTGCCAGCTAGTGATGTGCCGATGCCCGATCTAGGTTCACTATTGCCATCGGCTTATATTCGCCAAAGCTCAACACGGCTTCCAGAGGTATCCGAGTTGGATGTGGTGCGTCACTACACCTATTTGTCTACATTAAACTATGGGGTCGATACCGGGTTTTATCCATTGGGGTCGTGTACCATGAAGTATAATCCTAAGATCCACGAATGGGCAGCAAACTTGCCTGGGTTTTCCCAAGTGCATCCGTTGCAGCCGACAGAGACGGTGCAAGGCCTTTTGGCACTGTTGCATCACCTGGAAGTTGGATTGGCGGAAATTTCCGGCATGGATCGCGTGACGTTGCAACCAGCAGCCGGGGCACATGGGGAACTCACGGGCATTTTGATGATCAAGAAATACCTTGAACACAAAGGAGAGCATCGGACCACTATTATCGTGCCGGACTCTGCCCATGGCACCAACCCGGCTTCCGCAGCCATGGCAGGTTTTTTGGTGCAGGAGGTACCCTCCAATGATCGTGGCGGTGTGGATGTCGATGCCTTACGGCGTCTGGTTAATCACGAAACTGCTGGCTTGATGCTGACCAACCCCAATACATTGGGGCTTTTTGAAGAAGACATCGTAGAAATCGCGGATATTGTGCATAGTGCTGGTGGGTTGCTCTACTACGATGGCGCCAACGCAAACGCCATTATGGGCAGAGTTCGCCCAGGCGATATGGGGTTTGACGTCGTGCATCTCAATTTGCACAAAACGTTTTCCACGCCTCATGGAGGGGGAGGCCCTGGTGCAGGACCGGTTGGGGTGAAAGCTCCCTTGATTCCCTTCTTGCCGCGCCCGACGATTGAATGGGGTGAGAGGGGCTGGCAGCTTTCCGACCCGGGACCGCTGTCTATTGGCAAGGTGCGATCGTATTATGGCAACGTCGGGATTTTAGTTCGAGCCTACGCATATTTGCGCAGCCATGGAGCCGAAGGTTTAAAGGACGTTTCGGATACGGCGGTTCTTAATGCCAACTATTTGTTGGCGTTGCTGGCTGATCGCTATCAGACTCCTCATCGCCGTCGGGTCAAACATGAATTTGTTCTATCGGCGAGCTCTCAAAAGAAGCGCGGTGCCCGCGCTTTGGACATTGCCAAACGGCTAATTGACTATGGGTTTTATCCTCCCACCGTTTATTTCCCATTGGTAGTGGAAGAAGCACTGATGGTGGAGCCTACGGAAACAGAATCCAAAGAAACACTGGATCGATTTGCCGAGGCGCTGCGGAAAATTGACCAGGAAGTCGACCAGGATCCGGAATTGTTGCACCAGGCACCGCATGACACCATCGTGAGTCGGTTAGACGAAGCGATGGCAGCTCGTCAACCTAATCTAACCTATTCGGCCGCACCGCCTCAACCATAGGCGGTGAGAATCCAACACACTGGGCGTAATCGCCAGACATTTTGAGGAGGCTTCCCATGACCAAGAGTACATTGCAACAGGTGGATCCCGATGTGTATCAGGCGATTCAAAATGAAGAGCGGCGCCAGGCGCTGCATCTCGAGTTAATTGCGTCGGAAAATTGGACTTCGCCCGCTGTGCGGGAAGCCGTCGGGTCCGTGATGACAGACAAATATGCCGAGGGATACCCCTCCCATCGTTATTATGGTGGTTGCGAATACGTTGACGTGGTGGAAACTCTGGCCCGTGACCGGGTCAAGGAGCTATTCGGGGCGGAGTACGCCAATGTACAACCCCATGCCGGAGCCCCGGCGAATTTGGCGGTCTATTTTACAGCCTTGAAACCGGGGGACCGCATTTTAGGGATGAACCTGACCCATGGTGGGCACCTCACCCACGGCAGCCCTGTTAACTTTTCGGGGCAACTGTATTCGGTACACAGTTATGGAGTAGATGCTACTAGTGAACGACTCGACATGGATGCGGTGCGGGAGGCGGCGCTGCAGTCTCGCCCGCAGATGATTGTAGCCGGGGCCTCGGCTTATCCACGGCAGTTGGATTTTCCGGCGTTTGCCAGCATCGCTCGCGAGGTGGGGGCGCTGTTGATGGTGGATATGGCGCACATTGCCGGACTGGTTGCCGCGGGGCTGCATCCGAGCCCGGTGGGCCACGCAGACTTTGTCACTTCGACCACGCATAAGACATTGCGGGGCCCGCGCGGAGGCTTTATTTTAACAAATGCCGAGTGGGGAAAGAAAGTGGACAAGGTGGTTTTCCCAGGTTTGCAAGGGGGACCGTTGATGAATTTAATTGCGGGTAAAGCCGTCGCTTTCGGCGAGGCCCTAACCCCGGAATTTCGTCAATACCAAGCCCGCGTGGTAGCTAACGCTCGGCGGTTGGCCGAACAACTGTCGGCCCGCGGTCTGCGTCTGGTATCCGGCGGAACTGATAACCATTTGATGTTGGTGGATGTTAAATATAGTGGGTTGACGGGAAGTGAAGCTCAGCGCCGTCTAGCTGCGATTGGCATTACGGTGAATAAGAACACCATTCCCAACGAAACGGAAAAACCTACAGTTACGTCCGGTATTCGCATCGGTACGCCGCAGGTCACCACCCGCGGATTTGGGTTGGAGGAAATGGACCAATTGGCGGAGATTATTGCCCAAGTCATTCAAGGTCCTAAAGACTTTGATCCCCAGCCGTTGGCCAATAGGGTGGAGACTTTGGCCCGAGCCTTTCCACTCCCTGGACTGGAGCCCAGTGTCTATGCTTAACCTGCATATTGTCAACGGACCGAATTTGGGAAGACTCGGCCGACGCCAACCCGAAATTTACGGCACGGTGTCCTGGGGCGATGTGATGGATAATCTGCGCAAGGATTTCCTCAATTGCCGTCTGGAAGACTTCCAGTCCAATCATGAAGGCGCCTTAATCGACTACCTGGAAACATTGGCAGATCGTGGGGCGGATGGCCTGGTGATTAATCCAGGAGCTTTGACGCATCAAAGCTATGCACTTCGCGATGCCGTGGCCGCGTTGACATTGCCTGTGATAGAAGTGCATCTTAGCAATATTTACGCCCGAGAATCTTTTCGATCCCATTCGGTGATTGCTCCAGTGGCAGTGGGACAAATTAGTGGTCTGGGAATCGACGGATACCGTTTGGCACTGCTTCATTTGGCTTTGCGTTTAGGTTCGGGTTCATGACGCGACATCAGGAACGTGCAGAGCAGCTGGTCGCTTTAGGCGGGGGCCGGGCGGATGGCTACCTGATATTCTCGCCATACAACCGTCGCTATCTTACCGGATTTACCGGGTCCGAAGGTATGGTGTTGATCGGAAACGGGGGAGGACGTTGGCTGTTTTGCGATTTTCGTTACTGGGAACAGGCGGAAGACCAAGCTCCCGATTACCAGGTCGTGCCCATATCGGACAATCGTTGGCAAAAAGTCGCGGAGGTCGCAAAAGCGTCCGGAATGCAGCGGGTGGCCATCGAATCGGAGCATGTCACCTTGCAGGAGTGGGACGCCTTAAGCCAGTTAGCGTCACCAATTCAGTGGGTACCACTGATGTCCCTTACCGAAAGTTTAAGGCAAATCAAGTCGACAGAGGAAATTGAGTCGATAAGGCAGGCGGCCAGCATTGCAGGGGCGGCATTGGAACAAGTCTTGGAGCATACAGTGCACCCCGGGATTACCGAACGCGAGATTGCTTGGGCATTAGAATTGGCCATTCGGGAACTGGGAGCAGAACGACTAGCTTTTGACACCATCGTGGCATCGGGATCGCGGGGATCTCTGCCCCATGGCCATCCGACCTCACGCCAACTGAATCCTGGCGATTTTGTCACCATCGATTTTGGCGCGGTGATTGAGGGATATCATTCGGATGAAACGGTGACGGTGGCACTAGCTGGGACACAACCGAGTTCTTCTCGGTTAACCGACGTGTATCAAGTTGTTTGGGAGGCCCAGCAACAGGGATTGGAGAAAGTACGATCCGGAGTTCCGGTAGCGGATGTGGATCGGGCGGCTCGCCAGTATATTAGTCAAGCAGGGTTTGGCGCATATTTTGGACATGGTACGGGTCATGGAGTGGGGTTGGAAATTCACGAGGCACCCTGGGTTTCGGCAAAGACACCTAGCCAGCCACTGGAATCAGGTATGGTTATCACGGTGGAACCCGGCATTTACATTCCTCAATTAGGCGGCGTGCGACTAGAGGACACGGTGGTGGTCACCGATGAGGGATATCAGCGGCTGACCCTAGTGGACAAAGCTTTCCGAGTCTTGTAGGATCCAGTTAAGGTCGTTAGTAAGGAGTGGATTAGAGATTGATTTCCAGCAATGATTTTCGCAACGGGGTTACTATTGAGTTAGACGGGGTACTCTTCCAAGTTATCGAATTTCAACATGTTAAACCTGGGAAAGGCTCGGCTTTTGTACGGACCAAATTGAAAAATTTGCAAACAGGGGGTGTTCTAGAACGTACATTTAATGCGGGGGAGCGCGTGCCAGCTGCTAAGGTGGAAAAGCGCGAAATGCAGTATCTTTACAATTCTAATGATGAATACACGTTCATGGACACCGAAACTTACGAGCAAATTCCATTGAAGGCCGAGGATATCGGCGACGGAGTAAAATTCCTCAAGGAAAATATGCTGTGTTATGTGGTGCTATTTAAAGGTGCCAGTATTGGCGTAGATTTGCCCAACAGCGTAGTCCTGGAAGTGACGGAGACGGAACCAGGATTTAAGGGAGATACGACGTCGGGGGCCACCAAACCAGCCACCCTAGAAACCGGCGCCGTGGTTAAAGTCCCACTTTTTGTCAATGTCGGCGACAAAGTTACCGTGGACACGCGAACTGGGCAGTATACAGGTCGCGCCTGACACGACCCGTCCTAAAACATCCGCGTCTGCCTCTGACCTATGCTCTGGATGTCATGCCGTTTCCCCGATGGGTCTTCATACCCAAGAACCATTCGCGGCGTCTGAGTTTGGCCTAGGCATCCAGGGCGACGCGGGTACCCATTGGATCACACCATATGCATTAGCTACAGGACTCGGCGCACTAATGAACCGTATGCCGAGATCCTCCGCAATTACACTTCCCTGTCTTCTACCTTCTATCCCTATACATGTATGTCTCGTGGGGGTTTTTGGACGAAACCGTAGACTAGATCGGACTTCCACCGATGTTGGGTCAATTGTTCAGCCGATTGGCCTTTCATTGAGAAAACAACAGATCCATTGCCGGGTTTTTTGCGCATGAAGCGGCCAACGATTGGTTACGTTAACACTGTAACGGCGATAAGGAGGTGTAGCGCATGGCTGATCTTCGGCGACGGGTCTCATATTTGTCGGGAATGGCGGAACGGTACGACTTAGCTGACCAAGGCCGCGAGGGAAAAATTCTGGCGGAAGTGGTGGAGGTTTTGCGTGAGTTGAGCCTCGATGTAGAAGAAGTTCAAGCCAATCAAGTGGAACTTGAAGAGTATGTTGAGGAAATCGATTCAGATCTAATGACCTTGGAAGAGGACGTCTATGTTGGCGCCACCGAGGAGATGGATGACGATGATGATGACGACCTGCGTATTGAAGAGGATGACGATGAAGGCTACATCGAATTAGAATGTCCGGTATGTCACCAGGATTCGTTTTACAACGAAGCGTTGTTTGACGAAGACGGCATTCAACTGAGTTGTCCTCACTGTGGCAACATTGTATTCGATTCTGATGAAGATTGTATCGTGATGGACGACGATGACGATGATGATGATGATGGTTTTGACAAGGAATACCTATAACTTGTAGACATTCACGCCGATACCGCGCCGGCATGGAGTAATACTCCATGCCGTTTAGCGTTGCTTTCTAGTGCGGCCCTTCAAAGCGGTGTTGCGCAAAGAATGCCGCGGCTTCCGAGCGCCTGGTGTACCCGAGTTTGCTCAAGATGTTGCTGACATAATGTTTGACCGTCTTTTCACTTAAAAAAATATCCTGCCCTATTTCTTTGTTGGTTTTGCCTTGCGCGATTAACGCAAGAATTTTTTGCTCTTGTGGGCTAAGGACCGCCAAAGGATCGGCAGATGCTGGCTGGCGCAATCGGGCTAGAAGTTTTTCTGCAATTTGGGGTCCAAAAAGGGAACCGCCCGATGCTACGGTTCTAATGGCATCAATAACTGAACGGCCTCGGGATTCTTTTAAAAGATATCCGGAAGCGCCGCCAATTAATGCGTCTAGAACCAGTTCGTCGCCGCCAAATGATGTCAACATGATCACTTTAACCGCTGGGTCACGATCCTTAAGGGCTTTTAGCACGGTTAAGCCATTGGTATCTCCTAAACGAATATCAAGCACCACGACGTCCGCTTGACCAGGGATTTGCACGAGCGCTTCTTCGCCACTACCAACATCTACCGTAACCTGCATATCTGGCTGTCGCTCAATCATATTCGCTAGGCCAATGCGGACGATCTCATGGTCATCGACTAAAGCTACCCGGATAAGTTCGTTGCTGCCATCGTGTTCTACATTAGTTTGAGACATATCAAGGCTCCTTTCTCGTCGATAACGGGGTACGGTGATGCTTTCGGTTCAGCGCCGTGTCGCGGTCAACCATTAGGCTGACAGTAGTTCCACGGCCTGGTTCGCTGTCGACCTTTAAGGAGCCGTGCCAATCGCTGATGCGGCGTTGCATGTTCCGTAGTCCATGATGCGCTGGACTGTCAATTGTTTTGACCAAGAAGCCGACTCCATTATCTGATATCTTGACATGATATGCATCGTTGGATTTTTCCCAGTGTATGGTGATTTTTGTGGCTTGGCCATGGCGGCTAGCATTGGACAATGCCTCTTGTATACATAATATCAGGTCATGGATGAGTTCTGGGGGCATTTCCAAATAACTGGCGTCATCCAATACAATGTCCACTTCCGCGGTTAGCGACAATCGGCGCACGACATCGTTTAGGGCAATGCGAAAGTCCACCGGCGTGTTTTCCAGGGTTTGAATGAAAAATCTCACATCAGTCATTAGAAGTCCCAGGGTATCTGAGACCTGGGTTAGTTCCTTTACCACAGCCGGATTGGCGTCTGGAGAATCTGACAAATTATCTAGGGCTAAGGTAGCAGCGTAAAGTGTTTGTAAGACGCCGTCGTGCAGATCACGACCGATGCGCTCACGTTCACTGAGGGTTGCTAGTCGTGCACGATCCTCGGAAAGTCTTGCGTTAGCAATTACCGCGGCCGCCTGTCGGGCAAACAGCTCCCCGATCTCCTGGTCTTCATCAGTAAACCCGCCAGTTTTTTCTGTAAGATACAGGTGTCCTACCACTTGGCTGTGGTACAACAGGGGCAATCCTAGAAAAGTTGTCATCACTGGATGGTGCGGCGGAACACCTACAGCAAGGGGATGATCTTGGAGGTTGGCGACGCGCAGCGGTTTTTTGGATGCCAGTACATGTCCCAGCACACCATGGCCTTGGGGATATTCGCCAATAAGGTGCCGTTCCGGGTCTGTCAGTCCTGAGGTAATGAATCTCGAGACTTTTTGCGGGGTATCATCCGTTAACACTGATAAGGCCGCATAGCGGGCTCCAAGCAACTGACGGGCCACTTCTACGACCTGTTGTAGCACATCTTCCCAATCGAAGTTTGAGGTAATGGCCAAGGTCGCGTCACGCAAGGCATTTAATCTGTCACGTTGTTTCGCCAACGTCTCATTTACGCGGGTAAGGTCCCGATGCTGCTGCCGTAGTATACCAAATACCACGAAAGAAAACAGACCAGTAAATGTCACCAAAATGGCCCAGAGCCAAAAAGTGTTGGACCCAACGGGAAGACGTGGCACTAAGAGGAGCCTGTCTACGAGTATGACTAAGCTTACTCCGATCATAGCCAACACAGTAGCCGCCATTTGTCGCGCCATCTTGTAATCCCCCTAACGAAATTATAGCAAATGTACCCGAATATCCTTGCTGTTCAGGATAATGTCCCGACAGGTCAATTGGAATAACTTGGCGAGTCTGTCCATAGATATCAAATACTGGGACAGGATGTCTCAGAGACAGGAGGCAGGGCTCCATGGAACCTTGGTTGTATCTTCCGCCCCATCCATGGCGGGACGCAATTGCTGAATTGGATCCTGGTGTCCTGCGCAGGCTTGAAGAAATTCGATTTCGGGTTGACGTACCAGTGATGTTATACACGGATGCTTCGTGGATGCCGCTGTGTTACCAAGGAGTTCCCGTGATTTCAGGGGCGGATGACATTCGCCGCATCCTGTCTATATTGGTTGATCACTCGTTATACGCTCGGATGGAGGAGCTTAGACAAGGGTACATTACGCTCCCCGGGGGGCACCGGGTTGGTGTGGCGGGACGTGCCGTGTGGCAAGATGGACGAATTGTTACCCAAACAGAAATCACGGGGCTCAACATTCGCTATGCTCATGATATTTCCGGGATTGCCGCGTCTTTGATTGAACGCCTTAGGAAGTGGGGTGTTGAAGGGAATTCCTGGCTCATTGCCGCGCCTCCACGCGCAGGAAAGACGACGCTGCTTCGGGATGTCGCACGTTGGTTTAGCCGTGACGGATGGCGGGTGGTGGTCGTCGACGAGCGCTCTGAGATCGCTGGGGCTAGTGCCGGACATCGAGGATTTGACCTCGGCCATCATGTCGATGTTTTGCAGGGCTGGAGCAAACCCGAAGGCATTATTACAGCTATTCGCACTTTGGGTCCAGATTTGATCGTGGTCGATGAATTGGGAGGAGACGATGATTTGGCGGCTCTGCTCCAAGCCCGTCATGCGGGCGTGGAGGTGATTGGCACGTTGCACGCACGGAATCTTGCGGCAGAACGAAATCCACGATTGGAGCAACTCTGGGAATCTCAATTGTTTGACGCCGTGGTGTTTTTAGGACGAAATCCAGGTCCGGGTTCGGTGAGGACAATCTGGAGTTCTAAAGGCCTGGAGATTCCGGTGAAAAAAGCATGAGATGGCTAGGCGCTTTTTTCGTAGTTATCGCGGCGGTGTGGCTCGGCCGCGCCGTGGCTCGGCCGTTTCGCCGTCGGGTGCAGCTTCTGGAAGCTTGGGTTAAATGTGTGGGGTTTTTAGTACCCGCCATTTCGTGGCGGCAAGCGACTTTATCACAAGCATTACAGGAAGCAGCCATCACTTATCCCATCTTGCGGTCTCAGCTAGAGAGTGTTGTCGACTTACTGGCGACCCGCGCCACGGATATTTCCCAAGCATTTGCTCAGTCGCTCGCCGGAGAAAGTGCGCTGCATCCACGGGACCGAGAGGTACTAATTGATATGGCTGCAAAGTTAGGATCTTCGGCACCGGATTATCAAAAAGAGATGTTGCGCAGTACTGAGATGTTGTTAAAAGAGTTGGCCAGCGACGCCCGCGTGGAGGACTTGAAACAAGCGCGTCTATTAGAATCGCTGATCTCGCTGTCAGGCGTGGCGTTGGTGATTCTGTTACTTTAGCCCAGAGGGTGGGGCGGATGGGAGCGGCGCATGACGAACATCGATCTCATTATCAAACTGGCGGGTATCGGAATCTTGGTGACCGTAGCCTACAGCGTGCTGGAGCGGTTAGACCGTAAAGAATGGGGACAATTGGTGGCCTTAGCCGGGGTTGCTATTGGGTTTGTTTTGGTCCTGCGAGAGGTACAACAGCTATTTGAGGCTGTCCGTACCATGTTCAACCTGTAAGGCGAGGGGTCGAGCCAGTGCATACCATTTTAAAGGTTGCTTCTATTGCTCTGATTGCCACCGTCTTGCTGGTGGTGCTGCGCGAAGAACGTAAGGAATGGGGGGTCGTGATTCGATTCGCAGTGGGTGCTGTAGTGCTGTTGTTGATTTTAGCCCCGTTGCAAACGGTCATCGCCCAGGTCTTGCAATTGGCAACATTGGTAAAGGTCAGAGGGCTATATTTGGCAATTCTGTTAAAAGTCATAGGGATTGCTTATATTGCTACATTCGCGGCGCAGATGGCATACGACACGGGAGAATCGGGTCTTGGGTGGCGGGTGGAACTGGCGGGAAAAGTTGCCATTCTGGCACTCTCGCTTCCGTTGATAAGCGCCATCATTACCACCATTTTAAAGATGATTCCGTCTTAGGGGGGGATTGAAGCCATGCGTCGAGTACTACTAGGTCTGTGTGCGGTGATGTTTGTGTTATGGGCGTCACCGGTGGTATTCGCCCAGGGGCTTGATGCCATGGTAGAGACTCAGGCCCAGTCGGTAAATACCAAGCAATTAGACCAGGAAGTCTCGCGCCTGGTGGGGCAGTATCCGCAAATTCAAATTCCTTCAGTGGGAACTATTGCTTCGGACTTGCTGCATCACAAAAATCCTTTTAATGTTCCTCAATTGTTAAGTGGATTAGGTTCAGCCATCATGGGAGATTTGGAAGTTGAAGGACGGGTATTAGGGATTATTTTTGTGTTGTCGGTGTTAGCGGCGGTATTAGGACGGTTGACGGATTCATTGGGGCAAGGCGGGGTCGCGGAAATATCCCGACTCGCCGTATTGTCCCTGCTGATTCTGGTGGCGCTTCACTCGTTTGGAGTGGCCATTACTATGGTTACCAATTTGATAAGCGAGTTGTGGCATCTGATGGAAGCCATTATTCCCCTGATTGTCGTCCTGATGGCAGGCAGTGGCGCCTTCGCTTCGGCAGGAATTTTCCATCCTTTGATGTTGCTTACGGTCAATGTAGTGGCCATGCTCACCCGTGATTGGGTACTGCCCTTGGTGCTCATGGCGACCATCGTAGAACTTGTGGGTCATTGGTTACCACAATTTTCCTTGCACTATTTGGGGCAGTTGTTGAGAACCACTGGGCTTACGTTGTTGGGAGGCCTAATGACTCTGTTCTTAGGGGTTATGGCCGTAGAAGGCGCAGCAGGTTCAGTTGCCGACGGAGTGGCGTTGCGAACAGGAAAATTTTTGGCCAACACCTTTGTTCCCGTGGTCGGAAAAATGTTTTCCGATGCCATGGAAGCGGTATTAGGCTCCTCACTGCTGTTGAAAAATGCGGTATCGATGGTGGGAGCCTTGACCATTATTGTCATGGTGACGTTTCCGTTGCTGAAACTATTTCTCATGATGTTTTTGTATCGACTGGGGGCGGCTGCCACCGAGCCACTGAATGTCGGCGGAGTAAGCGCTACCTTGGGAACCATGGCTAACGCCATCGGTTGGTTACTTGCCATAGCAGGGGCAGTTGCGTTGATGTTTTTCCTCGTGGTCACGGTGGTGGCCTCTGCCTCCAACGGGGTTATTCTCTAATGTTGGCCGTGGTCGGCACGTGGATCAAGTCGTTGGTGGTAATTGTCCTTTTGGGCAATCTTGCGGAATTTCTTCTCCCAAAAGGAGATTTGCGTCGGTATACCGGATTGGTGGTGGGACTGATTCTGTTGCTGGTCATGGTGAGTCCTGTATGGCGGTTTATCCAGGGGGCCCATGTCACGGCCATACAGCAAGAATTATTGGGCAGCGGTACCGGACAAAATTTGAATGCGGTAATCCGGCAAGAGGAGTGGAATCAGGCGGAGGCCATGGTGCTGTCCTTTCCCGGCGTCTCAAGCTGTCAAATTCGTCCAATACCTAAAGGAGGGATTGTCGTGAAGGTCAATACAACCAAACCCATTAACGCAAACCAATTAAGTTCTTATGTAAAAGCCGCATTGCAAACGACCACAGGAACGTCAACGCTGGCCGAGGTGCAGATTCATTATCAAGGCCAGGCAATCCCGGAGGGGATAAGAAACAAAAGAAGGGAGTGAAGCTTAATGCAGACACGGTTTAGCGATTGGTGGCGACGCATGGTGCGCGAAGACCGGGGAACTTTGGTGCGGATGTTGCTTGTCGGTGCTCTGGGGGTAGGACTGCTGGCCTTTAGCGGGTTGGGGACCAAATCTACTCAAGCTGCACACGGGCCGCCGCCGGACACCTCCACCTTATCCGGGCAAGAGCAACTGGTTGCTGGGCAAATTCGCACGATTTTACAAGCCATACCGCAGGTGGGACCCGTCTCTGTGGCGGTGACGCTGGATCGGACTATCCAAAGTCAATACGTAACCTCTACCCAAGGACTAACAACACCTAGCTCCAGTCCGGTAGTGGTAACCAACGCTGGGGGTGATGCCGTGGTGCCGCTCGATCAAGTGGGACCTTTGGTCGCCGGAGTGGTGGTGGTGGCGCCTACAGCAACCAATCCTAACATCCGATCAGAATTGGCGCAAGCCGTGGAAACACTGTTGCAAGTTCAACCCTATCAGGTGCTGATCTTGCCGAACTGAACAGAAAGACTGGGGGTAATTAGTATGAAGCGACCGCAGATGATTCGCTTTGCCGCGTTTGTCACCGTTTTGGCGGTGTTGTTGGGGTATGTAGTGTATCACCGGGCCGAAGTCAACACCTCTGTTAGTACTGCCATTGCCACGCCGCGTAACGCTGGAACCAAAGTCACCGGATTGGAGAATTATTTTGTCAACTATCGAATGCAGAGAGACCGGATGATGAGTCAAGAAATTGCCACCTTGAAGAGCATTGCCAATAATCCGGGAATTTCCCAAACGGCTAAGGACCAGGCGACGATGACGATGGTGGCTGATACACAAGAGTTGAAGCAAGAAACCCAAATTGAAGGATTATTGAGCGCTCGCGGATTTCCGTTGACTGTTGTGACAGTAACTTCGAACCGAGTTGATATCGTGGTGGGAGCCGCGAACCTAACCAACACGCAAGTGGCACGGATTGCAGATACCGCCACTCAAGTCACAGGCCTTGCGCCCCAGGATGTTGTTATTTTTCCTAAAACCTAACAACAAGGAGGAAAGGAACCGGCCGCGTTGCCGGTTCCTTTTTATTCCTTGACCAAAATCTGATCTCGCTCTGGGCCGACGGAAATGAGATTCACCGCGGTGCCGATGAGTTCTTCAATCCGATCTATATAACGACGAGCAGCGCTCGGCAACTGGCGATATGTCCGTATTGATCGAATGTCGCTTTGCCACCCTGGCATCATCTCATATATTGGTTGGGCTTCCATAAGACGTGAGGTGATGGGGAACTCATGGGTTACGTGTCCATCAAGGCGATATCCTACAGCGATGGGGATCTCTGCCAGATAGCCTAGTACATCCAAATTGGTTAGGGCTACTTCTGTTGCACCCTGAAGAGCACAGCCATAACGGGTGGCTACCGCATCGAACCAGCCTACCCGGCGAGGTCTGCCTGTTGTTGCGCCATATTCGCCTGCATCACCGCCTCGACTACGCAATGTCTCGGCCTCGGAGCCATTAAGCTCAGTAACCAAGGGGCCAGCACCGACACAGCTGGAGTATGCTTTGGTCACGGCAATAATACGGGTGATGGCGTATGGTGGTATTCCGGCCCCAACAGCGGCAAAGCCTGCCAAAGGAGACGATGATGTGGTAAACGGGTAAATTCCATGATCGGGGTCACGCAAAGCGCCGAGTTGACCCTCCAGAACGATAGTCCCGTCATCCTGCCATTGGTTTCGCAGTATAGCGGTTGTGTCTGCTACGTATCCGGAAATCTGGGTTCCTTGCTGCCACAAGGTTTCGGTGACTGTCACGGGGTCGATGGTGGGCTTGCCGTAGCCATAGGTAAACAGAATGTTTTTTAACGCTAAATTGCGTTCAATGCGGTCGCGCAATAGACCTTTATGAAAGAGGTCGGCAACCTGGATACCGATTTTGAAAGCTTTGTCAGCATAAAACGGCGCGATGCCCGATCGTGTGGAGCCAAATTGGTTGGCAGCCAATCGATCTTCTTCGTAGTGGTCTAGAGCAACATGACTTGGCAGCACCACTTGTGCACGTTCGGAAACGAACAGCTGCGGCGTAGGTACGCCACGGTCCTGGAGGGTTTGAAGCTCCTGGATCAGATTGTTGATATTCAGCGCTACGCCTGGCCCGATCACATTGAGGATGTGGGGGTAAAAGACTCCTGACGGCAACGCATGCAAGACGAATTTGCCCCAACTATTAAGAATCGTGTGTCCAGCATTGCTGCCGCCCTGAAAGCGCACCACGACATTCGCATTATGCGCAAGATAATCCGTAATCTTTCCTTTTCCTTCGTCTCCCCAGTTGGCGCCAACGACTGCCAAAACGGCCATGTGGCAATTCCTCCTCCGTTTTATTGCTGACATGGTTAGTATAATGAAAAGCGGTATATTATTAAAATTAATATTAATTAGAGGAGCGATAAGTATCATTAATGCAGAGGTGTCCTTAGACCGCTATCGGATCTTCCATGCCGTGGCTCAAGCCGGGAGTCTCAGTCAGGCAGCCGAAAAATTATTCGTTTCTCAGTCGGCGATTAGCCAATCCATCAAAAAGTTGGAACAACAGATGGAAGCGTCCTTAATGATTCGCACCCCGCGAGGCATTCGGCTGACCCCTGAAGGAGCGGTTCTGTTTTCTTACCTGGATCAAGCGCTACAGATTATCGATGCCGGGGAGCGGCATGTGGTCGATCTCCAACGTCTAAATCGGGGTGAGATTCGTATTGGTGCCAGCGATACGCTTTGTCGCCATTATCTACTGCCCGCTTTGGATAGTTTTCATAAGGAGCATCCCCACATTCATCTACATGTGACGAATCGTACGTCACAGGAAACGGTAACACTGCTCGAGAACGGACAGATTGATTTTGGCATTGTGAACCTTCCGGTTGCCAGTGATCGCATTACCATTTTTGAGGGACCACAGCTTCAGGATTGCTTTGTCGTTGGGGAGAAATACCGCGATTTGGCAAATCGAGTGGTTAGTTTGGAAGAATTGGCCCAGTTTCCCATACTCTTGTTGGAGAGAGGAAGTGTGACGCGGGATCGAATCGATGCATTTTTCCTGGCCAACGGAGTGGCTTTGATACCGGAAATTGAGCTTGGCAGCATTGATTTATTAATCGAATTTGCCCGTATTGGGTTAGGCATTTCTGCTGTGATTGGTAATTTTGTGCAAGACGACTTGGCAGGGGGACATCTTTTTGAAGTTCGGACAAATCCTGCCTTGCCAACTCGACCGATTGGACTGATTGTGTCCAAAGACATGCCAATGTCTTACGCCGCCACGGCATTGATGGAACGGCTACGCGAAACCCGGTTGGACTCCAGCCCTATTTCTTCCTCCTCTTAGCCCTTAAGCTTTACGGAGAAACCTCTATCGACCGATTGGCTGCTTTTTAATTCTGTAGCGCTTTTCAGTGACCATACTGAATAATCCGGGAGTGGCGAATCTCGTAAATGCCTGAAAGGTTGGCGTACTTTGGGGGGCCGGAGCTGTGCATTTGAGCTTCCTTGCAACAGAATGGGCTCGAGTTTATGTGTTTCTTTCACCCGGTAGTTCGCAGGTTTCGTCGAACAAAAAACAACCAAAAGGCGAGGATGACAAGGCTTAACACCAAAAAGACGAAAAACGCGAGTTGAAACTTGTGTATTGTCGCACTATAAATACCTAAAACAACGATAGCTGCGGCCATGATCCATGCTCCATAGGGTGCTCCGAAGGCGAGCCGTGAGACAACTTGACCCGGCTTTCTTACCCGTTTATGCCAAGCGATAAACGCCAAGAGAATCAATAACCAATTGATGAAACTAAAATAGCTGGAAGCAGCGGTCAAATCGGTATACACCGTGCGGGGGAGCAAGAATGCTAGTACGAGTGTCATGAGCACTAAGACGGCAGTAGCGATTAAGGCAGGGAACGGCCGACCTTTGCCAGAATGGCGAAACCAAGGCGGGGCTCCCTTCCGTAGGGCCATGCTAATCAACATCCATTCAGTAGCGTAAAATGTGCCAGCCATCACAGAAAAGGACGCGATAAGAATGACGCCGTTGAAAATCCATGAGAACCATGTCATGTGATAAAAATTCAGGGCTGTGACAAATGGCGATTGATGCGGTGATAGATAGTTATAGCGGACTAAAAGGACGAGACTGGCCACCGAAATGGCATATAGCCCAACGACGCCGACCGTGGTTATGAACGCCGCTTCAGGGACAGTGTCTTTGGGATCTCTTGTCCTTGAAGTCGCCATGGCTACGGTGGTGACACCCGCGTAACTATAAATGACGATGAGCATGCCTTTAAAGAGAGCACCCACGCCTTTAGGAAATATTCCGCCATTGCTCTGGATCAACTTCCATCCAGTAGGATGAGGAGAGAATAGAAAGTGCGAGACGATTAATCCCGTGGTGACGATAAATGCCAATAGAACAGCGGTCTTAATCACTGACATTCCCGCTTCAGTTTTGCCTAGATTGGCGACGCCAAAGAGATTAAGCGCGATAATAATTAAAACATAGACTAACGCATAAATTCCCAACGGAATTGAGGAGAACCAAGTTTTGGAATAGACGGCCATCGCCACGGCTTCTGAACCAATCGATAGGACACCGGAAATGAACACAGCCCATCCAAGAAAAAATCCTGCAAAGTTCCCCAGGTAGTTCTCAATATACTCTTGATATGAGGAGCGCACTGGCACGTTAATCGCCATCGACGTAATACTACCCATCACTTGCGCGAGAATCACGCCTGCGAGCAAATAGGTAAAGACAATTCCCGGCCCCACCTGACGAATGATAATGCCGCTTCCCAAAAAGAATCCGGCCCCAATGATGCCGCCAATTCCGAGACCTGTTAATCCTATTACGCCGAGTGTTCTTCGGGGTTTGGTTCGCTTTTTAAAAGAGGATTTCCCTTTGTAACGGGGATGCCCAACCTTAGATCCCACACTACACCATCCTTCCCAGTGTGCGCCAGGGCACGCCTCGTCAAAGAGTGTTCCTCTGGTAATTCTACGCCACGGTAAAGTGTGCCCAAATCCCTCGTCCAGAATGCACGTCCGATCTTCGTGCTGGGTAATAAAAGGGCCAAAGTCTAAGGCTGAAAGTCGGGATTACGATTTAAAGGGAGTCGCGAGTCTATAGGTCTCGTGATGCGCTCGACAACGCGGCCAAATCGTCGAGACGGCGCACGGAAGTGTTCCTTGTGTCTCCGGCGCTCATGGGTAAATTAGAGATCCGGACGGTATCTCCATTACGGAATACACAAATTTTCCTCAAGTGCTCCCTGATGTTTGTTATTGTCTTGGGACATGCTGGTCAGATTGCGCCATGTCTTCTTCCCACGCCACAATGCGTCGCGCACGGTCTAGGACCATTTCCCCTAGCGTTAGAGGGGCTATGGCACGAATTTCCGTCCCGAAACTTAGAATGTGGCGACAGGCAGATTCTGCGGTTTCAAACATTACCTGTACTGCGACAAAGCCCGGGGGCGGCGCTTGGTTCCCCTTAGGGACGGCGCGGCAAATCGGCCACGGAGTAGCTCGAATAAATTGGTCATAACTCTCATTCCTAATCCAGAGGAGCGCTTCATATAGTGGGCGGCTCGTTTCAAATTCCCGTGTCCATGAGGTCCAAAATTGCTGGAGATCGAACGAGAGGGGACGTTCAAATCGTTCGTATAGCGGCAAGGCTTGCTGGATTCGCGACACTCGATAGACCTTGAGCATATTATCGTGTGCACCAACTAGATACCATACTCCAACTTTTGCTACCAGCGCATAGGGACACACGGTTGGTGTGGTGACGGTCCTAGCCGATTTGGCGTAGTGTAGGGTCAATTTTCGATTTTGCCAAAGGGCTTCTTGGATCGTATTCAATGTGGGATGTGTTCTTACAGGGTTAAACCAGGGCGTCTCGTCCACATAGAACCGTTGCGTGGTCTCGGCTGCCAGGGAGAACTGTTCTGCCGGAATAGCATGCTGGATCTTATCCCATGCCGTCAAAGCGTCATGTTTCCACCCCAGATCGGCCAGCACGCCTTCGTTACCGCCTAGTAACAGGGTTCGCACTTCGGCTGTGCGAAGACCGGACAAGTCCAGGCGATAGTCGTTTTGGATGCGAAAACCGCCACGTGCACCATGCTCCGCGTATACTGGGACACCGGCTATACTCAACGCTTGAATGTCACGAAAAACCGTGCGCTCGGAAACTTCGAGACGGTCTGCCAACTGGCGAGCGGTTAATGCATGGTGCCGTTGTATAAGCAGAATCATGGCGACCAAGCGGTCAGCTCTCACAAGGGTGCACCTCCATAATTGCACTATGTGCTTATCATGACACAAGATGTCATGATTGTGGTTATAGACTATCAATAGTAGTTCAGATCTGTTCCTTACCGATTTTTTAGAGGGCGGGTGAAATCTATGAGACCACAAGTAGTGGTGGTGATGGGAGCTTCAGTAGACGGACGCATCACCACGGCTCCCGGACGCAATGTGGGGGAATGGGCTGCCGAGCGGCTAAATGGTCGTGCCCATGATTTACTGAATGGGCTTTACGATCGGTTAGCCTGTGACGGGTTGATGTCAGGGAGTGAATCAGTGCTGGTGTGGGGAAACCACGAGGTTGCCCTGGCGTTTGAGCCAGATTGGCCGAAAAAATCCCAGGCGTATATTGTGTTTGATGGTCGGGGACGGATTGATTGGGCTTATACCAAGAGGCTTATTGTGGGTACCCGAGAAAATACACCGACCAGTTACTATGATCAATTACGCTCTAAACAGATAGATAATATAAAGGCTGGGGTCGGTGAGTATATCGATCTTGGTAACGCGTTAGAACAACTTTTTCGTCGCGGTTTTCGAAAGTTGGCGCTCACTGGAGGAGGGAAGATTAACGGCGCGTTTTTACGCGCAGGGTTGGTTGACGAAATTAGCATATTATGGAGTCCACTTCTAGTGGGGGGAGAGACGACGCCGACGATCTTTGAAGCACCAAATTTGGAGTCATGGAAGGGCATCGTTCGACTTAATCTGGTGCAATCCGAGGTCTGGGACAGCAACCTGATTTGGGCGCACTATCGAATTTTGAGAGTTAATGTTGGGTTAACATAGGGGTTTGCCTGTTGCGGCGGCGTCGGCATGGAAATAGAGCCTGGCATCGGGTCCCTTCTATTTGTCTCATTTTTGAGTTCCGTTGCCTTTTCGGCGTTTTGGAGTTTTATCGGAATATGGACCGCTTCTCATTTATTGGCGACCCCTTCGGCGTGTATGCTTTGGAGGCGATGGCTGCTGCAACAACGGGATATTTAGGGGGCCTCGTGTCGGATCGGGTCGGACGGAGACAAACTATTGGCATTGCGTGGTGCGGCGAAGCGATGGCGAACGAGCCGCAGCGGCTGATGGCCGCCACCTATTCTTCGGAATCGTTTTGGTCATCATCGCGGGCGCAGGGTCCTGGACTTGCAGCGACGAGTGCCATGGTCGGGGATTTAGTGCTAAAACACCGGCGCGAGTCGGCTTATGGAACCTTACACGTGGTGACCAATGCGGGATACCTTATCGGCCCCCCTTTAAGCGGGTTGATCCTGAAAACCAATCATTGGGGTATGTTCTTCGTCTTCGTTGCTGGGCTGGGACTGATTGCGGCAACCTTTGAATTTGCTTTCCTACCGAAGGAGTCTGGGGTTGACGGCGGCTCGCTAAGCCCATCTCAACACAATCAATGGGCGATTTTGCAGGATAAACCGTTTATGCTGCTTTTGGTATCAACATTCGCAGGCTTCGTTGTCTATACGGCTTATGAGGTGATATTGCCTATCGATTATCTATGGCAACCTGGGGATTTCTCGCCGTAATCAATCCGCTCTTTACCGTGGCCTTTCAGGCTAGAGTAGTCAAATTTACCAGCGGGATTCCCATGGCGGTCAAATTCGGAGGTTCGCTGGTCCTGATGGGGACCTCGTTTCTGATTCTTATCCCCATGAGCACCTTTTGGGGAGTTACCTTCGTTCTCGGTCTGTTTGCCTTGGGTGAAATGCTTTGGCAACCGACATCCGAGGTGTTCGCCTCATCTCTGGCGTCTGATATCAATAGAGGCGCATATATGGGTGTGTTTGGTGCAAGCGGTTCCTTCGCTTGGGCAGTGGGACCGTTGGTTGATTTTGACTTAAGGCAAGCCCAAGGAATTGCTACCGTGTGGGTGTTTACCGCGTTAATGGGAATCGGTGGCGCATTTTTTGCCATGGCGTCCCTTCGGATGGCACGGGGAGATAGGTTCCGCACCGATCACCCATACGGCCACAGCAAATGACCTTATTGCTTCTAGTAGAGAGGAGATTCTGCGCGTCTTTTAGCAGGTTAAAAGGACGCGCTCTATGCTCCATTGGGGATTTTTTACCACCCAATTTTCCACTGGCCATGGACACCAGCGCATTGACGCGAAACGACGATTCGCAAGGCATCAATTTTCGCCTGGCCTACAGCTGAACGCCCCAATTTTTCCTCCTAATTTCCTTAGGGGTGGGGAAATCTTTACACGGCGTGACAGTAGACAAGGTACGATGAATAAGCCCAGCCATTAAACTTCCCTTACAAGGGGTGGCTTTGGCTAGTTAATGGTTCCTAATCGTGAACAAGATATGCGCAAATCGACAGTGTTTTGAGTTTACCTATAAAGTGACCGGATGGACATTTTAACTAGAATGATAGGTTCTGATGTCGCGGTGGACGAGTTCGCCAATCACGTCGCTAATATGTGGTTGGACGGAGTACAATGTTGTTGCCAGAACAAGAAGGCTAGTTGGGCATCAACGTTCGATCCAAGCATAAGCCCAGTATCTTTTCTATACGAGGGAGGATCGACACATGCAATGGTCTGAAGTACGTGAACGATTCCCGAATCAGTTTGTGTTGATCGAAGAGCTGACTTCACACATGGAAAACGGGGAACTACACGTTGAAGAAGTCGCGGTCATTCGACCATTGACCGATGGGAAAGAGGCTTTCGAGGAACTCATGCAAGCTCACGGTAAGGTTTTTGTGTATCACACAAAACACGAGCGCATTGCCATGCCTGTGCGTACAAAGCCAGCGTACAGGGGGCACCTTCAATGATATTGCACGTCTGCAACGGATTGCCTGTCGTCTCGCTTACCTTGGAGTACCGGGGACAAATTGTAACTGTAAATAACCTTATTCTGGATACTGGAGCGGCTGAATCGTTAATCGACAGGGAAGCAGTTAAAGAATTGAAGATTGAAACTGATGATGATGACATTATTGTCCCGATGGCCGGAATTGGAGGTTTAAGCTGCTTGCTGTCAATCTATGATGATCTCTGATAATATGTTATTAGGTGATTGTATTATGGATGAGCAGTTTGTCAGC
>PXYW01000021.1 GCA_003023695.1 Sulfobacillus benefaciens | reverse complement strand
TTTTGGAGGCCATGGAATGCCACTCTCTGGCGCTGTTTTATCAGCCGATCATGAACTTGAAATCCGGCGCCGTGATGGGCGCTGAGGCACTCTTGAGGTGGCGGCAAGGCAACACCTGGGTGTATCCAGGCCAATTCCTGCCATATTTAGATGACGAGGCGGTTTTGGCACAGCTGGGGGATTATGTCCTTAATGAGGCATTGCGGCAGGCCGGGTACTGGTACAATCATGGCTATCGTCTCAGGGTCGGGATTAATGTTACTCCGCGATATTTTTTTCGTGCCGGGCTAATTGAGCAATTGCAAGCACTGATTGCAGAATATCGGCTGCCCCGGGGGAGCATCGAATTGGAAGTGACAGCAAGTCTGGGATTGGATGATATGGATAAGGCTAACCAAATCATCCGGACATTGCAAAAGCTTGGGGTGTTGGTGGCTATTGACGATTTTGGCGCAGGTTATGCGTCGCTAAATTATTTGATGCATTTATCAGCCGACCACATTAAACTGGAGCGTAGTTTCGTCAAAGATCTGTCTCCAGGAAGCGAAACTTGGATCGTGGTCGGGGGCGTGGTGGCTCTATGCCGAGCGTTATCCCAAAATGTCGTGGTGCAAGGCATTGAAAACCCTTTGACGCAACGCATCCTTCATAATATGGGAGTCCAGGAGGGCCAAGGGGATTGGTTTGCTCCAGCCATTGCTGCGGAAGACTTTACTCGATGGCTCACCAGCCAATATCACGCCCCTGTGAATTCGGTGACCGGTGGTGTACCTGCGCGAAATCTCTTGGTTGTCTTGCAGTTTCATGTAATGCAATGGGCCGAGCAGGTTCTTTTGTTCGCAGAATCCCCCGGATCTGGTGACCAGCAAAAGCGGTTGCTAAACTACTTCCATTGCCCCTGTGGACAATGGGTACAACAATTAGAGAGCATACAATTGCAAGACGCCCTTAGTTGGGCCGCGTTTCGCCGGATCCACGCCCGCATGCACCACCATGCCATTGTATTGCTGGAGGCGAAGCATCCAACGTCCGTCCAGTATCAGGCCTTTGATCGCAGTGTCGATGCCTTCTTAGTAAAAGTGCAAGAACTATCGCGAGAAGTGCTTCAAACTCGTCCCACTGGGTGGGATGGCAAAACCACCGTGCCTCACCTCTAATCCTCACGTTGGTTAAGACTTCATGGTTATTTCTCTCAAAGTGGTCGCATTAATTTTCCAATTTTGGAAATACTAAGGACAAACCACAAGGAGGACAGAACCATGTCATTGATTGAAAACCAGTGGGTGCCCGACATCTCAGGTCCGATTTTTCTTCCGCAATATCTTGATAAAGTGAAAGAACATCCGCAGTTAGCAGACAATGCGCATCAAAGAATGTGCCGCGTGATTTTACAAGAAGGCGAATTCGGCGAACGTAATAACCCGTATCCGTTCTTTACCAATCACATTTACGGTATTGATCGGCACATCGCCCGCTTGGTGGAAGATTATTTTATTCCTGCGGCTCACGGCTTTGAAGTGAAAAAACGTATCTTGCTTCTGGTGGGACCCGTGAGTGGTGGCAAGTCGAGTTTGGTAACATTGCTCAAACGAGGGTTGGAGCGGTATTCGCGAACGGAAATAGGAGCCTTGTGGGCGATTGCCGATTGCCCTATGCATGAAGACCCGCTAAATCTCATCCCGTTTGACATGCGGGCAGCGCTGCAAGACCGTTTGGGTGTGGCTATTTCTGGAGAACTCTGCCCTTGGTGTCAATGGCAATTGGACCATGTGTATCAACGCAATGTTAATCAAGTGCCTCTAAACCGGGTAGTTCTATCCGAAAGTCACCGCATGGGAATCGGGACCTATGCGCCGTCAGACCCTAAATCTCAAGATATTGCCGATCTGACTGGTGCTGCGGATTTTCAGGGACTAGGTCAATATGGCAGTGAATCCGATCCCCGCGCGTTTCGGTTTGATGGGGAACTCAATATCGCCAATCGTGGGCTGGTGGAGTTTCAAGAGATGCTCAAGTTGGATGAGAAATTTCTCTATCAATTGCTTTCCTTAACCCAAGAGGGAAACTTTAAGACCAGTCGCTATCAGTTAATTTCGGCGGACGAAGTGATCATTGGCCATTCTAACGAGCATGAGTTTCGTGCGTTCCAACAAAACCCACGCAACCAAGCACTGCTCTCACGGATGTTCATTCAACCGATTCCGTACAACATGCGGGTTAAAGACGAGGTGCAGATCTATTCCAAACTTCTTCGTCCGCACGTGCCAGAATTGGTGCATATTCCGGACCGTGCCTTAGAAATGGCCGCCACGGTAGCGATCTTGTCTCGCATCCATGAAGAGCCCAAACCGGGCAGCGACCGACTAACAAAATTTGCCTTGTATCAAGATGAAGAGCGCCAGGCTGAAGCCGAACCGGTTCAGGTCGAGGCATTGTCGTTGGGCGAAGGCTTGTCCGGACTCGACCCACGATTCGTGATTAACCGGATGGCGGCATTACTGGCCAAACCGCATACGGAATGTATGGACCCTGTAGGGGTGTTGGTCGCATTACGGGACGGAATAACGCACAGTCCTTTTACCGACCGAGCTTTGAAGACCGATGTTGCCCAGTGGGTCCAGACGGCGAAAACACTGTATGATCAAAAAGTTGAGCGCGAGGTCCTAGCAGCATTTGCTGATGACGTGGGGGATGCCTTGGAACGACTTTATCAAAACTATGTGGATAACGTTGTACGCTTAATGGAGGGTGTAGACGATAAACCCGGATTTGGTGGATCTCTCGCGGATGAAAGACTGTTGCGCTCAGTGGAGGAGCGTATGGGTGTTTCTGAGCTTCAGGCACCAGCGTTTCGGGAAGAAATCTATACTCGGTTATGTTTGGCCCGCGAGCGGGGACAGATCCTCAAGTACCTCGAACATCCCGGATTGCGGCAGGCATTGCTGGAGAAACTCTTCGATGATATGAAAGATGAAGTCAAAATTACCACAAAATCACCCGTGCCCGATCGCGCCACGTTAGCGCGGATAGAGCAGGCGGCGACCCGATTAGTACAAACGGGGAAGTACTGCCCAAAGTGTGCAGCACAGGCCATTTATCATGTAGGGGGGCTTCTCAACCGATGATGGGTGATTGGTTCAGTGTCGGAGAAGAAGAGGATTGGATTCCTGGAGCCATCGGCGAAGATGTGCTACGGCATCAACAAAAAGTTCAAGAGGCGATTAGAAATAACCTGGCGGACATGGTATCAGAAGAGAGAATTGGGTTAAGCGATGGATCACGTGTCGTCTCGGTGCCACTACCGTCTTTGAAGGAGTATAGGATTTGCTATGACCACAATCGGGGGGAAAGTGTTGGGCACCTGGGTTCCAAAAATGGCGAAAAGGGCACTGAAAATGCAGCGTCTGGAGGTAAACTGGGAGGCCAGGAACCCGGTTCTGATATCGAAGAGACATCAGTAAGTCTGGAAGAGGTACAACGTGTGATATTTCAGGACTTGCGATTACCAGACTTAGACCCTAATCGAAGGGCTGATGGCACCGGAATGACGGCAATCAAACCGGAAACCTTATCGTTGACCGGCCCCAAAAATCAATGGCAACGCCGAGCTACTATGTACGCGCACTTAAGACGCCAGGCCCGGCTAGGGAACTTAGGACCAGGGCGGTTGGCGCCCGAGGATCTGCGGTTTTGGCGTTACCAAGATGAGCCAGATGCCCAGGGTGGGGCGGTAGTGCTCGCGATGATGGACACTTCTGGATCTATGGGAAGTTTTGAGAAATATTTGGCCAAAAGTTTCTTCTACTGGACCGTTGAATTTCTAAGGCAAAATTATCCTCGGGGAGTGGAACTGGTGTTTTTGGCCCATGATGTCCGAGCAAGAGAGGTGGATGAAGAGACATTCTTTCATCGGGGTGCTTCAGGTGGCACGGTCTCCTCATCAGTGTATCGGCTGGCCCTTGATATCGTCCAAGAACGTTACGATTTGTCGCAATATAATGTCTATGCCTTTCACTTTACGGATGGTGGGAATTTGACCTCGGACAATGGGCAAGCCGAGGCCTTAGGATTAGAACTGAAGGAACATGCCAATTTTTTCGGTTATGGGGAAATTCATGATACGGAACGTAGCCCCTCACCCCTCTATCAGGCATTCTCCGACAAGGGCGTGGATGTTATTGTGCTTCACGACAAGCAGGACATCTTTCACGCACTGTACCAATTTTTTGGACCCCGACCAGGAGGAATTCATGCTAACGCCTAGCAAAATACGTGAGCTATTGCTGAGGATGTCGCCGGTGCTTGAGTCTTCGGGACTGGAAGTGCCTCATATCCATTTTGAGTTAGTAGGGAAAAGCAGCCTAAGCGCAATTGCCGCCTATAGCGGGATGCCGACACGGTTTAGTCATTGGAGTTTTGGCAAATCGTACCATCGCATGAAAACTGAACACGATTATCGACTGACCCAAATATATGAATTGGTGATTAACAGCCAACCGGCCTATGCATTTTTAGATCGTGAGACCTCGCCAGCCCAAGCCCTGCTAGTTCTGGCGCATGTCGCGGCCCATGTGGATTTCTTCTTGCACAATCGTCTCTTTCTTACGACAGCTCATGATATGGTTGCCCAGTCGGCCTGGCACCAGCGCCAATTCGAGAATTGGCGGCGCCTATACGGCAAAGAAACAGTAGAGACGCTAATTGATGCCGCAATGATTTTAATGGATTTTACTGGGGAATCGACCCTTGCCGCTTGGGCAAATAAGCCACGCAACGATGATGTGCTGGGTTATGTTGCTGTGCACGCGCCATGCTTAGAACCATGGGAACGAGAAGCCCTTCTGTTGCTCCGTGCCGAGGCGAGGTATTTTTGGCCGCAGCAGTTAACAAAAATCACCAATGAGGGGTACGCCACATTTTGGCACCTACGCATATTGCGACAGATGGCGTTAACTGCTGAAGAAATTTGGGACGTGTCTCGCCTACATTCGAAGGTGTTGCAAGCAAAGGCACCCCAACTAAATCCCTATCGATTGGGGCTTGCCATCTACCAGGAATTGGAGCGCACTCAGGGTCTTCAGGCAGTTTGGCAAACCCGCAATGAATTAGATGACCTTGGTTTGATTCGGTCCGGACTCCATGAACACATGACGGAAAGCGCAGGCCTTGCGTTATTTAAGTCGTCAGAACCAGATCCGGAACCTCATGGGGCACCGTTTGCCACATTGAAAACGCAGTTGCTTCGGGACCTAGAGAATGCCGGAATCCCGCATCTTACAGTTAATCCGGATGCATCGGGATCCGATTTGGTATTGATCCATCATCATGATGGTCGTGACCTTGATTTTGCCATCTTGCCTTATGCCTTAGAAGCAGTGGCTAAACGACTGTGGCGGGGTCGGGTGATTCTTCACACCATCCAAAATCGGATTGCGAGAACCGTCAGCCACGATGGCACGCACTGGCTGGATTCGGCGACGGGATAAAAAAGCCAAAAAAGCCACCGCGGCAACGCAATGCTGCCGCCAATATTTTAGCTCGGTTTTAACGCTAATGCCCTGAAAATAAATAGGGCAAAAGTATGCTCACCACAATAACTGCCACTATCCACCACCACGTGCGTATCCGGTACTGCTTTGGGGGCAGAGCGCGCTTTTTAGTGGCTTTAACCCGGGGCCGAAATGGAATGACTTTTCCCGGCGGAGTGTTCCGCCGGGCGGGAACCAGGGCTACACCGCATTCTGGACAAGTGTGTTGATCCGGGCCCACCAGAGTGCCGCAATGTTCGCAAGTCATCATCTCATCCCTTTCGCAGGGGGAATTTCTCCTAACACTTTCTTATATTTTACTCAATATTCAAGCGCAAAACTAGATTTTAATGTGAATCTTGCAAAGCTGGGCTAGTGACTGGCCGCCAACGTCCTCGTTGCAGTATCCATCCTCGCGAATTTAAAAAATACACTAAGCCAAGATGAGTCTTGGCATCTGCCGCTCGCCCTTCGATAAGTAAATTGGGCACTTCATGAACTGGCACCACTTTTACCTCAATTTCTTCGGTGGCGTCCCAGTTTGTCTCGCCTGGGGTTGGGTTTACCGTATAATATAAGTGAACCTTGTGGCGAGAAAGACCTACCGAGGGATAAAAACGGGATAGCAAGCGCAAATCTCCAGCGTGGAATCCAGTCTCTTCCTGAAGTTCGCGGCGTGCTCCGGCAACAGGCTCTTCGCCGCGGCGGAGTCTTCCGGCTGGTAGTTCCAGCATACGGCGGCCTAATGCCGGTCGAAATTGCTCAACCAAAATCACTCCATCGGAAGTTTCCGCCACGACGGCGCAAACGTCAGGCAAGATCAGGTACTCGTGGATGTAATTAGTTCCGCGGACCGTGACCGGGACCCGGCGGATTCGGTTTCTTAGCAAATTAAGGGCTCCTCTAATAGATTGTAGACCTATTATACCAAGCTCTATGAGGAAGGGGAAACACGGGTGGAAGAACGGGATCGTCGCGCCGAAATTTTACAGGCGGCACAAAAGGTATTCAGTCAGTACGGATACCACCAGGCTACCATCCGGGCCATCGTTGAGGAGGCCAATTGTGCTGCTGGAACCTTTTACTTATACTTTGCTAGTAAAGAGGATTGTTTTCTGGCACTGATGGACAAGCTGTATCGCAACATTATGGAGCAGATTTTGGGAGCCAGACGCCAGGTGATGAAGCCTGCCGATAAATTACGGCAATCTTTTTGGGCGGTAGTGGAAGGCCTTTCACACGACACCGAGCTCACGTCGGTGGTGTTGGTGAGGGCGGCTGGAGCCAATCCCATGTTTGAGGAACGGTTATGGCGGGTACGCGACGCGTTTGCTGAATTTATCGTAGAAGACTTGGTGGAAAGTGGGCTAACGCCTAGTCGGGCCGCTATTGGAGCGCACGCCTGCGTCGGTGCGCTGGCGGAAACGGTAGGGGTTTGGGTTCGCTCATCAGAGCCAGAATCCGCTTTAATGGCCGCGTTTGAAGAAATTGAGCACATTTTTTGGCTGGGATGGGGATTATCCCAGTCTGAAGGAGTGGAATCCAAAGGTTATGGCAATTGACGTGATTGAGATTGAGCCAGGGGACGAGGCTTGGCGAGTCGACCTTAAAGTGTACGAGGGAGTGTATAAGAAGGATCGTTACTCGGTTCGGGTGGTTGACATTCCTAGACCCCCGGTGGATTGGACCTTAGATCAACAAAAAAGTGCGGTGATGGGGTACGTCCGCCATGAGGTCACACAGCATATGCGGCGCGGCTCATTGCCCCCGACCGGGATGCAACTGGATGGGGAAAAAGTGTGGGAAAGGGAGGCCTGACAAGGCTTCCCTTATTTTCCAGTATTGCGACAAAATTGCGCCTTCAAGTAAGAATGAAATTAAACGGATCTGTCATGCTAAGAACGCGTTACAATTTACTTGAGGGGCGAAAATTTTAATGCCCTCTAAAGCTTTAGCCTGGGCGAGGACAATATATAAAGGAGGCCTGAATTTAATGCCAGATACTGGATACAAGGCAGGACTTGAAGATGTCGTAGCCGGCACCTCAGATATCTGTTTCATTGATGGCAAAGAAGGAAGACTGGTCTATCGCGGATACAACGTGGTGGATTTGGCTGAACGCACGAGTTTTGAAGAGGTAGTTTATCTGCTGTGGAATGGCGAGTTGCCAAACCAAGCCGAGTATACGAAATTTGCTCAATTACTGAAGGATAACCGCGAGTTGGCAAAACCGGTAATTGATATGATTATGTCGCTCCCTCAAAATACATTGCCAATGGATGCATTGCGTACCGCTGTCAGTTTGGCTGGCATTTATGATCCCGATGGACAGGACATGTCGGTAGAAGCCAACCATCGCAAGGCATTACGATTGGTCGCTCAGGTTCCCACAATGGTGGCATATTTTGAGCGTCATCATCAAGGAAAGGCATTAGTACCGCCTAATTCCCAGCTCAATTTAGCGGAAAATTTTCTGTACATGTTGCATGGAACCGAGGCTCCTCAGTCCCACGGACAAATTTTTAACACGGCGCTAGTATTGCATGCCGACCACGAATTGAATGCCTCGACATTTTCTGCACGGGTGACCGCGGCCACGCTATCAGACATGTATTCTTCGGTGACCTCTGCTGTGGGCACCTTGAAAGGGCCGTTGCATGGCGGGGCCAACGAACAAGTCATGCACATGTTAGAAGAGATTGGCGATCAAGAAGCGGTGGAGAACTGGGTGGTAAACGCATTGGCCAACAAACGCAAGATTATGGGCTTTGGCCATCGGGTGTACCGAACAGAAGACCCGCGTGCCACGATTTTACGTCGGTTGTCCAAGCAACTAGGTGAAGAGGCAGGCACTTTGAAGTGGTATAACATGTTGCGAGAAGTGGAACGAGTCATTCACCAAAATAAAGAATTATATCCTAATGTGGACTTCTTTTCGGGATCGGTTTATGCCTCCATGGGCATTCCGATCGAAATCTTTACCCCCGTATTTGCCATAGCGCGGACCGCTGGCTGGACTGCTCATATTTTGGAACAATACAGCAATAACAGGATAATCCGGCCTCGTGCAGAGTATACAGGTCCGACCCACAAAACCTTCAAACCGCTAGCAGAGCGTTAAGTAACACAATAGCAGCGGCCCTTCAAACGAGGGCCGCTGCTATTGTGATTGTCTACCATCCGAAGGTCACGGAACTGGAGTAATTACTGCCGCCACCGCCCCAAGGACTGTTGGGGAAGGTGGTTTGCACTTGGTACCATCCTGATCCCGGACCAAAGCCGCCTCCGAATCCTTGAATGCCGGACGTCTGGTCCGAGGATGATGGAAGATTCCCATACACCGTGTCGACGGTAATCGAGCCGGTGTCAGAAACCGGAGCCGCCAGCAATTGGCCGCCATTTCCGTAGAGACCGACCGTTTGCAGTGATTGTGGATTCATCTGCGACAACGGCACGCCATTAGCTTTGACGTTGGTCATAACGGTTGACGATACTGGCGCCAGCGAGTCCAACCCGGTTTGGCCCATGGGAACTTCGGTAATCCAATCGGCAGAGGATTCCACTCCTTGAGCTTGTTGGGGAGACAAGGTTACCAGCTTATCGATAAGCGGTGTTGAAGAACCCTTCAAACTCAAGATCAGGCGCCATTGGTCGGTACCGTCGGGAACAATTTGTGCGGTGACCGCAGAACCTGTGGGAATCGTTGCAGTTTGCACGGCAGCGCTAGGCAATTCTTCCCAAAACACGGTGGTGGTGGCACTTCCCTGGTTATTGGCGGTGGTGATAGTGCCGATTTGAATAAGTTGTGACGATTGGGCTCCGCCAAGTCCGATCCATTCAGCAATAGAGCTTCCTGGTTGCGCCGCCTGGGTAAATCCAGGTGCCTCCCAAGATGCTTGAACACTTTGTTCAGAGTTTCCCAGTTGAACCACTCCAGCCCAGTTGGATGACGGCGAATCCACGGTCACCGCGCCACTTTGGCCATTTTGAGATTCAGACTGAGGTGCAGTTGAAGCGTTCGGAATGGTAATCGTTTGGGGTGGTTCGGTGATCCAAGGATTCCCCGGGTTCGAGTTGGATGAGGAGTTAGACGGACTCCACCTGGTCTTCTTTATTACAAAAGAAGTGGGAGTGTGACCAGCCGCTAGCGGACTGGTTTGTGGCATTAAACGCCCAGCCTCAAATGCTCCGGCGGCAATGACAGCCACACCCAACAAGCTGAGAATTCGCTTTCCTGTAGACATCGCGTCATCACGTCCTTTGTTATACTGTACTGCTATTACATCGCTCAAATGTTGCCAAATCGTTACGAATTTCCCGAATCCACAAGAATTCAGCGGGTTCTCAGGTTTTCTTTGGGAAATCCTATCTCCACGA
Source organism: Sulfobacillus benefaciens (assembly GCA_003023695.1). Lineage (GTDB taxonomy): Bacteria > Bacillota > Sulfobacillia > Sulfobacillales > Sulfobacillaceae > Sulfobacillus_C > Sulfobacillus_C benefaciens_A. The sequence continues at coordinate 51,100 of PXYW01000021.1, read as the reverse complement.
AAAAACTTGAGGAAAGTCTTTACTATAGGAATATCTCATAGTAATATGCAATTGAGGTGAACAGAGTGATTGGCCATTACCTTCGAGTGCAGGATGCTGCCGAGCTTTTAGGGGTGTCTCCAGTAACTATACGGTGGTATTCGCAACAGGGTTGGTTGCCGACTTATCGTGTTGGCAGAGGACGAGTAAGCCACCGTCGGTTCAAATACGGGGATATCATGGCTTTAGCAAGGCGAACTGGCCGTTTCGTTCCTGAAGAACCTCAATGGGATCAGACTTCTGACATCAGTTTGGAGATGGCGGCTCAGTATTTAGGATTGTCATCTCGTTATCTAGTGGATTCTGGGTGGCTGGAACCCAGCGTTCGGATGAAATGGAGTGACTTGGCCAGTCTCGAGTCACGTATTTATCCCGAGCCAGATAGGACTTTGAATGATGAAACCGAGGAGAGGGGATTGCCAATGTTAGGAAATGCAGCAGAGCAACAGTGTGGGTGCGGCGGACGTGGAGGACAGGGTTCTCACGGCGGGATGAGGGGACGCATGCACGGGCGAGGGGGTTCGGGCTGGGAACAGTCCGAAATGCCAAGCCAAGAGGCCAGTTTGTTAGCATTACGGCGTGCGAAGCGCCATCTGGAAGCCAAAAAAGCCGACTTGGAGGACCAAATTCAGGAGTTGGAGCAGCGCATTGCCAAGCACCCTGACAATGGCCAGTGATAACGAACCAGCCGAGAATGAGTGACATTTTCGGCTGGATTTTTTATATTTCGGGCTTATTGTCGCCTGTTGGATTTTTAGGAGCGGTATCTATAGCCTGGGATTGGATGATGCCCGCAGAGGTAGCCGAGCGGCCGCTATAGATGCCGAGGCTATAGGCGACAACGCTTGAAATGATGGCAGCCGAAGCGGCGGATAAGTCATGCAAAATCGCTAAAATTACGATTGAGACGATGCCCACGATGCCAATGGAGAAATGTAGCAGAAACCAATTAAAATGTATCGGAGGATCCTTGATGGTTCTGGCGGCGAGTATTAAGGTTCCGCCTATTACCAGCAAGGCCACAATAAGTAAACCCATGACCAAGATATTCATGGCTTTAGGCTCCTTTTTCCACCATCCTATGCGGTAGACGGCCAGGGGTTCTAAACACCTGAGACAATTTTTTGCTATAGTTCGCGGACAGTTGGTACTACAATAACTGGTATCTACGGGCAATACGGATTTGAGAGAGAGGAGAATGTAAATGGCAGATGATCGTCCACTGTGGGGAGCAAATCCAGCGTCCGATGGCGCCATAAAAATGATGGCCGAAGGGCTTCAACGCTCTAGCCAAGAGCATGATGTGACGAAGTCTCCAATTTTTCAAGAAGTGGTAAAACATTTGGGCGACCAGCGCACTGTGCTTGACATTGGAGCAGGGGTGGGCCGCTTTACTAAGCCTTTGGCGAAAATCGGGTGCACAATTGCCGCATTAGAACCATCGTCTGAGATGAGAGGATATCTAGAGGCAATGATTCAGGAGAACCACCTGGAAAGCCGAGTGACGGTAGTGCCTGACTCCTGGCCTGCGGCACATCCTGTGCGGGTTGAGGTCGCCTTGGCTGCGTTTGTGATTCATTTTGCGCCTGATCCCGTGGCATTTGCGCGTGCAATGGAAGAAGCGGCGACCACACGTTGTATTTTGGCAGTGCATGTTGATCCCATGATGCAGTTTGTTCAGGATATTTGGCCATATTTTCACCCGGACCAGGCGCCACCGCGTATGGCGGTATTTGCTGATATCTACCCTAAACTTCTGGCCGCTAATATTGTGGCCAATGTGGAGATCATCCAAGAATCGCATGGACCGAGATTTCGTGATAAAGCCAGTGTACTAACGATGCTGGCCAGTCGCTTGGACATAACCGAAGACGCCGAGGCAATGGCGCGTTTAAATAAGCTCATCCAAGAACGGCAGGAGGATTGGGGAAGTCCACAGCCGAGGAGGGCGGCAATTATCTCCTGGGCACCGCCCTTAAATGCCTGATTACCCCGACTTTGGTGCGTAGGTGTAGGGTTTGCGGGTAGTTCTGGGAGCAAATTGAGCCTGTAAATCACGGCGATTTTTTACCTCGACTTTGCGGTAGATATTTCGCAAGTGAGTTTTTAGCGTGTTGATGGAGATATAAAGTTCCCCTATGATTTCCTGGTTGCTGTATCCATCCAGCAACATTAAGCTGATGCGGCGTTCTTGAGGGGTCAAAGGGAATTGGCCCAGCCAAATCTCAGGAGTGCGCTCTGCTTGTTGTGGAACTGGTGGCTCATCGTTATTGAGTTCGATTAACTTGGCAAGGGGCCAGACTAGGAATATGGCGACGTATGTCAAAAGCAGGGCGGTCCGCACTGCCAGATGACTTGAGATGGCAAACGCCACAGCCACTACAAAGATAACCAAACCAATCCGGATACTGGCCATATTGGGAATTGCCCGTGATATTTGTATGGTGCGGATTTGATTGCGGCACCAGCCTGCCATAAGGATTCCCGTCAAAGCAAGCAATATTGCTCCTATCGGGGGGGTGATTAAGGATCGTGCTGCCACAGCAATGCCTAGAACCGAGATGCCCACATAGTGAGCATTGCGCCAAAATGACGGAGGACACCAATAAAGGACCGCTGCTCCACACAGGGACGCCAGTATAATCGCCAACACGAATCCAGACCAGTGGTTGGGCAAGAATAGGTAAGTCGCCATGGATAATGCGAGAATCATTAATGTTCCGCCAAGGAGCCTTAGGAAATATGGCCGTGGTGGGGAAGAGTTCGAACGTAGCGGCATGTGGGAAGCCAGTGGTATCCATCGGATCCAGGCCATTAAGCCAATGGCTACTGCGCTATTGAAGTAGGCAAGATTTGCTTGGGACCCGTGATCAAGCGAGGCAAATAACAAAATGAGGAAACATGAGGCAAGCCACAATGTGGCCTGAGAAGCGCGGTTGAGTTGGCCTATAACATGTTGTCCGGCTCGCACTTGGTGCCAAACCGGAAGCGTGGCGATTGCCCACCATGATAGAGTCAAAGGAATGTTGTGTGGGAACCGAGCCATCAAGGGCATGGTCGCAAGGTAAAAAGCAATGGTCGCGGAAAAGGTCCACGTACTTCCCAGCGCATCGGCAACTGATGCCCATAGCGGGGACATCACGGCCCCAATGGCGATTCCTGCCAACACATACACTGGAAGGAAAGAATGCGGGATGGCCAACTGCGAGACCGCGATGCCCCCCAACCACCCGGCCACAACGGACAGATAGGATAACTGGGCTAGTGATTGGCGCGGGATAGACCTCCATGGTTGAAAAGTGATCATAGCTGAAAGGGCCACCTCCTTAGGATGATAGAAAGGGTGAATTGACTACTCCCATTGAACATTTCCGAGAAGGGACAACCTAGGGATGTATCCCGCAATATCCTTAGGGGTTATTCCTAATAAAATGCGGGTGATATCCCCAATATTGGAAATGTTTGCTATGATGGGGAAAAACAGCGGGGGAGATCACGTGAGTAACGAGGGGGAGTGGTTACGGCTGGTGGTGGTCGAAGATGAGGATTTGTTTAGGCAACTTTTACGCATCTCCTTAGACCACCAACCGCGACTCACCGTATTGGCTGACTTTCGCACTGGCGAGGAAGCTATAGAATGGATAACCTGCCACGGGGCCGACGCGGTACTGCTAGACATCGATTTGGGACGGGGTTTAAACGGGGTGGCTACCGGAATGCGGTTGAAGGAATACAATGCCAAACTTGGCATTGTGCTCCTTAGCAATCATGCAGATCCGGAAATATTGCGAGTGTTGCCGGAATCTCAAGCTGGTGGCTGGGCGTATCTTTTGAAAAAATCTGCGCGGGATATTGACACGGTGGTTCGTGCGATTGAAGGTACGGTATCCGGGCTCTTGGTTGTGGATCCTTCGTTAACTCATCAGCTAGCATCCAATAATCCTTTGCAACAGTTAACCCCAAGGCAGCAAGGCATTCTCCGCTTGATTGCTGAAGGGTATACGAATTATGAGATTGCTAAGCAATTATTTTTGTCTGAGAAATCTATAGAAAACCAAGTTGGCATAATTTATCATACCTTGCAAATCGATACCTCGGGACGCGTTGAACATCCTCGGGTTCGAGCGACTCTTGCGTTTCTTCAAATGTCCGGATCACGGTTTGTCACTGAAGGAAATCAATAGGCTAAGGGATAGACCGGTTCAGCTTCGTTTCGCATGCCATTGATCACAACCCCCAATATCCTGGCGTGCACTTGGGTTAAAAGCTCGATGGCTCGCCGATCAGCCTTACGTGAGTTGTGGCCCGGACGCACAATGTAGAGAACGCCATCTACATAACGCGACAGTAAAATCGGGTCAGTAACAGCGATTGCGGGTGCGCAGTCTAAAATAACCAAATTTGCGTGCTGTGACAATTGATCCAGAGTGTCCCGAGCTTTGGCTGAGGCGAGCAATTCAACGGGATTGGGGGGCAACGGTCCACTTGGCACAATTTTGAGTTGAGACACAGGCGTTTCATGCAAAATTTCTTCAATGAGCGTAGGCTTGGAGATTGCTGTCGTAAGTCCAGGAGATTGCGAGCATTGGAAAATGCTATGCAATTGCGGGCGCCGAAGATCGGCATCTAGAAGAATAACGTCACGGCCGGATTGAGCCATGACCATGGCCAGATTGGCAGCGACAAAAGATTTTCCTGATTCGGCAACCGCACTGGTCACAAGCACTGTCTTGATGGGTGACGGTACGGATAAAAAATCTAGTTGAGTGCGGATGCTGCGAAAAGATTCATCGGCATAAGCGGGTTTTCTGTCCATGGTTATTAATGGGCTGATGGATGACCCCATAGGATTTTGATTCCTCCTCGAAAGTTTTCCCAAGAACTTACGGTTTAACATTTTAGGCGCCGGTATTATGGTGAATACCTACCACCCAGGGTATGGTTCCAACCACGGTGAAGCCCAGATTTTTTTCGGCTTCGTCTGGATTATGGATGCTGTCATCGACGTATTCCCGTAGCAAAATGTATATGGCGCCTAACACCAAAACTATCGCTCCTGCGGCGGCTCCATACTTTTTGGCGGGCGAGGAGGCAGGGGACTGAGGCACAGTGGCTGGGTCAACAATTTCCAGCTGATGGGTGCCAACCAAGTGCGTCACTTCATTGCTGGTGTTAGCAGCCAATTGATTTGCTAGTTGGGCAGTGAGCCTGGGATTGGTTGTCGTCACTTTAATCGAGAGCAAATTTGTGCTGGAAATTGGCGTGCTGACGACGTCTCGGGCAAAAGAGCTCCACGTCCAATTAAGATTTAAATTCTGCAGAGTTTTGGTAAGCAAGTTAGGGGTCGTCGACAAGCTGGCGTACGTATCCACCAACTGTTGGTCGGTGACCAATGCAGAGAGAAAATCACTGTTGTGGCTACCGGGAACAACCATTAGGGTCGCCGTGGCTTGATAGCGCGGTTGAATCCATTTGTGAGCGGCCAAACCAACGCCGGCGGCAACTACCAGGGCCAGCACGACGGTAATGACCACGGTCCTCTTTGTCCGTCTCCATATACGCCGAAAATCTAATTCCATAATATCTGGGATGCCCCCCGCGAAAATTCATTTTTGTACGCCATGATGCATCATGGGGCGTTCTGGGTGCTGCTGTCTATCATCTTCATGGGGTGAAGTAGAGGTGTAGTTGGTTTACAGGGTTAATCACAAGTATCCATTACTGGAGAAGTCTGCCAAACCCATGAGCGTCAGGCACAGTTCATCCCCTATGGGTGATGGATTCCATAAAATGGGATTTGTACACTGAATACGCCGCTTAAGGACTCCAAGCTAGGAGGTGAAGCACGTGATCAGTACCCACGAGCAGTATTCTTCGGTCACTATTCCGACCGTGACCATTGGACATTTGGAAATACTTAATTGCACAGCTGATGACGGATTGCGGTTAATATCCGATGCGATTGAATATCAAACGCCAACGCAGGTCGTGTTTGTTAATACCCACGTGGTCAATAAAATTCACCGAACTCCGTTAGCGCCCATGTTAGACGGGGCGATTAAATTCAATGATGGGGTAGGAATGGATATAGCAGCGAGGATCAACGGCTTCCGATTCGTAGAAAATTTGAATGGTACGGATTTTTTGCCACGATTGTTGCACAAGTCCTGGTTAGAACAATGGGGAATTTTTGTTTACGGAGCACAGCCGAATGCACTTAATCATTTTATAGACAAGGTTAACCGGACCTTTCCCGGTTTATCTATTAGTGGAATCGACGGCTACGGCAATGCTTCCTGTGATGAAATCATACGAAACATTAATGCTAGTGGAGCACGAATTCTCTTGGTCGCTTTGGGGGTTCCGGAACAAGAAATTTGGTTGGCATCGCACCTCGAACAGACTTCCTGCCTAGTGGGTATCGGGGTTGGGGCATTTGTCGATATGTATGGTGGAACAATAACACGAGCGCCAAAAATGTGGCGTTTAGTCCGTTGTGAGTGGCTTTGGAGACTTGTGCATGAGCCACGGCGTTTATGGCGGAGATATTTGGTCGAAGGGCCTGGATTTTTGTACTGGTCGCTACAGAATCGGGATCGTTGAAATGAGAATACTGATGGCTTCTCGTCAATTTTGGCCATTTAATGGAGGAATTGAATCGGCCTCGCTGTTAATGGCGCAAAGTCTAGTGCAGATGCATCATCAAGTCGAAGTGGTGACTTTAGACCAACGAATTCGGGGGGGGCAGAAGAGGCTGCCTAGACGGGATCAAATTGGACGAATTCAAATCCACAGAGTGTCCTCTCTTTCGAACAAGTATTGTCTGCCAATCTGGCGTCCTCCCCAGAGAGGATATGATGTCATCCATTTGCATGGTATCGATGGGTTCTTAGAATTGGTCCATTGGTTTGGGATGGAATGGAAGATACCCGTGGTTCTCCATAGCCACGGTTTAATATTTCATACTCCACGATTGCTCCCAGTGAAAAATTGGTATTGGCAACATATGTTTTCGCGACGAGTGCGTGGCGTAACGGTGATAGCCTCCAGTGTGAACGACGCTCGAAAACTGGGTGAAATTGGAATTGATAGTACCGTGGTACCAAATCCTGTTAGGCTAATTGGGTTACCCCTAGAGGATGATCGTCCGATTGACTTTATATATTTGGGAAGGATTGCTCAACACAAGGGATTGATGGAATTGCTACAGGTATTTAAATTGGTTCGCCAATGGTGTCCGAAAGTCAATTTAGTTTTGGTGGGTGAAGACTGGGACGGAACCTTGAAGTCCCTAATGCCGCTTCCTAGAGGGGTAACCTGGACTGGCGTCGTCACCGAAGCGGAAAAGTGGAGTTTACTGCAAAGCAGTAAAATCGCCGTATTTCCGTCCCACGCTGAAGGATTTGGGGTTGCCGTAGTCGAGGCGTTGTCTGCGGGAGCTCTAGTGATGGCTAATGCCATTCCCGCCTATGGCGAAATCATTTCGTCGGAGGAAAATGGATTTTTGTGTGATTACCGGGATACCGGAACTACCGCGCAATTATTGCTGCGCTTATTAGAGTTGGACAATGGTCAGCGTGCTCGAGTGCAAGCCAACGGGATTGCCACGGCATCACTATATGATCCTGCCCGCATTGCCAACCTGATTCTAGACCTATACGCCAGGGCTGGCAGAAGTGATCTTCGGAACGGAAGGAGAAAATATGCAGGAATACGTTGAACTGCGAAGTGTGCGTTTGGCAAACAGAAGTCATCGGAGACGCGAAATAAAATCACTGTTAGGGTACGTTGCGTTAGCGGTGAGCTTAGGAGCAGCGGTGACGCAAGGGCTAATCCTTCCTGCGTTAATCGCAGGCGTGGTAGCGGCGCTTTTGATTTGGCAAGTATCAGAAATGCAATCCATTATTGTGTTGGTGCTGGGATTAATTTTTATCGACAGATCTCCCATTGTTGTCCATCAGTCGTATGTACGGTTATATCAAGTTTTTTCTATACCTATTATAGCCCGCTGGGCAATGCTGAGAATTGTTCATAGAGAACGAATATTGATACCTAAGGGTGTGGGATGGGCGCTAGTGTGGTTGTTGTCTTTTGTTATGGCTTACCCAATATTGGTGAGCCGTACTGAATTTTTTGTTGAGTTTTTAGGGATGGCATATTTATTGTTGCTTGAGGTGGTTGTTTGCGACACCATTGCCCGATATCAATGTTGGTCGGAGGCACTGTGGGCGACAACAGTTTCCGGCTTGATTGTCGTAGTATCGGGGCTGGTTCAATACCCCTTGTTATTAACTCATATTCTTCATACGACCACTTACGGTGGGTTTGTTAGACCATACGGGTTGATGCGCGAACCGGACTGGTATGGAGTGGCATCAGGAATTACGTTATTGTTAGTGATTCATCATCGGGATAGATTTTCTTCCCGGTGGTATTGGGCATTTTTATTGGGATCTCTGATAGGGGTATTAGCAAGTCTCGCGCGAGCATCTTGGCTGTCACTTGGCATTGCAATGGCCGTATTAGCTATTGTGCCTGGCCCAGATCAGAAAGTGGCCAGACAATATATTAAGTATGGCATTGTCGTGTCTTTTGCATTTGCCGTGTTGTTAGCGGTAGTCGACTTTCAATTTGTGTTAGCAGTGATTGCTCGATTTAGCCCAATTTCCATTGGCATAGAGGCTCAAGCGCACATACTGGCGCAACAGGCATGGGACAGTCGGCTGGCTTCGATTCGTCTGATGTTGTACTTAATTCGGCTACATCCATGGATTGGCAACGGCGCTGGGATTATGGGAAAATTGTCCAGCCTGCCCTCGATTCAATCGATGTTTGCCTATGGAGGACAACTTAATACTGGTCGTGCCACGACGAATGTCTTTTTGGCACAGTTGGCGTCCGTAGGCATTATCGGCTCGATACCATTCGTGGTTTGGATTTTCCAAGGGTTGATACGGGGTTTCAAATCATCGTGGTATGGGCCCATAATTGGAGCTATTTTGCTGTTGTGCTTTGTGGACTTTCAATTCAATAGCGGTACTGGTTATGGATTTTTTTGGGTTTTTATGGGAATGGCAGGAATGGGTGCCGCCACAGGAAAATCTTAGTGATTCTGTTCTTATTGCTATTTCCAAAGGGGAACAATTTCGGCCGCGGGCCAGTGCTTTACGGTTCAGATTGGTTCCCCACGCAACCCTTCCGGTTTTTTGTTTATCTGCGCATTGATAGGTGTTGCCTGCGTGACTACTTCTCAGCTCCAAAATCAACATATGGAAAATTACTCATGAGATGGAACTTAATGGGTCACGGTTCATACCATGTAACTGAAGATGCAAATTGGTGCATTGACTGCCGTGCAGCGTGAACTACATAAGGGGGCATGTGGTTGTGGACCGGGAATTTGATTGGGAAGATATCGACGCTAAACTGACAAATAACTTTGCGTTATTGTCCCAACTAAAGGATGAAATGCTCCGAATCAAAGACATACCAGGGCCTATTCCAGGTCCGAATCCATCTGCAGCAAATCTGGTGGTGACTCCGCAACAATTTGGAGCAGTGGCTAATAGTGCGACGGATGCCACTGATGCCTTTAATCAGGCGATTGAAGCGGCATCTGCAACTGGAGTGATTTGTTTTATCCCCAGTGGTACCTACATCATTCAAAAGACTTTAACATTACCGTGGGATGTTCGCATTGTGGGGTCGGGAATGTACCGCACATCGCTACAGTGGAACGGGGCCGCAGGCGGTGTGGTGCTAAGCACTGCCCGTCTTTCCTCAGGACTAATAAGTACCAATACAAATTTTGTCGGGCATCTAGAAGGATTTTCTATCGTATACCCGGCACAACTGCTAGCCAAAAATTCAACAGCGTTATATGTTGCGATGCCATCAGGCACCATTCAGGACCTAGGAGTTTTTGCGGGGCAAGGGGCACCTGTGGCAGGAACTCAGGGGGTGGTATTTGACGGAACTGCCAATATGATCCCCTTTAGAACGACCGTAAATGTGCAGGGAGGATTGGAATCAGGTATTGTGGTGAGATGTAATCATATCGTGTTGGAGGCCGCCACGGTTGCTTACGCCCAAGATGGAATTGTTATCAAATCAGATTCGTTGGATGACAGTTCCGGTCCTCCATACAACGTGAATATTTTTGGAAGCCATGGGTTTCGAAATACCCAAAGTTTCATCCGTGCGACGAATTTGCACAGTGCCCAAGTCTTTGGAGGGTTCAACGAAAGTTTTAGCGCCGCCACGTTGTACGTTGATGCTACGTGTACAGGTTTCATCAGTGTTAATAGCGTATCGACAGTCGGGGGTGCCCGGATGAAAACTTTCAGCACGAACACCCGGATATATTTTAGGGATCCGCAGGATTTCACATCGGGAACCTTCATCGGTTCGTCTAACGGTGCACCTGAAAAGATTCCAGAAGGAACATGGATCAACTAAAGGCGTCGTGCTCAACCGATGAAGGTCATTAGACGCGGGCAACATCGAGCGTTGTGCTGTTATCTGACGTATAGATCTTAGAAGTACCGATTGGTACGATTGCACGAAGGTCGCCAGGATGCATTCATCCTGGCGTATTTGTACTTAACGAGGTTTGACACACCGTCTAAAAAATTGTTACAGCGGACCTCTTATCACGTGTAACCGAATTTTTGAAATGAGGGTGGATTCACCCTTTAAGGGCGATAGTGTAGGGCCGCTTTTTTACGGACAATGGAGAAGTATAGATAAGGGAGCCATGTGCGATGAAAATGGGCTTAGGCTAGTACTATACTGCAGGCAATGCCATCTTTGAACTTCATGCGTCATTGACTTGTCTATGACAACAGTGAACAACGCATTATTCATGGTTTCATGGACAGATATTTTCGTGAGAATTATTGGCCGGCGAGATAAGTCGTGAACAGGAGCGGGATCACTTGCGCATTGGGATTGATGGACGTTCACTTATTCCTCCAATGACCGGCATAGGTCATTATCTGAAGACAGTGATTGAGGCATGGGATCAACCATGTGACGAGTTCTATCTGTATATGCCTAACGCAATCCCTCTTGAGTTGAAAACTGTCAGTAAGGTGGTAATCAAGTCAACCCGTGGAATACCCCCTTTTATTTGGAAAGAGACTGTTTTACCTTGGTTGCTAACTCGTGATGGCATCAATGTTTTTTGGGGTCCTCAGTTTGTGCGGCCATTGTGGCCCATCGACATCCCGACAGTGATTTCTATTCATGATATGCTGTGGCTTTCAGAAAATCTTCGTACTATGGGGTTAAAGAATAGAGTGGGAAGCCGTGTGCTAGTTCCCCGGTCAATAGCAAGTTCTACAAAGATTATTGTGTTGAACAGTGCTGTGAAATATCAATTAAGTCAACACTACCCTCAATTTGCCTCCAAGATGGTTGTTATTCTCCCACCGGTGACTTTCGATTCGCCAGTTGCCCGAAAACAGAATGGGCCAGTCCGTCTGTTAGCTGTCAATACGATAGAGCCTCGAAAAAACATACGCTTATTAGTGGATGTTTTACTTGAACTTAATCGCGAGCAACCCATGGCTGAACTCGATATTGTGGGAAAATGGGGCTGGGAATCTATTGACTTGAAACGGAAATTGTCACTCTTGTCCGATAGTGGGATACGGTACCATGGCTATGTCCCTCAGAACCAGCTTGATCGGCTATATTCAATGTCCGATTTTGTTATCAGCACGTCAAAATATGAAGGAACCGGATTGCCATATGTTGAGGCATTAGGCCGGGGCATCCCAGTTGTTGCAATGGATAACGAAGGCCTGCAAACTCTTCGTTTATTTAGTCCCGCCATTAAAAGGATTCCGAAGGATACCAGTTTAAAGCAATGGGTCACAATACTAAAAACTTGCTGCTATGAGCGCGTACACTTTCAAAAATGCGCCCAACAACTAGCCCCGGATGTAAGACGTTGCTACAGTCCCATGACTGCAGCGCTTGAAATCCGTAAAGTATTTGTTTCGGCGGTCACGGCGTTTAACGCGACGCGTGGGCAATACCGCCCGAACTTTGAGTGAGTAAATAAATCTTGCTAACGCCACAGACAGTGGAGGGTCACCATTTCATGGATACATATGCGACCGTTGCTATATGTACTGCTAATCGTCCCTCGTATTTGGCCGATTTACTTGGATCTCTGCGCGACCAAACTTGTGACCCCGCTCGTTTTGAGATATTGGTCGTGGATAACGGACAAGGGTCAGAGGCTGAATACGTAACAATGGATCATTGCTCGCGATCAGGAATAAAAACACGGTATGTAAAATTGCCAATTCAGTCTCTCTCCTTAGCGAGAAATTATGCATTAAACCATTTTTCAGGGGACATTCTAGCTTTTTTAGATGACGATGTTTTGGCAGAACCTGAATGGTTAGAACGTCTTTTAGAAATATGGTCCCAATATCAAGACGGAAGTGTAGGGGCAGTCGGAGGCAAGATCCTTCCGCATTGGGAAGACGATACGGGAGCATTTTATGATCGAAAATATTGGTGGCTATTTTCATTATTGGATTATAGCGAACAGCCCATCGTCATGAGATTCCCGGACTTACCATTTGGAGCCAATTTTGCAGTTTCCAGGCAAGCAATCGCGCTTGCGGGTAAATTTGATGAACGGTTAGGTCGAAAGGGAAATTCCTTGTTGTCTGGCGAGGAAATGGTTTTTTTAAACGACGTGCGATCGGCGGGCCTGGAGATAGTATACACGCCACTAGCAGTTGTTCAACATCGCGTTTCGTCTGAAAGGCTAACCCCTAGTTGGATTTTGCGTCGGGCAGAGTGCGAGGGAGTTGGATTATATATAATGTCGAACAAGTTACCGAAAGGTAGACGTCTCGTACGTACCTTAAGAAAATTCGTAGAATGGGGGTTCTTTTCCCTGAGGTTGTTCTGGGGTTTTTCATCCCGGACAGAGAGATTTGACTGGCGAATTGAGGTTGCGATGCGAAGAGGGTATCTAAAGGGGGTGTTCGCAAAATATCGGAATGTTCGGCCTGCTAATTTAACTGTTCAGGAAGTGGAACGCTCTCCCTTTAAACCTTGAACCTATTTTCTCAAATTGGTTAAACGATGCCACCATGGCGTGCTTTGACGATAGCGAACGCGGTAGCATGACCGATGGACACAAGGTGGATTTAAGAGAGAGTAATGTTTCGCGGAACATGGGCTACGGGCTGCACAGAGCAACAACTGGCCTATTTAGTGACCCGAATGCGTCAGGAGGAGGGCCTGCACTGGATTGTACAATACTCGGAACGCTATAAAGAGAAGCTCCTGCTACCCTCTTCGGCGTTTTCGGGGCAAGAGTTGGACTCGCCCGTAAGGGGTATGGTGAATGTCGCTACGAGGGTTTAACACTGATAAATGTACGTGACTCGGTGGTTCGGTTAATTCCTAATACAATGCTGCAGTGTCGATACGACATAGTATAAGTCAAAGAAGTTATTCTTCCAAATGAAAGGAGTTATCACTGCAGGAAATGGTGGTAGATTTGGTTTCCATAATCATTCCAACATACAATCTTGAAGATTATATAGGTCAAGCCCTGGAGTCCGTCCTTAATCAAACGTACCAACATTTCGAAATCATTGTGATTGATGATGGTTCGAAAGACCGGACGCGTGAAGCGGTTAATGCGTTCCGCGATGCGAGGATACAGGTGATAGATACTCAAGGACCATATGGTCCTGCTGCTGCGAGAAACCGTGGGCTAGCGTGTTGCCATGGGGAATGGGTTGCCGTATTGGATGGAGATGATTGGTGGGATTCTACCCGTATTTCACGATTATTAACTCTAGCGTATAGTAGACAGGCTCAAATTGTTGCGGATAATTTGTGGCTTATCACTAATGGGCATAAAAGGCCGTGGAATACGTATTTTTCGGAGGCTGGGATTTCGTGGACAGCGGAAACAACCATTACAATCCAAGAGTTGGCGCGTTACGATCTGGGAATTTTGAAACCGATATTTAGAACAGAATTTCTCAAACGGCACGATCTTCAGTATAACGAGGCCATTTTACATGGCGAAGATTTTGTCCTGTTGCTTGAATGTTTGAGATGCCGCCCTGTGATGGTTGTAACGCCTGAACCGTTATATTTCTATAGAAATCGACCTGGCTCTCTTATAGCCGATGAGACCGTCGCTGCCCCCCAATCACTAGCAACGGTCGAGTTTTTAGAGAAACGGTACGGAGCTCAACACGAACTGGCTCCGGTTTTGGAATATCGACGAAAGTTAGCAGAAACAGCGGTACTTGTTAGCCAGATTCGTAAACACATACGACGTAGACAATGGGGAGAGGCAATTTATCGTCTTTTGCGCCACCGAACCTTGTGGGGACCTTTTGGACGTTGGTTACTCAAAGCAGGCCGCCGAAAATTCCTTAAGACGGGAACCTTATTATAGAGATCGTGGGGAATGGCCGTTGGCATCGATGCACGCGCACTTAGTCTTGCTATACACGCCAACACGATTGTTCGAATTGAAGGTTTCCGTGCTATGCTAAGGTCCCTGGACAACGCAGGGAAACAGGGTATAAAGCCGAAAATGGTTTGGCTTCTCGATTTAAGCCTACTCCGACTGGTAGTGCATTTGTATAGAGTCGGTTAATAGCAGCGGAATTTCTCGTGAAATTTGATAGTGTCGGTGCTTGGAGTTGGAAAAAATTCAGAAGTCCGAGCTACTATGAGGACTCCGGACGGTAATCCGGTACTACAGATAGGTTACCGATAACGAACTTGAAATGTTTGTGCGTCTGCGGACTTCTTGGTTGGTGCCTCGATATGCGAAGAAACTGGACTACCTTGTCTAGAGGGATTAGGCATTGGTCTTTTGATAAATGCGATCAGGCTATACTGAAAAAGCTAAAAACCTATCGCGTAATATTGCTCAAAGCTACGCTCCAGAAGTAGTAGCAGACCGCACTAGAACTATCGTGCAAGAAGTAGCAACAGCACGACAGTGTATCAATCGCCCTGGCCTAAAGAGAAAACGGGGTAATGGCGTTGTCTATCATTTACGAGAAATATGTTAAGATCATCAATATTCACGTATGATTAGCCGATTGCACCGAACGAACTAATTTGGCAAGCGTTGGGTTCTCATAGGAATTGGTACTGGAGGAGTCGCCTTTATGGGTGCTCAGTGACCGACAATCGACTTTTGAGCCAATGCCGGAAAAGACTACGGGGAATTTCATCGACAAGTTGGGCCCAATGATGGGGATGGGATAAGGCCAGCCACAGAAGGTGGCCATAGCGATGTGTGGCGAATTCCTGGCGACAACGGTACCAAAATACACCATCGGCAATTTGCTTATCCATTAAGTCCAACAATTCTTGTGCCGATGGTGACAAAGAACACTGGCGAGCCCAATCCAGCGCCTCACGTTGAAGTTGTATGGCGGTGTCTCCTGACATAACCATAGAGCCTGGCCGACTGCGGTAATAATAATAAGGGGTAGGACTGACTAAAACTCGTGCGTTATAGTCCAAAGCGTGTAAAAGAAACACAAAATGTTCCAGATACCGAATGTGTGATGAAAAACCTATGTTGTGCATTGTCATAAATTCTCGGCGCACGATAGGGTGAAGCCGACCGAAGTTGAACCCATAAAAGTCCCTATAGGATATGAGTTTCGGAAATGATAACGGATAGCGACTGTCCTTGAACATATTCGTCCACGGCACTTTCTGCGTGCCGAGAACCAGCCATGCATTGTCGCAAATGATATCGGCATCGAAGGATTGCCCTATCTTCAGCAATTCAGAAAGTCGCGAAGGGGCCCACCAGTCGTCTCCATCCAAAAAAGCAATGTAATCGCATCGGGACTGGCTCGCTCCAAATTGACGAGAACCGCTCGGACCAATATTGTGTGGTGTACAGATCATCTGGATGCGGTAATCCATGGCCGCAAATTCCTGAACTATTTCTCGGGTGCCGTCGTTAGAACCATCATCAACCACGATTAGTTCGTCAAAAGGCAGACTTTGGTTGAGGCAGGAATGGATGGCTTCGGCCACAAATGGGGCAACATTATAGACTGGCATTACGATCGATATTGAAGCCATTGTGTCTCTTCTTTCCACGTTTTCTCCAATATACGGGAAGTCCAAACAGTTGCCCATCGCCTTAGGTGGGTGAGTTTTTGTTGTGGCTCTCAGTATGGGGATAAACTGTACATTGCGGTTAAGGGAGCCAAGTTCACCCCTGGCAGGTGAGGTAGTGTCTTCTTGGGATTGTTATTCTTCTTGTGACAATCGGAGCAGGTGAGAAAATTTGTGACTACCTCACAAGGCGCAGTGGAACGCAAGGTTGCCCGTAATATTTCTGCAATGACCTTAGGTCGTATCGGGCAAAGTGTGATGGGGATCTTTGCTACAGCATATATGGTCCGCGTTCTAGGCCCTCATAGCTTCGGAATGCTTAGTTTCGCAATGGCCATCGTATCGTACTTTTCCTTGATTTCCTCACTTGGTATTCCTACCTTGGCTTCGAGAACTTTATCAAGAAATCTTGACAATGCCTCAGAAATCGCCTCACAAATGATCACTTTGTTGTTTGCCATGGGATTTTGTAGCTTTCTCCTGTTATTGTGCTCAATACCGCTATTACGGTTGACCTCCCTACAAAGCGTTGTACTGGTCATTTCGGGATTACAATTAATCCTGGGCCCGGGGGCAATTACCTGGGCGTTTGCATCGCTACAAAAAATGTCCACTCCGGCCATTGTCGCGTTGGTTGGCACCGGAGTGCGAGTCGGCATTGTCTTTCTGCTGGTTCATAATGCCGATGATGTTGTGTGGGCAACGTGGGCTACGGTGAGCGGGGCTCTCGTCACCTCCATTGGGCAAATCTGGTTTTTGCATAGGATGTGTCCCTTGCGTTGGCAATTTTCGTGGATCTCGGCGCGGAAAATCTTATGGACTAGCGCGCCCATGGCATTGTCCCTGATGATGACGAAAATTTACGGCAATAGCGACTCCGTCATCTTAGGTTATATGAAGGGTGCGGTCAGTGTTGGTTATTATAACGCGGCTTATCGACTGATATGGTTTCTTACCAGCATAACGGAACTATATATTCAAACGGTGTTTCCGGTGTCCAGCCGTCTTTATAAGTCTCACCGTGAACTTCTAGTGCCCTTTATTCAGCATAATTTAGAAATTGCTTCGGCGGTGGCTATGCCAATTGTCATGGGTGGCTGGATAATCGCCCCGCGGATCATTCATCTCATCTATGGCAATAATTACATCGAGGCGGTGGAGCCCTTCAGAATACTGTTGTTAGTTTGGGGACTAGTGGTCATAACGCAACACTATGGAAATACGCTAATTGCGTGTAACGGCGAAAAACTATTTAGTAAAGGTGTGACCTATGGAGCTGTGTTTAATGTGTTGGCTAACATTGTGGTGATACCTCGGTATGGGATCACTGGTGCGGCATCAGCCACTTTTGCGACCGAGATATTAGTTTTTCTCTATATGGTTTGGGCAGTGCACACAAAACTTGGATGGTATGGCCCCGGATGGCACAGAGCGGTGTTTGTCGTGGTGAACACTGCGATACTAGGAGTGTTCGTGAATGGGTTGGCGCCGTACGTTGATCTTCCCATATTGGTGTTAGGCTCCGTGACCGTCTATATAAATTTAACCTTGATTACTAAGGTCGTATCGTGGAATCAATTAAAGCTATTGTTTACCCGTAGGTAAAGCGTTTGCGTGGTGATGCGGTGTTACTTGAACTTGACGTTTTTTCCACCTGCGCGCAACAGCTTGGGGAAGGTATGCCAAGGTCCAAATGGCGCTGCTAGGTGAATTGAACAAGGTCTCGTTAACAGAAGTAAAATCCCTCCGCTTCCATTTGTTAATCAGGTCTCTGACTTGGATCGCATGCTGCGTGTCTTTTATGCGGTTTTGAAGCACTTGATTCACAAGACTATTCGGTTCCGTGCCATTTTGATAGTTCATTAGGGCCTCAAGAGTTCCCCGAAGAGAACGAACTTGATTGGAAACGATTGAATCTAAGCGACTCCTATAAAAGTAATAAGGAGTTTTTGTGACCAACATGTTCGGTTCACAACGCAGACACTCGAGAAGAAAAAACATATCTTCCGACGGAAGGTCAGGATATTTCAGCCTATTAGACTTAAGGAAACTTGTTTTTATTACGGGTTTGATAAAGCTCATGTCTTTTTTTATCAGATCTTCGAGAACAAGTTGTTTAATTTTAGGCCATTTGATTTTCGCGTCATCCATCCATGTGCTCCATGGAAGAAGATTGTCATGCGAGATTAGCCATACATTATCGGCGACGATATCCGCATTATTTTCTAAAGCCATCGTGATTAAATATTGAATTCTATTGACGTCCATCCAATCATCGCCGTCTAGCAGTGCGATCCATTCTCCACGAGCGTACCGGATGCCAACATTTCTGGCATTTCCAGGGCCAACGGTCTTACTCAGGGTAATGATGCGGATACGCGGGTCAGCGAGAGATACAACATGGTTTAAAGTATCATCAGATGAGTGATCGTCCACCACGATAATTTCCATAAGCTCATAACTTTGCTGGAGCGCCGAGACAATAGATTTTGTAATGTAAGGGCCGACATTATAAGTGGGGATAATGATAGACACTAGCCCCGTGATAGTAGAACTGGTTGTGCCCATGATAGTGGCTCCTGTTCAAAAATAGTGGTTACTGATCCCTGATACGCGAAACAGACGGTGCCATGTTATACAAGCAGAGAAATATGCGTGGCATTATCTCGGCCCCATTGTTGGGCAACATGAGAACGGTGCCTGGGATATCTTGAAGATATGATAGCGCTATTGGCAAGGTACGATGCTCATATTGCCAACTTGAATGGAGTCGGTGGAATAACTCGGACAATGTTTCTGGATCATTTTGCCCTTTAAACAGCTTTCCCTGACGTTTTTCTATGTGCCGTTTAACAATGCGCCATAGTCTTATGATTAGTGGGGTACGCAACACGATGATGAGGTCAGCTTCTTGGAATGCTTCAAACCAAAAACCCTCAGGAAAAACCGCTTCAAAAATCCATGACGGATGGGTTATGACTTGTTCACGGATTTGTTGGCGAACCCGTGGGTCAAATTTAGCCCATACGTCATTGTTGAGGTCATACCAGGGAATTCCCCAGCGTTGGCTCATGGTCTCAGCTAAGAACGATTTTCCCGACCCTGGCGCCCCGATAATGTAAAATTTTGCCATAATAGAACCTCAATGTTTTTCATTAGCATCTGAAAGTTCTTTTCAACATGCAATCACCCTTCCAAGGTGATATTTGTGAGGGTGCCAAATCTTCCTTAAGCCAAACATGTCAAACTTGAAGAAGATTTATACAGTGGATTTCATAATCATCAAACTGCCTTTGTGTTTATGGAAAGCTGCCTCTCTTTATTCTGCCTATACTCAATGTATAATCCGCAGATTAGGGAGGGAAACGTCATGTTGGGGTTCGTGAAACATTTCACACCTAATTGGTTTACGGTGGGAATGGGTACAGGAATAACTGCTCTAGGTGCATATTTATATCCGGATGGACCCCATTGGCTAAAGATGGTAGGCACGGGTCTTTGGTTATTTAATACCATCTTGGTGGGCACCCTATTAATCTTGATGGTCGCTCGGTGGGCGCTAAATTGGTCGGGATCCGTCAAGTTGTTGCATGATCCGGTACAGTCAATGTTTTTGGGAGCGGTGCCCATGGCATTGACCACCGTGATTAATGGTTTTATTGATATGGGGAAGCCTATATTTGGTCCGCTTGCGATACATATCGCATTTTGGCTTTGGGGTGTCAACGTGTTGATGGCGCTGGCTTCAGGTATCGTGGTGCCTTATCTCATGTTTGTCAGTCATGACCACCGTCTTGATAAAATGACAGGGATCTGGCTGATGCCGGTGGTACCGGCTGAGGTGGCCGCTGCAAGTGGTGCGTTGTTATTGCCGCATGTTTCGGGCATTATGTTGCAAAAGGACTTTATGATTGTAAGTCTGGGTCTATGGGCACTCAGTGTACCGTTGGCGTTTTTGATGCTTGGTTTTCTATTCTTGCGGTTGGCACTGCACCGGTTGCCTCCGGCCGAAATGGCAATATCGACCTGGATTTCGCTGGGAACCTTGGGTACAGGAATTATGGGACTGGTTGGCTTAGGAAAATCTATGCCTTTGGTTTTTGGCGGCATTGGCCATTATATGGATGGGACTGCCATACTGGGCTCTTTGGCGCTCTGGGGATTTGGCCTCTGGTGGTTGACACTGAGTATATTAACCACGAGTCACTATGCTCGTCGGGGGTTGCCGTTCAATTTAGGATGGTGGGGGTTGACATTTCCCTTGGGGGTATTCACCGGGGGTACCGACATGTTGTACGATCAATTGCATATAACGTTAATAGGATGGTTTGCCCATGTATTTTACTGGTTGCTAGTGGTGTTTTGGTCGACCGTATTTCTGCGTACGTTAGTGGAATTTGCAAAGGGACGGTTGACTGTGGCGGGATCTCCCCATCGCTTGGCGCTAAAGACGCCGCTTACGGCTGCAACTCGAACCGGAACAGACAATTGAGTCTTGAGCATCAGAAGACGGGTCCCTTGTATGGGGGGCCCGTCTTCTTCAGTCAAAGAGGATTCTTATTGAGTGTCCTCGAATACTCAGTGTGTGCTAGTTGGGAGGGGGAAAAATGACCAAGCCGTGTTCGTTCCATTGGGCAGACTGGATTGATGGCGATGAGATATTGGACAAATTATCGCGTTTGGTGGCCATACCGAGCGTCATTGAGGATGAGCATCCAGAAGAGGGTGTTGTTCAAGAAATTCTTCGGTGGTGCCAGGGCGATGGCTTCGACCCAATTTTAACCGAAGTCTCCGCTCAGCGTCGTAACCTGTTGTTGGAAATCCATGGAGACCGTCCTGGTCCTAAACTGCTATTAGAGGCTCACTCAGACACCGTAACTGCAGGCGACGTATCCATGTGGACATATCCTCCGTTTCAATTGACGCGGTGTGAAGATCGGCTTTACGGACGGGGTACTGCAGATACTAAGGGAAATTTGGTTGCCGCCTATCTTGCCGTGCGAATACTAAAACAAGCTACCAAGGGGATATTTCCTGGATCGGTGCAGTTTTTAGTACCCGTCGACGAAGAAGGTATGATGTCAGGAATTCGTCATTATATCGCATCCGATGCCGCTCAGGGACTGGATGGGGCCATTTGTTGTGAACCCGAAGATTTGATGATCTGTATTCGCCAAAAAGGCGCATTAAGACTTGAGGCGGAATTTTTTGGGCGGATGGCGCATGGGGCAATGCCACTCACTGGCGTCAATCCCATACCCATTATGGTGCAATTTCTTCAGGCCGTGGCTGACGAGGAAGCATTGGCTCAGGATTCGCTGGGATATGACCGATATTTAGGGTGGCCGAGTATGACTCCGACACAGATAAAAACTCCTATTGCGGGTCCGCAGGGATTTAACGTGATGCCGGCTTCAGCTGCTGTCAGCATTGACGTAAGGACGGTACCGGGGCAAACCCATAGTCTTCTGGTTTCCCGCCTACAACAACGATTATCTGCGATCGTGCAAGCAGCGAACCATGATTTGACTGATGGGCGAGGCCATTACTTGCGTTCGGCTTTGGAGCAACCGACAATTCACGGACCTATAACCGGACGCTTTAACGTTGTTGATGATCGGCCGGTGACCGAAACATCGCGAGACCATCCTTTGGTGCAGGCAGTAGCGGCAGCAGTGGAGTCGGTGGTGGGTGCCGACCCCGTCTATGCGGGAGTTCCGGGAGCCACGGATGGGACCTGGTTGTGGGCCGCGGGCATTCCAATTGTTACTATCGGTGCAGGCAACCGATTTGTACCTCATCAGGTAGACGAGTGGGTCAGCTTGCAACAACTCACGGATACGGTTGGCATATACGCTGACACCGCATATCGATTTCTCCACCATTGGTAAAGTAGATCTGCCTTCTGCGGGGGATCTGTAGTTTCCGATTTCATAACAAATGCATAAGCGGCCGGAGTCACCTTAAAAATACCGTGGCCTATAAAGAATCTTTCAAAGCCGGAAATTGCTTAAAGTATCATCAAACCAACACCACCTTGGGAGGGATTGGATGAACAAATGCTATACAATTATTGAGGGAGAATTGGCCATCGCGGGGGTAGGGGTGGGTTGCTTCACCGACCACGTAAAAGGAACCGGAGTGACCGTCGTGGTGGTTCCCCCGGGATCCAATGGGGCTGTCGATATCTCTGGAGGTGCCCCTGCTACGCGCGAAACGCCGGTATTGGATCCACAAAACTTGGTGCCGGGACCTGATGCCATTGTATTAACCGGCGGCAGTGCATTGGGGTTGCAAACTGCGGATGGCGTCATAAAAGCCTTACAACAGAAAGGGCGGGGGTTTGCGGTAGGCAATGAAATCGTGCCTATTGTGGTTGCTGCAGCGATTTTTGATTTGGATTTTGGCTTGGCGGACCCACCCACTGTAGCAGATGGTTTTACAGCCGCTGTTCAAGCTTGCCAACCGGCTGGGGTGGTAGCCGAAGGCTCGTCTGGAGCCGGCACCGGTGCCACAGTAGGCAAAAGCCTGGGGCTAGAACATCGAATGAAATCGGGACAAGGGGCAGTGACGCTAATCACACCTGACGGACTCCGCATTGCGGCCTTGGTAGTGGTCAATGCGGTGGGATCGGTATTGGAACAAGATGGCACAGTATTGGCAGGGCCTATAGTCAACGGATCCCCAACCCATACGATGGACCTTTGGAGTCATACACCTTTGAGCGGCCAAAGGCGGGGCTACGACCCTTGGCATTGTGATGGCAAATGTTCAATTGACCAAGGCTGAGCTAGTCCGGGTAGCCCGTATGGCACAAGATGGGCTGCCGCGAGCCATTGATCCAGTGCATACTCCATGGGATGGTGATACCATGTTTGCAGTGTCTGCTGGCAAACGAGTCGAGGATCCGGGACGGGTGGGGGCTCTATCCGCTCATGCAGTAACCCTTGCCATCCGGCGCGCGGTGCGCGCGGCAAAATGACCCGTTGCATATCCTGACAAGGAGAGTTGGTGAAGCGGTGTATTGGAGTTGGATTGCCAATGCGGTGGGTCTGACATTCAATGTTTCCTTCTTATTGCTAGCCTTACTGGTGCCGATTGACGCCCTCAAGATGGGCTTAAGCACGACCACGGTTGGCATATTAACCGCGATTCCCGGGGTAATGCAGCTGCCGACGCGGATTATCAGCGGGCCCATGACGGATGTGCTGGGAGAGCGCATCGTGTTGCTCCTGACTTTTGGCTTAGGCACCATTGCTGGCCTTTGCGCGGGTATGGTTTCCCCGCAAATCCTGGGATTGGCCTTAGGCCAACTTGCAGTGGGCGCTGCCAGGGGAATATTTTGGCCCGCGGCCCAGTCATTTGCGAGCCGACTGCCCGGCAATCGGGTACAAAATTTAGGCACCTTCACTAGCTTTACCAAGGGTGGTGCGTTAATTGGCATTGCGATCGCAGGTAGTGCGGCCATGGTTTTGGGGATTCGGGCCGCGTTTTTGGGCTCTTCTGCCTTGGCGTTACTGTGCTTCCTGATAGCCCTGCGGTTTCCTCGGTGGCAGCCCAATCGGAGTGATGGGGGCTGGCGTCGGGCCTTAAAAGGGCTGCTTCCTGCAGTGCGGCGGCCATTTGTGGTCAACACAGGCTTGTTAGCGTTTTTAACCGCAGTGCCGCAGGCTCTGGCGCAGTCATTCTACCCAATCTTGTTGATTAGGGCGGGTTTGTCAGACCAGTGGGCGAGTATGTTAACGGCGGCACAGAGTTTAGGCATGATTTTAGCCGGTCTATTGGCGGCTTTTCTTGTTCGGAAATTGGGATTGAAAAAGTTTGCGTTGAGTTCAAGCATTTTACTAGTGGTGGCGTTCGGGTTGACCGCGAGCAAACCTTTGGTCTGGATTGGGATCGCCATTTTCATGGCGGGATTAGCCTCAGGGTGGCTTAACGTGGCCTTTTTAAGTCTTGTAGTGGGCCTCAGCGACGACGTTGAGCGTGGGACCAATTTGGGGATGGCCCAGGGATACTTCGTGATTGCCATGATGGGAACCCCAGCACTAACGGGACTCGTGTCAACTCAAATTGGCTTATCTAATAGTTTTGTCTGGATAGGGGTAGGTTCGCTGGTCATTGCGATTCTAGTCGCCGTGTTGTGGCGATGGGCGTTTAGCGCCCCCAAGGCCGGTTTACACCGGCCGTTGGGGGCTTAAATGCCGTCTTAATTTTGCAAGGTTTGGACTTTTGCCCGAGGATCCGGCCTTCCGGCGCGTGAACCGCCATCAACCAACATTACAGAGCCTACAATAAAATCAGCCCTATCTGATACCAAAAATGCTACCAATTCGGCCGTGTCGGCGGCCTTGCCAAGTCGGCCCCGCGGAGGAACAGGCCAAGTAAGATGATCATCGGGCGACCTTTCAACTTCTCCAGGACGCAGCAAATAACGCATCCCAGGCAAGGTGTCTCCAGGGCACACCACATTAACCCGGATGCCTTTGGGGGCTAGGTCCAAAGCCAGCATCCGTCCCATCATATTCAGGGCTGATTTGGTCACGGAATACGCCCCCAGTTCTTGCTCTCCTTCGATGCTCGCATCAGAGGAAACGAGAATGACGCTTGCAGGAGCATGAAAATGCGAGGCCAGAGTTTGCACCAAATAAAGCGGAGCCACCACATTCGTCTGCACCAGTTTATCAAACTCTTCACGAGGAGTATCAATCAAATGGGCCTGCAATCCGATAGCCGCGGACGCCACGACAACTTTGAGCGGGCGGCTTCGCACCAGAGGAATAAATGTGTCGTAGCGGGTCCAGTCGGTGTTGGATAACGCGACAAATTCACAATGAATATCAAAAGTGCTTGTGAGGAAGTGGGCTTTAGCCTGGCCGCGCTCTTGGTCGCGGCCGGTAATAATCAGTTCGTAGCCTATTTGGGCAAATTTTTCCGCTATGGCGTAACCAATCCCTGAGGTTCCGCCAGTAATCAGCGCTAATGGAGGAGGGTTGTCACGCGCCATGGGCCACCTCGGTAACAACATTAATCGTGCGCTCTATTTCTTCAGCGGTATTATACGGCGCTAATCCTAACCGCACCAGTCCTCCTTGATCCCGAATTCCTAGTTGATCGACCAAGGTCATGGCGTAGAAATCGCCATCCCATACGAGAACCCCTCGTTGGCCCAATTTCCGCGCCACCTGTTCAGACGATTGCCCATGTACGGTGAACGATATGGTTGGGGCTCTGTCGGCTTGGTTGACTGGTGGCCCATAAATCGTGATTTCCGGGATTGCTCGGAGGCCATCGTAAAGTCGTTTTGCCAACTTGTGTTCATACCCGTAAATATTTTGCATGGCGCCATGAATCTGTTCGCGCAAGTCACCCGTTGGATCATCGGTCAGCGATGCAATAAACCGTATGGCCGCGCTAACACCTGCAAGCGCAGCGTGATTAAGCGTGCCGGTCTCGATTTTCTCCGGCGCAACAGGCACCTGGGGACGCACCCGCAGCGTGGGAAGGGCATCTAGCCGTCCCGGAGCGCTATATAAAATGCCAATATGGGGGCCAAAAAACTTATAGGCTGAACACAGGAGAAAATCTGGCTGCAACCGTGACACATCTATTGGGCCATGAGGCGCCCAGTGGACGGCATCAACCAAGAACAAACTGCCGACATCCTTAGTCCATTGGCGAATGGTGTCCAAAGGATTGACGGTACCCACCGCGTTTGAAGCCCAACCAACGGCAACCAAACGAGTTCGGTTAGAAAATAGGTGTTCAAACTCATCAAGATTCAGGGTGCCTGCCACTGTGACCGGAACACGCCGAATGATGATCCCTCGGTTTTCTAAGGCGATCCAGGGAGCCACATTAGAATCGTGATCTAAGTCGGTGACAATGATTTCGTCGCCCGGTTGCAATGTCGCCCCGATGGCCTGACTCAATAGGAAATTCAGGGTCGTCATATTTTGCCCAAACGAAATAGAGCCGTCAGCACCGGAACCCAAAAAGGCTTTGACATCGGAACGCGCCTGGGCAATTATCTGGTCAGATTCCTGACTGGTGACAAATTGCCCATGGGTATTGGCGTTGTGGCGGGTATAATACTCGGAAATGGCGCCAATGACACTATAGGGAACCTGACTCCCGCCCGGACCATCTAGATATATCAGCGGTTCGCCGTTTTCTGTCATTCTGTAGAGACTAGGGAATTGTTGTCGACAAACCGATAGATCCTTCACTGACGAATCGCCTCACTTTGGTGTTTCATCCACGCCCGTTGCGGGCGAATTTGGAAGATGTTACCCCTCCCCAGTCCATTCTATCCCCCTAAAGGGGAAGGCTTCAACCGGGAAGGCTGTGCTTAAAAGTACTCTTTTCCGTGTTTTACTGGGAGCAGTGTTATACTAAAACCTCACTCCACCCCCATAAGGCGAGTAAGGTGGCCAATAACACCGGTATCGTGAGCACAATGCCAACTTTGACGTAATATTGCCAGCTAATGTGCATTCCCCGGCGGTCTAAGACATGCAGCCACAACAGGGTCGCTAATGATCCAATAGGGGTAATCTTGGTACCCAGATCACACCCTACAATATTAGCATATGCCATTACAGAATGAAGCGAGGGAATACCGGCATCCCGAATGGCGATGGCTCCAACCATCACTGAAGGCAGGTTATTCATCACACTGGATAGTATGGCAGCCACCATGCCCGTTCCTATTATTGTCGCTCCTGAACCATAATGGGCAATAACAGTCAGCATGTTGCTCAAGAGTTGGGTAAGGCCAACGTTTCTTAAGGAAAAAACGACGATGTACATCCCAATAGAAAAGATCACAATACGCCATGGTGCTTCTAACAAAATGCGCCGGGTATGAATTGCCGGGCTTTGACGACTTGCTGCCAATAGGGCTATTGCTCCAGTACCTGCAAAAACAGAAACCGGCCAATGAATGGCCTGACTGAGAAAATATCCCAGAAACAGCAGCCCCAAAATCCACCAGGCTCGGCTAAAAAGGAGAGGGTCACCAATGACTTCGGAAGGATTGGGTAAACCGACACTGGTAAATGTCTTGGGGAGACTCTTGCGGTAGACAATGAACAACATTAACAAGCTCGATGCGAATGCGACAAGATCAACAGGAACCATGCGTAATGCATAGGAAGCAAATGCCAAGTGAAAGAAATCTGCAGATAGGATGTTCACTAGATTCGAGATTACTAACGGAACGGATGTGGTGTCGGCAATAAATCCGCAAGCCATAATTAATGCTAAGGTGGCGTTCGGATGCAACTTCAACGCCTTAGTCTGTTGATAGACGATTGGCGTAAGAATTAAGGCCGCGCCATCGTTGGCAAAAAACATGGAGACTGCGGCGCCAAGCACCACGATAAGAACAAATAACCGTCGTCCTTGGCCTTTGGAGTATTGGATAATATGTAGCGCGGCCCACTCAAAGAAGCCTAACTCGTCCAATATCAGAGAGATGATAATGAGAGCAATAAAAGTCAGGGTAGCATCCCAGACTAAAGAAACCACCTGGAGAACATTGGCTAGGGAGACTAAGCCCAAGATCACGGCAAGTCCACCGCCGATGGCAGCAATCCACCCGATAGACAACTTATAAGGCTGCCATATGATAAGCCATAATACCGATGTAAATAAAATGATGGAGAGAACTAAGTGCCAGTACAAAGGGATCGGTCTCCAGGATTTAAAGTGACGGGCGACACTGTACACGCAAACCCTGATTTTTCAGGGTCGTAATCTCCTCGGCCACGTCCGGCAACTCTTGGATTACGATGCGAATAGGGTCGGGTAACGTGGGAGACAACGAATAGAAGACCCATTGGGCGGTACGCCGTTCGGAGACCAATCCTGCAACTTTCAATTTGCGAAGGTGTTGAGATACTGCAGGCTGGCTCATGTTAAATACAGAGACCAGCTCGCACACGCAAAACTCATCATGTCGCAATAGTGCGAGGATATGAAGTCGTGTTTTATCGCCAAGGGCTTTAAAGATTTCGGTCCAGGTGTCAAACGACGGTTGCATTCGGCAATGTCTCCTTTGGATCATTCATGTTGTCCCTATTATGACATCACTTGTGAGACGAGGAAAGTTGGCAGCAAAAGAGATTAGGAACCTACTTCGTGATCGACATATTGGTAGGTTATGAGAATCATCACCGGAAGAATGGCCCAAAATCCCAAAATCCAACGAAAATTATCTATCTGAAAATGCGGTATGAGTCCGATAACGGCTAGTAATATCAGCAGGCTCAAAAGGCGGCCGCTGTTAATCCAGACTTCTTTGACGCCGGTCAATTGGATGCGGTCGCCTTCATGTGCGCTATAACGGTTGATAGCTGTCAATGCCGAGGACTCTAACGCGACTTTATAGGAAGGATAGGCGAGTGCTATCATGGCCCCCAAACTGAACAAAGTCGCCGCATTAAGCGGGCGACGCAGTATGAAAAACGCCAAAATCGATATTAGTGTGGCCATACGGAGACTGGTACGGCGTGATATTTTCGATGACCAACGGGCCAGCAGCCAAAATATCACACCTTCAATGGCCGCTTGCATGGCAACAAAAAAGCCGAGAAGCACAGTGCTGTGTGTGACAATATACAGCACGAGCCCAGGGACAAAAAAGTATATGCCATCGCGCATGCCAAGCGCCCAAAAACTCCATAGGAGGCGTCGCCACCCAGGGATGGCTGGGAGCGGCTCGCGGTGGTGTCGCGGTGCCGGAAGGGCTTGGGGACGGTTGCCAAACGACACTAAAAGTAAACATCCCACCAGACTCAAAAATGCTAAAGCAAATACCGTGCGATACCCCGAAATTCCGGGCAGACTGGCAATTATCCAGCCACTTAGTGGCGGAATGATTAATCCTAAGACGGCTTCCAAAGTTCCGGTCCAACCGTTGTACCAGTCCGCCTGCCGATTTTCCACCCAGGTCGACGCTAAAACGAACAACGCTAGCCAATAAAAACTGGACGACAGTCCTTCTATCACAGCCAACATGGCGTAATATTGTCGGGCCTCTGTCTTAAGCGCCAACAATAATCCCAGATAGCCGATATTGAACAAGATGCCTAAGGTCATTAATGTCAGACTTCTGATGCGTCCCCTTATGACGGAAGCCATGCCGAAACTTATGACCATCACAATGAAAAGAATGGAGTAAAATACTATTATCGGAACAAGTCCGGTGCCGATGTCCCAAAACCATGCCCCGATGAAATTAGAAGCCATATAAGATGACAATGTCCACAAAGTAGAGATAAGAAATAAGCGGGTTACCGGTTTCACAAATCGTCCCTCAAGTTCACATCATATTTTCTAGATGATGAATTTTATCATGGCATAACTCCCGTGAATTCACCACTATTGATATTGTTGTCATAGGGAATTTCTTAATGGTTCTTTAATGTGTGTGTCCGATTAATAGCGTATGATACGAAAAGAGCGGCCATGCCCGCATTGAGGGGTCACACGCGGAAAAGATCTGCACTCCGCAAGTTGTCGGCGTATAACGGTCTACTGGACGGGAAAATTCTTGGGTAACGGCAGCGCAGAAAAATATCTAAATCAGGGGACATGTAAAGTATGGGTTTGATAAAGTCTATCTGGGCCGGGTTTTTAGGCCTTTGGATACGGATCGGGATTCACGTTTTTCCTCCAACCATCCATCCCATGTTGGTACACTTTCCAATCGTGTTGCTGTATTTGAGTTTGCTTTCTGCCATTTTGTCATTGGTGTGGCATGTTTCGGACAGGTTCTTTGACCGTGCCAGTTTCTGGCTTTTGGTGTTGGGCTTGATTGCTGGCATTGTGGCTGCCGCAGCCGGGGTGATTTCCGAGCAATTTGTGCATTGGACTCCACAAACGTCAGCATTGCTGAGTCGGCATCAGGCTTATGCGGTCATCACCGGGTTTTTCACCATTATAGCCTTGGGAACACGTCTTTTGGCTCGTTATCCCCGCAGTGGTAAGACAGGGTCCGGATGGTCATTTGCGGGAACCGGTAGGGGCAGAATGACGGGCTTGTCGTTGCTGTTTTTGGTTGCTGCGGTGGTAATGATTACGATGACTGCCGCTTTGGGGGGCACTATGGTGTATCAATACGGGGTGGGAATCCACGGAGTCTCCTATCAAACACCGGCTGGTCTTCGTAGCAAATAGCGGCCATACTCCCTAGGTCGCCGGGTAGGGGAAAATCCGAAACTTTTGTTTACGACCTAAGGATGTTCCTCTGATGGTATCGGCGACCGCATGCTATCGGTAAACGACATTGGCTTGCGGCCTCGTGTTTCTGGCAACGTCACCTGACTGATTATGGCTCCGACCACGGCCATAATGCCGAAAAACATTAACCCCGCGGCGGCACCATACCATGACGCCAGGAGACTATAGCCGACAACGCCAATGAGTCCGCCAAAGCGTCCACTGGCCTCAGACACAGCTTGAGTACTGGCTCGGACCTCGGTGGATGCTTGCTCTGCAGCGGTGATCACTGTGGTCTTATCAGGTCCCCAGGCGCCAGCAGCGTAAGCTATAGCTAAAAGACTCCATGCGACCCAGGAATTCTGGCTCATAGATAGAGCGGAAGACGAAGGAAGCCACAGTATGAATCCTAGCAGGACCAAAGATATGCCCCGTCCCCAAAAACCTAATATTTGCAACGGGCGTCGGCCCCATCTTTCGATGGTAATCACGGTAAGAAGTGCAGCCGGAATCGTGATGGCCTTTACCAACACACTATGCCAAGCGGCAGTGGCCACTGTGGAGTTAAACATGGTGACTAGCATCAAGGGTAAAAACAGCGAAAGCCCTTGGTCGCTGACCTGATAACTTAACCAAATTATCGAACTCCACAACAGGGGGCGCCATAAGCGGCGAGAGCGGAAGCTAGTGAAAGTTTGGCGTAATGAAGACATTCGATGGCTTTTCCATAGAGTCGATTCCGGCAACGACCGGCGCAGCCACAGTAGGGGAACAACTAACAAGGCACCGATAGCCAAGGGAATGCGCCATCCGTTGGGCGAAGTGAGGGTTAGAGCTCCCAATGCATAGGCAACCAACATCCCAAAATTTGCCGCCCATAATGCCCACGCCATTATGCGACCCCTCCGTTCCGGTTGCAAATATTCCACGAGGTAGGGGAAAACCACTGCATAATCGGCGCCGATACCAAGTCCGACAATTAGTCGGCTAATCGTCAAAAATGTCAAGTCGGGCGATAAGGCGCTTACAGCCCCCGCCACCCCATAGGCGGCAAAATCTAATAATAGGACTACGCGCCGACCCCAATGATCCGCCAAGAGTCCCGCAACCAGACTGCCAGCAATCATGCCTACAAAAGTCGAGGATGTCAAAAGCGTCAGACCCAATGGGGCAGGATGCCATACCTTCAAAATTCGGGGGAGAGCTACCGCTATTGCTGCTATGTCATAAGTGCCGATGAAAATACCAAAACTTACTGCGACGATTACTAGGGGCCGACTTTTCACGGTAGTCCTCCCGCAACTGGGTTTTCTCCTATTATATTGATAATAAATCTCATTATCAATAGGTTTTGTACGGTACCTAAAAATATCGTGTGGATCCTAGGCCATTGCTACATTTTTACTGTCCGATGCGCCGTGTTACGGTCGTGTTTTAGGTCAAAATGGTTTGGGCATCATTGTTCATAATGCCAAAAAAGTCGCAAAGTTATACACACGGAAGAAAAGCATCTGCTGCCGTTGCTGCACCTCTACCTGAGATATGGAATCGCCAGATGAGGTTTTGGCCGTTGTCACGGAGGAAATAGGATCGGTCGGCAGTAACGCTTTCTCCAATGACAACAATCGGGTTGCCCGTTTGGTGTAAGCAGGCTTCCCGAATGTTTGTTAAACGGTGACATGATTCATTTATCTCTGCAACGGGTTTTGAAAGATTGTGCCTTTTCTCCGTCTGGGATCAGGTCATCGAGCTAAGACGCTCCAAACTGACAATTAATCTCTTCTCCAACACTTCCAGTTCCTCATCGTCAATAATAAACGGCGGGGCAATTAAAATATGATCGCCAACGGGGCTGTCTTGACCTCCACTTCCAGGATAGATGATAAGACCCTGCTCGAACGCGATTTGGCCAAGCAGGGCAGCACGACCCCCAGGCGGCAATTCTGATGTTGGCGCGAGCACTAAACCTTGCATGAGACCGCGGCCACGCACAGTCTGAATGAACTCAAACCGCTGTTGTAATCGATTCAAAAGGGAGTGCAAAGCAGATCCTTGGTGTTTGGCACGCTCCACGAGCTGTGCCTGTTCTATAATTTCCAGTACTCGGTGACCTACCGCGGCACTAAGAGGATTACCGCCGTAGGTAAATCCATGGGCGAAGGCTCCACTGCCGCGTCGAAATGCTTCCCAAATATGGTTGCGGGCGGCCACCGCGCCTAATGGAGCATATCCTGCAGCCAAACCCTTGGCCATTGTGACCAAATCCGGTGATAGCTGTTCGTGGTGAAAGGCGAACCATTGACCGGTTCTACCACATCCTGTCATGACCTCATCGACTACTAGCAAAATGCCATAATCCCGGCATAACCTTTGTAGTCCTGGCAAATATCCTCGATGCGGTACAAAACCCGAGAGCGCCGAACCTCCGACGACCTCCATAAACACAGCGGCAATCGTGTGGGGACCTTCTTGTTGGAATACGGCATCGACGGCATTTAGACAAGGGCAAAGCTGCCCGTTGGTCAAAGCCTGCTCACACACGGGGTTATCCTCACGAGGTACATCAATGTGGCCAAATCCTGGTGGCAACAAAGGATCGTAAGGACGGCGGCGGGCAATGTGGCCGCTTACCGCTAATGCACCCAGAGTGTTGCCGTGGTAGCTGGCCCAGCGTCCGACGATTTTACGGCGTTCAGGTTGTCCTTGCTCCAAATGGTATTGACGCGCCATTTTGATGGCAGTTTCGGTTGCCTCCGATCCTCCAGAAACAAAGTAAGTACGATAGTCACCTGTGCCAAGCTTTTTCCGCAGCAATGCGGCTAGCGCCTCCTGCGGTTCTGAGGTAAAACGCATCGTATGAGCGAATGCAATCCGGCGTGACTGGTCAGCCAGGACCTCTGCAATATCTTGGCGTCCATGGCCGATATTAGCCACCAAGGCGCCGGAGCTGCCGTCTAAATATTGCTTGCCGCTGGTATCCCAAAGCCATACCCCATGTCCATGGCTAATGGTCGGATAGCTACGGCTAGGGGTGCGATAAAATACCGATGACATTTATTTACCGCCTCCAGGCAGTGTGGAATATAATGCATGCAATGTTTGAACTTCTCTTGATGACGGTTCGGGCACTTGTTCCAGTGCAGCGGCTCTAGGAATTTGCCAGCCGCTATGATCGAGAATTTCTTCATACGTATGGCCTGGCATGAGAGCGAGGCACACCATCTCTCCGCACTCATCGAATCCAAACACCCCGAGGTCGGTCACCACACGCCACGGACCTCGGCCATCGGGATGTGCGCCGTGCCGGGGATGGCCGGGCGAGGTAATGAAATCTAGTCGGGGAGCAAAACGATCCCGCGTGTGCGGCAAATGACATGCAATATCGGCAGCGCCTCCAGAACCCGCGAGACGTACTTTGGGATGAGTATATGGCCCGATTACTGTGGAATTCAAGTTGCCTCGGGAATCAATTTGAGCTGCCCCTAAAAACCCGATGTCAATCCACCCAGTCTGCAAATAGTGGCTAAACAATTCTCCCATCGGTAAGACAGCCAATGCTTCGTCCACCAGTGTGCCGTCCCCAATCGAAAGTGGTAGTTTTTTAGGCATCGCGTCTATCACGCCGGACTCGTAAATCATGACTAAATTGGGTGCATGCAAGCGTTTGGCTATATTCGCGGCAATGTTAGGAGTGCCAACTCCCACCAGGACCCGTTGGTGATCTTGCAGAAGCCTGGCACTTGCAATAGCCATAATATCGCGGCTATTCATGAGGTTCCCCCATTTGCAACATGTCTAGTTTTTGCTGGCCTAACTTTGCCAGATATTCTTGATGGTTTTCAGTACCGTAAATCCATTCCTCGAGCCAACGCTGGCAATACTCGGCATCTCGGGCAATCGCTGTCCACGCCTGATAAAACGCGGAATCCCGTTCATATAATCCGGCTGCATAGGAGGGATGTGCTCCAAAGGGTACTGCAGCGACTGCCGAAACGCGGAATCCAGGCAAGAGAAGGGAAGAGCGGGCGGATCTAAAAGAACCCGCGGGATAAATTTTTTCGGCAGTGGCCAACACTATGCGAGCTGCTAAGGCGGCCTCGCGCATTTCTCCGACTAAGCCTTCCACATAGAGGTTGCCCTGTTCGTCCGCCGCTTGGACATGAACTACGGTAACATCCGGAACCAATGCTGGAACTGTAGAGATCTCTTCCCCGGTATAGGGACAGACAACGGTGTGGTGGGCATGGTACGAGGCTAAATCGGTGGCCGGGGATCTCAGTGGCCAAAATGGCAAACCAGCTGCCCCAGCCTCCAAGCGGGCCACCATTTCAAAGTGGGTGTATTCATCGATGGCAATTTGTCCGGTCTCCACTGCTCGCCGAAAAGCGGGCAAAAGACCTACCCCCGGATTGCCAGCATAACTAAACACCACGCGGTTGGCCACACCTGCAGCGATCATCTGATCGTACACTAGGTCCGGTGTAGCGCGGCACAGGGTGAGATGTTGGCGACGCTGGCGAATTAACTCGTGGCCGGCTGCAAATGGAATTAGGTGGCTAAAACCTGCCAAGTATATGGTCATGCCGTCCTGGATGTATTCGCCCATCATTTCCGACAACGTTATTATTCGCGTAGCGACTCCTCCTCTGATAGTGTCCAGCCCAGAGATTGGGATATAGATTGCGCCGCGTTCAGCAAGGCATTGCGGTGTGCCTGGAATAATGTTTGGGCGGGCATTGTCAAGTGGTGTGCCGAAAGATTGATGGCTGCCACAATGTGTCCCGTATGGTCTCGGATGGGGGCGGCCATGGAGCACAGCCCTTCGTCCAGCTCACGATCTGCGACCGATACCCCAGAGACGGCTATTGCCCGGAAATCTTGCTCCAACATTTCCCAAGTAATCCGGGTGCGTGAAGTAAACCCTGGCCATGGCGGAGTTCCCAACCGCACTTGCCGTTCTTTAGAGGTCATGCCAAACAACAGCACTTTGCCCAAAGAGGTTGCATGCAATGGAAGCCGGGATCCCACGTCTAAGTTGGTTGACAAAATTCTTTGGGGTACGGAGACGCGGGCTACGTAAACGACATCTTTTCCGTCAGCTACGGCAATGTTGCTAGCTTCTCCGGTGTTGCGGGTTAAGTCTTGCAATATCGGAAGGGCCAAGGCTGGAATATCCAGCCCGTCCAAGTATCTTCGCGAAAGTTGCAAGATTTTTGGACTGAGACGATATTTCCCGTTTGCTGGCGCTTCGACATACCCGAGATCAGAAAGCGTCAATAATAAACGGCGCGCGGTGGCTTTGTTCAGCCCAGAAATTCTGCCGACTTCGGTTGCAGAAAGATGAGGCCGTTCACCACTAAATGACTCCAGGACAGCAAATGCCTTGTCTACCGAAAGAACAAAATATCGGGGCGCCATACTTCAATACCGTACCTTTTCGGTAATCGTCTGGGCCTCCAGAAAGAAACCTAGGTAATCCGGGCTTCCCACTTTAGGCCCAGTTCCTGATCCTTTATATCCTCCAAAAGGATGTACTCCCGCCATCGCACCCGTAGAGGAGCGATTTAAGTAGAGGTTGCCCACATAAAACCGTTCCCGCGCTTCAGCCAGCCGCGCAGGGGATTTTGTAAACACGGCGCCAGTTAATGCGTATTCACAATCGTTGGCTAAATTTAACGCCTCATCAAAGCTTTCGGCCATGGTGAAGGTAAGTACTGGGCCAAATATCTCCTCGCGAAACAAGGGCGACCCCGTTGATACTTGCGAGACAACTAAGGGAGTGACACCAAAACCCGGTGTGTCGAGGCGCGTTCCGGCCAATGCTACTGTACCTTCTGCGGGAGCAAGAGCATAATAACGGAGAATTTTATCCAAGGCCTTTTGGTTGATCACCGGACCATACGGCGCATTGTTTTCGGGAAGGCCGTACTGCGATGATAAATCAGCTGCTAGGGCGACCACCCGGTCAAGAAGCTCCTGATAAATGGGTCGCATGGCAATAACACGTGAGGTGGCAGAACATTTTTGCCCTTGATAACCGAATGCTGCAGCGGTGATTTCTTTCGCTGCCCAATCCAAGTCAGCGTCGTCGGCCACTACGGTGGCATTTTTACCACCCATTTCCGTCATAACCCGCTTCAGATGAACTTGGCCAGGTTGGAGTCCCGATGCACTGTGATGAATTTGGGTACCCACTTGGCGAGACCCAACAAAAGCGACAAAACGGATCCGCGGGTGGGTAACTAATGCAGGGCCAACCACTGAACCCTCTCCCGTTATCAGGTTGACTACCCCTGGCGGTAGCCCCGCTTCATCCAAAATGTCCAGTAATTGATGCGCAATAACCGAAGCATCTTCAGCCGGTTTAAAGACCACGGTGTTGCCAGCAGCGATGGCCGCTACGATCATCCCAAGAGGAAGTGTAGTCGGAAAGTTCCATGGGGATATAACGGCGCCAACTCCCAAGCTACGATAACGATATTGGTTGAATTCTGGGATTAATGGCTGAATCGGACGACCTTCATCCCAACGCAATATTTCGCGAGCATTCCACTCAAAGTGATCAATGGCTTCAGCGACTTCGCCATCGGCCTGAGACCAGTTTTTCCCGACTTCGAGTGCTATCCAAGCCAACATTTGGCGACGGCGCTGACGAAGCAAGTGACCTGCCCGTAAAAGTACCGCAGCCCGATCCCATACAGGGATTCGCGACCATAAAGGATAGGCTCGCTCTGCAGCTTGCACCGCGTCTTCCACATCAGCTGGCTGACCTTGGGATATCATACCGACTGCTTCCCTGGGCTCCATCGGGTTAATTGAAGGGAAGACCGACTGAATAGGTCGGTTTTGGTCTCCAATGCGTAGCGGGTAAGTTTTACCCAAGTGCCCTCGAATAGATTGTACAGTGTGCAGCATTAACGCCTTTTCATCCGGATCGGTAAAATCAAGAAACGGTGCATTTTCAAAGGCAAATAAGCCCATGACAGTCCTCCTCGTATATTAGGATGCAGCACTGATTAATGAGACAACAGTGCGTAGTCCTTCGATAAGCAGCTCGCGGTCAATATTGAGCGGCGGCATGAACCGGATTACCTCATGGCGAAGACCTGCCGCGTGAAGCAGAATATGCTTTTCCAACGCTTGCCGCATGATGTGTGCCACCAGCTCCGGACCCTTGGCGGAAGCAAATTCTACTGCCGTCATAAGCCCCCGTCCTCTAACGTCAGTAATAGTCGATAGGGATTTCAATGGAGCCAGGATCTCTAGTGCTAATTGTCCCAAGGTTGCAGCGTGGTCTAATAGCCCTTCCTCTTGAATGGTTTTCAGCGTTGCGAGTCCGGTGGCACAGGCAAGGGGGTTGCCGCCGAAAGTGGTTCCGTGGGTTCCGGCAGGCCACGCTTCCATCAGTTCTCGTCGTCCGGCAATGGCTGATACTGGGAGACCTCCGCCTAAGGCCTTGCCCATGATCACAATGTCTGGTTCAATGGCACTATGTTGAAAGGCAAACATGCGGCCAGTTCTTCCTATGCCCGACTGCACTTCGTCCACTGCCAATAAAATGCCATGCTGCATGGTGACCTCCCGAAGCCACTCCAAAAAGCCCTCCGGGGGGATGACATAGCCGCCTTCGCCTTGAATGGGTTCCACTACCAAGACCGCAATCCGTTCCGGACTAATTTCGTTGTCCCATAAAGATTGGAGTTGCCTTTGGCTTTCTTGTAGCGCTTGGTTAGGGCTAAGTCCCAGTCTTGTTGGAGCGGGATAGTCAATGTGATATACCGAAGGGAGCAGTGGCTCGTAAGCAGAACGATACTTGGCGGCTGATGCAGTCAAGCTGAGGGCGCCTAGGCTTCGTCCGTGAAAAGCACCGCGGAAGGCAATGATGCCCGGACGTCCGGTAGACCACCGTGACAGCTTAATGGCCGCTTCTACAGCTTCAGTGCCGGAATTTCCGAAGAAGAGTTGATAGTCTCCCTCAAGGGTGGCCAATATGGCTTCGGCAAAGTCGATGACGACGTCTTGATATCCGGTGCCGCCGTAAAGATGCAGATGACGATGGGCTTGAGCGATTAGGGCCTCGGTAACCCGGGGGTGTTGATAACCTAAAGCGTTGACGGCAATACCTGTGGCCAGGTCCAAATATCGTTCGCCAGTGGTGGTTTCCAGATAGGGACCGTGGCCAGAAGCGATGTGAAGAGAGGTTTCCATGGGCACTACGCCAGCAAGGCTACGACGGTATCGATCTTGTATGGTTGACATCAGAAGAACCCCTTTGTTTAACAGTTTTCTTAAGGTGAAGAGGGATCGCACTGCGATCTTACGGTACGCAGTGCGATCCTAAAAAATTAGCGGTTGATGCTTTTGGCGTCTTCCGCGACTTGATGCGCTTCCGGCATGGATTCTGTGTGACGTCCGGAAGCTAAAGCCCAGTAATAGAAGGCAATCGAAAGTACTGCAACAATAATATCATCCCAGGGGGCTTTAATGCTATTGGTGCCTCCAAATGTGCCGAATTTAGCCATCAACAAAATGAAAACAAAATACGCAACCAGCCATAAACCGCTCTTCACATCATGCCAGGAACGATTAGGATCTTTGGAAAAATAAAACATATATACGACCACTCCAATCGCCGTCATCAACATAAGCCATCCGTCGGTGGGCCAACCAGTCCAATAGAAAATTAAACTACCAACCACAAAACCAATAGGACCCAACCAACTGATTGCTCCAACTTTATATGGCCGATGCAGATTTGGGGCAGTGCGCCTTAACACCACTGCGCTAACCGGACCTAACATATAAGTTAAAATGGTAGCACTAGACAAGACGCCAACCATCTTTTGCCAACTCGGGAACGGAAGAAGAAACAAAAAGCCTACGATAAACGAAAGATAGATTGCACTGGAAGGCACACCCTTGTTGTTGAGCGATAGGAACGTCTTAGGAAAGTAGCCATTTTTAGCAAACGCGAATATTCCCCGTGGTGTTCCCGCAGAATACACCAATCCAGTGCCAAATGGTGACAAGATAGCATCGCCATACAAAATGACGGCGACCCAACTTAAATTCAGCGCAACTGCCAAGTTGGCATAGGGGGAAGCAAAATCAAGTGCGGCCCAGCCCTTCGTTAAGTCATGACCTGGGACCGCGGCGATGAATACGAGTTGCAATAGGATGTAAAGGGCGCCTACCGTAGCCATCGCTAAAATGAAAGCGCGGGGCAGGTCTCTCTGGGGGTTTCTAGCTTCGCCAGCTAAATCCATCATGGGTCTAAACCCAGTGTAGGCAAAAATGATGCCTCCACTGGAGATGGCAGCAAACACGCCGCCCCAATGATAGGGCATGAATCCGCCATATTGGGTAAAGTTTGCCGGATGAAAGCCCACAATTAAGAACGCGATAACTGTTAAGGTTGGTGCGGCAAATTTGATGAATGTCACGGGCGTATTAACTTTGGCATACAGTTTGACACCCAAATAATTCACTGCAAAAAAGACGGCTACCAAAATAGCTGCGACAACAAAACCAGGTCCGGTAAGGGAACCACTACTGGCATTATATAATCCATGAATGTAGCTGGACGAGTATTGAATCACTGCTTCTGACTCAATGGGGGGAATGCCTGCCCAGGAAATTAAGGCAGCCCATCCAATTAAAAAGCTCACAAAGCGTCCATGGGTATATTGTGGATACCGAATTACACCGCCGGCTTCGGGCAGCATGCCAGACAGTTCGGCGAACGTTAAACCCAAGATAATGACTGCGATGGCTCCAATTATCCAGGACAATAGTGCGCCAGGCCCAGCTATGGTGGCGGCGGTCATGGAGGCAAATAGCCATCCGGATCCAATGAGTCCGCCTATTGCCGTCATGGTCAAGTCTGTCAATGTGAGTTCTCGCCGTAAATGGCGTGGGGGTGCAGCACCAAATTGTGGTTCTTCCATGCACGTCATCCTTTCTGATGAACAAGGTAGCAATCAGGTCAAGCGCGTAACGCAGTACGCGTTAGCGAAGTTCGACACCGGTTGACAGAATTCCTTTAAATTAGGGGATTCGGATAAATTCACTGGAAGTATGCGGAAAAGTGACTCCTAATAGTGTAGAGTAATCAGAAACCGGCAGGAAGCCAGCATCACTTTGAGAAGAGGATATGGGATGCGGTCGTCGTTTTTATGGAACCGGAAACACTTACGCAGTTTATTTTCTGGCATCGCTTTGTACTATTTAGCCGAAAATTTATGGCGAACCGTATTGCTATGGCGCGTACTAACGCTCACCCATTCCTCAATATGGATGGGGGTGGCGGTATTGGCTGATACGGCTCCCACCATTGTAGTGGGTGTCTTAGGGCCTCACCGGGGATTTGGGAAAACCTTGTCGTCTGTGGTTGGAATGCAGGCGGTCGCCATGGCATTGGGAGCGTTAGTGATCAGCCATAATGCAGCCGGATTGATCATACTGGCAGTCGTTAACGGATGGGGCGGTGCGCGGGTAGTTCCTGCAACCCAAGCCTTACTGATGCGCACCACGGCCAATCATGATTTAGGCAGAGCCTCCGCAACGTTTGAGTTGGCGACGCGAGTGGGAATTTTGGCTGGACCGGCGTTGGGGGGTGTCGTCCTTACAGCATTGCCGATGGCATGGGTTTTATGGTCCCTCACGGGTTTGTTTTTGCTAACCCTGGTGCTATGGCGCCGTCTTATGGAACAGACATTCGTTGCACCGAGTTCTAGTATGCGGGGATTTCGCGATGCCGTGAAACTTGTTGCCCGCGATGCATTTCTTATTACAGCCCTGACCATTCGCGGCTTAACAAATTTGTTATGGCCGGCATTTACTCTGGCCGTCCCATTACTGGTTCTCCATGTATGGGAGCAAGGCGCGGCTGGCTACGGTATATTACGTTCGTTATGGGGACTTGGCACCATCGTTAGCACCTTGTGGATGGTACCAATGTTTCTGCGGCGGTTGCAGAAAATGTACTTTGTGTCTTGGATG
This sequence comes from Sulfobacillus benefaciens, assembly GCA_003023695.1. GTDB lineage: Bacteria > Bacillota > Sulfobacillia > Sulfobacillales > Sulfobacillaceae > Sulfobacillus_C > Sulfobacillus_C benefaciens_A. Next base: position 9,685 of record PXYW01000021.1, on the reverse strand, counting down.
GTAACCGGTGCAGGGTTTTTGATGATGGGACTAAGTCCGGGATTTGGGATGGCTATCGGTGCGGACATCTTTGGAGCACTGGGTGGACCATTAGTGCATGTGGCTCTGGATACACACATTGGTGTCCACGTTGACCCCTCGTTGCAAGGAAGAATATTTGCGTTTCAGCAGCTAGTCATGTCGCTAGTGAGTGTCATCGGACTGGGCTTGGTTTCAGCGGCCTTGCAAGTCTTTCATCCTTGGCAGGTGCTTAGCGGAGCCGGCTTTTGCATTGTGATTTTTGCCATCGCTGGATTGGCCCGATGGGGTCGCATGCAACATCTGGTGGGTATTCCAGATTGAATCTGGTCTAAGCCTGTAGTGGGCCAAGTCCTACGTTGGCTAACGGTGGATCGGGAGAGCGTGTGGAAATATGATATCCTAAGCAAAGAACACATGTTTACCAGGGGACTTTGCGTTAACCGCCACGTGTTGACCCAGATGTGGGTTGCCCAAATACCTATCTAGGAGGTTTATATGGCTTCGTCGGTGTATCTTGACATGGATCCCGGGCATGACGACGCCTTGGCTCTTTTGGTTGCTTTAGCGCTTATGCCAGTGCGTGGATTGACTACCGTAGCCGGCAATCAAACCGGGGATAAAACCTATCTCAATGCACGGCGCATCTTGTTTTTAGCGAACCAACTTCATCTGCCGGTGGCACCAGGATATAATAGGCCGCTGTTTCGCAATTTGGTCACTGCTGCGCATGTGCACGGCCAGTCAGGGCTCGATGGGTATGAATTTCCCGAGATCTCCCCACCTGATAGATCTATGGACGCAATGCAGTTTCTGGAAATCGCGTTCGCTAAAGAACAAGAACCTGTCGTGTGGATTGCTACCGGGCCTTTGACCAATGTCGCCGCGTTTCTTATAGGTCATCCCCATCTGCACCAAAAAATTTCTCAGATTGCTTTTATGGGTGGATCCCTATCTGGGGGAAATATTACCCCGTATGCGGAATTCAACACCTATGTAGATCCCGACGCGGCAGCCTATGTGGTTGGATGTGGCATTCCCATAACAATGGTGGGTTTAGATGTCACTCATAAGGCACTGCTTGCCCAAAAGGACCTTGAGCGATTCCGCTGCCTTAAACCGCCGATTGGCGAAATGTTGTATCGATTGTTTACATTTTTTGCAGGGCACGAGCCAAATGCCGGGGATAGGGGTATGCCTATTCACGATGTCCTTGCCATTGCCGCCATTGCCAACCCAGGCGTTTTCACCTGGGAAAAAATTTCGCTGCATATCGAACGATGCGATGAAAAGCGACGCGGTGCTACCGAAATCAAGAGACCTGGCAGTGGATATCCTGAAATAAAAGTTGCCGTGGATATTGATGTTTCAGGATTTTTTGAATGGTTCTGGCAGTCGTTGGTCTATTATCAGTAACCGATAGTTGTCAATCTTAGATGCGGAGGGATCATGAAGGTATGGGGCGAAATAGGGATGCCGGGGTACGGCGCCATATAGGAAAAAAGCCTTATGGTGAGTACTCTTACTGGTTGGAATCTTGTGGAGATGACCTTACTCCTCGCCCGGGTTTGAAAGGATCTTTAACCGTAGATGTGGCTATCGTTGGTGCTGGATTTTCCGGCCTTTGGACGGCGTATTATTTGTTGCAGACAAATCCTAGCTTGCGAGTAGTGATCTTAGAGCAGGCCATCGCCGGATTTGGAGCATCGGGTCGTAACGGCGGGTGGTGCACCGCAGAATTTTCGCGGTCGATAACGAGCCTTGTCAAACGCTATGGGACGGATGCCACCCGACTCCTCCAACAAGCGATGTTTGACTCCGTCGATGAAGTGGGACGGGTGATTCAGGTAGAAAATATCGAGGCGCATTTCGCAAAGGGCGGCATGATCGAAGTGGCGCGTGGTCAATGGGGCATTCCTGCCTTGGAAACCATGATCCGGGAGTTCGAGATGGTGGGGTTGGAAAACCGGGTGCAATATCTCGACCGGGACCAGCTATCATCGCGAATACAGATTGCTGAGGCCGAGGCCGGTGTCTTTGCAAAGGATTGCGCGGTATTGCATCCGGGACGCTTAGTCCGGCAGTTAGCCCGGGTTGTAGAAAATTTGGGCGCTACTATCATGGAAAACACGGCGGTGTTGGAGGTTATCGGCGGAAAATTTCCCCGGCTGATTACGGGCCACGGTGACGTCACCACCAAGGTGGCTGTGGTAATGGCAACGGAAGCCTATTTGACGGCGTTGAAGCCATGGCACCGTGCTGTCGTTCCGGTGTATTCTCTGATTACTCTTACCGAACCGTTGAGCCATGAAGTGTGGGAGACCATCGGTTGGACAAATCGGGAAGCGATTGCGTCAACTCGGATGACTATCGATTACCTGCAGCGTACTCATGATGGTCGCATACTATTTGGCGGGCGGGGAGCGCCCTATCACTGGAATTCTTCCTTGCGTGATGAATATGACCATCATCGAGCCACCCACAAGGTGTTGCAGGAAATGGTGAAACAATGGTTTCCGGTGCTGAAAGACACGCGATTTACTCATGTATGGGGCGGAGCACTCGGGGTGACTAGAGACTTCATGCCCAATATAAGGTTTGATTTGCGAACCCGTATTGCCACCGCTTTCGGCTATACGGGTCAAGGAGTGGCCACCTCGAATTTGGCTGGCCGAATATTGAATGAGTTGATTTCCGAGACTCCCGGCAATTTAACTCACTTACCGATGGCCCAGCATCACTCCCGTTTATGGGAGCCCGAACCGCTTAGATGGGCCGGGATTCGTTATACCCAGTGGGCGCTGGGGCGCATCGACCAACAGTCGCAACGATTGCAAAAATCCCCGTCGGGTTCTTCTCTGGCGGAACGGCTAAACGTACATTAAGAGAGGGTGCTCGACACGACATGTAAGTGATATTTTTCGCCTTGCCAGGAAACATCGAAGTCACCGAGGGCATCCTCGGGTTTTGCCAAAGCGCGTTCATAGCCTGCCAGAAATTGATAGGCCTCGGTATCTAGTAGGGTAAGGTGCAAGACAACACCTTCAAAAAGGTCGTGTTTTATGAGCCAGTGTAGGTGATGGTGGCTGTCAACAGGGAAGTTTTGTTCGGCAAAAATGTCTTGCTGCCGTGTTGAGGGATGTGAGATAAAATCTTCAAGATTTCTTAAAAGATCAGCAGATATAGTAAGGGTTTGTTCCCACTTGTATTCGGACATGTGACCACCTCCAGGGGTTTGCTGCTACTAATGCCATGGTATCACATTGTGTAGCAGTAACAACCGAGCAATCTAAGACTAAAGGCTTATGCGATATCCGTTAAGAGTCCAATACCCTGCCTGGATACCGTCGGCTACGATAGAGAAAACCATTTAGGCAAGGGGGATTGGTGTTATGCCAAGCCAAGACATCTATTTCGGGAGTAAAGCCTATGAACGCCAACCGGTTGCCTTGATTACCGGGGGCACCAAAGGTTTAGGGCAGGCATTGGCTCAACAACTTTTGGCTCGAGGCTATGCCGTGGCCATTTGCGGAAGAACTCAAGGGTTGGTAGAAGGCAATGTCACGGCTTGGAATCAGTGGGGGCCGGTAATGGGCGTCGTCGGTGACTTGTCAGAACAATGCGTTGCCGATCGGTTGTTGCATGCTGTGGTTGAACACTGGGGACGGCTGGATGTGTTGGTCAACAACGCATCCACGTTGGGCATAGTTCCGCTGCCATCGCTCCGTTCATTTGATACGGAAAATTGTGTCAAAGTATTCCAATTAAACGTTGTGATTCCGCTGTACCTGGTTTCCCGGGCCTTACCTTATCTGGATCGCTGTGGCGGGATCAGTGTAGCGATATCCAGTGATGCGGCCATGGGTGGATATGAGGGGTGGGCAGTCTACGGCAGTGCCAAGGCTGCCTTGGATTTGGCCTACGCGACGCTTGCTAATGAAGAGCCTCACTTGCGATTTTACAGCGTGGATCCAGGTGACATGGATACAGAGATGCATCATGCGGCAATCCCGGGCGATCCGGGACCACTCCGGGATCCGGGAGATGTTGCTCAAGCAATAATTTCTTTGCTGGCTAACAGCGCTTCCCAAAGCCTTTTTCCTAGTGGCAGCAGACTCATCGTTCGTGAGACCCACATGGGTTTACAATTACAAGGAGAACACCGATGAAGGCGAGTCAACTGAATCTCGAAATTCACGCACCTGCCGCCATAGTGCCGTCGGAACTCCGGGGCATCCCGCGTGATGGGGTAAAGTTATTGGTGATGGATCCGTCGACCAAGACCATTAGACATGCCCTCGTCCAGGATCTCTATAAATTTTTACGTCGTGGTGATTTGGTGGTGGTAAACGATTCGGCGATGATTGGAGCTAGACTCTCGGCTTTACATGACGGAACGCCATTAACGGTCCATTTGGCTGGGGAGCTAGGGGAGAATTCGGTATTGATTGAACGACGCCAAAGCACTGGAGCACCAGACTGGACCCCGTTCCCGTTGGGCAGCCGCCTAAAAATTGTCGATGACGGGGGGCAGCCTGTGTCCAGTGGTGTCATCGTGCAACATTTTCATCCCCGGAGCCGGCTGTGGGTGGTGAATACCGAGACGTCCTGGTATCGAATCGCACAACAACTGGGGCGGCCTATTCGGTATCAATATATTGCCCAAGACTTGCCGATGTCTTCTTATCAAACGATTTTTGGCCACCGCCCGGGATCGGTCGAAATGCCATCCGCCTCCCGGCCGTTTACGTTGGAGATGATGAGTAAACTCAGGGAGATCGGGGTGGAGTTTAGCCCGATTACTCTGCATACGACGGTGTCTAGTCATGAAATAGACTCTTCTTGGGAAGATCACCCGGCTTTTCCGGAATGGTTTGAGGTATCTGAAACGACCGCTCGCAGGGTAAACGGGGCTATTAGACACAGGCACCGCATCATTGCACTCGGAACAACTGTGGTTAGGGCACTGGAGAGTGCTTACGATGAGCGATTGCAACGAATTGTGGCCACTGCCGGGTGGACGCGACGTCTGATAACCCCAGAACTTCCACCTCGAGTTGTCGATGGATTAATTACTGGATTGCATGATAACTTCACAAGCCATTTGGCATTGCTCTACGCATTTGTAGAACCCGACTGGCTAAAACTCGTCTATCATGGAGCGGTACAATCTGGTTACCTATGGCATGAATTTGGAGATTTGTGTCTTATTGCTTCGGGATCCAATAAACTGGAGGAAGGTTTAACATCTCCATGAAACACACAGAACCCTGGATGGGCGCTGATCAAATTGGATTGCTTAAAGATATTGCCGAAGCGCTTAATGGGACCTATGACATCTCCAGTGCGATGGCTGCGATATTGCCTCGATTGAGTGAGGTGCTGGGGCTACAGACGGCATGGGCATTTCGCTATGACTCCAAACGCGGCTCATTCGTTGAAGTGGGGGCCAGTGGACTGCCTCCAGCCTTGGCATATGACAACGCTGCGGCATTAAAATCCAGTTGGTGTGAGTGCCAAGAACGATTTGTCAAGGGTCGCCTGAAAACCGCAGCTAATATTGTGCGGTGCAGCCGGCTGCGGGATGCGGTCGGTGAAAAACACAACTTAGTTTTTCACGCATCAATTCCCCTGCGGGCAAAAGAGAAACCTTTAGGTATATTAAATGTGGCCGCTGCGGGTGAATCCGTATTTACTCGGAACGCGTTGGATTTGTTGCGAGCGGTTGGGTATCAGGTGGCGGTGGCTATCGATCGTTCCCGCATGCTATCGGCGGCGCAGCAATATTCTCGACAGTTGCAGTCGCTGGCCGGATTGGCAATTGATCTGGCAACGATAACAGATCCTGAGCGAATTTTAACCACTGCAGCCGAAAGGCTAGTGGATACTTTGGGATTTGATGCTTGTGGGATTATGCGGCGCGAGGAGGTCTCTCGCGATTATGAAGTCGTCGTTAAGGTTGTCCGCAGGCATACCGGGCAGGAGGATTCTATGTATTCATACTTGGACCCATCTCAGCCTTCGCTCCCTTTTCGTGAACAGTTGTTGTTGCCCAGCGCACAATCTGTGATTATGCAACCGGTACCTCATACCGAATATTGGGTGCGCCTGGAAAGTGATACCCGGGCAGCCTTTGACCAAACAGATGAGAACATCGTCATGGTGTTTTGTGGCCACATTGCCGCTGCCCTGGAAAACGCCCGGCTTCACGCACAAAGTCTGCAGGATGTGAAGTGGAGAGAACGGAGGCAGGTGGCGGCGGACTTGCACGACTCCGTCAGTCAGCGATTGTTTTCGGCACAGTTGTTGCTGCGCACGTTGGCGGTGAAAATACCCGACCAATCCGCGACAAACTTGGTGCATCAAATCCAGGACTTAGTACATACCAGCCAGCAAGAATTAAGAGATTTGGTTAACACGTTGCGATCCAAGGATCCACGGGGTTTTGCCAAACGGATATGGGACCGCCTGGAGCCTTTAGGCCCTGAATTGGGGATTGATGTTGATTGCAAAATTCCTTTAGATGTGGATCAATGGCTTAGTCTTGAACAAGATGATGCACTTTGCAACATTGTGGATGAAGCGATGCAGAACGTGTTGAAACATTCCGGGGCCACGAAGGTAAATATTCTAGTGGGCCGGCATCAAAATCGCATCATGGTCACCATCAGCGACAATGGGATTGGATTTAATTTGGATGGAGTGACACGGGGTCTAGGATTGTACAGCATGCAAGATCGGATCCGGGCATTGGGAGGCACCCTGTACATTGAGACGGCTCCAGGCCAAGGCACAATCTTACGGACAGTGCTACCGTTAAGCGAGGGATAGCGATGAGATTGAGAGTTGGCATTGTTGATGACCATCCTGTGGTTCGTGATGGACTGAAGCTGTTTTTAGACACTGCTGAGGATATTGAGGTGACGTTTTCTGCCAAGTCAGGTGACCAAGCGTTGACCTTGTTGCAACACCACACGACTGATGTGGTACTAATGGATTTAGTAATGCCGGGCCCTATGGATGGACTGGCAGCAATAGCAGAAATTGTGAAGCGGTTTCCTGCCGTACGAATTCTTGTTCTCACGTCGTTTCAGGATCCTCAGCGGATACGATCCGCATTGAAGGCGGGGGCCGTAGGCTATCTGGAAAAAACAGTGAATCCCGATGAATTGTTGGATGCCATTCGCCAAGTGGCATGGGGGAAAAGCGTTTTGGAGCCGAGGGTACTGAAAGTATTGGCTGAGGGACCCCGACAAACTGTTTTGGCAGAGCCGCTAACCCCTCGGGAACAAGAGGTCTTGCAGGCTTTGGGTCAAGGGTTGTCTAATAAGGAAATAGCTGCGCAATTGGATATTGCCGAGAAGACCGTAAAAGTCCACATGAGCCATATTTTTTCCAAACTTGACGCCTACGACCGTACTCAAGCAGTATTAATCGCTCATCGCCTGGGATTGTTGTCTCTCTAATCGGTTCACACAATGACTTATTTAATACACCCGGGATTGCAGTAAATTCGACAATACACGTCGAACAAGTTGGCATTACACTTTCCTGGATGGGGGATCTAATGGATAATTTGGTTGATAAGCCCAACGCGATCGTAATGACTTCGGGGGTGGACGGATTTTCGCAAGGTGTAGGACCAGACCTGCAAACTTTATCAAAAAGCGTAGCACGATTAGCGCGGTATAAAACCATTGACCGTCAAATCAGCATCATGAATTTAGTCGACTTGCGAAAACAATTGGAGGATTTGGCCCGTACTGGCTTGGAAATTAGCATGGCTGCGGAACAAGCTCAAACTCACTTGAAGGGGTTTGCCATGGGGCAATCCTCCCGGGATCAAGAACAATGGGCGCTATCTTTTCTTCCACTTTGGAAAAGTCGGGGTGGGTGGTTGAAGTGAATTTCCGTTGTTTAGGGTCTTCCCGATTGAGATAAAAGTAGACTTTGCCAACGATTTGGTCACGGTAAACAAACGCACGGTACGTAAACTTCACCCAGTGGCCGTGGCCAGCGAAGTGGAAAAAGAACTTAATCGTCTTTACCGCGAACGATTCAATCCCAACCAGTTCATGAAGGCTTTGTTGCGGGCCTACCAAGCACTGATTGCAGAATCCATGATAAAGGCAGGTCCTCAAAGGAAAAGCGGATCCACGGTTCCGTTGGTCCAAGTTTTCGAGCTCCTATCACTGCGATTGGGATATAGTCTCAATCAGTTTGCTTTTGATATTTACCGTTTACGTAGTCATCCTGATCGATCGTACGGTGGGTACCAATTTATATTCGGTTCTGGACGTGATCGTGGATCCGTGGTGATTACCTTACCGGGTGGCCAAAAGGAGGTACTGGGGTCTCTAGAAGTCATCAAAGGCGGTGATCAAGACGAATAGGCCGGAGTGGGAAGGATTTTCGATGCACCCCACAGCGGAGTCGTTGTCTGCCCGGGCAATTCACGAGACCTTTGTGGACGTTGGCGGCCTTGAAAAATTTTGGGTGCAGTGGTATTTAAATCGGTTTGTTAGCCGGGGATATGGCAAGGTGAAATTTGTGGTAGGTAAACCGGGAGCGGGGAAAACGCACTGGCTGAAACACTTTAGTCAAACTGCTGGCTTTAACCATTACCTGGCGTTAGGAATCGACGCGCGTAAAGACAGGCTGTCCTCTATCGACGAGGTGTATCGGGCAGTTGCCTCTCAATTATTATGGCGAGACTTGATTGAGGGGGCAGCATTGCAGGTAATCCATCAGCAGTTGGGATATCCTGAATTTACTGGTCGCGGGTGGGATTTTCTCAAATGGGCAGAATCCGAGCGCCGGTTGGAGCCTTCCCTGGCGCGTCGTGACATTCGGGAAGCCGTGGATGGATGGCTTCACGGTTTGGATCTGGATTCGCATTTCATGCTTGTGGTGCGCGGGTGGCTCAATCAACTGCTAAGTGGAGATTCCGGGGAACCTATTGATCACTTAGCATGGCTTAACGGGGGGAAAATAGGTGCCGCCACCCGACGCAGCATGGGGCTCATCGGCAACATTTCGCAACGCAACGCTCGCGCCATATTGGCGTCGACGGCCATTTTCATTCATGCTGTTGGATACGGGGGGCTTGTCATTGCCATTGACAATATTGAAGTGTTGACCGCCAATGCCCGTGTTGAAAACATCCCCTATTACACCCGGGGCAAACGGGAGCAAGCCTATGAAATGATGCGACAATTGATTGATGAAGGTCCTCGCATGCCCTTTGTGTTTTTGGTATTGGCTGGTGATTCGGCGAGACTTGGAGAGGCCAAACGCGGATTTCCGTCGTACCCGGCCCTTTGGGCGCGGATTCAAAATGAAGTCGTCACCACGCGCGTCAACCGGTTTAGCGATTGGATAGATCTTGATCGGTTATGGGACCAAGACCATGAACAACTGGCCCTGCTAGCTTCTCTGTGGGAAAAGGGTCCGGCTGATTTGGCGTTGATATCCACTACACCAAATATGGGCGATGAGGTTGGCTTAGAGTCTGGGGTGACACGCCGTGTTGTCGCCTCAAGCCTGACAAAAATGATCCGGAACCAATCGGAGTCGGAAGAATATAACCTATGATGGCGGCACGAGCCATTATCGAGGGATTGCGGTCCGGAGTTCCTTATTTGGACACCGCGGATGTGATGACTTT
>PXYW01000020.1:3165-47466 GCA_003023695.1 Sulfobacillus benefaciens | reverse complement strand
CAGAATCCGATCCGGGGCCTCTTCTTCCACCTCCGCCATCTTTTGATCGAGAATTTTTAGCGCCCAATCGGTATGGACGACATTATAAGTACCGGCCGATCCACAGCACCGATTTTGACTGGCCAACGGCACGAAGGTATCCTGGGCGACCCGCTGCAGCACCGCCACCGCGTCGTCCCCGGCTTTTTCCACATTAACCAAGTGGCAGGAGTTTTGCAACGTCACCCGTTCCCCGTCTCCGACTAAGGGCACCTCTTGCCCATAACGGAGAAACAGGGTCGCCCAATCGCGAATCCGGGCACTAAACTGTCGGGCGCGCTCCGCCCAGACGGGATCGTCCGCGAAGAGGTCCCCGTATTCCCTCAACATCGCACCGCACCCCCCCGCCGTGTTCACGACGGGGTCGGTGGTCCCGGCAAAGGCGGCAATATTCTGGCGCGCCAGTTGGCGGGCGCGCTCCGCGTCTCCCGCATGCCAATGCAATGCCCCGCAACAGGTCTGCGCCGGCGGCGTCTTCACCTCCACGGCGGCCAGAGCCAAGAGATGCTGGGCTGCGTGATTGGCTTCGGGAAACACCGCGCTCATCATGCACCCGGAAAAAAACTGGGCGGACGCGGTGGCGTGCGGGATCACGTCGGGCGCTGGTGGCACAGGGGATTCCGGTCCCAACATGGGCAAAAATTGTCGCAGCGCGGCGGGCAAGGGCAGATGCCGCCCGCGGCGCGCCCAGCGGCTGAATCGCGCCAGTCGGCGCGGACGGGTCACCGTGCCCAAGGCCTGGCGGACGAGCCAAGGCGCTTTGCGCGTCGCCGGTCGGTTCTGCCACAATTGATTCCGGCCCACTTCCAAAATGCGGTGGTACGGCACGCCCGAGGGGCACGCTGTTTCGCAGGCACGACAGTCCAGGCAGTACGTCAACGCTTCTTCTAACCCAGCACCGACGGTCACCTCGCCGCGCGCCAAGGCTTCCACCATGGCGATCCGGCCCCGCGGCGAAGCCAACTCATTGCCCGTGATTTGGTAGGTCGGACACGTGGGCAAACAAAACCCGCACTTATTGCACTGATTAATCTCCGCTAAAATCTCCTGCCACGCCATTACGACACATCCTTTGTCATCGGAGCAAACACGCCCCGCGGATCAAACACGTGGGCAATGCCAGCTTCAATCTCCTGCCATTCGGTCGCCCGAGACGACCAGACCGTCTCCCCGTCTACCCGTCGCAACAGACCCGGCAACGCCTCGGGGACCGTGCCATAAATTTCATACGCACCCGAGTAGGGAAACAGAGCCACGCGTGCCGTCGGCGCCAGGGCGGAGACGATCTCCCGGAGGGCACGGGGTTTCACCCCGCCCTCGGCATAGGCGCGGCGCTCCCGGGCGCTGTCCCAGGCAGTCTGACGCCAACGGTCCCAGGCATCGGCGGTGTCCCACGCGTCGGTAGCCGTCCGGGCCATGCCGGCGCTGGACCCGAAAACCGGGGCCCAGCGGTCGGCGTGGGCCCCCAACAGCAGCAAGTGCCACTGCTGCGCCTCGCGCACCAGCAGCACGCCTTCCGGGCGCGCGGGTGTCGTGAGCAACGTGAGGACATCCTCCAGCAAGCGTGGTCCGTCCGTACTCTCCACGGTCAGCCACTCGGGATCGGAGGGCAGCGGCCGCAACCGAAAAATAATCGAGGTCAAGACCCCCAGGCGTCCCTGGGACCCCACCGCCAGTTTGGTCACATCATATCCGGCCACATTTTTCGTGGTCTTGCGCCCAAAGCGCAAGAGCCGTCCTTGGCCATCAATCCATTCAACCCCGAGCACCCAGTCGCGCCACGACCACGGGTGGCGCCAGGTCCGGAGATTGCTAGCGACCAGCCCGCCGACCGTATCCTCTTGTCCGGGGTACACGCCCGGCAAATCCAATCCCGCAGCCCGCACCACGGAGGCTAAGTCGCCGGCACGCATGCCGCTTTCCACTTCGATGGTCAAATTGTCCCGATCAAAATCCCGCACTCGCCCCCACGAACGGGTGTCTAACGGCAGGGCATCCGGCGGAGCGTCCTCCCAGGGGATGCCCCGTCTGGCACCGCGCACCACCACGGGTTGATGTCGGTGGTACGCGGCCCGAATCCACGCTTGCGCCTCCTCCACGGTGGTCGGCTGCGGGGCGTGATCGCCGAAATCCGCGGGTGGCACCGGATCACTCGGCGGCACCGGGAGAATCGCCTTTAAGGGATTGAGCCGATGGGCGGGATCGAACACGGTTTTCAGTCCCTGCATAATCTCCAGTTCTGCCGCACTATACATTAACGGCAACTGTTCCACTTTGTCGATCCCAATGCCATGCTCCCCGGTAATCGACCCGCCGTATTGGACACAGGCCGCCAAAATTTCGTGATCCGCCTGCCGCATGCGATACACTTCGTCCGGGTTCGCCGGATCATAAGTGATGACCGGATGCAAATTCCCGTCGCCGACATGGGCCGCCGTCAGGATCTCAAATCCCCACCGCTGGCCAATGGCGAGGACATCGTGGACCATGGCCGGCAACAATGGGCGCGGAACGGTCACATCTTGCACCCAGAGATGGGGCGCCATGCGGGCCGCCGCCCCATAATGCGCGCGCCGACCCCGCCATAACGCCTCCGCCTCGGCGGGGGTTTGGGCCTCGCGAAATTCCACGGCGCCTTTGTCCATGACGACCGCTCGAATCGTTTCCACCGCGTGGGGAAACGTCTCCGGCAACCCATCCACCTCGATGAGCAAGACGGCGTCGGCGTCCACGGGGTAGCCGGCATGGACAAACGGCTCAATAATCGCGATGGACTGGCGATCCAGCAACTCTAGCGTGGACGGAACAATTTTGGCCGCCACGATGGCCGACACCGCCCGGATGGCGTCATCCAACTGCGAAAAAATGGCCAGCATGGTGCGGGTGGCCGGCGGCTTCGGGGCAATCTGCACGTGGACGCCCACGACACAGGCCAGCGTGCCTTCGGATCCGGTGAGCAGCCCCGCAATGTCGAACCCGGTCCGTTCCGTGCCGGTGGGGGGCGTGATCCGAAACGTCCCGTCCGCTAAAATGACTTCCAAGGCCCGGACATGATTCGTGGTCACCCCATATTTGACACAATGGGGCCCCCCCGAGTTTTCCGCAATATTGCCGCCCACGGTGGAAATCCGGTGGCTCGCGGGATCGGGCGGGTAAAAGAACCCCTCGTGCGCCAAGCGTTCTTGCAAATCGGCGTTCACCACCCCGGCTTCGACGACCGCTTCCCGATTCATCCGATCGACGTCGCGGATCTGGCGCAGGCGGCTGAGGGCCAACACCACGCCACCGACCACGGGCATCGTCCCGCCACTCAAATTCGATCCCGCGCCCCGCACAATGACCACGGCTCCCAGACGATGGGCCGACGCCATCACTTTCACCGCTTCGCCCACCGTATCCACAATGGCGACCACGTCCGGGCGATGGCGCTCCCCGGTCGCATCAAAGCTATACGCCATCAGACGGTCAGGTTCGGTCAGCAACCGTTCGGGGGGCAAGAATTGGGTGAATGCGGATACCAACGCCTGTCGCGTCATGTCGGACATGCGCGGCACTTGTTGCGTCAGGGCCTCGCGCGGCAATGCGCCCCACAGGGGGGGGTGTTCACTAGCTGCCATGTCCCGTCTCCCTACTTTCGAAAATGTCTCAACCTATTATGGCATAGCAATCGGGCTGGGTAATAGCCCGTGTTTACCAGATCAGGGCATGTCCTGGCAACGGACGCCGCGCTGACACAACAATATCTCGCACAGACTCTGTTAAGGGACGTTTTTCATGGAGGGAGTCCTCTGATTCTGTGTCTTCCACTTTTTCCAGCACATATAAGTCATCCAAATCATCTATCCGGTCAAGGAATAATACCCCTTCCAGGTGATCAATCTCATGCTGAATAATGCGTGCATCGAATCCTTCATAAGTACGCCGAATGCTGTTTCCTTCGACATCAAGCCCGGTAATTTCCACCATCGCCGCGCGACGAGTCTCTCCATAAATGCCGGGAACACTGAGACAACCGTCATAATCTTTCAATTCGCCCCGAGCACGAATAATCTTCGGGTTAATGATGACTTCGGGACGATCCATGGTGCTGCCTTTCCAAATGAACAGACGAAGATGGTTGCCAATTTGCGGCGCGGCAATCCCGTACGCGGCCACCGTATCCCACGTGTCAAACAAATCTGTGACCACACGCGTGACTTTTTGATTAATTTGTTTTGGTTTTACCGTACGTTGCCGCAAAAATTGATTTTGAGTGGCAATGGTCCAAATTGGTTTTTGCACGCGACTGGCTCCTTGATCGTGTTATGTCCCGTCAGGGAATCAAGCCAACGCGGCGAAACCGTTCGGCGAGATAATCGACGGGAGTATGTTCAACGCCATTGTAACTCCGCTTCGTGTAAATATTGATGGCGTCGGGAAAAACTTCACGAAGCATCCTGCGAATCCGCTGACCCGCCGCATCTTGATCCGTCAAGATCACCACTTGGCGGTGACCAGCCTCTTTTTTTAATTTTTCTAACCGCTCGGTACCAGGAATGCCATAAGTGGCGTAAATGGGGACGGCAGGAGACAGTATTTGTTGCAATCGATGACGGTCATTCTTCCCTTCCACAATCACCACAAATGGTAACGGCATCGGCATTCCCCCTCATTCACGGCAGTCTTGCCAGGCTACTGCCATTTCCCGGTCGCTGTTACGCTTACCAGAGCCCTGTCTCCTTCCTTGCGTTGGGACCTATCCAATCATTGTGAGCGCGCGCACTTATCGCGATTGCCGCGGGCCCCGACGTCTTCGCGGATCCCCGGCTACCGTCGCCGCGGGGCATCGCCTGGCTATCTATTCGATCCCTCGGCGGAGTGGGGAGCCCACGACATACAAGTATACCGATCCCGTCGCCCTCTAGAGCTTGGTCAAATATTACACCACAAACAGCGTCTGATCACCACAGCGGGCGTGCTATCGAAAAATCAGCCCAGTCCCTGCCGCGCGAAGTGAACCGGACCCGGGATACCCGGTGGCCAGCACACGTTGTAGCGGACATTCACGGTTTTGATCACCAATTGCGCCATGGCGATCGCAAGGGCAAAGCCGATAGGGCCCGGTGTGGAGATCGGCTTACTGAAGGCAGTGCCTGGTATCCACCATCTTGCAGACCCGGTTGCACCCCTAATTGCTGTACCAGCGTCACCTGATCCGAGGTCTGGGTCCGCCACAACCAACCTCCTTTGATTCACTAATCTCACGATACCGCACCGATAGTACACATGCAATTCGGAAAGATTTGTCTCGAGTGGCTGCTCCCTGGCCCAACAGGTCGGAGTATCCTATGTGCTGAAACAAGGGAAGTTTGACCATCGAAAGCCAAACCTCCCTGGTCTCAAATGACTCGCTATTTCGCTCACCCAGATTTGGTAAGGCGGCACTTACTCTAGTGTCGGCCGTCTTTTTCCCGGATTCCCAAGAGTTCCTGGGGTTTCGACGTCTAAAAAGCGTTTTCTCCCAATAAGTCACGGCCCACGATGAGGGTGTGGATTTCGTAGGTGCCTTCATAAGTATCCACTGTTTCCAGATTGGTCAGGTGCCGTATAGGCGGGTAATCGACACTAATGCCATTACCTCCTAAAATTTCCCTGGCCATGCGGGCCACAATTAGCGCTGAGCGTGCATTGTCTCGTTTGGTCAGTGACACCTGGGGGTAGCGCATCGCCCCACTTTGATATAGACGCCCCAACTGCAAGGCTTTCAACTGCATGTTGACGGTCATTGAGAGCATATCCACCAGGCGCTCTTGCATCAACTGAGTAGCGGCAATCGGTTTGCCGAAGGCCATTCGGGTTTGGGCATAGGAGGCCGCCTCATTAAGGCAGTCGAGTGCTGCACCCACAGTGCCCCAGGCAATCCCGTAACGCGCCTGCGTCAAACAGCCAAGGGGCGACCCCAGACCTCGCGACGCAGGCAGGATGTGGTCTTGGGGAACAAACACATTGTCCAAATACAGTTCCGAGGTCACCGACATGCGCATCGACGCTTTAGTGGAAATATGGCGCGCGGCAAATCCCTCACTGCTTGTGGGCACGATATAACCCCTGATAACGCCCTCATCATCTTTAGCCCAGACCACAGCAATTTGCGCCAAGTTGCCATTGGTAATCCACCGTTTAACGCCTGTTATGCGTACGCCGCCTGGTACTGATTTGGCCACAGTGCGCATCGCTGCCGGATCTGAGCCCGCGTCCGGCTCCGTTAAGCCAAAGCATCCGATAATTTCCCCAGCTGCCATTTTTGGCAGATAGGCCATTCTCTGTTCCTCGCTGCCATACTTGTAGATAGCATACATCGCTAAGCCGCTCTGCACCGAAGCAAATGACCGCAAGCCGGAATCTCCGCGCTCTAATTCTTGCATCATCAGTCCATAGGCAATTGGGGAGAGCCCTGCCCCGCCATACTGTTCCGGCAATGTCGGGCCAAAAACCCCAAGTTCGGCCAACTGAGGGACTAAATCGGTGGGAAAGATCCCGTCCAGCCACCATTTGCCAGCGTAAGGCCGTACCTTGGCATCCACAAAACGCCGTACCGTGTCCCGAACCTGAACCTCCTCCGAGGAGAGTTGGTCTTCGATTCCAAAGTAATTGTCAATATGCACACTTAAATTGTCGGTTTGCGCCATGTTGTCACTGATCCTTTCGTAACGATCGATATAGTTCCCAGACTTCAGCAGTATGCTCTCCGAGTTCCGGTGGTCGGTAACGAGGGCGTGCTGAAGAATCAGAAAACCGCCAAGGAAGATGAATTTGTGGGATGTCATCTAGTAGGGAGACTACCGGATTAGGGAGGGAATTTCGCCATGCCAGCGCCTGGGGAATCGTATGCACTGGTCCCGCCGGCACTTGTTTGGCGTCTAGTTGCTGTGTCCATTGCGCCACTGGCTGCTGCTCCAACACACCTTGCAGATCCTCATGCAAGGCAGACCGATGGCTCACACGATCAGGATTGGTGCGATAGCGTGAGTCCGCGGCCCACTCCGGATGCTGCAACACCTGGCACAAGCGCATAAACTGTTGGTCATTGCCCACGGCGATGGCTAGATATCCATCGGATGCTTCAAACAGCTCGTATGGTGCCAGTTGGGGATGGGCGTTCCCCCACCGGACTGGAGGGTTGCCGGTCACTAAATGTGCCATGCCGACATTGACCCACCAGGCAATTTGCGAATCAAACAAAGAGACCTCCACGTGCTGTCCCTTTCCTGTGCGTTCCCGAACCAAAAGCGCCGACAAAATACCCGACAATAAAAACAAACCCGACGTAATGTCTGCCACCGCAATTCCCATCTTGTATGGCGGTCCTTCCACGGGACCGTTAAGCGACATAAGACCCGCACCTGCCTGCATCACGAAGTCATACCCCGGCCGATCATCACCTTGCGGATAGCCGCGTAGTGTGGCAGTAATAAGGCGTGGATTTTCTGCACGCAAGTCCTGGAGGCTCAGACTAAATTTCTCCAGGGTTCCCGGTTTAAAGTTCTCGACGATCACATCTGCCCACTTGAGTGCCAAGGTGCGGACCAAATTCTGCCCTTCTTGGTTTCCTAGATCCACCTGGCACGACTTTTTATTCCGGTTAGCGGACAAAAAGTAGGCAGACTGCCCCCCTAAGAAAGGGGGGCCCCATTGTCTCGTTTCGTCACCAGAACCAGGACGTTCAATTTTTATAATTTCGGCTCCTAAGTCACCCAAAGCCATCGTTGCGTAGGGTGCAGCTAACACCCGTGATAAATCCAAAATATGGATTCCTGCCAAGCTTGCGGCACGTTGATCGCTAGACATGGAATAACTTAGGCCACCTCATGACGAAGCACGTCCCCGAGAACCTCAAGCGCCTCATCCAAGACTTCTAAAGGAGTGTTCAATGGCGCCAAAAAGCGTATCACGTTACCGTAAATCCCGGCCTTTAGCATCAAAAGTCCCCGTTGCATGCAGGCTTTTAGCACGCGGTCGGTTAGGTCTGGATCTGGAGTCTTTGATGTGCGGTCTGTGACCAACTCTATAGCTACCATGGCCCCCAGTCCGCGCACTTCCCCAATTTGCTCAATATCTTCTGCCAATTGATTGAGGCGCCTCATCAAATGCTCCCCTTGCTTTTGCGCCTGTGCCAGCAAGTGTTCCGATTCGAAAACATCTAACACCGCATTGCCGGCGGCCGTGCCTAGCGGATTTCCTACGTACGTGCCTCCAATTTGGGAATCGCCGGGTCCATCCATCACTTCCGGGCGCCCCATCACTCCTGAGAGGGGTATTCCATCCGCGATGGACTTAGCCATCGTCAATAAGTCGGGACGAATGCCGGATTGCTCGGTGGCAAAAAAAGTCCCGGTGCGGCCAAACCCAGTTTGCACCTCGTCGACAATGAGCAAGATATTGTGTTTTTCAGTAAATTGGCGAAGCCAAGGCAAAAAGGTCTTAGGCGGCACGATAAACCCGCCTTCCCCTTGGACTGGCTCCACAATTACGGCAGCCGTGTCTTCAGGCGCTACTTGCAGCATTAAGGCTTCTTCTATACGGGCATAACAGCGCTCGTCACATTCGTGGCCCACCTCGCCCACTCCTAACTCGCAGCGATAAGGGTAGGGGAATGGGACTCGATAGACCTCGGGTGCATAAGGGCCCATACCTGCTTTATAGGGATGGACCTTCGAGGTTAATGTCATTGCCATCAAGGTACGCCCATGAAAAGCTCGTTCGAAAGCAATAATTCCCTTGCGTTTGGTGTACGTTCGGGCTATCTTTATCGCATTTTCCACGGCCTCGGCTCCCGAATTGAAAAACACGGTGGTAGCCGGCCCTCCGCCAGGAAATCGGGCGTTTAAGCGCTCCGCCAGTCGGACATAGCTTTCGTAGGGGATCATCGTAAAGTCGGTGTGCAAAAAGCGGTCCACCTGCTCATGTAACGCGGCTCGCACTTTATCGTGGGTGTGGCCAACATTCAGGACGCCGACTCCACCCGTTAAATCGATAAATGTATTGCCGTCAATGTCCGTCAGCAGTGATCCGTGCGCGCGATCTGCAACCAACGGCGCGTAAACCGCGACAGCCCGGGGAGTGGCCTTGTCGATTCTTTGCAGCACAGCCTGGCTTTTGGGACCCGGAATTTGTGTCTTAAGCGCAATATACTTTGTGGCAATTGCCATATTACTGACCTCCTTGCTGTTCTGGTAACGACCCTGGGTTCATTCGGTGTCAATTTGTGCGCGTTGCAGTTGGCCACTAAAATCCACATAGACAGCTTTCCACTCGGAGAAGAAGTCCAGTGCTGCCGTTCCTGCTTCGCGGTGACCATTTCCGGTTCCCCGGGTTCCGCCAAAGGGCAGATGAATCTCGGCGCCGGTTGTGCCGGCGTTAATATACACTATGCCCGTGGCGAGATCCCTGATGGCTTGAAAGGTTTTATTGACGTCTTGGGTAAAGATTGAGGAACTAAGCCCATAGGTCACCGAATTGTTTATGCGGATGGCCTCATCTAAGTCTTTAACCTTAATCATCGACAGCACTGGGCCAAATATTTCTTCCTGCGCGATTCGCATCTCGGCCGTGACTCCAGCAAACAACGTCGGAAGATAAAAATGTCCGCTGGCCAACTGGTCATCCGGTGCCGGACTGCCTCCGATGACCAACTCGGCGCCCTCTGATTGGCCAATTTGCACATAACGGTGAACCTTTTCCATGGCTTGTTGGTTAATTAATGGGCCGACATCAGTATCTTCCTCCAACCCATGTCCCAAACGCAACGCCGCAATGCGGCTTTTCAGAATGGTTTTGAGCTGATCGTAAATGGCTTCGTGAACAATGAGCCGGGAACACGCGGTGCAGCGCTGGCCGGTGGTGCCAAAGGCACTCCATAAGATCCCCTCCACCGCCAGCTCCAGGTTCGCATCGTCCATCACAATGATGGCGTTTTTGCCCCCTAACTCTAATGAAACCCGTTTTAAGTGCTCCCCTGCCGTAGCCGCTACATGCCTCCCGGTGGCGTTGGACCCGGTAAAGGATATCAAGTCAACGCCCGGGTCGCTCAGGAGCACTTCGCCCACCTCGGTACCAGAACCAAAGACTAAATTCACGACACCGGCCGGCACGCCGGCCTCTTCTAAAATCTTGACCAATTGATAGGCCAAGTATGGGGTTTCTACCGCGGGTTTAAATACCACAGTGTTGCCACACACTAAGGCCGGGAATATTTTCCAGGTCGGGATAGCCATAGGAAAGTTCCAGGGCGTAATAATCCCGGCGACGCCAATGGGGTTGCGAGTCGCCATCGCAAATTTATTGGGAAGTTCAGACGGCGTGGTGTAGCCGAAACTGCGGCGACCTTCACCAGCCATGTAAAACGCCATATCAATGCCTTCCTGAACGTCTCCTCTGGCTTCCATCAAAACTTTGCCCATTTCCCGCGTCATATATTGCGCTAATTCCTCTTTGCGTTCTTTGAGCAAGGTCCCTACCCTAAATAACAGCTCTCCTCGTTTGGGGCCAGGCACTTTGCGCCAGGTTTCAAATGCTTCCCGGGCCGCTGAAATGGCGAGGCGAGCATCATCTCCGTCCGACATGGGCACTTCTGCCACAATTTTTCCGTTGGCGGGGTCAATGTCTTGCTGATACCGACCCTGTTTGGGCTCCACCCATTTTCCGCCTATGTAATTTTGTAGTCGCACTACGTCTTACCTCCTTGAGGCCTTCTGTTCAAATCCATAAGAAAAGACGAACAATGCCGAAATTCGGAAAGTCTGACACCTCCCGCGCACACCTCGTCTTCAGATCTAGTATACTTTTTGCCCGACACTTTTACCATGCCCCAATTAAGGGTAGTCATTACCGTCGTTTGTCTTAAGGGTATTGACTATATCCAAAACACTAGTACAATATTGTTGAACTTCAGTAAACTTCCTACAGGAGAGGCATGTATGGTGCACCATTTGACCGCCGACCGTGTCGAAAGCATGGCCCGTAACGGCCAGGCTGTGGTTGTCGATGTTCGCGAATCATCGGAATATAAAAGAGGCCATATTCCGCGTTCGCGTCACATTCCGTTAGGCCAACTGCTGGCCCGGCTCCGGGAGGTTGCCAAGGACAAGACCATTGTTGTGGTATGCCAAAGCGGCAATCGTTCGTCCCGTGCCTGCGAGTTGTTGCAACAAGCTGGATATCGTCATGTCTATAATCTTGCGGGTGGGATGAATAGCTGGAAAGGCGCCCTCGATTAGGCAATAAGGCGGGGCCGACTCACGTTAGCCGGGAGTCGGCCCCTGTCTTATGATTGTAGCGTTAATATGGCTTCAATTTGGGACGCCTGCAATGGAGCCCGTGATAGACGTGCTACTGCAGTACCGGTAGCAAAAAATTCGGTGTTAAATGCCGGAACTTCCACCATCCCATTTTCTTCATAAGGGAAAAATGTCCCATCGATTGTAATCCCAGGATCCCAACCCATGCCCCGCGAAAACATCAATTCGGTCTCTTCAATGTGAGATTCTACCGAAACCCCTACCAGGCCATCAGCGCGGCCCATTTGGGCTGCATCTTTCCGCATGCGGTCCATGGCGTGCTGGCGTGTTTCCATCAGCCGATCCGTTACTGTCGTCACTTCTTGGTTGTACCAGCTCACCGTCGCGGACCGGGTCCGGTAGCCAACCGGCATGCAGTGCCAATGATACCCCAATGCAAAATTCATCGGCATCCAACCGCGCTGCCAAAGCCGATAAATATCATCTGCACTGAGGGAACTCACCAAAGGATGTCGCGGCACCTGCAATCCCTTAAACCGAACCGCTGTACCTACGATGCTAAAATGCACCAGGGTGCCTTCCCGTTTGAAATGGTGCTTGGCATCAATGACCGCATGTGCCCCGGCATCTCGAGCCTCTTCCCGCAATCGCTCTAACGAGACATCTTTAGCTTGATAATAGGCCCGGACCAAATTTGCGGCATCAAGATTACTATCCAAATAGATGCGGTTGCGTTGGTCCGTTGAGGCATGATAGTAACAACTGCCCGCAACTTGGACAATAGGCTCGATATGTAACAATTCCGCCAAAAACAACTCACTCACAGACAAAGTGCTCATCCAAGGCATCTCACCCGACATGGTGCGTTGTACTCGGCGCTTGGCACCCTCAGGAATCGTGCCCCGTTCCAAAGCGTCCTGATCAGCTTGACATTGAGCTGCGTCCTCGGGAGCATATTGAAGCCATTGGCGCCCAGCCAATGGATCCGGGTTGTTGGTACCTGAGGTGCTCGGGGTCCTACGAAACCATGGCATGCTCCATCCTCCTCTACAAGGTATCGCCAGTGTCTGTTAGCGGTAACACTAAACTGGGTGTGGTAAGTTGTGATTCCTGGAATTTGACCACGGCAGTGCCAACGGCAAAAAATTCAATGACATGAGCACCCCATTCGTGGCTTTGCTCGTGCAAATGGACGCCAACAATGCCTAGTGCTTTCAATTCGGCAGCCTCGGTCTGCATCCGTTCCATGGCGCGTTCACGCGCGTCGTATAGCCCCTGCGTGTATATCGTCAATTCGCGGTTTTGTCCCATCTGCCGGAGCGACTGGGCCACGCTTTGATGAGCAATATGATAGACGCACGTACCCATCACCAAACTTACCGGACGGTAACCCGCGCGCATTAACGTCCAAAAATCCTGCCCGGAGAGGTCAGAGGTGAATGGCTTGTTCTTCACTGTGCGGTGATTGCTGCCATCTTTGGATCGCACTGCGGTACCCACCGCGATGAACTCAGCCAGGTGTTGGCCCCACTCTGCATGCTTGACTTCCAATCGCACTCCAATGATGCCATCGGCGTGAAGTTGATCCGCTTCTTCTTCCATTCGTGCCATCGCCAATTCCCGGGCATTGTACATGGCTTGGGACAGCACCGTCATTTCTTGGTTCTTGGACCAGTTGGACTGTTGATAGCCAATGTGGTATATGGAGGAGCCCATCACCAAACCCAACGGCTCAAATCCGGCCTCATCAACCAAAATAAATTCATTCACCGATAAATCACTGGTAAATACATAGTGTCCAGATTGGGTATCCAGCCGCGTCAGCGCATCTTCGGGTAAATCTTTCGGAGCTTCGGAATCTGCCATGTTATCGTTCCTCCCATTCAGCAATATATAGATCATCCTATAGTCTCCCACAGACAAGTGAAAAAGGAAACCCGCTGCTATGATATACTGATGCATTGAAGAGGTTTTGGGGGAGGCGCATCATGAGCGAAGCAGTTGAAACCATCGAAGGCTGGTATGCTCTTCACGACTTTCGAACCATTGCCTGGGACCGATGGCGAACCTGGCCAGAATCGGCCCGCACTGAAGCCGTCGCGGGTTTAACCGAGGCCATGCGCAACTGGGATGCGGTTCAAGCAAATGGCCAAGGAAGTTTTGGGCTGTATCAGGTGATTGGTCACAAAGCAGATTTGCTGTTTCTGAATTTACGGCCTGACAGCCAGCAATTGGCAGACGTCAAATGGGACCTTAATCGGCTAGCGATCGGAGATATCTTGCAACCAGCCACGTCGTATTATTCTGTGGTCGAACTAAGCAAATATCTGGCCCAAGGCGAGGCTAACCCTGAAAACAATCCCGGTCTTCGGGCGCGCCTTTTTCCTATTTTACCGCGAACCCAGTATGTGTGTTTTTATCCCATGAACAAAAAACGCGAGGGCATAGACAACTGGTATATGATGGACCGAGAGCAGCGGAGGCAACTCATGCGGAGTCATGGCATGATTGGCCACAAATATCACGGAGCGGTTACCCAGATTATTACTGGATCCCAAGGACTGGACGATTGGGAGTGGGGGGTAACGTTGTACGCGGAAGACCCGTTGCAATTTAAGAAATTGATTTATGAAATGCGGTTTGATGAAGCCAGCGCACGGTTTGCCGAATTTGGTCCTTTTCTAGTGGGCATTCGACGGGAAATTTCCGAACTGTCTTATTTACTGCAACTATAGCCAACGAGTGGGAAATTTTTTAGCCACAAGGATTGACAGAAGGGCCAAAAGCATCAAACATACCAGATAGCTCAATGTCTTCATGCTAGCCGCCTGCGTTCTCGCCAGGGCTTCGGCAACGCGGCACGTACCTCATTTTGACCAGAAAAATACAGTACTTTTCAAGGAGAGACGGGACACATGGTTAAAGGACTCATTGATCGCTACCGCGATTGGCTGGATTTACCGCAATCTTTAACCCCGGTGACGATCGGTGAGGGCGATACCCCTCTGGTACACTGGGACAACTGGGGCAACAGCCGCATTTGGCTGAAGCTGGAGGGAACAAATCCGACCGGATCCTTTAAGGATCGGGGGATGACTGTCGCCGTATCGGTAGCGCGTCATAATGGATCTCGAGCAGTGATTTGCGCATCTACCGGCAACACTGCGGCGTCGTCGGCTGCCTTTGCTGCCCGGGCCGGGTTAGCTTCGGTGGTGGTCATTCCCGAGGGCCAGGTCGCCTTGCCAAAGATGGTGCAGTCTGCCGTGCATGGAGCCCATTTAATTGCTGTGCGGGGAAATTTTGACCAAGCCTTGGCAGCAGTCCGGTATGCAGCGCAACAAGAGTCCTGGCTGACTCTGGTCAATTCGGTGAACCCCTGGCGCATCCGCGGCCAAGAGACCAGCGCTTACGAAATCGTGGATGATTTAGGCGCCCCGCCCGTGTTGTTAGCTCTGCCTGTTGGCAATGCGGGAAACATTAGCGCTTACCATAAGGGCTTCATGCGGTATGCAAAAAAGGCGCCCCGATTCATCGGAGTGCAAGCGCAAGGTGCCGATCCGCTCGTGCAAGGCCGCTGGTTGGACCAAGTAAAAACCGTTGCTTCGGCCATTCGGATTGGGCGTCCGGCCAGCGCGGACACGGCTAAAGCAGCCGTGACTGAGACCCAAGGACGTTTCCTTTCCATAAGCGACCAGGAAATTTTGGCGGCACAAAAAGATCTCGCTCACGGCGGAATCTTCGTCGAGCCGGCTTCCGCAGCCGCGTATGGTGGATTGAAGAAACTCGCTGACGAGGAAGAACTGCCCCCTGGGGATATTGTCGTGATTTTAACGGGCATGGGATTAAAGGATACGGAGACTCCGCAGCAATGGGCCAACTTAACCATGACGCCGACTACGGCCGACAGTATTGTCACAACCATTACCCAGTTGCTCAACCTGGCGGAGGCATAAATTCATGTGGCAAGTGCGGGTGCCGGCAACCAGTGCCAACCTGGGATCCGGGTTAGACACGTTAGCATTGGCAGTATCCCTGTTTTTAACCATAAAGTTTGAAGCGCGGGTCCAATGGTCTATGGAGATTACCGGTCACGGTGCGGGAACCGTGGAAGCCAACCATGAGAATTTGGTGTGGCGCAGTGCGGATTTGCTCTATCGCCATGTGGAGGGTCGACCTATGCCCAACGGGCATCTGGTCATCGACAGCGAAATTCCGTTGGGCAAAGGCCTTGGTTCGAGCGCAGCCGCTTCTGTTGCTGGCCTGGTCCTCGCTAATCAATTGGTGGGCCAGGCACTGACACTACGAGAGTTGCTCCAGTTTGCGGATCGCTTGGAGGGGCATGCAGACAATGCTGCAGCGGCCTTATACGGCGGCTTTGTCATGGTATGGCGCGACCATGGCAATAGTCTTCAAGTCCGGAGGTACCCTGCCCCGCCTTTGGATGCGATTTTAGCGGTTCCTCCCTACCCAGTGTCCACGCCACAAGCCCGTCAGCTGTTGCCGAATATGGTTCCACGCCATGACGCCGTGTTTAATGCGCAAAGAGTGGGCCTCTGGATCCACGCCGTGACCCAAAATGATTGGACGGTTTTGAGAGATGCCAGTGAGGACCGCCTGCACCAAACTTATCGTGCGCCGCTCAACCCTGACATGGACGCCTTAATTCACCAAGCAATTGCTAGCGGGGCTTATGCGGCAGTGTTGTCAGGTTCCGGCCCCACAGTACTCGCTTTGTCAGATACATCCCATGTTGCCCCAGTGACTCACACGTGGCAAGGGAGCCACCACATCGAGGTTATTCATACCACTTTGTGCAACCAAGGCGCTGCGGTGAGCCATCATTAGCCCGGATTATTGATGCAGGAGGCGAAAGAGCCGCGATGCTACAGCATCCCCGGCTACCGGTACTGCTTGAAAGCCATCGGTCACCGCACGTTGATAACGCTTGGCGTCCTGTAGCGACTCGAGGCTCGGCAGCCAGTCCGATGCGCTGGTGACAGGTATTGCCGCCTCCCGCTGCCGGGGTGTCAGCCCCTTTAGGGCTTCAGCCGCGACCACGACGGGCCGCCCATAACCCATGGCTTCCAGTATCTTGTTTTGGCTGCCGGCTCCCACCGGGACCGGACTAATAACAATGCCAGCCTCTACATAATACGGTTCTACCGACGGCACATAACCCATGCCTGTTACTCCGGGGTCTTGTATGTCCTCCGACCCTTTGCCTACCACGGTCAGTTGATAATCATGACGATAGAGAGTGGGCCATGCTGTTTTCAGGAATCTGCTCAGTCCCACGCGGTTAGGCAAATATTCTAAATTGGCGACAAACAGTAAATGGCGCAGATTGCCTGGTGTTAGCAACTTTTTTTGGGATACCGCATTTTCGATTACCCGAGCAGACAGACCCATTAACGCCAACCACTGTTGGTCGCGGATGGTACTAACCCACACCTCATCGAAGCGATGGCTCCAGCGAATTTCTGCTCCTTCGATTCCGCGAAGCATCCAACGCTTTCTTCGCGACTCCGATATGGTACTTAAATTATTGCGGTAAAGTCCCAAACTATCCGTCAAGTCCAGGATACGATACCGGGCTGGACACTCAAGCGTCGGTTGAGCCGCGCGTAGTTGAAACCCAATAACGATTTCCGGAATGTCGCTACATTGAACTGCTTGCCAGTGCCACTGATACCATGCCATATAAGGAGCCTCGCCATGAGCCAAGGTGGTCGCAACCGATAGCCACGGCGTTTTCACTTTAGGCTTTAAATCGACCACTTCTACACGAGAAACCGCTCGGCGGGCTCCCTCCACCACACTTTGCAGACGCAGGCGGTCTCCCTGCATGGCTCCCTCCAAGGAAACGGCTGTCACTATCGCAATCATGATCCCACCACGCTTTGCAGCACCTCGGACACCTTAGCCAATTGGACATCTCGATTAAGATGGCGGCTAATATACCGAAAACTGTTAACACGTAGACGCCCCTGGTGCTCCAAAGCATAACCAATGGCAGAAACAAGCCCTAAGCTGTCCCCCGGCTTCACTAACAAGTTGTCGTCTACTGCGGCGACAACTTCCGGCATCGCACCGACACGAGTCGCAACCACCGGTACCCCGTGTGCCATCGCATCAATTATCGTGTAAGGCATCCCCTCTTTCCAGGAAGGTTGCACCAACACATCGATGGTCTGCAACCATTGCGCTATATCTTCAACCCACCCCTCCCACATCAGATGCGGGGACCGAGATACGGCGTTGAAAACCAATGCCCGTAAATCACCATCTCCCGCGAAGCTCCATTGCCACTCCCGGTGCCGTTCCGCCAGGGGAATAAGCCAATCCAACCCCTTTTCCCGAGAAAATCGCCCCATGAATCCAACTCGGGGAATGTCGCGAGTAATGGTGGGCAATGCTAGTGCGGGAACCACTCCATTGGGGATATGGTACGTTGGCATCCAGGGGGCCATCGCCTGAGCTTCGCGTAAATCGCGTTGCGACAATACAATAGTTGCCTGACTGTGTCGCGCTCCCCAAACCTCAGCATAGCGATAAAATTTCCGTTGCAGCCACGATCGAGTCGGATCCACAAAAACGTAACCGTGTGCCGTGTAAACCGATGGCACTTGCGCCTGCCATGCCGCCTGACGACCAATGATCCCTGCCTTGGAACTATGACAATGGACGACATCCGGTTTAACCTGCAACAATAGGCCGCGTATTTGTTGATACGCTGCAATATCGGAGCCAATCCGTGGTGCGCGTATAAGATGCTCCAAGTAAATGACTTGAATCTCATTATTCAAGTGGTCCGCCAACCATCGTCCGCCCCCGTGCGCCACAACAACTTGATGCCCTTGGCCCATCAAAAATTGGGATAATTCAGCCACATGGCGTTGAGCCCCCCCAGGTTCTCCGCCTGTGATTAATTCTAGGATCTTCACCCAGACCTGTCACCTCATGACTATTGTCTCACGATTACCGACAAGTTGCGCAAAAAGTTGTATCTTGCATCATCATGCGTACTTTGGTATATTATTCACAAAGTATATGGTTTCACTCTTGTCGTAAATCCTTTCGTCAGTCTCACCTCACGGCTTGTTTGTTCCATAGTCATCATGGTTTCCTAAAGTTATAAATATCCCAGGAGGGGGTTTTATGCAGCCACATCCCTATTTCGGAGTCGAGCATGATGCGTGTGCCATTTACGCCGCTGTCTCCAAAGAATTCTATCCCACATCGAATTGGTGCCTAACCGCCATCGATGCACTGACGCAAATGGCTCACCGCGCTGGATGGCTGCAAGGTCGAAGCGACGGTACCGGGTTACTAATGGATTTGCCTGTAGACATTTGGGTTAAACGCCTTAATGACGCGCACCTGGATCCTTCGTTAGCCCAGCAATCCGACCGGTTTTTCGTATTGCAAACGGCCGTCAATCTAGGCGATCGTCGGGAGGTACTGCGCCAACTGAACGACATCGCAGCGCATTATGAATTCGGGCTGCTGTTAACTCATCTGGAACTTGTTGACGGAGGGCAAGGACTTGATAGCATGGCGCTTTGGGATCGCGGCCCTGCTGCCAACCAACATCAGAGATGGTTTGATGCCATTCAAGCCATTGAATCCCGCTGGTCGGGTATTTTATCGAATTTCAGCAACAAGACGATGGTCCTCAAAGTCACCAATGATCCCGCTCAATTGAAGGATGTTTTGTTAAACCAAATTGGTTCTGATTTTCGTCCTCGGGCGGTCATCGGCCATAATCGTTTTTCGACCAACACGAGTTCCCTGCTGGCCCGAGTCCAGCCCTTTTTGGGATTGGCCCACAATGGGGAAATCAATACCGTGGCGATGTTAATGGACCAAATGGAGAGTTGGGGCATCACCCCGGTCAGTGTTGGCAGCGACTCGCAAAACGTTGATCGGTTAATTTCTGCGTTTATATTGCGCGATGGATTGGAGCATTCCACAGCGGTACGGTTAGCAGTCACACCGTCGCCAGCACAAATGGCTTTTTTACCAGACCACCTACAGCACCAGTGGTCCCTGTTAAAATCCCTTTGGGGCCCTTACGTGCAAGGACCAGCAGCCATTGTGCACCGCTTTGGCGATAGCATTGTGGCTGGCGTCGATGCCATGGGACTGCGCCCCCTTTGGTTGGTGGAAACTGCTGACGCCTATATCATCTCATCCGAACCGGGAGTCACCGAGGCCGAGGCCTGGGTGGCCGAACCACGAATTTTAGGCCCTGGAGAGATGATCGCGCTACAGTGGGGATTAGACCAACCCGTTAGCGTCATTGAATCTGAGCAGCTATTAACGATGGCTCCTCCCCCAGCACATCAGACCTTCTTCGAGTCGGCCTCACAATTGACACCGACACCCGTTCCGGCCTGGCGTTTAGTGGCTGACGGATGGCGACGCGATGATCAGCACTGGGTCCAATATTTGGCCGAGAATGGTGCTGAACCCATTGGTTCCTTAGGATTTGATGGACCTTTGGCCGCCTTGAACCATGGCATCACCAATATCAGCGACTATCTTCAAGAAACCGTCGCGGTGGTGACCAACCCGGCTCTGGACAGGGAACGGGAAATGGAACACTTTGATCTTTCGACGTTAATAGGGCGTCGTCCGGAATGGAACCGGCCGCCATCTGTACCGTTAACGGTACTGCCCCATCCTTGGCTGACATCTCTCGATTTAGACCATTTGTTGTCGGTATTTTCTGATGCCCTGGTGTTGCCCTTGATCTTGACCATCGACCAAGACGAAGTCGAGCGTGCTGAGGCTTTGGCCGAGGAGGCTCTGGCTGCAGTTTTGCGCGGCAGCTCGTTGGTTGTCTTGGATGACACCCCAGCGTATGCAGCCAATTTTAGTGTCAGCCTTGATCCGGCCCTGGCCACCGCAGCCATCGACGCGGTGTTGCGCCAAAATAGGGTGCGCCGCCAGGCTAGTATTATCGTTCGTTCAGGGATGATCCGACATCTTCATGATGCAATGGTGCTCTTGGGCCTTGGTGCCAATGGACTGATTCCCACCTCGCTATGGTCCCAAGCTCATCCAGATCATCCCGAGAAATTGATAACCGCCCTAAATTCTGGTATTCAAAAAGTGCTGTCCACTATGGGAATCCACGAGTTGCGTGGATACGGGCGACTGTTCTCGGCTATCGGACTCCCCGACCGGGTTGCCGACTTGCTTGGCGTGGTCAGCTTTGCTAAACCTGACTGGCACCATTGGGCAGAGCATCGCCAAGGCGTGTTTCAGGAACGTCTTGCGGCAGCAACAGAGCAGACGGCGCGGGTAATGCCCATTGCCCGGGCCACAACACACGTCTACAAGCCGACTTTGCGGCTGATTAACGGTACCGAAACCGTTCCAGACTACATTCAAGAACTCCAGCAATTGCGTCGTAAACATCCCATTGCGCTGCGACATTTGCTGGTGCCAGCACAATCAGGCCATGCCGCATTGTCCAAAAACGCCCATGTGTCCCTTGATGTTGGCACCCACAGCATGCCCTTTGTGATCGGGTCCATGTCATTTGGCTCCCAAGGTGAGACCGCCTTTCGAGCCTATGCTGAAGCAGCCCGTCAGCTCAACATGGTGGCCATGAATGGCGAAGGTGGAGAAATCCCCGACATGATTGGCCGTTATTACAGTTGGCGCGGTCATCAAATCGCCTCAGGACGATTTGGCGTGAATACCAATCTGCTTAATGGCGCCGCGTTTTTGGAGATTAAAATCGGTCAGGGCGCCAAACCCGGAGAAGGCGGGCATTTACCGGGAAAAAAGGTCTCGCCACAAGTGGCTGCTGCGCGATCTGCCAATCCCGGTATTGACCTGATATCTCCGAGCAACAACCATGATTTGTATTCCATCGAAGATTTGCAGGAATTGATTGATGAACTGCGGGCCGCCAATCCCCAGGCGAAAATCGTGGTGAAAGTACCGGTGGTGCCCAATATTGGCACTATTGCCGTGGGCATTGTGAAAGCGGGTGCCGATGTGGTCAACCTAAGCGGGTTTGACGGCGGCACTGGTGCTGCTCGGCAACATGCTTTACGCCACGTAGGCCTGCCAGCCGATATCGGGGTTCCTTTGGTTCACGCGGCCTTATCCGCAGCAGGACTGCGGGATCAAGCGGAAATTTGGTGCGATGGAGGCATGCGTAGCGCTGATGATGTGATAACGATGGTGTTGTTGGGCGCAGATCGTGTCGGCTTTGCCACGATGGCCATGATAGCGCTCGGCTGCACGGTCTGCCGCAGCTGCCAGCAAGATACCTGCCACGTGGGCATTACCACGCAAATCGCCTCGGCCGCTGAGGCTACTGAACGGGGTCTCAAACGTTTTTTCCCACAAGATCAGGATATGGCGGTAGCCCACTTGGTCCACTTTTTCACCGCACTGGCACAAGGTGTTGCTGATCAATTAAGGGATCTGGGATTGAATACTATCCGCGACGCCGTGGGTCGTTGGGATTTGCTGACCCAAACTGACGGGTACCCGCTAGTCGATATGATGGGCTTCTTGGAGGAACTGAATACGTGGCAAGCAGCGGCATTACATGTTGCGGGGCAGTCATCACCAGCGACGGTAGCCGCCAGTAGCGCCAACCGCTTAATTGGCGTAGGTCTGTCTGGCCACCGTACGCGGCATAAGGACCATCTGCATCCTCTGGTGCGGCCCATTGATAGGGTGGCTGGCCAGGGATTTGGGGCATTTTTAAGTCCTGGATTAACCCTGATCGCCCGAGGCGGAGCTCAAGACGGTGTTGGTAAGGGTGCCACTGACGGAACCATTGCCGTCGTCAAGTCGCCCCACATTGAGCAAGGTATTAAATCCACTCGTTGGATTGGAGGGCATGTAGGCAAAGGGGTGGGCTATGGCGCCCAAGGCGGACAAATTATCGTCCAAGGCGCAGCAGACGCGCGGGCGGGAATTCGGCTATCGGGAGCTGACCTGATTATTCTCGGACAAGGAGTTCCCAACCCTCGTCAGGCCCGCTCATTTTGGGAAAGTGCGGTGATCAAAGGGTTTGGGTTTGAATATATGACGCGGGGACGGGGCTTGGTTCTCGGGGATCCAGGACCATGGCTGGCATCCGGAATGACCGGCGGCGTGCTCTATCTGAAACACGATGATGACTCAGGCTTATCGTTGCAGTTTTTGCGCTCCCGGTTAGCCAAAGGTGCCAAGGTCTCTTTGGTGCCTATCGTCCGCACGGACCATTCCTCGGTACTGTCAATGTTAGACAGCGCACGCACCATGCTCATTCAAGAAGGCGATATCACCGGAGCTTTAGCCTTGGATCCCTTGATAAATGCGCCCGAACGGTGGTTTGTCAAATTGGTCCCCTTAGCCCAGCAAACCAGTTCGGAAATATCCACCGAGTGACAGCTAGCTTCGAAGTTCGCGGAACCGGTAGCAATCTGTCAGATGATCATTGACCATGCCGATCGCTTGCATGAAGGAGTAACAGATTGTCGGGCCGACAAAGGTCATACCGTAACCTTTCAAGGCCCGACTCATGGCTTGGGATTCTTCCGTTTGCGACGGCAGTTGATGGCCCCTGAGATATTGGTGGACAATAGGCTGTCCTCCAACAATGGCCCACAAAAAATTGCTGAGTGATCCCCAGTCCCGTTGGATGGAAAGGGCTGCCTGTGCGTTTGTGATGGCACTTTGCAGTTTACCGGCATGATGGATGATTCCGGGGGCGGCCATGAGCTCTGCCGCCGACAGTGATGCTACGCTTGCTATCTGGAAATTTGCAAACGCTTGGCGATAACTGTGACGTTTTCTTAATACGGTAAGCCAACTAAGACCAGCCTGCGCCCCCTCAAGCACCAACATTTCGAAGAGGGTCCGGTCATCATACTGGGGTACCCCCCACTCTTGGTCATGGTAGGCCAGATACAACGCATCGTCAGTAACCCACGCACAACGTGGCTTATCAATCATTCGAGCAACTCCTTGACCTAGCGATTTTTTAGCTGTTATTGTATCATGGAACAAATGTTTTTTGTTGACAACCAGCACCATCGGCCGCCTGTCAAGGAGTTCGAAAGGCACAATGGAGATTCGAGTACAACAGCCAAAAACCATAATCAACCGCAATGTTCATCATTTTGGGTTTGACGCGACATTTAATCCGTATCGGGGATGTTCCCATGCCTGCAAATACTGTTATGCGCGGGATACCCATCAATTTTTCAATCTGGATCGGGGACATGATTTTGAGCGGATAATCTTTGCCAAAGAATTCACGGGTGCCCAAGTGATGGACCAATTGAGCCGCGTACCTTTGTCGCAAACCATCGCCATTGGTACCGCTACTGATCCCTATCAACCGATCGAAGGTCAACTGCGCATTACGCGAAAGTTTTTGCAGGCGATCTTGCTTTCTGGACACGGGGTGACCATTACCACAAAATCGCCATTGGTTCTGCGGGATCTCGATCTAATCACAGCCCTTGCGATCCGCCAGCAAATTGTGGTGCACATCAGTCTAATCACTGATAACACAACCTTGGCGCATCAGTTAGAACCAGGAACATCCAGCCCTCGTCGCCGTTGGCAGATCGTTGACGGGTTAGTCGCCCAACAAGTCCCCGTCGCTCTGTTCTGCGCCCCGATTATTCCCGGCTGGACCGACGACTTGGAGACACTCAACGCAATCTTTGCCACCGCAAGACAAAAGCGAGTAACCTGGCTGATGGCTGCCCCAGTTCACTTCACGCCACCGATGTTTGAATATTTTTCTGCTCATTTGGCTACGATAGACGCCACCCGGACTCTTACATTTCGTAGGCATTTCGCTGATAACGGCGCCTTGCTTCCTTGGTACCGCAGGCAACTGCAACAGACGATTGACCGACTCCGCGGTCAGTATCATCTATCGGAACAGGGGCTAACGCCCCGTCCGCACCAATTTACGGTCCAAACCGTCTTCGATATATAGCCGAAAACACCATTTTAGCAACGTGAAAGGATGATATTGAACCATGATAGAGATTGCAGTCATTGGCGGCGGTTATGCGGGGTTGGGTGCCATCGGCGCCTTACAAGATGTTCCTCATGTCCACATTACTCTTATCGACCCGGGAACAGGCCACCAACTCATTCCAGAATTACCAGAGGCCTTGTCCCGGCAGGGATTGGTATCCAACCATGTCGTGCCTTATGATCAACTGCTCACCTCACCCTCTGTCTCTTTGGTCACCTCACGGGCAACGTCCATTGATTGGACCTTGCGCACCATTACCTCCGCGAATGGTTCAGTCACTGCCTTTAATTGGCTGGTTCTCGCTCCCGGGTCCGAACCATCTTTACCGCCCATTCCTGGATTGCGCCAATTTGCCCATCCCTTGCGCGATGCTGCTGACACACTGGCGATCAAAGAAAGTCTTCGGTACCACAAAGAGCAGCGCATCGTTGTGGTAGGGGGCGGATTAACTGGAGTGGAAGTGGCAGGCATGTTAGCTCCGGATCATGATGTGGTGCTTATTGAAGCCGCACCTCGGCTGCTGCCCGCACTGGGCAAAGGCCTTGCAGAGTATGCCTTGAGGCGTCTGCAACGCTCAGGAGTGATTACCGTGCTTGGACAAAAGGTGCAAGCAGTAGAAAATCATTCGGTCATCTTGGAACGCGACCACTATGGGTTTGATGTGCTGATTTGGGCTGGAGGCATTGCAGTCCCTGCTTGGGTGAAAGACCTTGGTCTCCCTTTGGATAATCGCGGCTATCCCCTGGCCGACCCTTATGGTAAAGTAGGCGACCAGGTTTACGTGGCCGGCGATTTGTGGCGGGTAGTAGTAGACGGCCAAGAGGTTGCGGCTACTGCTCAGTTGGCGGCTTTAGCAGGCACTTATGTGGGGGAATTAATTGCCCGCCAAATTCAGGGAGAGCCGGTTGGCAGTCCGTTTTTACCCCGCCTTCGCGGTATGCTCATTTCTCTGGATCCGGGGCAAGGAGTGGGATGGGTGTTGCATGGCGGCATTCCTGTACGCGGCATGAGTGCCCGCACCTTGAAGTCGCTATCGTTTCACCAATATCGTCAAAAGTTAGCACGGCGCTTCAACAAGCCGTGGTTGGCCGACAGCAACCTTTAGTTACGCAAAGGGCGGCAACGCCTCTACTTGCTGAATAAATTGGTTTACAGGCGACGTCGTTGCCAGTTGCAGCGTAGAGGTTAAGACTGCATGGGACAGCGCCACATCGCTTTGCAAGATGCTGGAACTCACCCCATGATTGGTCTCTTGCGATTCCAACGCCAAGATTAAGTCGACTCCGCATTGGCCTTGCGATGCAAGTTGCTGAGACCATGGCTTAATTTCCTGATACAATTCAGGATTAAGGGATGCCGCAAGTTGGCCATTTAGGGCGGCCAACTGCTGAAAATCCTTGTATAAGGGAGTGGCGGTTAGGTTTCCGTGGTTTTGATACGTACTCCAAAACGCGGTCAGGTCATTGTTGACGGAGGTCGGCGCGTTAGGATTCAAATAGCTTTGCGCACTATCCTGACAAAATAGGGCCAGTGCACTAGCGGCCTTGCCACCTACTGCGTTTATCGCATGGAGCCAGGATTGCTCCGGGTTGTACCCTTGGGGATTGCGCAGAAATGAGGCTTCCGTCCACAGTGCAATCTCTGACGCTAAAGGTTGCAGCATCGGGTTGAAGAGGTATCCTTGCACTTGCGCCACAACCCCCGGTTGTCGACCGACCAGCGGTCCCATGAAGAGTTGCGGTCGGTGATACATCACATAGGAGTAATCATTGACCGGATAATTGTCCCAAATGATCAAGGGGTGGCCAATCTCGGCCCGCACTTGGGCGACTTCTGCGGTGGTGATAGTGGGTGACAAGACCCAGGGACCGGTCCATACCACATCTACCGCAGGGTCCAAATGCTGTGATAAATTTTCCCAGTAAGAGTTTTCTGCAACCCCTGAGTAAATGGTGGGTGTAAAGATTAACCGAAAATCTGAATGGTTTTTCGACTCTTGGGACACGACATAATCAGCCAATGCCGATTGGGCCCAGGCCAGGTTGTTTCCATAAACGCTTTGGTCAGTAGCATCTAAAGTTTGGGGAATGTCATCGAAGCTCAACATGAAGGTGTGTACGCCAATAGACTGCAATTGTCCGATTTTTTCAAGCAGCGCCTGCCGGTCGGCAGCACTGCTATAGACAATGGAAAGGCCTGGACTAATCGAGACGATAAAATGAATGTGGTTTTGTTGTGCGGCATGCACCAAAGTCGCGACTTGGGCTAATGCTGCCGAAGGATAGGGTTGGTCCCAGTTGGACCGTAAGTAGGCATCATTCTTCGGAGCATAAACAAAGGTGTTCATTCCCCTCTGCTGCATAAATTGCAGGATTGCTATGGTGTTTCCCTGTGACCAAGCGGGTCCATAAAACCCCTCAACCACACCTGAAAAAAAGGCGGACGTACCCAAGGGTCCATTGTTGGCCAACACCTTACGTGTTGGAATTGCTTTCGGTTTGACTGTCGGAGACACTATGGCAGCTGCCTGTGACCGCGAGATTTTTGGGGCGGTCTTGAGGTTGCCGAAAGACGCTTGATGGTGGGCGGAAGCAGCCCCTGCCGTTGGCGTAAGGGGCACGCGCGGATGCACGAAGTATGCCATAGCGGTTAAGCCGAAGATTCCCGCAACCACGCCGGCCCAAGCGACTTTCACCTGGCTCCCCCCTCTCTCACTGACTTTTACTCTGGCTGCTCATTTTCACTATGAAAACGCCTGACGTTTCGCGTAGGTTACTTAGCATATTAGCATGCAGATGCCAATTTGCGAAATTTGTCGTATTTTAGGTGCAAACAACCGTATTTTGAAGTAACGTAGAACCCGTATTCAACGTTTTATTCATTGTCAATGCTAAAGGGTTGCCCATCTTTTCTGTTTTTGTCACAATAGAAATGTATGCTGGCAAGGGAGGTTCCGGGGTGGCAAATTTTCGAGGACAGTGGTACCACGCCATAATGGTTGCCATGGCGGATATACTGTTTTTGTTTTTCTCGACGTTTTTAGCCTTTATCATTCGGTTTGGAACGTTTGTGCCTCCTAATTATAATTGGTCAGCCTATACCCGCATTGCCTTCGTTCAATTTGCTTCCCTTATTGTTGTATTTTATATTTATGGATTATACGGCGAAGCAAACCAGAAAACGTCCTCGGAACTTCGTGCTGCCGTGACTACCGCAATCATCGTGAATGGCTTCCTAACATTAGTACAGGTATACGTCCTATCTTCGATCGGATTTCCCCGCTCAGTATTTTTGCTATCCATTGCACTGCAAATCCCCGTATTCATGTTGTGGCGCCAAATTTTGCGATCGATTACATTACGCTATGCGCCATCGATTAATGTGTTAGCCGTGGGTCCGGAGTCGGAATGGTCCGATTTGACGGTGAAAGCTGGGCAATTTCTCCCGCGGATTCGGATAGTCTACGCAGTTCCGGGAGAGGCAACCGACCGAGCCCGGTTTGAAAACATCGGCGCGGTGGTCTTGGGTACGGTGCCTAAACCACTGCGAGAGCAATATTTTCTTAACTGCATGGCGCTTAACATACCATGCCTTTGGACACCGGATACCTATGACTTATTGGTTGCGGGTGCCGATTTGACCACCGTCGGCGAATCTCCCATGTTTTCCTTAGCGTCTATTAAAACACGCCATGGTTCGGCAGTCTTTAAACGGTTGGCCGATATTGGAGTCGCTTTGCTCGGACTCATTATATTGTTCCCCTTATTAGCGGGAATCGGCCTTGCAGTATATTTAGATTCCGGACGTCCGATCGTTTACCGTCAAGAGCGCATCGCTGCTGGAGGGCGCCCGTTTTGGATCTTAAAGTTTCGTACTATGGTACCCAATGCCGAAGCCTTAACCGGCCCGGTGCTGGCGTCTAAGAGTGATCCACGGATTACTCGCTTGGGCCGGTTTTTGCGATTTTCCCATTTAGATGAATTTCCCCAGTTATGGAACATTTTACGTGGGGATATGTCGTTAGTGGGTCCACGCCCCGAACGCCCAACATTTGTTGACCAACACCGACGCTCTATAGCCTACTATGATTTGCGTCATACGATTCCGCCCGGTCTCACCGGTTTAGCACAAGTGGCGGGCAGTTACACCTCCCCGCCGAAAGACAAGGCCGCGTTTGACTTACATTACGCGAAAAGCTGGTCTTGGTGGAAAGACTTCGCCATTATTATTCAAACGCTTCTGCAATGGCGCAGCAAACCCAAAGACTAGCCAGAAGACAACGTGGGAATCTTATGACCTACGGTTGTTGAGGTTATACTCTGATATTGGGAGGCAAGAGCAATGGAGGCTTCCCCCTCCACCCGCGACCACATCATCCAAGGAGCACGCGTGGTCTTTGCGGAAAAAGGATTTCGAGCTTCAATGCGCGACATTGCCCGCGCAGCGGGCATTTCCACCACCAGTTTGATTTTTTGGTACTTTAAAGACAAAGAGGCCTTGTTTTTAGCAGTCGTAGAAGACTCGTCTCCCTTATCTCAAGCTCAACAACTGCTCACCGCCATGTCCAATACAGTCTCTAGCGCTGATATTATTCGCCATCTGGTTCACGTCTATTACAATGTTTATGGGGATCCCTTAAACCGCCAAATCTTATTCCAAATGTTATCGCATACCACGTGGCATCCCAAAATTTCCACCCTGTTAAAGACTCAGTTAAGCGACGTTACGGCTGGCCGAATGGTTGCCGTCATTGTCGCTGGACAAAATTCCGGAGAATTCCGTCGTGACCTGGCGCCTGATTTCGCAGCCCAAGCAGTGCTGGGCATTCTCTTTGCCTTGGTAACCCGATGGCATGTTGACGGCCATAGCCCTTGGCCCGAGCAGGAGGTCGCGGATGATATCTTAACCATGTTGGGATATCAAATACAAGACCCGTCTGAGTAACCCCAGACGGGTCCGAAACACACACTGCCTATAAAGCCAATTTTAAGCCCACTAATATCAGCAATGCAGCATAAGCCGTCTTAATCCATTTGGGTTTGGCCCGCGTAGCCATGAGTTGGCTCCCCAACCCAGCGGCTATCAACACGGTGACCGACAACACAATCACTAGCAAGTCAGGAGCTTTGAAATAGGGCAAACGCCCAAGAAATCCGGAGAAACTGGAAAAAGTTACAATATAGGCGGTGGTAGCCACTGCCTTCTTGGTCGGATATCCCATCCACATGAGCAGCGGGCTGATGAAGGTGCCGCCCCCGAGTCCCAGCATTCCCCCGGCCAACGCGGCCAACCCGACTCCCAGCGATGCCCATATCCATCGCCGGCCTGTGACTTTGTCCGTAGGCTCGGGCTGACGCAGGCTTTGCAACGTGCGGAGCGCGGCCAGCACAATTACTGCAATAAAAATCCCCATGAGCACTTGAGTGGGTATAGTTTTTGCCACGATCGCCCCGACGGGCGCCAGCGCCAGTGCGGTAATCGCCATGGGCAGACTACCCTTCCAATCCACCAACCCGTGCCGCCAATAAATAACCAGGGCCATAAGACTGGTTAAGCCATTGAGCAAAATCCCTAATGGTTGGGCGACGGTCTTCAAATCATAGCCTATCCATAACAGGATCGGCACGTGCAACATTCCGCCACCCATACCTAACATGGCAAACAGCATGGAAACCAAAAAGATAAGAACCACTGCCAAGGTTAGCATGGCAGATCACCGGGTTTCACTCACACGGTAGCCCGCATGAAGCATTTCGTTGAGGCATGGCTCGCAATACCATTGGTCCTGAAATTTGTGGGCATAACTGGTGACGACTAATTCACCGCAGCCGGCACATTGAACCGCACTAAAGTCCTCCGGCACTTTTTCAAACGGATATTGGGCAAACTCTTTTACAGAGAATATTTCTTGCCAGGGTCGAGTTAAGACGTCTTGAATCAATGGTTCCACCACGGCAGGATCAAGTTCGTAGGGCGGCACTCCTTGCGCCCGCAATGTGAAAAAGTCCATATTCAAACACTGACTCATCCGCTCATACCCTGGGGTTACTCGAACCGCCCGGCCTGTTTTCGGGTCTATCAACGTTAAGGCAAATTTGCCTAAGGGTTTTTGTACCAAATTGCCTTTGCCCAATGTGCATCCGGTAGCCACCATGACACCATCGGCAAAACACCCGGAAAAATGATGGTACCCAGTCTCCACTACGGCCACCAGTTCACCGCCGCCACGTGCCCGTTGAACCCCTAAGATATCCATAGCGATATGTCCGGCACGAAGCCCTTGAGGCATAGCCGGACATTTGTGACCATGAAACGCTTGAGCTGCCTTTAACTCTTCGTCCGTAATCACGGTTTCTACAAATGATGCCATCATAATCAACCCCCCAATTGATTGTTCGTTCTATCTATTATGATACCCTTCACGATCAAATAATCAAGTCCTTATGGAAATTTTTTTCCTAAATTTTTTTAGGATTCTTTGCCGTAAGTGTAACATTGTCAAAAGCCTGGTGATTTAACCAGGCTCTGAGTTTCAGTAGTGGTATTGGGCTTTTTCACGCATTGTCAATCTGGGTTGTGCAGATCCTTGCCATCAAACACAAACCAAACCCAGCCAATAAGCATGGTAAAAAAGAAGTCACCAAACGATATTCCGCCAAGAAAGGCCGATTCCACCATCTGTTGTGCTAACGTTGCTAATAGGAGGGCGGCAACCATACTCGTTTCCCACCGCGGCAATTTTAGATTTTTGACCGACCAAAACGTGGTGCCGGATTTTATCACCGCGCCCACTACGATGACCAGCCATATACCCAGCCCAATTAACCCAAGTTCGACGGCGGTACGCAGTATACTGTCTTGCGGCGTAAGACCGGCGTAAATCTTAGGAACATAAGGCAGCAGTGCCTGTGGCGAATTGCCAGGCCCTACACCAAACCACCATCTATGATGCAACGCGGACAATCCTGCTTTCCACAATACGATGCGACCGTTTAACCCCTTATCCCATAAGAGGGCCCAGCGCTTAAACCCTGTTTTCAGCACTAACAAAATCGCCGCGGTCGGAATGCCAATCACCATCCCGATGACACCTCGCCGCCCAAAGTAGGCTAAGGTAAACACACCCATCCCTATCAACGACGCTATCCAACCTGAACGCGCATAGCTTAGTGCGTCTCCTATAATGACCAGGATGGCTAGCACAATGGCTAATCCACGACCTCCCCACTGCCTGCCCGGGTAGAAAATCAGGCCGAAAGCCGCTGGCACCGCCAACGCCATGAGTAATCCCAAGGTGTTTTTGTTGGCAAAGGGCCATTGCCAGGCTAAAATCACGTGACGTCCCACCGGCACCGGAAATCCGCTATGAAATCCGACGGCAGCAATCCCCGCCGACACGCTAAAAACGGCTCCCAAAACCGCCCAGGCTCGAACGATTTTCCGCGCTGAGAGATCACCGTCACGCACCAATCGCGGAAGATAAATCGCCACCACCCATAATACCGCCGGGACCCCTACCGCATAGCGTACCGACACTGAACGATCAATACCGACGATGGTGGCAATGGCCAGAATCACCAAATAGCCTACAGCCCACCACATAGAGCGAAAATTTTTCCCGACCCAATCCCATGATTGGCGCCACACTGGCAATTCTCCTAAAAACGTTCCCAACCATACGCCGATCCACGGACCATATTGGGCTAGCCCGGGATGAAACGCGTGAATAACTTCGACGCCCACCGCAGCCAGGATAAACCAAAGCCAGGAGAGCCGCCGCCACCTGATACCCATAACAAAGCCTACAACTGAAAACACAGCAGTAACCCACTGCGACACCAATATGTACCTCCCGCTCTTGCTCGCCTCATTGTAACAAAAATCGACCCTCGACGGTTTAACGGATCCCACCGATAAAAGGTTTCAATAGGTTAGAGATGCAAGGCGGAAATATTCAGGTCTAGCATGTACAATGCCACTATCACGATGATTCCAGAAAATACATAATTTAACACGCGTTTTTGGCCACTAAGTCGAGTGGCCAGCCGCGCACCCAAAAAGCCTCCTAATAAGCCGCCGCCCACATATTCGACGACCACCATCCATGCCACCAAGCCCGACAGAGCGTAATTGATAGCGGTGGTCAGTCCAAAAGTGCCCACCGAAAACAAAGAGGAGCCAATCGCCATGATGAGCGGCATTCCGGTAGAAAACACCAGCCCAGGCACAATTAAAAATCCGCCTCCGATGCCAAAGAAACCGGAGACCAAACCCACCACAAACCCAGCGGGCACCACTTTTTTATAGTCCTTTGCGCTCCACTGATAGCCCTGGCCCGTACCGCCTTTGCCCGGCCTTAACATCAACACCGCTACAACGAGCATTAGAAGCGCAAATAAGAACAACAGATCCTTGCCATTAACCAGTTTCCCGACAGTGGACCCTACAAAATCACCTAATATTCCGGGGATGGCAAACACGATGGCTGCCTTCCATTTCACGTGACCAGCACGCCAATGTGGATAGAGATTAAGATATGCGTTGATGGACACGGCCAACGCGGTAGTCCCAATAACCAAGTGGGGACGGTTCAAGCCAACCAAGTACATCAGCAAGGGCACAGCGAGGATAGATCCCCCGCCGCCAATCAAGCCTAATGAGAAGCCGACAATTAACCCGGAAAAGACCGCCAACACTATTTGCAACGAAGTCAAGCTCACTCCCCCTTATTCTTTGATAATATTCCTCAAGGCTTGAGCGACAATCCATTCGTTGACCGGTGCGTTCCAGCTCTGATGGTTGAGAAAAATTTGCGGCGTCCGCCGAATATCAAACATTGGAATTAAATGGGAATGATACTCCAGTCCTATCACTGTCACTCGAATCAGGGGGTTGATTTGAGCACACTGAGCAAACATGCGCACCGCATGTCCGCAATGCCCTCATCCCGGCGTGGTCATGATGGTGACCAGCACTGGGTCCACCAGTTTCCTCAAGTCCACTTGAGTCAGCGGGGACAACTCCAGCCGACCATAGGCAATAAATTCTAAAATTCTCTGTAGGGCTAGCGCAATCTGGCCTTGAGGCCATCCGCCCAAGAACCTGACGATGGGGTCTGAATTCACGGCTCCCACGGCAATGCCGACCCCGGGACTTTCCAAAGGCCACACTAATCGTGGATCCCAAGAATGAGTCGGCCGCTGCAGTATCATGATGCCCCTATCCACCCATGAGGCGAATTGGGCGGGCACCTGGTCCCCCAATCCCGTTATGCCTACGGCTAACAATGGATCGGCAGCAATATTTTCAGCCATCATCAAGTCCCCATTTCTTGGCCCATTCAATCAACTGGGCACCAACCCGTCGACTGTTATGCTGCCCTATCACTGCCAAGCCCCGTTCAATCATTCGTTCGCGCAGCCGTTCGTTTTCTAAGGCCTCTCGTACCGCATCGGGCCACACCTCGCCTCGATCCCGATCCACGAGCAATGTGGCCCCACCGGTAATTTCTTGGACTTCACGGGTGTTCCAGGTCACCGCAGGCAGCCCTGCAGCCAACGCTTTGAGCAGGGGTACAGAACTCGGCCCGCTATCCGTTGGATCCACATAGAGGTCTGCACTATGCAACAATGCGGCTTCCATGGCAGTCGTCAACAAAGGCGCAAATATCACCACATCGACCAGGCCCAGATGTTGAACTACGGGAGCCAATTGCGATCGCAATGGCAGTCCGTTAAGCAAAATCAGTTCGCCTTGGTGGTTTATCACTTGACGCGCCGTTGTCAACAACACACTAAGCCCAGGCCCATCGTGATAATTTCCTCCAAATACCAATCGCGGCCGATGTTCTAAATGCAGTTGCCGGGTGACGTCAAATACAGACCCAGAATCCCGTTTGTCAAAGTATAGCGGATCCACAGGATGGGGTAAATATTTTGCCCAGGGCGCGGACACTGAAGCAGTCGCGGGATCGGTCGTCACCAGGTACTGGTACCCATGTAAGCTCTCCACCCGACGGGTGGTCAAAAGAATTTGACCGCGTCGACCCTGACCGCATCCCACAGTGATCCGGGATCCGCCAAAAAACCGGGGCGCCGGCTTAAATCCGCGCCCCAATCCACTAGCAGAGACTTCCTGTCCCAAGTCGGCAACAGCACTTGCCATCTGAATGCCCAGTTGCCCATCGGGACTTTCCACTGCATCGTTGCCGATGAAATACCAGCGCATACCCCTTCGGCTCCCTTACATATTGCGAAATCGATGAACCAAGGCAGGAGATGGGCGATTTGTTGCCACCCGAGATCCCACTTTTTCTTGGTCTACAAACCAAACCTTAGAACTGTGGGTAGCATCCCCAAAAAACAACCAGCGCTCGACAAACGTGCCAAATAGAAATGATATGGCCCCCAGTACGGTCAGAAGCCCTGCCCCGGTCCCATCCAATGTGGCAACAATG
Organism: Sulfobacillus benefaciens; assembly: GCA_003023695.1. Taxonomy (GTDB): domain Bacteria; phylum Bacillota; class Sulfobacillia; order Sulfobacillales; family Sulfobacillaceae; genus Sulfobacillus_C; species Sulfobacillus_C benefaciens_A. The sequence continues at coordinate 12,677 of PXYW01000020.1, read as the reverse complement.
ACCCCGAGCGGCAACAGCACCATGGTTAAGACGACGACTGCTTCAAGGCCCCCTCGCAGAGATACAGGTAAATCCGGCCATACTTGGGTTTGCGTGTGGTAAGGCGGTCGTGTGGTCCCGGTGTCAATAATGCGATACGGTGCGCGCGGCATACCTGTTCCAGTCGCCGCGTTCAATGATCGCCGCGCATCGCGAAACAACTTCCATTGCAGAAGTTTTACACCAGCCACCACAATGGTCGCTAGCAACATAAAGATGGCCAGACGATGCACGGCAGCCGCCAAATGGCTCTCCCCTAACAGGGCTAGCATGGCATACCCTCCTGAAGACAAGCCCACCGCCATCATTGACAATACGGTGAGCGGCGAATGCCAGCTGCGCATGGCAGGAATCGTGGCGTAGAGCATGGCAGTGACGAACATGGCTGCTAGCGCTGCTATCGAGGCTAACACGCCACCCACCCAATACCACCAGGAGTTGACTGGAAGTACCAATGGCCCGAGAGCGACCACACCCAAAATCATGGCATAAATCCCAGTAGTTAAGGCCTCTCGACTTAACCACGAGGTTTTCAGACGGCGCAAGATATATTTGCCAGCCTGAGGACGATGCATATGAAAGAATGACGAGATCCCGCCAATCACAGCGATGGCAAAACTTAACAATAACGCATTGCGAAGGATACTGTCACTGGCAGGTGGCAACAAGAAGCTAAATGCCGCAATAGCCAGTGTAATCCCTCCAGACAGCCCTTGGAGGACCGTAATTAGCAATAACGGAGTCGTTGGTCGCATTAGTATCGTTCCTCCATCACACGCAGTACGTCCTTTTCGTCAATCACTACCGGAGCCGGACGTCGGGGCAGGTAATGTACCGCAGGCCGGGCACCGAGTTCAGGCAGCAGCCCAAACCCTTGTCGTTGGGCCACTAATTGCGATACCTTGGATTCAGGGTCGTCCAAGTCGCCAAAGGTGCGCGCATGGGTGGGGCAGCTTTGCACACATGCCGGTTGCCTTTCGTAGTCAGGTAAACTCTCATCTTCCAGACGATCTATACACATCGTGCACTTTTTAACCACACCGTGCTCTTCATCAAATTCCCGAACTCCATAAGGACACGCCCACATGCAGAGTTGGCAACCAATGCAGCTGTCGTAGTCAACCAGCACCACGCCGTTATCTTGGCGCTTGTAGGAAGCCCCGGTTGGACAAACCGGGACACACGGAGCATCATAGCAATGCATGCAGGCCTTTGGCAGGTACAGTACACCGGCATTGGGATATTCCCCGGTCTCCATGCCTACAATGCGGTTCCACCACATCCCATCTGGATCTCGGTAAGGGTCGTTGTCGGGCACGGGGCCGAACGCCCCGGCGGTGTTGTGTTCCTTGCACGATACTTGACAACTTTTGCATCCCACACACTTGTTGAGGTCAGTAATGATTGTTAGCTGCATGGTGTCCTCCTTATCGTGCTACCCCGACCGGGGGCGTTTTGGTTGTGTAGGCCAATCGCGAAGTTGACGGCGCCGTCGGATGAATCGGGTCGCGCGGAGCAACCTTGGGCCATATTTCGTGTATTTCTGATGGATACACTCGAACACGTGTATCATACCAGCCAGCCTGGCCGGTAACCGGATCGTTGTTGTACCACGTATCCTCTGACGTTAGCGGTATCGTATCGGGAACAATGTGGTTAATTAGCATAGCGCGAGTAGCTTCTGGAGCTGAGGGGTCCAATCCCCAAGAGCCCGGTCCCTTGGCAATCGCATTCCAGGTCCACACGGTGCCCGGTTCGACCGCATCCGAAAACCTTAAGGTCGCCGTCATTTTACCAATCCGAGACTCAATCCATACCCATTGCCCATCATGCAGCCCGAGTTGAGCAGCCATGCGGGGATTCATAAACAGGGGATTTTCGTTTAGCAACTGGCGCAGCCAGGCATTTTGCGAACCCCACGAATGATAATGGGTCATCGGTCGTTGCGTCAAAATCCTCAAGGGAAACTCGGAAGCTTCCGCAATCTGGTCTTCAAACGGCACGTACCATATGGGCAGCGGGTCAAAATATTTGATCAGACGGTCTCGCAGATCTTGCTGGATCGGTTTCTTGCCAGGCCACAAACCTTGACCGGCCAGTTTAAAGGTTTGCAAGACTTCCGAGTAAAAATGCAGCACAATCGGCTCTGCTGACGGGATGAACTTCGCCTCTGTTGCCCACTCCAAGTACTGTTGGTTAGCCATGCGGTAGTACTTGATATCATGCGGCAGTTCATAAAACCAAAAAGCCTTGTTGCTCGCGTAGGCTTCAAGTTGCCGACCATTGGGCTTGCCGACAAAGTCGCTATCCCCGGACAGTCCACGTCTCCCGGCTAAGATGCCGACACCCGATCCTGGTTCAGTCTCCCAATACTGAAGGTAATCGAAGTAGTTCTTAAAAAGGCGCTTGCCATTTTCCACAAATCGGGGCAGTTCCAGACGGTTGGCCAGCTCAATCAAGACATCAGCCGCTGGGCGTACCCCAGGCGGCGGTTGTACCACCGGTTGCCGGATCGAATCGGCCGGGCCATCAGGCTCGGAGATTGGACGGTCCTGTAATGATGCCGCATCCCATCGTTCCAAGTAGGTCGTGTCCGGCAATACGATATCGGCAAAGGCTACGGTTTCCGAGTCGTAAGCGTCTATCACTACAACATGCGGAATCCGATATTCGCCGGTCGTCTCTTCTTTGGCCACCAGCATTTCACGGGTTCCAATGGTATTCCACGTCGAGTTCCAGGCGATGTTGGCCATATAAATCATCAAGGTATCTATCCCGTAGGGTTCCTGACTATAGGCGTTGCGGATCACATTTTGAATCGCCCCGTGCGCAGCCAAAGGATATTTCCATGAATAGGCTTCATCAATGCGGATGGGTGTATCCCCTTCAACCAACATGTCGTCCGGAGTGGTCGGATATCCCAATAAAGGCGCCTTGGCAGCTTGATTAGGACCATAGTCGGAAGCGTTAGCAGCCGGCTTCACACGGGGAGGAATCGGTTTAGGATAAGGGGACTTATAGCGAAATCCGCCCGGCACATCAATAGTTCCTAACATCATCATCAGATCAAATAACCCACGAATGGTTTGAAATCCGTTGGTATGCGCAGCCAATCCCCGCATGGCGTGGAACGCCACCGGACGGCCAACCGTCACCGGATGCTGATCGCCGTAAAAATCTGTCCACGCGATTGGTAAAGTCACGGGATGATTCATGGCTGTGGTTCCCATTTCCAACGCCAAACGCACAATAGTTTTCTTGGCAATGCCGGTAACCGACTCCGCCCACGCTGGTGTAGCATCAGCTAACCGCCGCAAAAAGACTGAAAAGGCGGTTTCTACCCTGCGACCCTGGTATTCAAACCGCCCTTCTAACAGCCCCTGGCCATGGGCCTCAAGGAAGGGCACGAAAGAGTTGCCACTCGTGGCTACCATGATGTCTCCAGTTTCAGACCGCAGCAGCATTCCATCTTGCGGTTGCCCTGGTGCCACTTCTACTAAGGCGGCCGCGTTGGTATAACGCCGCAGATAATCCTTGTCGTAAAGTCCTTCGCGGTATAGGACATGCATTAAAGCCAAAAGCAAAGCACCATCCGTTCCAGGACGAATGGGCACCCATTCATCGGCCAGCGCCCCATAGCCGCTGCGGACCGGGTTGACCACGACAAATCGTCCACCCCGATCTTTTAACGCCGAAATAGCCAATTTTAGGGGATTGCTGGGATGGTCTTCGGCTACCCCAAACATCATGAACCAGCGGGCCTTCTCCAAGTCGGGCCAACCAAATTCCCAAAAACTGCCTCCTACCGAATACATCCCGCCAGCAGCCATGTTCACTGAACAAAACCCACCATGGGCCGCCCAATTTGGAGTGCCAAATTGCTTGGCCCAAAAACCGTTAAATGCCTGCATCTGATCACGACCGGTAAAATACGCTAGTTTGCGCGGATCAGTCGTGCGAATTTCCCTTAGCCATCCTTCGACGGTGTTTAAAGCGGTATCCCAATCGATGGGTACGAACTTGCCGGACCCCCGTTCCGCGCCGGGCGCGCGCATCAAGGGAGTGGTCAACCTGGCTGGGCTGTATTCGGTCATAATGCCGGCACCGCCCTTAGCACACCATACCCCTTTATTTACCGGACTTTCGGGAATCCCGGAAATAAAACGGACCCGATTTTTTTCCACCGTTACCTCAATGCCGCAGCGACAAGCGCACATATAGCAGGTAGTGTGCAATCGCTGGGGTTGTGTCACGTCTAGTTTTAGGCCCGCCTCGCTGAGCCGATCAACATTTTCGATAGCCAGGACATGTCACTCCTTTCCCAATAAACTAGATACTGTTTCGCCGCTATGTGTATAATTTTACCGGGAGCGTTTCATGGTAGAGCGCGTGTTACGTGATAGCGACCATCACTTCTACTTATGGGGGGTCTATGAACGAACAGGTCTGGACAACGTTCAAAACGGTAGCCGAGCTTAGCGCCATTTCCAAGGCGGCACGTCATCTGAATCTTTCGCAATCGGCGGTAAGCCAACAGATTCACCAACTTGAGGCGGCTTATGAGACGACGCTATTTTTGCGTACCAGTCAAGGGGTACAACTCACCGAAGCCGGTGAAGTATTGTACCGCTTTGTCAGTACCATACTCAAAACCATGGATGAATCGCGGCAAGCTTTAAACGAACTTAAAGCGCATCAACCGTCCACATTGACCATTGGTGCGAGTTTGACGATTGCGGAGTATATTTTGCCTAAACTCTTGTCCCGTTATTTAACGTTTCCGTCTCCTGCAAGGATTTCGGTAATGATGGCAAATTCGCGGGCAATCTTTGATCAAGTGCGCCATGGAGAAGCTGACATCGGCCTGATCGAAGCTAATTTATACGATCCGCAACTGATTGTCAGACCATTTTTAGACGATCGCCCCTGCGCCGTTATTCCCCATTTTCACCCCTGGGCAGGCCGTCAAGAAGTTACGTTGCCAGAATTTTTGGAACAACCGTTAATTTTGCGGGAACCGGGGTCCGGAACCCGACAGGCCCTTGAGGAGTCACTAAATCATATTGGTGTCGACTTACAAAGTTTAAATGTGCGTTTGGTGCTAGCCACCACGCAAGCCATTAAGGCGATGATTATCTCCGGCCTTGGCATCAGTATTTTGTCCCCGTTCACCATCCACTCTACGGAAACACATTTGTTGCAGCCAATCCGGGTCCGGGGATTGAATTTGTACCGAAATTTCTATGTGGTGCATCGACGCGATCTTAATCTAAGACTGGCGCATCACTTCGTGCAAGCATTATTGCAATCCCGCTTCAGCGCGATTACAGGTGAACCACAGCCATAAGCTCCAACAGCGAATCCGTATCCCATAGAGCGCTGACCCAATTCGACAAAATTTCCGGATGATCTTGTTCGGCGATGGCACGCCGCAGATCGTTGGGCACTTGGCCATATTGGTGTTGCACCAGGCGGACCAAAAGCGCGCGCATTGCGAGCAAAGATCCCTCCCGCAATCCCGCTTCCATCCCCTCTTGTAGCCCCATCACGTGACCTTCGATATACCCCGCTTGCCTGGCGTCATCTATCGCGTCCCATAACTCATCTTGCATGTGATCCAACCCCCCGTGTGGTCTCGGCACTTAGTGTATAAAGAGTTGTAGAAATCCTCCAAACATCAAAAAGAGAAAGGTCACGGCAGTAAAAATGGCCAAGGCAGATTTGGCCCAGTGTCGCTTCGGGCGGCCAGCCACCGGCATTAAATACTTCGGGTGACGCGGCTCGTGTCGTTGGGACATGATCAAAACCTCCTCGCCCCTAGGATTTGGATTAGTCCTATTGTACCGCGCATTATTCTTTCAAGTAGCGCAAATTTTTGCCAAAATTCACCGCCGATAAATTTTGACAATTTCCCCATCCAGGCTTGTCTAAATCGACAAAAAACGCGACAATTAAAGGGTAACATCATCGATTCTAGGAGGATGCCTATGACGACGTTTCAATATTTAATCGGTCCCCATTTATGGATCAAGCGGTCTCCCGAATGGAATGCTGTCATGGAAGCCGTGGCTCTTCCCTTATTTAGTGACCATGAGCGTGGCCAAATCATGCAGTGGATCGATCTCGAATCCCGCACCATCAATTGGGACGCGATACATCAGGCTGCCCACCAATTTAGTCCGCAATCCCGCATAGTACTCCGGATCGCCCACGCCTTGTTCAACGGAGGGGACTGCCAATTGTCCGAAATTGGTGAACTATCAAGTGCAGGACGCTCCGCTGTAATTTTGCTGATTGGCCAAAGGTACCGATAACCGAGTGCCTGTAAATTTATGCTACAATAAATGTCTCAAGAAAATCGCTCCCCATTTCTTAGCTCGTCGTTGGGGAATGCAAAAACGAGGAGCCCTAGATGGCCAAGATCTATGCAGTAGCTAATGTACCTCCTGAAGTATCTGCTTACGGGATGGCAAAATATTCGCGATCAAGTGCTCCTTTATCCGACACGCTCCGAGAAATCTCTCAAGAAAAGGCGAGTAATTTTCTTAATACATTCTACTTTTCCTACGGCCATGCTTCCATCGCTGATTTAGCCCACATTGTTCTGGCGATCGAAGACATCTCGATGCTTGCCGCCATGACTTTAGTCGATGAACCGTTATGGGATGGTCAGGAGCGCTCTACACGCTATCAAAACTTCCTGACAGCCCCTTACTATCGGCCCAGGGGCGCCTCTGCCGAGTTCGATCAATTCTGCAGCCAACTCTTTGCTTTTTATGGTGAATTGCTGCAAGCCTCACTGGAGGCGCTTCAGATCCGTTATCCCAGGCCAGAACACATGACAAGCGGAACTTATCAGCGAACAATGCAAGCTCGGGCACTCGACATCGCCCGATACGCGCTGCCGCTCGCAACCTTGACCAGTGTTGGGCAAGTAACCAGTGCCCGGGTGTTGGAGCAACAAATAAGCCGCCTCCTGACGTCGGAGTATCCTGAAGTCCGAGATATGGCGCAAGAGATGAAGATTGCCGTCACCGAACGCGCTGCCTTTTCTTTGACAGAATCCTTGGGTCAACCTTTAGCCCCCACTTTGATAAAGTATGCCGATGCCAATCCGTACTTAGCCGATTTAACCGCACGATTAAAGACCCTTGCGAACGAAATTTTTAGGTCGCCTCCCACGGGACCCGAAATTTCGCCAGTTGACCTGTTTATGGCCGCAGATCCCATAACGGATGGGTTGGCGATGGCGTTTTATGGTACTACCGCCTTGCCATTTGGCTGGATTCGTGAGAGATTGCGTGACCTCTCGACTTCGGTTCGATCGGAATTAATAGACCATCTCTTTCAAGGCCGCGGTGCCCATGATGGGTGGCCTAAATTTTTCCGCACCGGCACTCTCATTTTCGACATTTTGATGGATATTGGAGCGTTTCGCGATTTCAATCGGCATCGCCGTGTAAACAAGGTAGTTCAACCGATTGATATTCACCAAGAATTTGCCGAACCTGACATGTTGCAAGAATTCGCGGTTCCCATAAATTATCATTCCTGGATGGAAAAATATTACCGAAGTCTGATCAGCGGCACTATGGCACCGTTAGACAAACCGTATTTATTGCCGCTGGCCCATCGACGGCGAGCCCTTTTCGTCATGGATCCGGCACAGGCAGCGTATATCATCGAGTTGCGGTCGCGGTCTGCCGGACATTTTAGTTATCGGCAGATTGCTGTAAAGATGCACCACTCTTTGCAACAAGTATTACCCGATCTTGCGCGGCATATCCGGGTAACCCCATTCGAAGAGTTTGATCCCTTTGAGCGGTGAATAAGCCCCATATCATCGGGCTGGCGAACTTATCTGGTGAACGGTCCCGCTGGCGATGACATGGCGGCCAACCACCAAGGACCCAATAAGGGATGCCATCATGTCAGGTGTCTGCCAGGTAGCACCAGGAATATATTTGGCCACTTGCTGCTGCCGGTGGCTAGACAATGTTTCAGCCCACCGCGTGGTAACCCAACCAGGACAAGCGACGTAGACCCTGGGGGCCGCTCCCAGGGTTTTCGCCAAGCTGAGACTATAAGCAATGACCGCGGCCTTCGCTGTCGCATACAACTCTCCAGCCGCGCCCCGATGTCCTTCAAATGCTTCGTCCCACCCGACATTGATGATGCATCCATCAGGCGTTAAATAGGGCAATGCCGCACGGCTACACCGAATCGTGCCTAGTACATCGGTTTCCCACAAAAGTTTCAGTCGCTTCTCGTAAGACCACGAGCGTACTGGCTCCTGCAAAATATCGGCTCCTGCCAAATTGATCCAGGCATCAAAAGCGCCATGGCGCTGATACGCCTGGGATATCACACGCTCAATATCCGAAGATGGCCAAGTAACATCAAACTCATAATCCGCGTCTTCAGGGGCGCGGGCAAAACCAACCACCCCTATTCCCCTTTCAGTCAGCCACTTAGCCAAGGCCTGGCCAATTCCCCCGGTTTTGCCGATCATAGCAACCATATGCCACCCCAATTTGCCGTCTTTACGCCCGTCATCTTACTATAGGACCTCTCCCGGTACAATATCGTGGCGACGGTCAATGGGATGGATAAAATTTCCTTTATCAAACGTTTGACAAATTTTCAGAAAGATGCTAATCTATGACATGTTGGGACGCACTAAACGGATAGCGGAGTGCCAGAGGATCGGCTGAGGGATCGGATCCTCGTGCCGGGGTTAGAATGCTAACCCCGAAATTTTTGTTGATAGGTCGTCCATTTGCACGTACTTTCATGTAGCCATTTCACACTAAAGCAACTGCCCCGCACCTTGTATCGACAACTAGCAGGGCTTTTTGGAGAACCCTGCAATTTGCATTTGCGTCGCCATCCGGCTTCTGTTTGCCCTATAGCCTTTCCTTTCCTTTCCCGTCGTCGCGAAGTATTTGCCACCATATTATTATCCCATCTTGGGGTATGGCAACGATTCCTTGAATTTCGGGCCATAGGACCATAAGACAAGTAAATCCGCCGACGAATTATAAGGGGTTGTTCCGCTGCACACCCCGACTGCCCAATGTAACACATAGACGCAGCTGCGACTCACTCTGGGGAGTGGGGCACAACGACGGTCGTGTTGGTTTGCCGACGGGATCCAATGTCCCCACCCCTTGGCGGGCGGACGGCCGTTAGCGCGTTAGTCCATTCAGGCGAAGCAGCACGTCTTTCACCGGCTTGAGTGACCGTCCCCGACCAAGGCATGGCGGCCTTCAACCCCGGCCTATCGGCAATTTGGACAGAATGTTCCGTTAAGTCGCTTCCTCAGCCCGTTCGCTCACGAACGCTCCCCTCCCTCCTTCTGCCGCCGTCCTTGCTGCGCCGTGCTCCGTGACGGCAAACAGGTCGGTCTAACCCCCTAATTCTGGACAGATCGTTGATCGCTGGACCCGGAGCCTCGCGGGGCATGATATTGG
>PXYW01000020.1:0-3101 GCA_003023695.1 Sulfobacillus benefaciens | reverse complement strand
GGCCTGCCGTTTCGCTAGATGCTATATCGTCTATGTCGAGGGCCTGAGCCAACTCATACATCGGTCGTAGCCAGTTCGCCTCCATCACTGTTCCTAGGCGATCGAGGTCTTTCGTTTCGAAAGCACGAATCAGCTCTTCATGCTCTAGAACGGACGCCTCGCCAGGCGAGGCGTGGGTGAAGAATCGATACTTCAAGCGTCGAATGTGAAGTTGCAAAGTTCCGACGAAGGCGGTTATATAATGGTTCTCGGCCGTCTCGACAATGAGGTCATGAAACTCTTCGTCATGCTCCATGGCCTTGAAGACATCATGCTCCTTGAGAGACTCCGCAAAGCGGCCATTGATTTCTCGGAGCTCGTCAAGGATGCGCGAGGTCATTCTGGGCAAGGCCAACCGGACTGCAGCTCGTTGTAAGGCGGCTAGGGGCGGATACAGTTGATAAAGATCCCGCGCCTGCACAGCGCGGACACGGGTATCGCGCCCACGCCGCATCTCAACGAACCCTTGCGTTTCCAGAATGAGTAACGCTTCGCGGACGGGCGTGCGACTAATGCCCAGCGCTTCGGCGATGACCGCATCGGATATCCGCTCCCCGTCTCCCAAGGTGCCGTCAATAATCCAACGCTGAAGCAGTTCCATGGCATACGATTTCGACGAGTGTTGCGGGACCGGTGGGATGCGTGGTGGAATTGGCATCACCAATCTACCTCCTATTTGTTGCCTAAACTCTACCAAATATATTAGTATATTACTCCGTAAAGGGGTGATAAAATGTCGCGTGTTTTCTCCACGTTTGCGGACGTCGACCGTTCCGTGACAGGCGCTGTCTTATTATACTCGGGCGGCCTCGACAGTCTCTATACTGCTCAGAGGCTACGGGATATGGACATTGCGGTGACCGCGCTCACGGTGAATGTGGGACAATCAGCCTTGCCGAGCCACGAAGAGGTCAAGTCGTACGGGCTTGACCTCATTGTGGTTGATGGGCGGGACCGGCTGGCTGACGAGTTTTTGGCAGCGGGTATTCGAGCCAACGCTCGATACAATGGCAACTTTCCCCTGTCGTCGACGGCCGCTGATGGCCCAGGAGGCCGTACGGCTGGCTACGGAGCGTGGTCACACCTTGATCGTCCACAGTGCCACGCCCTATCAAAATACCGCAGCCCGAGTCAACTTATCCATATTTTCCTTGGCCCCTAGGTTGGATCTGCTGTGTCCCGGTTTTGGCGATTACATTTCACGGGAAGCCAAGACGCAATACCTCGCCGACCGCGGCATCGCGCCACCGCGGACCTTACATCAGACGCACTCCATTGATGAAAACCTCTGGGCCCGGGTGATCGAAAACGATTCGTTAGAGGACCCCGCGATCGACATTCCGGTGGAATCGGTGTTTGCGTGGACGCGCATGGAGGAGAAGCCACCGATCGTCGTTACGATCGCGTTCGAGCAAGGGCAGCCTGTCGCTGTCGATGGTGTCCCCTATCCTCTCTCGCAATTGATCGACCATTTGAATCAATTGCTTGGGCCCTATGGTATTGGGCGCTTTGTAGGATTAGAAGACGGTGTGTTTGGCGTCAAGAATCCCGAACTCCGAGAAGCGCCGGCAGCCCACCTGATTCTTGAAAGCCACGCGTTGCTTGAAGAGCAGATCCTAGCAAGGGAGGAACTTCGGATCAAACGCACGCTGGACGACGAATGGACCCGGCACGTCTGTCTCGGCGGTTGGTTTTCGCCGCTCAAACAGAGCCTGGATTTGGCCATTCAGAATCTAAACCGTCCGATTACTGGCGAGGTACGGTGGTCCGTATCCCATCAAGGGGCGTTTTGCTTGGCGCGGCGTGCGCCGGATTCCTTACACGCCGGAGCCATCCCAACCTTTCCGGACGAATTCCAACCCTACACCCTTGAAAGTTTTTATCGCTCTCTGGCTCGTCAATACCGCATTGGAACGGTGGGCAACGAATAGGAGGAATGAATACCATGGCAATACAATTCGAACCGCGTGACATGATGACATCTACACACTCCGTAGGTCTTGTGCCGACGCTCGTTTTGTCGGCTGAAGAACGGGAGATTGTGGCTGGTGTAGTCGAGGAACTCCCCCTGTTTGATGTCTTTAATCCTACGCCAGAAATTTTAACATGGGCACAACAAGCCGCGTCCCGATTGCCGTCCCGGCTTGTCTCCATTCTCTTGGACTTCCGGGCCCGCTCCAATGAATTCGGCACACTGCTGTTTCGCGGCCTGCCAATAGACGCAGCCTTACCGCCGACCCCTCAAGATGGCCGTCCGTCGCCTGAGAAAGGCACCCGGGTCAGTGAAGGGGTCTTGCTCACGATCATGTCGGTGCTGGGAGAACTTTTATGTTATGCGGACGAAAAAGACGGGGCGCTCGTGCAGGATGTGATCCCCGTCCAGGGGAAGGAAGACACGCAAGAGAATACGGGATCGGCCTACCTCGAATTTCATACGGAAGACGGATTTCATCCCTATCGCCCCGACTACGTGGCGCTGTTGGGTTTACGGCCCGATCATGACCATCGAGCCGAGACCGCGACAGCTTGTATCCGCCGTGTCTTGCCCAAACTGCCGAATCATGCCATCGAAATCCTGCGACGGCCGCTCTTTAGGATCCGAGCGTCGTCGTCTTTCGGGGCCGCATGGAGTCGGACACTACCCATTTTAACGGGTCACGTGCTCGATCCGGATATGACGATCGACTTCTTCTTGATGGAACCTCTGAGTCCGGAAGCGGATTGGTCATTCCGCCTATTAAAGAGATACTTGTTACAGGAGACCGTCAGCGTGGTGTTGGATCCCGGCGACCTCATTCTTGTTGATAACGCGCTCGCGGCCCACGCGCGGACGGGATTTGAGGCCCGATACGATGGGTATGACCGATGGCTTCAGCGAGCGTTCGCCGTGCGCGATAGTCGTCGACTCCAGGCGTTCCGCGGGTTAGGGTTGCCCACCTTTGAGCCGCTTCCCTTTGCGGTGGAGGCCGGTGAATGACATCAGCGGTCTAACCCCCTAATTCTGGACAGATCGTTGATCGCTGGACCCGGAGCCTCGCGGGGCATGATATTGGCAGCCAAGG
>PXYW01000002.1 GCA_003023695.1 Sulfobacillus benefaciens | reverse complement strand
TACCTATAGTTAATTATTCTACCAAGAATTAATCTCACTGGAAAGATCTTCATGATATACGTCATAGAAAGAGAATCAGAAACTCAAGATAACTTTAGGCCGGGGTAGTTGACTCCTTCGGTTACCCTTCTTTTGAAAAGAAGGCCTAGATCAAACGTTTATGGGCGTTTGGGCATAAGAATTTGGGGAGCCGATTTCTGTAGAGGAATGGCTCCCCATTTTGCTATTTACAAATAAAAATCTGGGATCCACCATCGTAGATGGCAAAGACAGTCGTTCTCACAACGCTGACACCCTGAACAGGTGTCTTCTACACACAGCGCCTGACCACAATCCAAACACTGTGCCACTGCTTGCTCTCCGCAGGCGCATATAGAATCAGCGTCCATAGGCTACCTCCCCCTGGTTTGGTGTAGGTAGCCTGCGCAGGAGAGGAAAAAATATACTAATGAGGAAAGGGTGTATTAGGTAGATCGGGGACGGTAATGTTGAGCCGGAATGGGGGGAAGAAGGACTCGTGGACGACCATCGGTGTTTTTGGATGAGGACATGCTCAAAGCAGTTATGATTCAGAAAGAATGGCTGAAAGCACCTCGGGATCCAAATTGCCACCGCTTAAGACTGCTACCACGTTTTTATCCTGGAACATCTCAGGATAGCTGAGAATCGCGGCCATGGTGGTGGCGCCAGAAGGTTCCACGACAAGTTTCGGTCTAGTCAAAAGCCATCTTACGGCCTCAGCGATAGATTCCTCAGACACTGTTAACAAGCGGTCGACATTTTTCTCCACGATGGGGTAGGTCATCAATCCCAATCCCAGGGTTTTGATGCCATCGGCTATAGTGTCGGTGTGATCTAAAACTACACGAAATCCTTGTTGGCGGGACTGCCAAGCTTTGGCGGCGCCCATGGCTTCGATTCCTACCACCGCAATATCTGGTCTGATCGATTTTATTGCCGTAGCAATTCCAGAAATGAGGCCGCCTCCACCGATAGGCACAAGTACCATATCAACTTCTGGCCAATCCTCAATAATTTCCAGACCAATAGTGCCTTGCCCAGACATTACCGAAACGTCGTCATACGGTGGCACAAATTGGTATCCACGATCCTGGGCAAACTCCTGGGCGCGATCTAACCGTTCTTGACTCGTGGTTCCACAGTATTCTACGGTAGCGCCATATGCCTTCGCTGCGGCAACCTTGGACTTCGGGGCGGTGAGAGGAACGACCACGTGCGCTGACATATGGTGATAACGCGCTGCCCAGGCTACTGCCTGCCCATGATTGCCTGAAGAGGCCGTTACTACCCCGCTATTAGCCTGGGCAGCCAATTGGGCCACTTTGTTAAAAGCGCCCCGTATCTTAAAAGCACCTGTGACCTGAAGGTTTTCAGCCTTAAACCGCAACTCTCCATGAGAACCTAACGGGAACGAATGACTAGTGACCAGCGGAGTACGATGAATGACGCCGAGTAGACGATATTTAGCCTCACAAATGGTACTGAGGCTGGGGGTATCGATCATGAGATGATCCACCACACCGGTTCATTTTTTGCTGGGGGAGCATTTACCACATCGGCAATAGCATGTTTTTCCCGACGGACCTTCTTGGCCAATCCCACTGAAAATGATCGGGTATCATACTCAATGTGCTTCGGGTGGTAATGATCCTGAACTTCCTTAATGAAGGCTATTACGTCCTGACTCGCGAGCTTCCAATCGGCTTCGGATAAAAATGACCAGTATTGGCCTCGCCACATGCTAAGACGTATGGTAAATTCATTTTGCCACTCCACTGTTTGTGAACGTTCACCCAGATTATGTGTTTCTAAGAACGCCACCAAAGGTCGTGTATCTTTATCCTGCGGCTTATGGACAATGATGTCCAAAAAAATACTGCTAGTACCAGTGGACAACGGTGGCTTATTGTCGTGAATGTATTCCATCTGCAAAGACTCCCTTAAACAGTTAGTTTTTCTCGCGAGCAAGTTCAACTATCGGTGACCAGACTTCAACTCGATTTTCGGTTGGGCAATGACCCGTGAAAATGGCGGCACACTTTCGGTAAGCCATACATTGCCTCCAATGATGCTGCCCTCGCCAATCGTGGTGGAACCGCCTAAAATAGTAGCGCCCGAATAAACCACAACATTGTCGCCAATGGTGGGATGGCGTTTTTGCCCTCGGATAATTTGACCAGCTTCGTCACGCGGAAAATTTAATGCGCCCAACGTGACTCCTTGATAGAGTGTTACCCCATTGCCTACTTCGGTGGTTTCGCCGATCACGACGCCTGTGCCATGATCGATAAAAAAGCTGGATCCAATGCGAGCACCAGGATGGATGTCAATGCCAGTTTGACTATGGGCGATTTCGGTCATCAATCGTGGTAATAGCGGCACGCCAAATTCAAACAAACGATGGGCAAGACGATAAACCATAATGGCGTAAAACCCTGGATAACAGGAGACGATTTCCGACGTATCGCGTGCAGCAGGATCACCGGAAAACGCAGCGGCTGCATCCAAACTGAGTTGCGCCAGTACTTCTGGCAATGCAGCGGCAAATTCCACAGCGGTGTCAAATGCTTGGGATAATTCCGGGCAGGGAATGTCTTGGGGGTCGCACCGATGTCTCTTTGCTCGGTGTATTTGATGCGCTAAATCCCAGATCACCACCCCTAGCAACTCGGTGCGGGCTTGGAGTTGGGTGCCTTCCACGGCTTCAGACCAGGCATGTTCTACCGGGAATAACAAACATTCCAAACGCCGGATAAGCCGCTCGGTGGCTTGCCGGGTAGTAGGAGAAAACGAGTCCCCAGTCGGGAGCGCACCCCCGTTATGCTGATCCATGGCCATGACAATTCGTGACAAGTGGCCAATGGTAAATCCCTCAGAATCCCAGGTGTCCATTGCGCTCCCTCCTTTTAAGCAAATAATGACTCATCACGTTAATGCTAACGACTTTAGGGTCGGAACTCAAGGGGATTTACGGATCCGAGATAATCCCACAGTGCGGCTACGGTTTCACTTCCCTTAAAAAAGTTCTCTAAGTGAAAGTGTTCATTGGGGGCATGAAAATTTTCGTCGGGTAGAGCGAATCCAAGCAATAAAGTGGGCATGCTTAATTCCTCTTGGAAAGTCACCACGACTGGAATGGATCCCCCCATACGGATATAGGCTGCAGGTTTGTTATACACTTCATGAATGGCCTGTTCGGCCGAAGTTACCGATGGGTGATCTAATGGGGTCAGCGTGCCTGGGTCACCCTCGCCTAAGGTCACTTCTACGGTGACTCCCGGTGGACAATGGTTCTTTATGTGATCTGAGACCACCTGGAGAACATGCTGGGGATCTTGGTGAGGGACCAGACGACAGGTAATTTTGGCGTGTGCCGTGGCCGGAACTATGGTTTTTCGACCTTCGCCGATAAAGCCTGACCACATTCCGTTGACCTCAATGGTTGGGCGTGTCCACACGTGTTCCAAAGGGCTATAGCCTGGTTCTCCAAATAATTCAGGGCTTCCGGTTGAACGGCGAAATTCCTCGGAGTCAAATGGGAGCGAGCTCAAGGCCGTGCGTTCTTTTGAGCTTAACTGATCGACGCCGTCGTAGAAACCAGCGACTGCGACCGTGCCGTTCGGTGTATGAAGCGACGCGATAATCTGGGCCAAAGCATGTGCCGGATTCATAATGGATCCCCCATAAACTCCCGAGTGCAAGTCTTGAAAGGGGCCGAAAACCGTAATTTCCAGTGCTGCTAAGCCGCGTAAGCCGTAGCAAATAGCAGGTACCCCGGGGGCAAACATGGGCGTGTCGGAGATCACTGCCAAGTCGGCACTGAGGGATTCTTTATGGGTTCGAATATAATCATTGAGATGGACGCTGCCAATTTCCTCCTCGCCTTCGAATAAAAACTTTAGGTTAACTGGGGTATCACCGATTGTTTTCATCCAGGCTTCTGCGGCAATGAGCTGCATGTATACTTGTCCCTTGTCGTCACTAGAACCCCGAGCATATAAGATGCCGTCGATAACCGTGGGATCGAAGGGAGGGTGATGCCACTTGTCTAATGGATCTACCGGCTGTACATCGTAATGGCCATAGATTAAGACTGTCGCGCGTTCGGGATGATAGGGTCCTTCCGCGACAACCACCGGATTGCCACCTGTCTGATCTAATCGAGCATTGGAAAATCCGGCCTGGATCAAGCGTGAGCGAAGCCAGTTGGCGGCGGTTTCTATATCGGGTTTATGTTGAGTCAGTGCTGAGATGCTGGGGATTGACAGAAAACTTTCTAAATCCTTCAGTTGCTCGAGATGGTGCGACCGTAAAAAATCAATCGCCTGTTGGTGAGCCATGTGGGATCCTCCTTGCAGCAAGTACGGCTGTTATTTAAACTGTAACTGTTTGAGGTATAGACAGCAAGTGGCCTTTAAGCCAACCCGGATAACGCTGCTAGCGTGACAAACAACACGACAATGGCAATCAGTGCTATCAATCGGCGTCGGCGGATCACCAAAGGCCCCATCAGGCGAATATCTCGGCCAATGACAATCAGCATAATCAGACTAATGGGCATCCAGAGTGCACCGAGTGCTTGTGCCCAAAGGGCAATCGAGCCGATGGACAAATGTGGCCACATGACACAAGCAGCGGCAATCGTCAAGGTGGAAATATGGATCCATCGTGAACGTCCTCCGGTAGGCGTCACGGCGCGTGGTGGGGGTGTGCCATGTAATACCTCACTTAGCATCCATGCGGAAGAGAGAGAAATGGTGCACGCAGCCAAAAATCCTGCGTCAAAAATCCCTAAGGCAAATAGGCGCCCTGTTGCCGGACCAGCGGCAGCCCATAGCCATTGCAGAGGATTGGCCAATGCCGATCCTCTGCCATTAGCCAAGGCCCCAATCAACATGACAATGGCTGCCATAACGACTTGGGCCAAGACGCCTAATCGGATATCCTTACGGCCGAAACTTAACGAGGGTACATTACCAGACCATACCGCGTTTTGCTGCCAATAAATCATCCAAGGGGCAATGGCGTTGCCTGCTAGTGACAACAACAGAAAGAAAATGGATGAGGTAAAGGTTCCGCCGAAGGCTTGTTGCCAGGCGTGGGGATTGGGATGGAGTGTGATCAGCGCTGGAATAAAAGCAAAGTTAAAGATCGCCATCATGAGCAATAGGCGTTCCAAACTCGGATAATGGCGATAGGCCGTCACACCAATGACTAGTCCCCACGATATCGCGACCCCAGACCACCATGGAAAGCCGATAAGATGAAGGGCGGCCGTCATTCCCAAAAATTCTGTGACTAGGATGAGGGCATTGAGCAAATGCAACACAATGCCATTGATGGCCGTCCACCAGCGGCCAAATCTCACCCGCAGCACATGGCTGTAAGGCATTTGAGTGGCGATCGCCACTCGCAAGGCCAGTTCTTGAATCGTATAGGTCACGGGAACCATACTCATTAAGGCGAACACAAACCATTCTAAATGATGAGCTGCACCTGTGACCAAGTAGGACAGCATGCCGCCGGCATCGTTGTCGGCGGCCAAGCCTAGCACCCCTGGGCCAATGGCTAGAATCCAGAGCATGGCGCGACGAGAGGATCGTGAATCTACGGACCTTCTGGTTGTACTGAGAGACACCTTATCACTTCCTTCACACCCGATGGCGGATCAACGTCATCATATGTAGCGGCTCCAAGGCAGGTGTTAGTTGCGTTTCGGCAAAGTTGAGGATAACATGAGGGAAATCGGGTTGCGACGGGGGAAATGACGATGAATACGGTTCTGTTCGGATGGGTGGAACTAGCCATTGGCATTGTTGGTATTGCCTTAGGAATGATGGGGAAAATGTCCCGCGCATCGGTCATCATTTCGATCGGATTGCTGTTGTTTGGTATTAGTCATTTTCTTTCTAAACATTTGTATGGATTTGTTAATGATGCTGGTGCTTTGGTTGTGCTTTTCGGTATTGGCATGTCGATTTCCTTTATGTTTCGCCATCGCAAGCAATAACTTCCGGAAGAGTCCGTTCAATATGTTGAACCCAGGGCTGTACCTTCGGGGTTCAGTACATTTTGTTTGGCTTGACAAGCCTTGTTATTGTCCCCGTCACACGTTACTGCATAAGATCGACAGGAACCGCTAGGGATTACCCTCATTTTACGTATGATAATGGTAATGTTGTAGCAGAGATTCCGGGGGCCCTCATGCAAACCACACCATAGTCCCGGAAATCACAGGATAGTTGGGGAGGTGGGCCATGGAATCAGAGCAGATGACGGAAGAGGAAAAAGTTTTTAAGGATCCGGTGCATGGATACATCTACGTTCATGATCCGGTGATTTGGGCCTTAATCAATACCCGTGAGATGCAACGCCTGCGTAGAATTCGACAATTAGGCACGTCATCGGTCACATATCCTGGGGGAGATCATACCCGCTTTTCCCACTCGTTAGGAGTATATGAGGTTATCCGGCAAATTCTCTTGGCGTTTGAAAGAAATGGGTACGATTGGCCGCATCAATTGGATCGATTAGCCATGGTTAGCGGTTTATTGCATGATGTGGGTCATGCCGCATACTCTCACGCCTTGGAAAAAGTAATAGGAATGCGGCATGAAAGGTGGAGTGAACGGATTATTTTGGATCCGGCCACGGAAGTTCACCAGGTGTTAGAACGAGTTTACCCGGGATTTTCGCAACAAGTGGCGGATGTGATTGGCAAGCGGCATGCCAATTCCCTAATAGTATCTCTGGTTAGCGGTCAATTAGATGCCGATCGGCTTGATTATCTGATGCGCGACTCGATCTTTACCGGCGTTGATTACGGGAAGTTTGACTTGGCGCGAATCATTCGTATTATGCTGCCGAAAGAGGGAAAAATTGTGGTGCGGAGGTCGGGCCTTCATACGGTGGAAGCCTACTTGCTCGCTAGATATTTTATGTACTGGCAAGTCTATTTCCACCCGGTGAGCCGATCGGCGGAAGTCTTATTACGGGCAATTTTGAGTCGGGCGCAAGAGGTCTATGCCACGGTATTTATCCCGCATCCATCATTGGTGGGATTATTTTCTGGGAAAATTGGCCTCGACGACTACCTGGCAATTGATGACAGCGTTTTAATGAATGCGTTTAACGTATGGCAGAAAGCCTCGGATTCCGTACTCGCTGATTTGTGCACCCGGTTAGTGGAACGCCATTTGTTCAAATATGTTGAGTATCCGGTATCTAGTCCCCAAGTCTATCAGGAAATTTCCCGCGACGTGGAAAGGATGGGATATGATTCACGCTATTATTGCCTTGTCGACGAAACCGGCACAGTTTATTATGATTACTATTTAGGCGAGGAAGGTACTTCCGGAAAGGAAGGAGCGTTATTTTTGTGGGATGAGGAACGCGGACAGCTAGTGGAGATGTCGCGCCTTTCAAAGCCTATAAGTGCGATAGCACGAGAACGCCAGGGTGTGCGTAGGTTATATTTACCGCAAGAGGTATTGGAGCATCCTGTGGTTGGTCCCAGAATCGTGCAACGCATTCGTCAGGACCGTGACACATTTCACTAATTTGCATACTGGGGAGTAAAAACATTGGACGTGGAACTTGCGGCAACCGAAGATTTTTTTCGCTATCATGTGGTAGTAGGGACCGTCTTGTCAGCCGAATTGAATCCTCGAGCGAAAAAACCCGCTTACCATTTAGTCATTGATTTTGGCGATTACGGCACCAAAGAGTCCTCGGCTCAACTGACCTTGCGGTATTCGGCGGCTCAACTCGTGGGTCGGCAGGTAGCAGCCGTTGTGAACTTTCCCCCTAAACGGATTGCAGGTGTAACGTCTCGGGTATTAATTTTGGGCGCAATGGTCAGTGACACCGACGTCGTATTATTATCACCAGACTCTCCCGTTCCCAATGGTACGCGCATTGGATAACGGACGAAAGGGACGAATTATGAACGTAGGATTGATTATTCCAGCAGATACCCCGCCTACCGGCGGCAACAGCATTTCGGCCCGCCGTGTCAAAGAAGGCCTGCAATCTGAGGGACTTCACGCGGACACGGTTTTGTATCAGGACCATTTACCATCGTTTGATGTCTATCATGGATGGAATGCGAATCGGGTGGGGGTACAGTTGGTGCGCCATGGCATTAACCCTCATCGCATGGTTGTCACCTGGACCGGAACAGACCTATGGCAGGATTGGGTCGCAGACTATCGGCCGATAGCCGATGCATTAGACGATGTCGCGTGCCAAGTCGTGTTTACCGACGACGCCAGAAGCAGAATCTTAGATGACAAACCTGGATGGGCGGATCGCATTCATGTGATTTCTCCTTCGGTTAATGAGCAAGTGTTCGCTCCTGCTCCGGCCGCTATCCCGCTACCGCATCCGCTTGTGCTCTTGGCTGGTGGAGTGCGGCCGGTTAAGCGCTCAGCGTGGGCCATTGATCTGGTGGAGGCTACGCGGGAAGCCACGGGCATAGACATTCATATGGCGGTGGCTGGACCCGTGCGGCATTTAGGAGAATGGGGCATTGTGAAAAGTAAAGCCAGTGGCAATCCGTGGGTTCATTTACTCGGTGAAGTGCCTAAAGAAGAAATGCCGGATTGGTATAATGCGGTGGATGTGGTCATCAATACTTCTGCCGTGGAAGGAGTTTCTAATGCCTTGTTGGAGGCATTGTCCTGTGGATCTTTAGTTCTGTGCAGTAATATTGCCGGAAATCGGTACTTGGTGGAAAATGGCGCCAATGGACTACTGTTTAGCGACGAAGGCGAGTTTGTGCATCAGTTAACTGAAGCTTTGAAGGGGGGCGACTCTGTGAAAAGAATGCGTCTTGAGGCACGGAAGAGGGTGCTAGCGCGTCATTCACTGCAGCTTGAAATCGCCGCGTATCGTTCTTTGTATGACCATTGCCAGTTTTTAGTGGCGGAACCTAAGAGCTGTTCTCGATGAGTGCCATTGGTCTTATCCGTTTTGATGTCGAAGATTACCTCACTATGGCCTCGCACGATGCGCTCCAGGAAATTCTTAAGGCAATGCATGCCATAGGAATTGCAGGCTCCTATGGCATTGTGGGGAAAAAAGCGAATGCGTTGCTAAAAGGGGGGTATCGCGAGGTTTTAGAAGCATTGGTACGCGAACCTGCTCTTGGGTTTCATTCGTGGAGCCATTCTGAGCATCCGACAATTGCCGAGCAATTAGAATCCTTGTCCTACGAAGACGCAGTTCAAGCCTTTGTAGAACGCGAGGCCCAGGGAGTGGAAATGGTCGCGGCCGCAATAAAGATGCCGACCTATTTCACTCAACCTGGCGCAAATTGGGTTCCGGCTGCAGTTGAAGCTTTGCCAAAATTAGGCATAGATATTTTTTTTAGCGATGCTTGGAATAGTTACATTGTTCCCCTGGCCGAACCGCATTGGTTGGGAAAGGTCTTGCACTTGTCTCCGCCGGTGATGACACCCAAACCCTTTCTCTTGAAGTTTCCTGAAAATTGGTCGTTGGCCCTCGACAAACTTGATGAGGCCGCTAAAGAATACCACAACAACCAGGTGTTTATGGTGATGGCTCACCCGACCGAACTGGTCACAACGAAATTTTGGGATGCGGTCAATTTTGCTCATGGTGCCACGACGGACCATTTACGCCCTGCTCCTCTGAGAAGCCGCTCAGAACAGGCCTACACCATGGAAGCGTTTCGTCAGTATTTAGTAGCAGCCAAATCACATCCGGATATCGAATGGGTTGACGTAAACGATCTCAAGTGCCGGATAAAACCACTAGGACCCGTTACGGTGGATCCGTTACGGTGGAGCAATGTTGCCTTGCCTTTTCAAGAGTTGGGTCCCGTGGTCCAAGACGATATTTCACTGTCTGCCGCACAACAAGTTTATCTGTTGGCGGCAATGATCGCCAAGCCTTCGATCCCGAAGGCGGTGACTGTTCCTGTGATCATGCCGCCTCTAAAATGGGAACCTTTAGAGGACCAATCCGCAAATTCTGTGTCGGTGTCTCCACACATTGTGCGGA
The DNA here is from genome assembly GCA_003023695.1 of Sulfobacillus benefaciens. Classification (GTDB taxonomy): domain Bacteria; phylum Bacillota; class Sulfobacillia; order Sulfobacillales; family Sulfobacillaceae; genus Sulfobacillus_C; species Sulfobacillus_C benefaciens_A. Next base: position 145,348 of record PXYW01000002.1, on the reverse strand, counting down.
CTGCTGCGAGGTGGATTCTCCAATATATCGATAGACAGGGCCGATTGCCCGCTTTGGTCCCGTGGGGCAGCAACGAAAGCGGCATGCCCATCGAAGTGTTTGCGGAGTATGCAAGCGACTTGGTCCAAAAGCCCGATGCATTAACGGTAATGCCCCGCACCTTATCGCTCCAGTTCTTGCAATACGTCCAAGATCCGGAGCATCTGCATTGGGACTGGCCGATATTTCCTGACCATTTTCAACCTTTTGATCTTTGGCGGCAAACCCGTGCACTAGTGTGGTCGTTTTCGTGGGCGATGTGGAAATAGGTAGCAAAGTGGCCAGGCTCAAACCTTGAAAGAAACTCTGGCGCTTAGTGAGGTTAATTTGGTACATTAGCAATGAAAAGTCGTATCGTAGGAGGATTTGCGGATTGCGAGCCATACAAATATTTGAACCGGGAGCTGCCGACGTATTGAGATACCAAGAAGTGCCGACACCTGAGCCGGGTCCGGGAACGGTCCGTATTCGATTGCGCGCGGCGGGAATCAATCATCGGGATATTTGGGTACGCCAAGGTGCATTCGGGGGATTTGGCAATCCCAAAACTCCGGGAAGTGATGGAGCCGGGGAAATTGATGCGCTGGGTCCTGATGTTGCAGGGTTTTCCCTGGGGCAGCGCGTGGTAATTAATCCCGGTCTTAGCTGCGGTCACTGTCGCTTCTGCTTGGCGGGCGAACAGCCAAGTTGCGGCGCTTTTCAGATTTTTGATGGGACTTATGCCGAGTATGCGGTGGTTCCGGCTCAAAATGTGGTTCCCATGCCTAGTGGGCTTACGTTTGCGGAAGCTGCTTCGATTGGCGTTCCGTATATTACTGCAGAGGATTTTTATATGCGATCCCAGGTGTTGCCGGGGCAAACTGTGCTGTTATGGGGTGCAAATGGCGGGCTGGGTTTGGCGGCTTTACAATTGGCCCATCGGCGCGGATTGCGGGTCATTGCGGTGGTGCGGCCAAGTTTCAAGCAAGCGGACCGCCTGCGCCAATATGGCGCTGATGAAATTTTAGTGTGGGATGGCGAAGAGGATATGGTAGGGGAAGTCATGACATTAACCCAGCAGCGTGGGGTTGACGTGACGGTGGATTCATTGGGGCAAGCCAGTTTCGAGCAATCATTGTCTGCTACCCGACGGGGAGGCACCATTGTCACCGTGGGGGCTACGACAGGTGGCTTAGTAAGTTTCGAACTAGGCCGGGTCTTTCGTCGACGCCAGAATATTTTGGGCGCGTTTTTGGGAAGCAGTGCAATTTTGCCTAGAATTTTGCCGTTATTTGCCCGAGGGGAGTTGACACCGGTTATTGACCATACCTATCCATTGGAGCAGGCAGACCAAGCGCACGAACATCTGCAGTCGGGAGGAGTGTTTGGAAAGATTATCTTAGAAATTTGACCCGCCGTAAAACAGGGATTAGCCGCGCTGTCCATTGGAGGCGCGGGTCACCCTGTGATGTTGCCGATTGCCGTTAACGGCGTCCGGCGAGTTGTTGCTCGGCCATCTCAATCATTTTTCGCACCATGTGGCCACCGACGGCGCCACATTGACGGGACGGCAAATCGCCCCAATATCCGTCTTCTACTCCTTGTATGCCTAGTTCGCGCGCCACCTCATATTTGAATTGATCCAATGCACGGGTTGCCCCTTGGACCAATGCGCGGTTTCCTGTGCTGCTTCCACGAGCCATATTGTCACCTCCATGATATCGACATGAAACTAGTATCACCCTCTGTGGCACAATTACCCGGATTTTCATCCGGCAATTTATAGACGTGATTCATGTCTCATCCTGGAGTGGGCAATTTTCCCAGTTAACGGCAGGAGTTTCCCCCTATGATGTCTAAGTGTCATCATAGGAGGTGTAAGCAAAGTGAATAAAACGTTAACTGCGGAGGCCATGATGGAGCAAATTCCTGATGGTGCCAGTATCACCATCGGGGGATCTTCATTGTCGCGCAAGCCCATGGCGTTGGTGCGCGCGTTGGCACGGAGTGGGCGCAAGGATCTCACGTTAATTGTGAATGTTGGAGGGCCTGAGGTTGATTTGTTGCTGGGTTTGGGCGTGGTCAGCAAAGTTATCTACGCATTTGTAGGATTTGAGGTAATGGGGTTGGCTCCCCATTTCCGAAGAGCGCGCCAAAACTCTAATGTGACGTTTGAAGAGTGGACCGAATATACCGTGATGGCGGGTTTGGACGCTGCCATTAAACGAGTTCCTTTCCTTCCCACTAGGGCAGGATTGGGCACAGACGTGCTCACCGTGAATCCATCATTTCGCACTATTACGGACCCATTTGGCGGAGAGACTTTGGTCGCGGTTCCCGCAATCCATCCGGATTTTGCCTTAATTCATGTCAATTACGCCGACGAACGAGGAAACGGGGTAATTTTGGGCGACGGGCACATCGATGTCCTTTGTGCCAAAGCGGCCAAAACCACATTCATGTCGTGCGAACGAATTCTCCATGGGGATGAATTGCAGCGATTTGGCCGAGACGTGCAGATTATGCGAATCCATACCCAAGGTGTGGCTGAATTGCCTTGGGGAGCTCACCCCACGGGGTGCGCTCCGGAATATCGCGCCGATTTGCGCCACATGGAAGAATATATGGAGGCAACGGGTGATCTGGAGCAGTGGCATGCTTATCAAGACCGTATGGTGTGGGTGGACCATGAACAATATTTAGATCGCTTGGGTGGCCGCGAAGGTCTGGTATCGCGGTTACACGTCTAAATCCAACGAGGGGGACTGATACATGATGGATTACACATTGGATGAATTGATGATTGCCACCATGGCCCACCAATTTTCCGGCGAGGTGATGGTTAGTTCGGTCACCGCGTTTGGGGCGCTGGCCGCACTTGTAGCAAAAAAGACTCATGCACCAGAATTGGCGGTATTGGCAACACCAGAGTCGGGCATGGAGGTGACGCCACTCCCGACATTGACCTTAGGGCAGTTTTTAACTGATGTGCAACGTGGGATACCGCTTACCATGGAAGAGATTTTTGATGCCATATTTTGTGACTTGTTCCGTATTTGGATAAATCCTGCCCAAATCGACCAATTCGGCAATGTCAACATTAGCGCTATCGGACCATGGCACAAACCTAAAGTTGCGCTTGTAGGCTCTCGCGGAATACCCGAAGATACCAGTCATCTTTCTCAAATCTTCTATTACGTTCTTCACCACAATCCACGCAGCGTGGTGTCGCGGGTAGACTTTCGCAGCGGAGCCGGCAATGGGCCCGAACGTGACCAGCTTTTGGGGAGAAGCGGCGCCCCAAGCTTATTGGTTACGGATTTGGGGGTGTTTACATTTTCCGGTCCGGGGGGCTCGATGGCTATTTCGTCATTGCATCCGGGAGTCACAGCAGAGATGGTGCAAGAGCGGACGGCTTTTCCTGTGTCAGGTTTGACAGACTCCGTTGCGGTAACACCGGAACCGACTGCCGAAGAACTTGAGATTATCCGCACTGCTGACCCCCTTGAAGTGCGAAAGTTGGAATTGTTGTCCGGCGACAAGGCGGCAGAAAAATTTGTTGCCATTTATGAACGGGAACGCCAAGCACTTCATGTGGCATGGCCAGCGCGTAGCCGTATTTAGTGTGCACAAAATTTTGACCAAGGTATATACTATAGGGGAGTACCAGTATTAAAGGTGGTGGCGCGGTGTATGCGTATGAAGAGCAACGCGAAGCGTTAATGGCACGTCTTAAACGCGTCGAAGGGCAAGTCAAGGGCATTATGAAAATGATCGATGATGGTCGTTATTGTCCTGACATTCTGCAGCAAATTAGCGCACTTACCGGTGCGCTCGACGAAGTATCGCTAATTCTATTAGAAAGTCATCTTTCGGGTTGTGTGACCGATGCCATACAAGCGAAAAATGGTGAGGCATCTATTCGAGAGGTCATGCACGTTATCCGTAAGGTTGTGAAGCGGTAGCTAGGGGGAAGACAGATGCCAAATACTGAGACAGCGGCGGACCGTGATCAACTGACACTGGATATAGGCGGCATGACTTGTGCTAGTTGCTCATTACGCATTGAAAAGGAATTGCGGCACATCCCCGGCGTGTCGGCTGCGGATGTGAACTTGGCTCTAGAAAAAGCCAATATTGTTTTTGATCCGGGAGCTGTCAGTCCCGAGGACTTCGTTCGTGCGGTAACCGAAATTGGATATCAAGTCCGAACCCAAACGATTCGCTTTCATGTTACAGGATTGGACGAAGCTCCTGTACGCAGCAAATTAGAGCGGGATTTGAAACAGCTCTCTGGGGTAACCCAAGTTCGCAGCAACCCCTCGCAGGGAATCATTGCTGTGGATTTGCTCAAAGGGGTCGGTGATCCCCATGCGGTGCGAAAAAGTTTGGATGCCGCGGGAGCGGCCCCAGAGGTGGTCTCTGGGGGTGGGGATGATGCGCATGTTAAGGAGTCGCGACAGGCACGTCGACGGCTCTGGATGGCAATGGCGTTTAGCCTTCCCGTATGGTGGGCCATGTTGCACATGCTGGTGCCCATTGGGCCTGGAGTGCTGGTGGCGGGCCCTGTCCAATTCGTGGCGGCGAGCGTGGTGCAATGGGGTCCGGGATTCAGCTTCACGCGTAGAGCTTGGTTGAATTTAAAGCACGGCAACGCGAATATGGATGTGTTGGTCGCGCTCGGAACACTGGCCGCATGGACATTATCCACTTACGACATGTTTGTCGGCCGCGCATTGTATTTTGATTCCTCGGCAACTGTGATTACCCTAATCTTAATCGGAAAATATCTGGAGGCCGTGGCCAAGGGACGCACATCGGAGGCCATCCAACAGATCTTGGCGCTGCGTCCTGACACTGCTACGGTCAAGCGAGGATCGGATTGGGTTGAAGTAGCATTGGATCAAGTGGTGGCGGGAGATGAAATTCAGGTATTGCCGGGATCGCGTGTGCCAGTGGATGGGATGATTATAAAGGGAATGGCCTTAATTGATGAGTCGTTATTAACCGGGGAACCCTTGTTGCAAGAAAGACATGAGCATCAGTCAGTTGTGGCTGGTACGGTTAATCAAGGGGACCGACGGTTTGTCATGCGGGCGGAGAAGGTAGGAGAAGATACTCTTTTAGCTGGAATCGTGCATGCGGTAGAGGAGGCGCAATCGGCTAAAGCACCGATTCAGCGGTTTGCGGATCGGATTGCTAATATCTTTGTGCCCTCGGTGATGGCCATTGCGGTAGTAACTTATGCTACGACTGGCGGAGTGACGGGACATTGGTCTTTGGCGATATTGCCAGCAGTTGCAGTCCTCGTAGTGGCATGCCCGTGTGCACTAGGCTTGGCGACACCTACGGCAGTGATGGTAGGATCCGGAATGGGGGCAAGGCACGGCATTTTATTTCGCAGCGGCGAGGCCTTGGAGCGTACTAGCCAAGTCAATTGGGTGGCGTTGGATAAGACGGGTACGCTAACTCGAGGGAAACCGGAAGTGCGTAATGTCCTAGCGGTACGGCAGACTGAAAGCCGGGATACGATATTGGCGTTGGCGGCGGCGCTGGAGTCAGAGGCCAATCATCCATTAGCTCGGGCAATATTGTCGGAAGCGCCAGGAAAAGAGACTTGGCCCGCTATCAGTGATGTCTATCAAGAACCTGGTATGGGAATTGTGGGTGAAGATGCAGAAGGTCATACGGTGTTACTTGGCAATCGCACCCTCATGGAACATTATGGCGTGTCCCTAGCTGTTTTACCTCGATTTGAGACACAGGTCGATGAATGGGAAACCCAGGGGGATACCGTGGTGTTTGTTGCCCGTGACCAGGCTTTAGCCGGGATTATTGGTATCGCCGATGCAATACGTGATGATGCCAAAGACGCGGTGGCTGCACTGACGCATATGGGACTTGAAGTGGCCATGCTCACTGGAGATCGTCGTGCGACGGCAGCAGCGGTAGCCACTCAGGTAGGCATCTCTCGCGTCTATGCAGAGTTGTCTCCGACAGGCAAGGCGGAGTTGATTGCCGAATGGGCGAGACGTGGACGCAAGGTAGCCATGGTAGGAGATGGCATCAACGACGCCCCGGCACTGGCTAAGGCCTATATCGGCATTGCCATAGCCCAAGGTAGCGACATTGCCGTGGAGACTGCGGATGTCACATTGATTCGGCCGGAAGTGGACGGGATTCGTCGCGCTGTGTTCATCGGACGGCGCACCATGGCTAAAATTCGGCAGAACCTCTTTTGGGCACTGTTTTATAACGTGGTGGGAATTCCCTTGGCGGCTTTTGGTATTCTATCACCGATGGTGGCAGGTGCAGCCATGGCGTTTAGTTCGGTGTCAGTAGTTACGAATTCCTTGACGCTTCGTCGGGTCAATGTGGATTCACTGGAGTCTTTGTCGGGTAAAGGCATTTAATGAGAGAAAAACAGTCCTCAAGGGGGAAACATCGGTGGAAAAAGTTGCATTGGGCATTAAAGGAATGACTTGTGATCATTGCGTGATGACGGTGACCAACGCCTTAAAAGCGGTGCCAGGAGTGAAGGCAGCCAACGTGAGTTTAGCAAATAACGAGGCTAAAGTGACCTATGATGGGACGGTCACCACCGAAGAAAACTTAAAAGAGGCGATCCGGGAAGCGGGATATCAGGTTGGTTGAGATCCAGCGAATGAGTGGTATCCCAGGAAACCGTAGGTGACTGGTGCCATAAAGTTTTGGAGACGTTGCAGTCAACATGTCAAAGGTCCAAAAAGGAGCTCTCACTTAAGGAGCTCCTTTTGGGTACTTATGCCACAGGCACACGTTCTTTTAACATTGTGATAAACGCGCGCATCCATTCCGGATGGTCTGGCCAAGCTCTCGCGGATACCATATTGCCATCAATAACGGCCGCTCCATCAACAAAGTGCGCTCCAGCAGCTTCGACATCGGGCGCTAAAGCGGGATAGGCTGCAGAGGTACGCCCCCTGAGGACTCCTGCCGTAGCTAACGCCAAAGGGGCATGACAGATCTGCGCCACAGGCGCATCGACATCAAAAAAGTGGCGCACAATGCGTCCGAAATCAGGATCGTTGCGTATGTACTCTGGGGCTCGTCCTCCCGGGATAACGACCGCTTGATATTCTTGGGGGTTGACGTCTTTAAATGCCATATCCGCTTGCACTCGATAGCCTTTTTTCTCGGTGTAAGTGTCAAATCCCGGTTCGAAGTCATGCACGACGGTTTGTAGGACCTTTTTGCTGGGTGCGGCAATTGTTACCTCATATCCCTCTTCTCGCAAACGTTGATAGGGATACATCACTTCGAGGGATTCGGCACCATCGCCCGTAAGCATTAAAATTTTCGGCATATCATTTCGCTCCTCTCTAATCCTCAACTTTGGCTAAAAAACAGGATCCTTAATACTATTATACGGTGTTTTAACCGTTTTTTAGCAAAATGTTTGGGAAATCCTGGTATCCATGCTGGTCTACTCCATCGCGACCTGCTGCAAAACCGCGTCCGGTGGTACCGGAAAATACTACACACGGGCCGCTTGCATGACCTTTGGGTCATGCACTAGATCCCAGCAAATTTTAACGCTGTCATAATCAACCATTAATCATCCTGTCATGAGATGTTAATCTGCCAATTTTACGATGAACCAGAGTCTAGAGCATGAGCATGGACTCACATCTTATTCGACAAAGGAGAAACGAAATGAGCAGGGCGAAAAGCCTATTCGATCCTCTGGATCAAGCCAAATTCGGATGGTTTCATGGCAAGTCCATATTCACCACCGGAATGGGAGTGTTAACCGATGGCTATGACTTGTCGTCCATTGGCATAGTGCTGACATTAGCTTTGGCTTCATTTGGGGTGAAAAGTCTAACCAGTATCGAAAGCTCGCTTTTAGCGGGCTCAGCATTGGTGGGTGCGGCTGTAGGCGCGATTGTCTTTGGCTTTTTAGCAAACCGGGGTCGCAAGGCATTTTATGGGTTAGATGTTGCCATTATGGCGGTCGCGGCGTTGGCGCAAGCCTTTGTTGGCAATATTCCTGAACTCATCGTGGTCCGCTTTATCTTAGGAATCGGGGTGGGAGCGGATTACGTATTGTCCCCATTGATCATGGGAGAGCATTCCAATGCCGCTGATAGAGGCAAAAGTGTGGCACTAGGGTTTGGGATCACCTGGGGCCTGGGAGCAACCTTTGCTGCGGTTCTGTACTTAATCTTGATGGCATTTCATGTACCGCCCAATTTGATTTGGCGCATTGTGCTGGCCGCAGGATCCCTGCCTGCCGCATCGGTGATCTACTTGCGTCGAAAAATGCCTGAGACGGCACGATTTTTGGCACGGATTGCGGGAAATGACCGAGAAGTCGAAAAAGTGGTTGCCGAAGTGGTCGGTTCGCATAGGACGGCCCGCATTGACGGAAATCTTAAAGATACCCATACTCTTTCGTATTATTTTGCTCATCAGTGGAAGCGATTTACGGCCGCGGCATTGCTATGGTTTTTGTTTGATATCGTAGCCTATTCTGGAATTTTGTTTGGTCCATCACTAATCGCTAAAGGCATTGGGTTGTCTTCAGGAACCTTTCAATTGGTGATGGAATTCTGTTTTGTAGTGCCTGGCGGTGTTGTGGCCATGTTACTCATCGATCGATGGGGTCGGAAACCGTTGCAAATTCTTGGGTTTATGGGCATGGCGGCGTCTTTGCTAGCGTTTAGTCTATATCGGGTTGAGGCTGCAGCGGTGCCTCTGGTAGGCTTGTTGCTCTACGGGATGGAGAACATGCTGCAACAGGCTGGGCCGGGTTCGGTTTCGGCATCAGGGATATTAGGAGTGGAACTGGCTCCCACCAAAGTACGCAGTGTGGTTCAATCTCTTACAGTGGCTTCGGGGAGGCTAGGAGCGTCGTTAACAGCATTTGTGTTTCCTGCGATTTTCAAGGGCATGGGAGAATCATTTGCCATAGGATTTTTAGCATCTATAGCGGCGATCGCGGCGATTCTAACACTGGTGGCCATTCCCGAAACCAAGAAACTGGCTTTGGAGCGCAGTGCTCAAGAAGACGCTCCTCAAGCATCAGAATTAGAACCGATTGCCTAGGTCCACAGTTCTGGTACGAGCGCCCGCTTTATCGGGGCGCTCGTAATCCATTGCGGAACCACAGCCTAATCATCCAAAGTCGTGAGATCTCCTGGGTCTTGCCCGAGCTCCCAGGCTTTTACGACGCGCCGCATGATCTTTCCGCTCCGGGTTTTCGGAAGTTTATCAGCGAATCGTATGGCGGAGGGGGTGGCAATGGGCCCTAATTCTTGCCGAACATGGTAAATGAGGATTGTTTCCATTTCGGGATCAGGCTGGTAAGATGGGCGAAGCAACACATAGGCAATTATGGCCTCGCCTTTTAGGGGATCGGGCACTCCTACCGCAGCGGCCTCAGCCACTGCTGGATGGGATACCAACGCTGATTCCACGTCCGCGGTGCCAATGCGATGCCCCGCCACATTGAGCACATCATCTGCCCTACCCAGCATTTCAAAATACCCATCGGCGTCTAATACCGCGACATCACCCGATAAATAGGATCCTGGGACCGTCTTGAAATATTCCTCATAACGGGCGTGGTTTCCCCACACGTCGCGAAACATTTGAGGCAATGGTCTTGTTAAAATTAACGCCCCTCCTTGATTCAAAGGCCTGTCCTGCCCTTTTTCATCCACGATGCGGGCACCGACTCCAGGAAATGGCTTGCCCGCTTTACCGGGCTTAGCGGCCATGGTGGGCCAGGTGCCAATGGTAGGACCAGCGGTTTCAGTTTGCCACCAATTGTCGACTACGGCAAAACGGCCATGGCCGACATCATCATGGAGCCACCGCCAAGCTTCTGGGTTTAGCGGCTCTCCCGCGCAGGCTACTAATTTTAAAGAATCCAGACGATGTTTTGCGGCGTAATCCTCACCAAATTTGCGAAGCATGCGGACGGCTGTGGGGGCGGTATAAACTTTGCTGATGTGGTACTGTTCAATAGTATCCCATACCGCATCAGGTTGGGGATAGTCGGGAGCGCCCTCGCGTATGACCGTTGTCATGCCAGAAATAAGGGGACCATACACAATGAGAGAATGGCCCACAATCCAGCCGATATCAGACATGCACCAGAAGATGTCTCCGGGCTGGTAGGCAATGGCTTGTTGCAGCAATTGGGGGACACCGACGGAATAGCCGCCGTGGACAAACATGGCACCTTTGGGGCTGCCAGTAGTTCCCGAAGTGAATAAAATGAACAACGGATCTTCTGATTGCATAGGGGCTACCGGAACGTGGGGATGGTCTTGCGAAAACCATTGGTCCCAGTCTAATGCAAAAGGGGGTAGTATGGTCTCTGGTTGGCGACGCAAAATCACGGTATGAGCAACCTCAGGGACATCTTTTAGGGCCGATTCGACAATAGGCAAGAGTGAAATGGCCTTGCCGCGGCGGTAGGTGACATCCGCGGTCAATACGGCTTTGGCTTCTGCTTGCTCAATGCGGTTCTTCAACGCCGACGATCCCAAACCTGCATAGACCACGCTATGAATAGCCCCAATCCGGGCAGCGGCCAGCATCGCCACGATGCCTTGCCACACGAGCGGCATGTAAATAATGACGCGGTCACCCCGCGAGATGCCTAACGCCGATAATCCTCGGGCAATTCGGTCCACTTCGTCCATTAATTCCCGGTAAGTGAGTTGTCGCTCTAAACCTTGTTCAGTTAACGCTATGTAAGCCGTCAGATCTCCGCGACCCTCGTTAATATGGCGGTCTAAACAATCTAAAGTAATATTGGTGACACCATCTAAGAACCATCGGACTTGTGGCCATTGTCCTTCGGTAACCCGGGTGTACGGTTGTAGCCAGGTACGGGACTGGGCAATCTGGTCCCAATAACGATTTCCATCTAATGCCTCTTCATATGCCTTCTCCCACGGTGGAATACCCTGCGACCGTAAGGCCTCCGGCGCAGCATATTGTATGGTGTTGTCCAAAAATTTTTCTATTTCTTCGTGTTGTGCCAATGTTCATCGCCTCCCTTTATGCTGATTATATGATAATCGCAATAATTCCCGTTATTATGGCTAAATAATTAACATTCCGTGCGCTGGGGACAAGGTCAAACCGATTCGCGTACAGGTCCACGATCGATTTGGCATGGTGGCTATGTCCAAGTCGAAACGAGCAATTTCAGGAACTTCTTCAATTAACCGCGACAAGCGCAGCAGGGTATTTTGCAGTCCGGGTTGGAGATCATCCGGGACTATCCGGTTCGCCATCATTAACGCATCCAAATCGGTCAAAGGAATAATCCGCAAGATGTGAGCAGAAGTGGAGTCCGTATGTGGAGATGGCTGAGGGTCTTCCCGGTGTAGAGACATGAGGGGACCAAACAATGGATCCAGGTTTACCTTAATATGGATTGTTGGATCCTCCAGGTGCTGGCCGATACCACAAGAAATTCCCATCGCGAGCAAGATTTGCGCACCCACTGCGGCCTCGTCTAGATGTTCCTGGGTCATTGCCGCGACGGCAATGGCGCGAGCCTCACTAGGGTTAATAGCGCTTAGATCGATGATGCGTCCTTGGGGTTGTCGACGATATTCCGCATATCTGGCAGCTTGTGCCAGCGCGCGAACGGCAGATTCGGGAAACCGATACACAGGGATTTTTGAGGATCCCGCATTGATATAGCGAAAAATGGTGTCGTCAGTCATCAAAAAGTTGGCTACCACCGGCTTCGCATGATCGTCCGGTACTTCCCGGCGATATTCGGCAATCACCTCAGCAATGGCGCTGGAAACCGCAGTTTCATCAGACACGCCAACCGGAATGAATAGCACGATAACGGCATCCACCGATGGATCTCGCAAAAGTGGCGGCAAAGCCGTCCGGTATCCATCTGCCAAGGCGTCAAATCCTAAGTTGATAGGTTCACCGGCCACTAACAGCCCGGCAGCTTCTAAAGCATCGACGGTAATCACGGCAGCCGCCGAGGCATTGGTGACTACTGCGACACGGCGACCCGGGGGGAGAGGTTGCTGGCTCAACAAGGCGACCACGTCAAACAATTCTTCTAGGGTATTGGCGCGAATTATCCCAGTTTGCCGAAAGAGCGCGTCGACAGGAACGTCCCCTTCGGGAGACCGTGCACTTTTTACCACCAAAACAGGCTTATGCTGTGTCACACGCCGGGCAATGCGGCTAAACTTTCGTGGATTGCCGAAAGATTCTAGATAGAGCACCACCATTGATGTGGCTGGATCATCTTCCCAATATTGCAATAGGTCATTGCCGGAAACGTCAGCTTTGTTGCCCATGCTTGCGAAGCTTGAGACCCCCACTCCGAGGCGCCCGGCATAATCTAAAATTGCGATACCGAGTGCTCCTGAATGACTGGCAATGGCTACCGGACCTTTAGGAGGCAATTGCGGGGCAAATGAGGCATTTAATTGGACGGTTTCCTGGGTATTTAACAGACCTAGGCAATTGGGTCCCAAAAGTCGGATTCCTGCCTCCCGCAAGGCTTGTGTCATTTTGTGTTCTAGGGTTATGCGCTCTGGATCCTGGGTTTCGGAAAATCCAGACGATGTGACAACCACGCCTTTGGCCCCTGCCGCGATGCATTGTTGGACCACTTCCATGACACCATCTGCGGGGACTACCACAACAGCTAAATCTAAGGGTTCGGGAATTTCAGCCACAGAAGGATAGGCGCGTACCGAGGCTACGGAATGGGCACTGGGATTGACCGGATACACAGTGCCTTGAAATCCATCATCTAAAATGTGGCGAAAAACCAAGTGGCCGAGACGATGGGGGTCACGTGAAGCGCCAATTACGGCGACCGTGCGAGGCTCGAAAAATGTGTGCAGGGAGGCTGCGGTCGCTAATTTGTCTCGAGTATCCTGCAATGCCCGAACTCGTTCGGTTTCGCCGAGCGGGAGAACTAACCGCAGCACTCCATCGGCCCATTCTTGGTGAATTTCAAAACCGCTCGAGCGAAAAACCGTGATCATTCGTTGGTTTTCGCCTAAGACGAACGCTTCAAATTGGCGGATGCCGCGCAGCCATGCCTGATGTGCCAATTGTTCCAACAACAGCGTACCTAGACCCCGACCTTGCATTTTATCATCGACGAAAAAGGCGACCTCTGCTGTCTGGGGACCGGATGCAGCATACCCGCCAATAGCTAATATGCGGTCTTGGGCGACCGCGATCAAGGCGTAGCTGTCGTCACGACCAATGGCCATCATTTGCTCCAGTTCCTTAGGACTAATTTCTGAAACCATGTGAAAGAAGCGAAAGTATAAACTGTCGGGAGAAGACTCTCGAAAGAGACGCCTAAGATGCTCTCGATCCCACTCGGTATCTTCTGGTGGACGCAGCTCGGCGATGCGACCGTCACGCAAGATGATTCTGGCCATATTGGGGCCTCCCACAACAATTTTGATGGCCTCATTTTGACACAACAGTCATGGCAATGACAGCAGAATCACGAAATTGCTTTGGGTTTGTTACAATGGAACTTACCAACCAGAAAAGAGGCCGGATTTATGGAACACGCGGAAATGATTTATAGTGATGAATATTTAGCATACAATTTTGGAGAAGGACATCCATTTAACCCCTTAAGGCTTAAACTCACGATGGATTTGATAGACTCCATGGGCCTTCCTAAAGTGATGCGGTCACCACGACGAGCTACGATGGCGGAGTTGGCAACGGCGCACGACACGTCCTACATCGAAGCAGTTCGTCGGATGAGTGAGACTGGGGCAGCGTCCTGGGACGCCACAGGATTTGGCCTGGGCACCGATGATGATCCGGTGTTCCCTGGGATGCATGAGGCGGCCAGTTTGGCAGTGGGGGGCAGTCTCGTGGCGGCCGAGGAAATTGCCCAAGGAAGAACTCAACATGCATTAAATCTTGCAGGGGGATTGCATCATGCGATGTATGGCGCTGCCTCTGGTTTTTGCATCTATAATGATATTGTGGTGGCTATCCGATATTTGCGCGAGGCAATGGGGTGGCGGGTTCTCTATTTTGACATTGACGCACATCATGGCGATGGGGTGCAAGCAGCGTTTTACGACGATCCCGAAGTGTTGACCATTTCGTTTCACGAAACCGGCCGCTATCTCTTTCCTGGCACAGGGGACATCAGCGAGTTAGGAACGGGTAGGGGCTATGGGTATGCGTTAAACGTGCCTCTGGAACCCTTTACCGACGACAATTCGTGGCAGGAGTGCCTAGAGGCTGTACTGCCTCAGGTTTTGGAACGCTTTTTGCCAGATATCTTAGTGACGCAGCATGGATGTGATGGCCATGCTTGGGATCCTTTGACAGACCTATCGGCGACGACGAGATTCTATCACACGGTGGCGGAACGTGCACATCAATGGTCACACACGTATTGCAATGGACGATGGCTTGCGATAGGGGGTGGGGGTTACGAATTGGCACGGGTGGTGCCAAGAGCTTGGACATTGTTATGGATGGCAATGACAGGGACACCCGTCGACGAATTGACAAAGACGCCCACAGAGTGGATTCAACGCTGGCAATCGTTATCGTCAAGTCCGCTGCCTCAGTTTCTTATCGACCAACCCAAGGATATTCCGGCAATTCCTCGGGCGCTGGAAATTCAGCAGCAAAACCGTAATACGGTACGGCGATTAAAAGCTGCTGCGGTGGCGACTTATTGCAATCTGTTTTAGGTGAGGAGACTTGTTATGACCCGCGATCGTTGGGCTGATGATGCCCTTTGCCAACTGTGGGCAGAGGGCATCGACTGGCCTGCGTTGGTTCCATCTGTCGAGGCGGCCCTTCCGTCCCAAATCGAGGAGTGGCTCCAACGCCGTGATACACTTCCGCTACGTGAGCCGTTTAAATATCCCAGCCCAGAAAAGGTGCGCATTGGCGCTCCGTTGGTGGCTCATTTTGTTGACCGAGATTCCTTCGTTCCCTGGGTGGCACGACTCTGCGGCGGGGCCCTCCGGGGAATCGGAGCCGCGCAGGCTGAGAACGGACAACGGGATCGTATTGCTCATTGGCGCCTGAACCTCGCACTCGGACGAAGATTCCCGAATCCCGAGGATGTCGTGCAACACTGGGATGAACATCCCAACCAGGTGCAGGATACTCCAGCCGAGCAGCGTATTCTCCGATGGTATAGGAACCACGAGCCGTGGTTGGGGCGCTGGCATCCTTACCGTGAGGGGTCTGGGGCTATGCGGCGGGCACCGATTTGGGGCGCCATTTACCGAGTGCCTGAGCAGGCGGCGATGGCGGCGGCGGGCGATGCCCGGACAGCATACGGGGGATGGGGGATTTGGGCAGCAGCGGTGGTGGCGCACGCGGTTAGCGGGTTGCCGCGGGACTGGACGCCCCAGGATGCAATCCGGGGAATTCTCCACGCAACGACGCGAATCGATCCCCAGTGGCCTGGGATCGCGGACCTCCATACGCTCTTACAGACGACCTATCCGGGGAGCTCGTGGGACGCATGGCGTCGGGTGATTGACACGGAATTTGCAGGATATCCCAGCGACCACAGTCTTCCCAACTTGTTGCTCATGCTTGGCGTTCTGCACTGGTATCCCACATCTGATCCGGAGGATGTAGGTCCCATCCTGCAAGCGGCAGGATGGGACGCATGGGGCAATCGGTTCGTGGCCGGGGCTCTCAGGGGTAGCTTCTCGGACCATCCCGATATCAACCGGGTCGTGTTGAATCGACTTGTGGAATCCGTGGTCTCGGCACACGGACATCCGCCTCATGTCTAAAATTAGGGTCGTCGCAGCTAAATTGAGGAACGTTACGGGTGCGATTGGCGCGTTAGTATAATGAGTAGAGGCCTCGTTATGCCTGCCTGGAATGATACCGTTTCACACGAAAAGTCTCGGAGTTAAATCCTCACGCGCTATATTTTTCGGCTAAGAATTTGGTATGTCCAGCACAATTTTTCCGAATTGGACTCCCTCTTCCATCGCTGCCTGAGCAACGCCTGCCTCTTCCAGGGAGAAATGCTGATCAATGATCGGACGTATTTGATGAACTGTACAAAACTGAAGCATCTCTTCAAAGTCGATAGGACTACCCATTGTGCTGCCGCGAACATCCAATTGTTTAAAGAAAAGCCGCGGCATTACAAGGTTATTCACCGGTCCAGCGGTTGCACCAAATCCTACAATACGGGAACCAGGATTGGCCAAGGCAATGAGATCGTTAAAGACCGACCCACCGATGCTGTCAATGGAAATGTCGGCACCGCCAGACAATGAGCGGAGTTCTTTGACCCACTGCGGATCACGGTAATTGACGCCTCCGGCAGCTCCTAATTGTTTAGCTCTGGCCAGTTTTTCGTCCGAGCTTGAGGTGACAAAGACGCGTGCCTGGGCAGCCACCGCCATTTGCAGCAATGTGGTGGCCACACCTCCACCAATTCCCGGAATGATGACGGTTTCCCCTGCTTGGAGTTCGCCTCTGGTGAACAGAGCACGGTAAGCGGTAAGTCCTGCCAATGGAAGGGCTGCGGCTTCGTCCCAAGTCAAGTGATGGGGTTTGATATACACATTGGCCGCAGGGACCTTGACAAACTGGGCATAGGTTCCATCGGAAGGAATTCCCAGGATGTTAAATTGCGGGCCATAGAATCTTGGATTGGGGCCCCAATTTAAGGCAGGGTTAATCACTACGGACTCGCCCAATTTGAGATCCTTCACGTCGGATCCAACCGCTTCGATAGTTCCGGCGCCATCGGATCCGGGGATTGCAGGCAGACGTACGCCAGGGTACAAACCTTGACGGGCATAAGCGTCACGGCGATTGAGTGCCGCGACCTTAAGTTTTACCACGACTTCGTCGGGCCCGGGTTCGGGGTCGGGGAGATTTTCATACAAAAGTTTTTCTGGGCCGCCAAGCTCACGCAAGATCACTGCCTTCAATGTATGGTCTCCTTTAACCAGTAGATTTGTCCGTAAGCGGGGACAAAAATTGTTATCGTGGGATCCTGCTTATTGCACGAACAGTATGGATCCTATTCGTGAGGATTCGCCGGGTATTTTATCGCTCGCTGTAATCTTGCCATAAGTCAGGCGTTCCGGCAAGCCGGCAAAACGGGGAAGGCTTGAGAATTCGGACTGTAGAGGTGGTATCATGAGAGCAACACAAATCCAGGGGGTGTTGGTATGGCTTTAGCAGTGGTAGAGCATCATGACTCGGAACGCATTGCCTATATTACATTAAATAACCCAAAACGGCGCAATGCATTGTCGGAAGCACTGTTGGCAGAGCTCGAGCAGCATATTCGCATACTTTCTGGTTTCTCGGACATCAATGTGGTAATTATCAAAGCAGAAGGACCCGTGTTCAGTTCTGGCCACGACCTAA
This sequence comes from Sulfobacillus benefaciens, assembly GCA_003023695.1. Classification (GTDB taxonomy): domain Bacteria; phylum Bacillota; class Sulfobacillia; order Sulfobacillales; family Sulfobacillaceae; genus Sulfobacillus_C; species Sulfobacillus_C benefaciens_A. The sequence continues at coordinate 127,918 of PXYW01000002.1, read as the reverse complement.
ACGAAGTTTTGCAGGGAGAACCACACCAGGTGCATCATTTATTTCAAACTTGCGGAGCTACCATGCGTGCCATTCGGGAATCTTCTCAAGTGGTGATTGCTGAGGTGTCGGGCATTGCTACAGCTGCAGGATGTCAGTTGGTGGCGGCCTGTGACTTGGCTGTGGCGGCAGATACTGCCCGGTTTGCGACACCCGGAGTTAAAATCGGTCTTTTTTGCAGTACCCCAGCGGTGCATGTTTCTCGTAACCTTGGCCGAAAAAAGGCCGCGGAGATGCTTTTTACCGGTGCATTTATGTCCGCTCGCGATGCAGAACTTTATGGCCTCATTAATTATGCGGTGCCCGAGGCAATCTTGGAGGCGAAAACCTTGGAACTAGCCCACACGATTGCACAGTACAGCCATGAAACGTTGACCATCGGCAAACGGATGCTGCAAAAACAATGGCAGATGACGGATGATGAAGCCTTGGACTATGCTACGGAAGTGATCACCTTGCAAAGCACTCACCCGGATGCCAAAGAAGGCATTTCTGCATTCTTGTCGAAACGGACACCCGTGTGGCCGAGCCAAGAACAAGTGTTGCACGACACTAAATAGCTGTCGATGCCTCAAAAAAGCCCGTAGTAACCTGCCACGGGCTTCAGTTGAGGCGGCCAGCAACTTACCGGGCACTTGGTGCCAGGCTAAAATACATGGATGACCAACGTGTTGGGGCCTGTTTTGTGAATGAGCACCGGCGTGCCTAATGGCACTTGGGACAAGGTGGCATTCGGATGGTTGAGCCATTTCACAGTAACGGTATCGCCGATCAGAGATATCGTGTCCGACGCTAGAGGATTTTTGACGACAACGGTTTGGCCGTTATCTGAAATCAATCTGCCAGCGGAGAACTGACCACCCATAGGTTCCATTCTTTGGTGATGGCGTGGAAACACCGCTAGAGGTTTGTGCGACAAGGGGTCGGAAACGACTACCACTGCATGACCTACGGGAAGTTGGGCAAGCCGATCGGCCATAGGGAGCCCTGCGATGGAGAGCTTTAGGTTGGGGTTGGCTTTGGTATCAATGGTCAGCCAGCCATTTTGATTGGCGGTTACTGTCCCCAAGTCCCACTGGGGGCGCGCAGCGATGGCGTAAGGAGTGACGGTATCCTGGGCTCGTTTCCCGAATACCATCACGTGGGTGTTTGCAGTGAGATTGGCCAACCCGAACACTTGTTGGGGCGATCCCTTAAGCGCAAAGCTATGCTTGGCGTTGACGACCGACCAACCACCATCGCTTGGTGTCAGCACTCCGTGAGCGACCGGCAACACGATTACTTGGGGGGATTTTGTATGGCTACCCCACAGCAAAACACGTTCTCCGGATGCCAAAAGGCCAGAGGTTGCTGGATAGACGCCGGCGCGGACCGTCAAATTTGCCAGGGGAAGCGTTTCGCTCTTTCGATTTTCCCAAGCAATGGTGATAGTGGTCGGGGTCAATTGGGCGATTTGGCCAGAATGACATCGGGCCCGGTGCATCATCATGGGTGCCATCCAGTCCTTTTTCGCGTGGTAGGCTCCAGTGGCTGGCGATGGGGTTGGGTTGGCAGCAAAAGCTGTGGCGCCAGCAGCCAGAGCGCCGCATGCCAAAAATCCTGCAGTTAGCGGCACCAATATGCGCGTTGAAATCTTCATAGCCAATTCCTCCTTATGGGTCAAATCTGACAGGTAGTGTGTCACATAAGGGGGGGAATCATGCCAAAATTGGCTAAAGTTTGCTTTAAGATTCGGGGGAGCCTGAAGCTAACGGCAACTTAACACGGAAGATAGCGCCGTGTTCTGGAGAAGGCCGGTTATGAGCCTCCACTGTACCGCCTTGGGCCTGGGTAAGAGCAGACACAATAGATAACCCGAGCCCAGTGCCCCCAGAGGATGAGGTGCGAGCTTGGTCACTACGGTAAAAGCGGTCAAAGATGTGTGGAAGATCTTGGGGGTTAAGACCTGGACCCCTATCTTTCACTTCTATAATCCCATAATCATTGCTGTGGGAGATGACAACTTCGATAGGCTCCCCTGGAGGAGAATACCGCGCGGCATTTTCCACGAGATTGAGGACAATTTCTGTAAGACGGTCAGGGTCGGCTTGGACAGTAACCGGAGTAATCTGATAGTCGAGACGGTGGGGCTTGACTAATGGCGCAAGCATGGGTTTGACGTGGCGCACCCACGCCTCAAGGTCCAAGGGTACTGGGGCCACTGCTGTCTGTGGCAGCGTGTCTATCCGAGACAGAGTAAGCAATTGATTGACCAAACGCGCCATGCGGTGCCCTTCATGACGAATCGTATCCATTCCCCGTTGACGTTCTTCAGGGCTTAGATCATCTTGTTGAATAATGGATAAAAATCCGTTGATGGCCGTAAGTGGGGTGCGAAGTTCATGCGATGCATCGGCAACAAACCGCCGCATTTGTTCGGCGAGCAATTTTTCCTGATCAAAGAGCTCTTTAATGGCTAACGACATGGTATTAATGGCGTCGCCCAATTCTGCGAGTTCGGCTGGGGCGTTGCCTAAGTTGGTGGTGTGACCAATATCGCCTTGGGCAATGCGTATAGTACTAGCCCGTATCTTTTCCAGGGGTACTAAGCTGCGGCGTACAATCACGGAGCCGACCCATGCTGCTACAGCTAGCATTAAAGCACCTAGCGCTGCCACCAAAAAGATGTCGCGACTTAAAATGTCATCAATGTGCGCCATGGGAGAAAGGAGCCAAATTCTGCCATCAGGGAAATAGGGATCGCCGAGACGGCTGCTGACCACCAAATATCCTTGCCACAGGAAGTAGTGACCGGAGACGACCGGTGGAGGTGTAGGGCCAATGAGCCGAGGTGAGGTAGAAACGATTTGCCCAGTGTTGTCCGCAATAATTAAGTTGACTCCGGAGGTGCTAAGACGGGCACTTAAAATAGTGGCTAAAACACGAAACTGCAATTGGCCATCGACCATAAGCTGCCGGTGAATAATTGGGCCAAGCACGGCAATTTCTTGATGCAGTGAATGGGCGGCGGTGTTAAGCAGTACAGCCCGCAGAATGACAAACTGGCTTAACGCGATCAACAGTACTAGGACGGCCAGCAACAATATTTGGCGGCCAATTAATTGATCTGTCAGCGTGTGCTTGGTGCGCATTACACGCCTAGACGATATCCAAAGCCCCGCACGGTCTGGATAATCGTTTTGTCGTGGTCCTGCACTTTGTCGCGCAGACTGGAAATGTGCACTTCTACCAGATTATCGTCCCCAATATAGTCATATCCCCACACATGCTGCAAGATCTGTGTTTTAGACAGCACGATACCCGGATTCAACATGAGATAGCGCAGCAACTCATATTCCTTGGCCGTTAGGGCAACTGGAATTTCTCCCCGCTGCACCCGATGGCTGGCATCATCCATCGAGAGATCTTGGTAGCGCCAAACCCCGGTGTCTTCACGACGGACCCGGCGTAGACCAGCCCTGAGCCTTGCCACCAATTCATCGAAATCAAAGGGTTTAACCAAGTAGTCGTCGGCACCGCCTTCGAGTCCTTGAACCCGATCTGACACGGCATCGCGGGCGGTTAGCAATAGAATATATAGGTCGGGATCCTGGCGGAGTCGCCGACTAAGTTGAAAACCATTTTCGCCTGGCAGCATGACATCGACAATGGCAGCATGAGGAGCAAATTGAGATACCACCGCTAGTGCTTCAGCAGCATCGCCTGAGGTTTTAACGTCAAAGCCACGGTGTTTGAGACCCATCTCCAGCATTTCCCGAATGGCCGGCTCATCGTCGACTACTAAAACGCGGGCGGTTTCCATCACCGTTTGCTAACCTTATCCAACGGATGTGGAGACAAAAAGTACTCACCAGTGTCCCATCCTGCACGGGCTATCACCCGATCCAACAGGTGCCGGTCATTTTCCAGCCACAAGGTTTCTGTCTCAAAAGGTGGTAGGGGTTCAGGCATGACATCCTTGAAATATGTGTGAAGCGCAATCCGCACATTGAGATGGGCAGCAATGCGATTAGCCTCTGCTACCGTCAATTCGCTAAACGGAACTTCCTTTCCTAAAATAACGCGCGTGACATCGAGTTCATCGACGAAATTTTTTGTTTGCACCTGGTGATAGCGGTCTACTAATTCGTTCAGACGTTGTTCTTGATATGATGTGATGGCGCGATGCTTGGCATAACCCCACGAGCGCAAAAACGACACGAACCATTCCTCCTCTGAGTCCTCAACTTCTCTTTGATATTGTGCCCCGTTCAACGGCTAGTGTCTAGACTCACCGCTGAGATCCCGCTTAATATTTCTTGTTAGGGTAGACCGTCCGGTACAATAGGCAATGAGATTGTGGAGAGGATTGGCATACATGCGATGGAATGAAACATGGAGATCTTTGGGACCCCAGATGTTAGAAGAAATGAATCGCTTGGCGCTGGGAGAAGCTATCGGATGGCTAGAGGACTGGAAACGAAGGGCACTGCCTTATCCTGAACTGGTGCGTTTGCTGTGGAGGTTTGCGACTATACCGCGGGAATCGGAAACTGAGGCTTATTTAGTGCAAATCGTCGATATCGGGTTACTAACGCAAAATTTACTGCATCATCCGAGTGACACCGGATGGGGCATTGCGCAAGATTTGCTGCTCCGTTTGTTGGCGCGGCGCCCTAAATTTTTAGAGGTGGCCGAAGCAAGTGATGAACGAGTAGGGTTGGAACAAGCGTGGCACTTACGACGCCCGGACTTGGCGGAATGGGAAACTCATCTAGTGATTGCACGTGAAGGCCTTTCGGGGTTAATGGAGCATTTGGTCAAACAAACTTTGCAGCGAGATGTGGGCACCGTATTGCCTTCGCTATGGCGGGTTAGCGGCGACTTGGCATCGTATTGGGCAGGAGAAGACCGCTGGGCACTGATGCGCCTGGTGTCGCGCTGGCAGGCGCTGGCGGCAAATCAGAGCGAAGCAATTGGTTTAGCTGGGTGGACCGTGGAGGAGGGCGATATGACACGGCCATTGGATTTTTATCGCTATTTTCAAGGGACACTGGAAGAACATTTGCCCAACAACCCTCATCCCAATCTCGATCAAACTTTTTATCAAGTCTATCGCGATGGCCAGGTTCAAAAACTGCTTCAGCTGTTTGCTCGGGTTTCCCAGTCGCTTAAGACGCAAGATTTGCGGTGGTTGATTGGCCAGTTGATGGTGGACGCTCTAAGTGGCGCAGATCGATCGGCTTGGGACTTTCTTTCGCGGCAAGGCTTGGGCGTAATGGACATGCTGATGCTAAGCCGAGCTCATCGATCGCAGGTCGAAGAACGCCATTTGGTATGGTCGGCATGGGGTTGGGGACTCGCTGCCTTGTTGGCTGCAGGATATCGTGGACACCAATCACCAACCGGGGTAAGTGCTACTTCCGGTCAGGTTCCGGTCGAAGATTTGTGGCAGGCTATTGATCAGGGAGATCCCGAACGAAGTTTTCACACCGCATTGCTGTTGGGGGATGCCGTGGGAGAACTTTGGCCGCTGTTGCAAGAAGAGGTTACCGTGGTCGGCAACCCCATTAGCATTCGTTTGATGGCAATGGCTACTAGCGCCCGAATGGTGGCACCGCCAATGGCAACTCACCGTGTTTTGCCTGCTGTGGCTCGGTTTATGGCTCGGACTCGGAGGACGGATTGGGTTGGTGGCGGCGAACGATCTCAGTCATTAAAGCGTCCAACGTAATACCAAATCGTGCCCATACCACGGTTAAGTGATAGAGCAAATCGACACTTTCCCATATCAACGCAGATTGCTGCTGTTCTTGCGGGGCATATGCGGCGGTGATGACTTCAATGGCTTCCTCCCCAATTTTTTTGACCAATCGTTCCAGGTCTCCTTGTAAGAGGGACATGGTATACGATTCGGGGCGCGGGTGTATTACAGATTGCTCTACGTAGGATTGTAATTTCGCTAGGGGGTTGATGGCAGTCGGGGTTTCGGCAAAACAACTCGTAGTGCCCAAGTGACACACTGGTCCTTCGGGCCGGGCGAGATATAAAAAACTGTCCTGATCGCAATCGGACACCACTTGCGAGACGTAGATGCGATGGCCAGAGGTATCTCCCTTGCGCCATAGGGCCTTGCGGCTACGACTGTAAAAATGGGCTAACCCAGTGGTGCGGGTCAGTTCGAGAGCTTGATCATCGGCAAATGCGGACATCAAAATTTGAAGGGTGGCAGTGTCTTGTACGGTAATGGGATACAACACCTTGCCATTTTCTATTACACGGGCCATCTGACGGATACTCCTTCATCGACTAGATAGGCTTTAAGGGCAGATACGGTGGTTTTACCCTGATGCAGCAGGGAGGCCAATAATACGGCAGATTGGCCCGATTTGAGCACCCGAAGCACGTCTCCCGCAGATCCAGCGCCGCCTGACGCAATGATGGGCCTAGATACTCGGCTGCGTGCATAGGCGAGCATAGACAAGTCGTAGCCCGATTGGGTTCCGTCACGGTCCATGCTGGTCAGCAAAAATTCCCCAGCTCCTTGATCTTGTGCTACGTGAAGCCATTCTCCCAATTCCCAAGCCGTGCGAACTCGCCCTCCATTTTTATACACTTGGTAGTGGTTCTGTTCCCGCCGTGCATCGACGGCAACGACGACACACTGTGATCCCCAACGAGAGGCGATCTGCTGAATGAATTCGGGATGCGACAATGGGTAGCTATTAATGGACACCTTGTCCGCCCCATGAGCCAGCAGTTGTTCCACATGGGCTAATGAACGAACCCCGCCCCCTACGGTTAAAGGAATGGCCAACGAGTCTCGGGCGGCCGCGATTAAGTTAAGACTGAGTTCTTCTTCTTCGACCGTCGCGACAATGTCCAGCCACACAATTTCATCGGCCCCTTGTTCAGCATATTGCTGCGCTAAGGCTACCGGATCTCCGCTGTCGATGAGTTCCTCAAAGCGAACACCCTTGACTACACGGCCGTGGCGAACATCTAAACAAGGGATAATACGCGGCATTAACATGGCAACACATCCTGTAATTTGATGGCTCCCGAAAGCCAAGCCTTGCCAATGACTACTCGGGGTATCCCAAACCTGGCGAGTTGTTCAATATCAGCGAGCGACTGAATCCCACCGCCCGCGCCAACATCTCCCAAAACATTTGCCCAATGACGCCAAAACGCTGGGTCTAAACCATGAAGGGTTCCGTCGCGAGAAATATCGGTGACATTTAACAAACGGTAGCCCATGGCATATCGATTTTCCCACAAGCTATCGGGTAAAGGTCCGTCATCTTGCCAGCCGTGAATTCGGGTACGTCCCTGCATAATGTCGACACTTAACACCAAACGGGTAGGACCAAACCGATCCAGTGCCATTTTTGCAAACTCTGGATCTGAAATGGCTTGACTGCCTAATATGATGCGGTCCGCCCCCCTGTCCAATGCCTCAGCTATGGTGTCTAGGCTGCGAAATCCGCCCCCTACTTCGATTTGGCTGCCCTGACGGCACAGTTCTTGCAACACGGTCCATTCCGAGAATATACCTGATTGGGCGCCTTTAAGATCGACCAGATGGATGCGGGGCAATTTCTGCGGCAACTCTGCGACCATGGCGATTGGATCTTCGTGATAGACAGTCATCTGGTCATATAGTCCCTGACGCAACCGCACCACCTGGCCGGAGAACAAGTCCAAAGCAGGCCATACTTCGATCACTTCTCACGCACCTCCTGTAGCCATTGGGACAGCAGCCGGTGTCCTGTGGCTCCGGATAACTCAGGATGAAACTGCACACCATAAAGGGAATGCGTTCTTACAATACTGGGAAATGTTTCCCCGTCATATTCGGTAACCCCGACGATGATATCGGGATTGGTGGGAAGCACACGATAGGTATGCACGAAGTAATATGCCGGATCTTGGGCCCCATTGCCGTCGCCTTGGCTATGAGCCACGGTATTCCAGCCAATATGCGGCAACACCTGCGCTTTGAGTGTGGGAACGCTTCCGGCAATCCACCCTAGACCGGATCCGCCTTCGTCTCCGTCCTCGAAAAATAATTGCATCCCAAGGCATATGCCAAGCACCGGATGTGACCGTTCTACGTGCTGCTCCAAAATGGGGCGCAATCCACTAAGGTCTAAGTGGTGAATTACGGAGCCTAAGGCACCAACGCCAGGAAAGATGATGGCATCGACTGGTCCTGCATCGATTTGGTTTTGCCAGACCTGGGCCGACACCGGCAACCTCTTTAAAGCGGACAAAAGACTGCCTAGATTGCCATTGCCGTAGTCTATGACTGCCACCTTGAACATGGGGTTACAACACTCCTTTGGTTGACGGCACCGTGTCGTCAACGAGGCTTACGGCTTCACCGATAGCACGTCCGCATGCTTTAAACAGCGCTTCATAGACGTGGTGGGCATTAATGCCATCAAGATATCGCAAGTGAATTGTGGCGCGTCCATGGCGTGCCAAGCCATTGAAAAACTCCCACCAGACCTCGCTTTGAATCCCATTGATGGCGCGGTCAGGAAACGCTCCGTGCCAATAGAGTTGACCACGGCCAGAAAAATCCAGTACACACAAAACCAAAGCTTCGTCCATGGGCAGGTATCGCTGGCCATAGCGGGCAATACCAGCCCGAGAGCCCAGCGCCTGGTCTAACGCTTGTCCTATGGCAATGCCCACGTCTTCAATGAGGTGATGTGGATCGACCTCAACATCGCCCGTCGCTTTAATAGACCAATTGAGACCGCTGTGCCAGGTAAAAGCGGTAAGAAAATGGTTCAATAACGGTAGATTGGTATCAATAACAGGGGATTGGCGTACCGAGTCCAATGCGACCTCCACCATCACCGTGGTTTCTTTGGTATCTCGAGATACGGAGGCACTTCTCATGACGGATTGTCCTCCCTGGCATAGTGTCGAACCCTCATGGATTTTTCGTGGTAATGGAGACCTTCCAGATGGGCTAATTTTTGCGTGTGGACTAAATAGTTTTCGGGCAGATCATCAGTGGTGTGGATCACCGACATGCGGCGCATAAAAGTGCGCGTTGTCAGACCCGATAGAAAGCGGCCACTGCCGCCTGTAGGAAGCACATGACTGGGTCCCGCGGTGTAGTCACCGAGAGCCTGCCCGGAATAAGGGCCAACAAAGAGCGCACCTGCGGTGCGAATCTGGTTCTCTAACGCTTCGGCCTCATCTCCCATAAGACCTAGATGTTCAGGTGCTACCCGGTTGGCCAAGGACACCGCTTGGATAGGGGAATCCACCAGATGGAGCTCAATTTGTCCCAAGGGTTTTTCGTATCGACGCGTTTCCTGGGCTACAATTGTCTCGACCGCTGATTTTACTTCGGGGCGCCACGTCACCATAATCCCTTTGGCATCGTCAGCATGCTCTGCCTGGGCTAAGAGGTCATAGGCGGCGTTTTCTGCCAGACTAGGGTCGCTGATAATGACTAAGACTTCGGAAGGGCCGGCAATTAAATCAATTCCGCACAAACCACGGCGGAACACTTCCTGTTTGGCTTCCGTGACAAATCGGTTGCCGGGACCAGTGATCATATCAACGGGCGGAAATCCTTTGAGTCCATAGGCCATACTGGCAACGGCTTGGGCGCCCCCTAAGCGTAATACTTGCCGTACCCCCAGCATTTGGAGTGCAAAAAGCCATCGAGAATCTAACGCTAAACCGTCTTTCGGCGCAATGGCGACGACGATATCCTTGACTCCGGCTACTTGCGCGGGGATGACCTGCATCAGCAAACTGGATACTAGGGGATATCCTCCATTAGGCACATAAATTCCGACTCTCCCCAAGGGGACATAACGTTCCCCCAAGGTGATCCCCGGTTGAGGGGTGATGGTTACATCCTGAGGACGGGTAGCTTCGTGAAACCGGCAAATGTTATCTCGAGCAAAAGACAGGGCGGATACTTCCTCCGGAGGCAGCTTGGGGGCAGTTGCGGTCGTGGGGTCAAAGACAATCTCCTCCGTTGTCAGCATTATGCCGTCAAAACGTTTTGTGTATTCTAGCGCGGCTTCGACACCCCGTAATTGAATTTGATCTAAAATTTCATCAACAGTTGGCATAGGGCGCTCCTTTCCGAATACAGACCATGCGGTCACGGAATTCTTGGACTTCGGGCTTGGTGTAATAATGTGCGGGATTAGCTATCAGACGAGCACTGGATGCCATGATGGTCGACACCTCAAAGAGATCGTGCTCCCGTAAAGTGCGCCCGGTATCCACGATGTCAATAATATAAGAGGCTAAGCCTAACACAGGAGCCAGTTCCAGGCTCCCGGAAAGAGACACTAATTCTCCGGCAATCTGGTGTTGCTTTAAAAACGCGTCAGCAATTCTCGGATATTTTGTGGCGATGCGGACAGGTCCCTCGGGCCAATCAGTGTGGGTGCCGGCAATCACTACTCGGCATTGTGAGATCTCTAAGTCGGCGACTTCCAGCACATCAGGGGTAGGATATTCACGGAGCACGTCAAGACCGACGACTCCGACATCCGCTACCCCGAGAGCCACTAATGTGGCAATGTCGCGGGCCCTGGCAATCAACATGCCGGGGGATTGGCCGGTGGGTGGGAACCATAGTTGGCGACTAGTGTCGGGAATCGGCCAGTGGCCAACGGATCCCTCCCATAGGACGCGAAAGCTATCCAAAATCCTTCCTTTGGCAATCGCCACGGTAAGTTCTGACATGGTATTTAGGAAACCCCCTGAACAAATTGTTCGTATGCCCCGACAAACACGGTAAAGCCAATGCCCTGCCAGGAGCGGCCGCCCAGTGCCAGACGAAATTGTCCGCCGCGAATGAGGGGCTGGCCGATGTTTGGTCCGTACAGACTAAATACGAGGCCATCGTAATACGGCCAGGTTCCGACAGAGGCCAAATCCCAAGACACATCACTCAAGGGCGTCAGTTTTTCCAGCCAACTGTAGTATTCCGGTGGCAGATCAAAAGTGCCTGCAGTTTTGAAATGACTCCATGCCACCGTATGAAAAATGCGGTGAGATGCTGGGACCCGATTTGCTAATAGTGCCTCGGCATCCACTCGGTTACCATTTCTCAGATGGCTCATCACGGTAGTGATTTCTAAGTCGGTTAATCCTGCGGCGTCCAACGCACGGTGGAGACTTGCCAGGTTTCCGACAACCAAGTGGGGTCGGGTTGCTCCCCGACACAGCCAGAGCAGCAGATCATCGACCAGGGCTAGGGATTCCGCAGGAGTTCCCCCTAAAATTTCAACGTCGACCGTTTCTGTCCATTGTGACGACGTAGGCTTATAGACTGGGCCCGTGGAGAATACTTTCAAGGGGCCATTTGGTTCACGATAAGGAAAGCGGTTCAGCGTATCAATAATAGCGAGCGTGTGGTCCATTCTAAAGTTCTGGTGACCCGTGGGATCAGTGGGAACAGGATAAAACCCGCGGTCTAATAACCCGGTTAGTAGGTCAACTAATAATTGATACTGCTGCAGGTTTTTATTCAGCCATTGTTGCAATTCGGGCACCTCACCAAGATAATGCATCACCGTACGAAAGTCCTGTGGATACACTAACCGCATTGTGGAATATTGTCAAGATATTGATTAGAATCCATCGTGCGCTAAGGTTTTTAACGTATCAAGAAAAGCTTGCATCACGGAATTTGGTGCCATGGTCACTCGGATATTGCGTGGTAAACCAAAGCTATCAGTAGCTCTTACGATATATCCTCGGTTTTCCAGTGCTTTTGCCCATGCCGCGCTGTCGCTCGGGAGTTTGATAGTGATAAAGTTGGCTTGACTGGGCCATGCCTCAAAACCTAGGCGCTGAATCTGGTCCATGGCAGATTCTCGCACCTTAAGGGTGGCTTTCTGTACCTCCGCTATCCAGGCCGAATCGTCCAACGCCGCTAAAGCTGCGGTTTCTGCGGCGAGATTTACTGAAAATGGTTCCCGGACACGGTACAACCAGTCGATAATGGCCGCCGGGGCCATTGCCCAACCAATTCGCAGCGCGGCGAGTCCGTAGATCTTAGAAAAGGTGCGCACCATAACGAACGGTCGACCGCTTTGGATTAACGACTCGACATCGGGATAATCTGCCATGTTGGCGTATTCTCGATAGGCTTCATCGACAACCACTACGATATCATGGGGGATTTGACCCACAAACCAGTCCCATTCGGCTTGGTTAAAGGCTCCCCCCGTCGGGTTGTTGGGATTGCATAGATAAATGAGGCGAGTTTTTGTTGTTATGGCTGACAATACCGCGGTTAAATCGACGGACCCCGTGGCAGTTAAGGGGACTGTAACTCCTTCACCTCCTGATAATCGGGTGGCGTGGCCGTAGGCAGCAAAGCTGGGACGGGGATAAATGACCTCATCTCCTGGGTTGACAAAAGCGGCCGCGACCAGCCGCAACAGTTCGTCGGCTCCATTGCCCACCAAAAGCAGGCTGGGGTCGATGTGATGAGCTTCGCCGATTCGATCCAAAAGGGGTTGCGATTTAACCTCGGGATAATACAAAATTTTTTCTCCCATAGTCTTTAGTGCGGCCAAGACCTTGGGTGATGGCCCCCATAAGCTCTCGTTGGATGCCAATTTCACGACATCGGTTCGGCCAGTTTCTTGTTGCACGGTATGTATTGAACGACCTGGAGTGTATCCTGGCAATTGCAAAATATCTGAGCGTGGTAGCACCAAGCCGCCTCCTTGTAGTCACGACGTGTTTTCAGGATATGTCAACACCGACATCGAAGCAACATGTTCAGGTTGACGCAATTTGATATACTATTCTCTGGAGTCCCAGGAAATTCCTGAAAGCAGACGGAGGAGGTTGAACAATGGCAGAGGATCGCCAGTACCGTGATTTAAAGAACAGTTGCCTGACCATGGAAGGCATTAGCAAAGAAGAAGTCGACCAACACTATGGGATTTTGTACAAAGGGTATGTGAATAAGCTCAACGAAATCCGTCGCAAAATGGACACCGTGGATTTTGCTGCGGCCAATCAGTCTTTTAGCGAACTGCGGAGTCTAAAGACCGAAGAAACCTTTTGTCTCAACGGATCCAAGCTCCATGAGTGGTATTTTGACAACCTTGGGGGACACGGCGGCGAAGCCCAAGGACGGATTCGGGAACTCATCGATCGGGACTTTGGCTCGTATCAAAAGTTTGAAACCGAATTTAAGGCGACGGGATTAGCGGTGCGTGGCTGGGTCGTGTTGGCCTATGACCTTGACGACGAAAAACTACACATCTATGGCCAAGACGCCCATAATATCGGGGTGCCGTGGGGTGCCTATCCGCTCCTGATATTGGATGTCTACGAGCATGCCTACGGCATTGATTATGGCGTGAAACGCGCCCCGTATATTGACGCCTTCATGAAGAATTTGGACTGGAACGAGGTCAATACACGGTTGGCGAAGTATCACATCTAAACTCCGGATAACATACGTTGTGAGCCCAGGATTTCTGGGCTCTTTTTTTGTATGGACAGGGACTTGAATACGCATGCTGAAAACAACCGGAACAAGAAGAGTAATATGTGAGGTTTTTAAATAATACTTAACATGATGGATTGACATATAGTGAATCTCCTACATATACTTAATACCATACTGAGAGATTGTAGTGAGAAAGTGCCACAGATGGCGGACATTGTTAAACATGAGGGGGATTCGTGTGAAAGCTGAAGATGTGTTGCGACTAATCCGAGAGCAGAATATTGAGATGGTGGACCTACATTTGATCGATTTGCCAGGCACCTGGCACCATGTGACGTTGCCCGTGAGCGAAATTGACGAGGAAACTTTTGAGTCCGGGGTGCCTTTTGACGGGTCTAGTTTGCGAGGGTATCGTGGCATAGAAGAAAGCGACATGCTTATGATTCCGGACCCGTCAACGGCGGTTGTCGATCCGTTCTACGAGGTGCCGACACTAAGCATCATAGCTGACATCACGGATCCGCAGCATGTTCCTTATCAGCGCGACCCTCGACGAATCGCTCAAAATGCGGAAGCGTATCTAAAGTCCAGCGGAATTGCTGACTCCTCATTTTGGGGACCTGAACTGGAATTTTTCATCTTTGATTCTGCGCGCTTTGTCAACCACGGGCATGAGTCAATGTATGCCGTAGATTCGGCTGAGGGTCACTGGAATTCGGGTCGCGAAGGAGGACTGGGCCACACATTACGACCTAAAGAAGGATATTTCCCCGCGCCTCCTTTGGATGCGACGCATGCCGTGCGCTCGGCCATGGTAAAAATGCTGCAAAAAGTGGGAATTCGGGTGGAAATGCACCATCACGAGGTGGCGTCTGGAGGGCAGGGGGAAATTGATTTGCGTTTCTCAACACTGACTAAACAAGCCGACACCGTCATGATGTATAAATATGTGTTGCGCAATGTGGCGAACTCCTTCGGGAAGACTGTGACCTTTATGCCCAAACCAATTTTTGGGGATAACGGCAATGGGATGCACGTGCATCAATCGCTATGGAAAGATTCGACGCCGCTCTTTTATTCCGAAGAGGGCTATGCTCATATGTCACCCATGGCGTTAAGCTATATTGCGGGGATTTTAAGCCATGCCCCAGCATTGCTGGCCTTTACCAACCCCTCCACCAATTCCTATCGGAGACTGGTACCGGGCTATGAGGCACCGGTGAACATTGTATTTTCCCGTGGCAATCGTTCCGCGGCCATTCGAATTCCGGTTAACGACAAGCCACAGGCCAGCCGCATTGAATTCCGAACGCCTGATGCCACCTCAAACCCGTACTTAGCATTTGCTGCTATTTTGATGGCAGGATTAGATGGGGTGCGCCGTGAGCTGGATCCAATAAAGATGGGTTTTGGTCCGCTAGACAAAAATATTTACACCTTGCCCCCCGAGGAATTGGCGAAAATCGGCAGTGTTCCCGGATCATTTGGCGAGTCCTTAGCGGCATTAGAGAAAGATCACGAATTTTTGTTGCAGGGTAATGTATTCAGTGAAGACTTGATCAAGACCTGGATTGAGTACAAGCGGACTAATGAAGTCGATGTGGTGAACCTGCGACCGCATCCGATGGAATTTGAGCTGTATTTCAACGCGTAAACAGTCATTGCTGTCTTGAGGCTAACTCTCCAAGAAAATATCCCCCTCCTGCGGTTGTTCGGGAGGGGGATATTGGTTTTAGTTGGTCAGCAAATATCCTACATAGTCTAGCAGTTCTTGGGCGCAGTAGTCACAATACCCCATTTCTTCCACTAGCCGCCGCTTGACCTCGGTCACTCGGTTCTTTTGCTGATCATTGAGAACTTTGGTTGACGTGGTCACTTTGACCAGATTAGCCACGTCGGCAAACAATTTCTTTTCGATCGCCTCCTTCATTTTGGGGTGGGCATCCCATTTGAGTGATTGACCGCGTCGAGCCATTGCCCCGGCTTTGTTGACCATCTCCTGACGAAAGGCTGTGGCCGCTGCTTCAGAAATGCCCAGAGATTTCTCCAAACTCTGTAGGGTTTTTTCGTTGGGTTCCACTTCTTCCCCGGTGATGGGATCCTTTACCGTGGTGTGCATGATGCGGGCTTCGGCATGCTCCAAGTAATTATCATAAAGCAATTGGGCGGCATCTTGAAAAGAGTCCACAAAGGCACGCTGTATCTCGTTTTTAGCTGCTTCGTCATATAACTCATGGGTGGCTTTGAGCGATTCGAGCAAGTCCTGGTTTTTGACTTGGGTGATATGCTGCTCAAAGCTTTCTTTTATTGCCTTCAGCATCGCGGTCGGTGTCACGCAAGGCTCAGATTCGCTGGCCATGGCATACGAGAGCGCATCTAAAATATGACGCGGGGAAATTCCCTGAAAGCCTTCGCCATCACTGCGCGCTTGCTGGCGTACTCGCTGAATTTCTCGTTGTTGCACGTCAGGCAGTTCTTCGCCATCATAGAGCACGAGTTTTTCTTTAATGGAGAACTTGGCGTCATGCTTGAGCCTCGTGCCGATGCCAAACATAGCGGCGACCTTTAAGGTGTTGGGAGCAATGTGTTTAGATCCGTCATCCGTGGTCAAATTCATCATTTTTTGATAAGTACGGATTTCTTGGGTCACCGTAAGATTGTAAGGGACTTTAATCAGCAGTACGCGATTGTGTAAGGCTTCATAAGCCTTGTTGGAGATAAATCGTTCAAATTCGTTTTCGTTGGTATGCGCGACAATCGCCTCATCGGCGTCAAACAGTCCAAACCGCCCGACCTTTATTTTACGTTCCTGAGCCAAGGTTAAAAGACCATGCAAAAAATCGGGTTGCGCTTTGAGCATCTCAATAAATTCCATGATGCCGCGATTTGCTGCATTAAACGCACCATCAAAGCGATAGGCGCGTGGATCGGATTCTGAGCCGTAACGGGAAATAGTGGATAAATCCATGCTTCCCACCAATTCGCTAATGTCTTGGACTTTGCTGTCAGATGGAGCAAAAGTTCCGATGCCAATGCGCCGGGACTCTGATATCAGCACGCGTTTGACCGGAACCGATTCCAGTTTCCCCTGATACTCGTGGTCAACAGTCCATTGGCAAAAGGGACAGAGGTCTCCCTCGATGGTTACCCCGGTATTTTGCATAAACTCGATCCGGGCCGATTCGGGAAGGAGATGCAAAGGCTCTTCTTGCTGGGGGCAAAAACTGATCGCGTAAAGAGCTCCGGATTCCGTACGCGAATATTCTTCTAAACCTTTTTTGATGATAGCGGTGATAGTGGATTTGCCAGTACCGGGACTGCCCATCATTAAAAGGATACGGCGGCGAATGTCCATACCTCGGGCGGCAGCAGCAAAGTATTCGACAATTTCGTTGATGGTTTCGTCAATGCCAAACAGTTCGCGACTAAAAAAATTATACTGAGGAACGCTTCGATTTTCCGGTTTCTCGGAACCATGGGACATGATCATCCGATAAATACGTGCGTGGGCTAAGTCGGCCACGGAAGGGTTGTCCTGAACTTTCTGCAGGTAGTCGGCAAAACTGCCCTCCCAATTCCATGTACCGGTAGGCGGCTGATGCTGGGCTAACCATGTGGTATCAAAGCGTGCCATATTAAGACCTCCTTCTCCAGTCGGCTTCATGTCCATACCAGGTGTGATGCGGCGACACGAGCTTGACATCGCCCCCCCAAAGATAGGCGATGGCATTGACCACATCCTGGGTGTAGTCTGAACGCAGTGGTTTGCTTCCCGTGTATGCTAAGTCTAGACTGTGGCTCAAAGCGTCCATGGACGTGACACCAATCTCAGGGACGTCAGGAACGAAAACCTGTTGCACATCATGCAATAAATCATCAATAGGGTAATATTCTGTTTTTTGGGTTGGATCTTGACCGTTAACTTGACGGTCTACCGGCCACACTTGTTTGTTTTGAGCCAATTTTACTAATTCCGGAGTAATCCACTGATTCACCCATTGCTGGTCAGTGTGGTCGGCAACGATTTCAAAACAGGTTTGCAGCCCATGGAGTTCGAAAATGAGCTCCCATAGGGTCCAGCCAAAATAATAGGGATTGAAAAAGTGCTGATGCTGGGTGACCATGGCGTGCATTCGCATAGCTTCGATATGGTCTTGCTCGTCCCATTGGGTAAAGGCACGGGTGAGTCGCACATGCCAAAAAGTGGCCCAGCCTTCGTTCATAAATTTGGTTTCTGCCTGGGGACGAAAATATAGCATTTCATCCCGGATCATCCGCAGGGCGGTACGCTCTTCATCCGCAAGATGTCCATAGTCAGCGATAATGGCTAGAACGTCATGCGTATTGGGCCAGACCCGGTAATTTGGGGTATAACTAATGTCATCTTTTACCTCATTGTCGTTCCCGCGATAAAGTTCTTTCACCCAATCAAATGATCGAGTGGGCCGCACGTTCGGTTCGGGCCTTGTCCGCAATTGTGGCGCTCGATAGTAGGGGTCCACAAGTTGATGCAACGTGTGGGCAGCATCAATAAGTTTCTCAACTCGTGCGAAACTCTGTCGACGATGCAGATCTTCGAGCCACGCCGCATGCTCCCCAAACCAAAGTCCGACGTGAGGACGACGTACCGCGCTTAAAAAGTGATTGCGGGCAAAAAAGTCGGTATGGCCCAACACATGCGCGACTACTAAGACGTTATAGGCATCGGCGTTTTTGATGAGCAGATAGGCAAGCGCCGGGTCGCTATTGACCACCAGCTCGTAGATGCGGCCCATCCCGTGTTCATCGCGCTGCTTGGCCATCCAATAACGTTCGCCATGTGTCCAATGCCGATAACGGCCGGGCGCAAAATAAGAGGACAAGGTATAAATTTCTTCGTCGGGGACCAGATGAAATTCGGTGGCGAGCGGTTCCAGTGCGCTGTCATGCGCGAGGTCAACCATTTCCGTAACCCAGCTATCCAGTGTTCCATGGACCACGATGACCACCTCCAGGTCCTTTTAGGAGAACAATCATGTGTTGTCGCCGACAATAGTGCGTATGGCGGGAAGTACATCCTCTTTGCCGTCTATTCGCGCCATCCTCATAGCAGGATGAAAATGGCCGTCAATATGAGCGCTGTGATGGAGGAGTGTCCATAGCGGCGAGTCGCCGCGATATCCTTCAATCTCGAAATATCCTAATAGGGATGCGGTGCTTAATATTGTCCGAATTGTGTCGGTTAGGTTCGGATCAGACCGGGGCCAAATATCTCCGTCTGAGAAATGCAATAGATAGCGATTAAAGTCATGTACTGGGTAATCCTGGTCCCATAAATCAACAATCGCCCGATAAGTGGATCCGATGGCCGTGCCACCGGTAATTTCTCGATTGAAAAAATCGTTCTCATCGACCGCTACAGGTACCGTGGTATGCAGAAAATATCGAATTTCGGAAGCCCGGTATTGTTTTCTAATCCATTGCACCAGCCACCAGGCCGCAGCTTTGGAAAGATACCGTTTGCTTTCATTCATGGAACCCGACGCATCGCGCACCAACGTGATGATTGCAGATGTTACCGGTTTGGGATAGGTTTTCCATGTGCGATAGCGTAAATCGCCCTCGGTTAAATAGTCGCGCCCTTCTTTAGCAGCTTGGTAAAGGCTTCGCCGCTTGTCAACGTTGGCCAAAGGTCCATGAATGGAAACATCGTCATAGCGATCTTCTTCACTTTGCAGAACGCCTCCCGCCTTCTCCTCTAGACGGGGCAGTTTTAAATCTTCCAGCAGGAGATCCATGATTTCTTCCGTCGTTAGCTCGATCCATACCACGTCATCATTGTCACCGTGTCCGGGCCCAGTGCCCGCACCTTGACCTGACTCGGTTTCTTGTTGATAGCGAAAATCCGGTTCCTCAAGTTTTTGTACTGCCATGCGGATCCGTTGGTTTGGAGCGGAACCCATGACAGCCTCATGGGTGACTAATTCCGGTAACCGGTCTTTTATGGCCCGATTGAGCTTGCGAAGATACCATTGACGATCAAGTTCGCCTTTTTGGTTATGAAGGTCCATCTTTTTCCCTCCGTCCACAACACGAGAGCCAGCGCCGGGAGCGATCCAGTGGAAGGAGAAATCAGGCAATCACCTGCTTGAAGCTATCCGCAGTATATCATGGCCCAGACAATTCCGACAGTATTAACGCAGGTATTTATCGGGGGATAGAGCTCAATTAAACGCTTTACAACAGATGAGGTACCAATTGCGCAGGCAATCCCCGTGATGCGCTCTCCATCCAGATATTGCTGATCGCCAAACGTAGGCCTATACTGCTTGTAATGCGGTAGTATCGAGAAGTTGTTTGTAAGTTTCCAATGCACAATGAATTTTTTGAGGATGAGGGAACCTGACATCATGCAAATCTTGATAGCGCCGGACTCTTTCAAGGGATCGCTCTCAGCACAAGCCGTAGCCACTGGATTAGCTCGAGGCCTGTCCCATGTGCTTCCCGAAAATTCAGTGCGGATTCAGCCAATGGCAGATGGTGGCGAGGGAACAGGAGCGGTGGTCGAGCATTTGGGAGGCCGTCGTGTTTTCTCCCCTACGGTAACGATTTACGGACAGCCCACCGAAGGATATTGGATCCGGTGGGAACGAGTGGCAGTAGTGGAGGCAGCAGTAGGATCTGGATTTGTGCCACCTGAAAGCCGCCAGTTTAGCGGGGAACATACGACTAGTCTTGGTACTGGTCTATTGATTGCTCACGCTTTAGCCGATCCAGGGATTGATAGGGTCATTGTAGCGTTGGGCGGAACCGGATCTACAGATGGTGGTATGGGTTTGTTAGCAGCCCTTGGTGCGCGGTTCGAAGATAGTCATGGTCAAATTTTAGAACCTTTCGGCGACAATTTGGGAAAGGTCGCGAAATACAGCGCTCCGCATCTGACTAAACCGCTCATGGGAATTTACGATGTTCAGGTGCCGTTATTGGGGCCTCGTGGGGCCGTGGCCCAGTTTGGGATTCAAAAAGGGATTGCGCCACCCAATGTGGATCGGGTTAATGCGGAGATGGCTCACTATGCACACCGAATCCAGTCGCAGCTAAACGAACACTGGATTGAAAACCTTGGAGCAGGATCAGCTGGCGGAATGGGATTTGGCATTTTGGCTGCTGGCGGATGTCTGGAACCGGGGGCGGAGACAATTGCGCATTGGTGCAAGCTTGATGAACAAATCCAGACAGCCGATTGGATTGTGACTGGCGAAGGACGCATTGACCGTCAAACATTAGAGGGGAAGGTGGTGGGCACGATAGTGCGCCATGCTGAGCAATATCATAAGCCAGTGGTGGCTGTGGTAGGCAGTCGTACTGATGACTTGCACGAACTTCATCTGGCGGGCCTTACTTTAGTGATGCCGCTAGCAACAGGACCTATGACTCTTCAGGAGGAGATGGCGAATGCCCCGCAATTGTTATCGTTGCTGGGTGAGGAATTGGGATGGCTGCTGAAAACCCTAGATCATTAAGGTGATCGTAGATAAGCCTACTACGGTTAGTGGGTCCCTGAGGGCTTCATGCTATCACTGTTGTGTGCTGCTTCTTGCCTGTCATGTACCAATAAATCGGACGGGTCGTTGGGGGAACTCTTGCGCGTGGATTTTTGCAACATGCCTCGGTTATTTCCGTCACCGCGTGGACTACTAGCTGATTGACATCCACACCGCGCAACTCACAAAAGAGTGCCAGGCTATTGTCTAGTCTGACACCGACACCATAGAGGGGTGCCGCAATATGGCGCCACATTAGGGTCTACGAAATCTCTTTGGGACCAGGGAACGGGCCCAGTCGATGTGCGGTTAACAGTTCTGCGATAGGTTTAGGAGATTTGCCTTCCAGCAATTCTTGCAAAGATGCGATGGCACCCCGGCAGGACGAGACCATGGCATCCCAAATCTCGGTCTTGAGTGGCGCAATGGTTAGATCAATTTGGCATGATTTTGGCTGACTGCCTCGGTGCCAGTGCTTAAACCATCAGCAAAAACTCATGGAGGTTCTCACCATTGTAGGCCAGACTGCAGCCGACAGCCCGTTTATTGCGGGTATTGATTGAATCTGCCGAGATTTTTCATGCCCTTCGACTAACTTCCGAAGAAGCCTATATCTTTCTTCGTGAAGTTCCCCGATATGAAACGGCCGGCAGACTCTGCCATATTCCCAAATGGCAGGAAAATCATCAACGGTACGACTCTACTGACACACTGTACCAAAGCGGTCCCCGATCTGTCACAGATCTAACTTATGTTGGCAAATTGCGCATCGGTTAATTTTTGTTGCCATGAAAACCGTTCGGACTAACTCAGTCGGCCGCGGTCGACCTTTGGCAATTCCAACGGTCGCCAGACTATGCGACCCTGAAGGCGCTGTTTGAGGGGTCATTCCTAGGCCATCAAATACAAGACCGCTTAAATTGCCAAAGTGGAATGGTGCGTCAACGGTAGGACTAGCAACGAGATATCCGGTTTAATCATGGCCCATGCTACCTCCTCAAAAGGTGCAATTTTCCGGAGAGCTTATGGGTGTGCCCGTGGACGATTACTTGGTCGATGGGTGCAAAGGCCAGTGGAGCAAGCCGCGCGAAAGCACGCACACACTTTATTCTCACGCTATTTCGGATGCATCCATCCATAAGCCACGGATCCTGTTAGTGCACGTGGGTTTGGCGACTGTCACGTTTTTGGCGTTCTCGATGCCTGGAGGAGATTGAGTTGTCTGCAGCTTCTAGCATTAGATGGCTCGCCACCACGCAGCACCAGGACCCAGCAAGTTGTCGGGCCTGCCTTCAGGGACTGGGTCGAGATCGCCTCACCTTAACAAACTCGACATGTAATGTTTCCGCTAGACATTTACTAGAACTGACATAAATTAAGAAACTATTTGTTAATGATGTAATGTATTTTGGAAGATATGTCAGAAATTATGGCTGCAACTACTTGACACTACCGGTTCACTCATGTGATAGTGGGTTTAGCCTAGAAAGATGTCTGGGCTATCGTGGAAGACGTCCCCCATATGTGAGCCCTTAAGGAGGATTGTGCATGAGCGCAAAGATGTCAGATATTGATACTCATGATAGAGCTTTTCATGTCGAAACCAATGGAATCAATATCATACCAGAGGGCGAAAGGCACGGGAAGCCACGGGAACTGTTTAACGTTTGGCTCGCAGCCGAATTGAGTTTCAGCGCGATTATTATCGGCGAGCTATTTACCGCCATGGGCCTCAATATATTAGAATCACTGGCTGTGTCCGCGGTGTGCGTAGGATCTTTTGTCATTTTGGGATGGGCGAGCCTTCCGGGGGCCAAAACGGGGACGGCCACTTTGACCATTACACGCGCAATATTTGGAATCAAAGGCAACCGTCTTCCCGCTGCCTTCAGTTGGATCAACAACGTAGGGTGGGAAGCGGTCAATATGGTACTTACTGTGTATGCTCTTCTAGCCTTGTTCCGTGTGTTATCTCTGCCTTCTGCTGGGATCCTCACGACGTTAATGGCGATTATTGTTGGTGTTGTCTTAACTTTCAGCATCCCGATTTTAGGTCATGAAACCGTGGTCGTAATGCAGCGTGTGCTTGCCTATATCCTAGGCGCCCTCTCCTTGATGTTGATTGTCGTCATCCTTCCGCATGTGCACTGGAATTTTCAACCATCGCCATCGGCCTTGTGGGCATCAGGGCCTTTAACCACGATGATTTTTGCGTTATCTATTGGCCTCATGTCCACAGTTTTCTCATGGACAAATTATGCTTCTGACTATACCCGATACATGCCGTCGCACAATGCGGGATCTGCTATCGTCCGCTATACTTGGTTGGGCAGCGGACTCGCGGCGGGCATCGAGCTGGTCCTTGGTGTGCTGTTGGGATCATTTGTCAGCCCGAAAGCGTTTGCGGCGAATCCCGTAGGCGCCATTATGGCGGTGCTGCCTACATGGTATGTGGTGCCTTTTCTTATTGTGGTGATCGTAGGGCTAGTCTCGGCGAACTATCTTAACTCCTACAGCTCCGGGATGAGTTTCCTCGCGATTGGGGTGCGCATGAAGCGGCATGTTTCCGTGGTTTTTGATAGCGTGATCGCGGTGGCAATTACTTTGTATGCACTATTTATTGCACAAGGTTTTTTGGCATTTTTTCAGAATTTTCTGGGCCTATCCATTCTCGTGATCGGACCGTGGACCGGCATGTTTCTTGCGGATTTCGTAACACGCAAGGGGCACTACGACCGCCTGGCGCTTGTGGACACCACATCATCGGGGCGGTATTGGTATTCCAAGGGCACAAACTGGACCGCTATTACGATCCTGTTACTGTCATCGTTTCTGGCCCTCTGGACGGTAGACTCCACGCTATGGGAGAGCCCGGTATCCAAAGCTCTTTTAGGCGGAATGGACCTCAGCGCTTTTGTCGGCCCCTTGGCCGGATTTGTTCTCTATAAAGGCTTCGTTGCCCGGAGCACGAGCGTGAGCGTACTGCCTGACACAGACGATGCCGCAATGGGGATAGAGATATCAAGGGTCGGCGAATTCGATTAGCAGCCCGAGTCTCTGGTTCCTCACCTCTTCGTGGTGCACCTGGGACCTGGCAACTGGTCCCAGGCCACCTGCTCTGTCGATCTGGGGATTTTCCCGCCTGTAGACAACAATTATCCTAGGCGGCAACTCCGGCGGTTTTGACAAGGCCATTAAAACCCCTGCGTCCACGGAGTCAGAGTGCAGCGGGACCCGGCTCCTTTGGGGGCAGACGATACACGCATCGGCATACGCGGTCATTCATGAAAACCGCGTCCGTATCACGTCTTTGCGGCATCTGGAGTGCTCTAACGTATGGTAAGCAGTGGATTACGGCAGATTCGGATTTAACTGTAGCATTGCAGACTGGGGAAAACAGCATTATCATCGTTCCTGTCAATGATTATTGCAGAGTCGGTCATCGCGCCGTATTGCGAATCTGGGTAAACTAGCGCTAAGACTTGGGAGAGGAGTCTCTTCTCCCGGTTGGACATGCACCAACAATTCTGGGTGCGAAAGTCAAGATGTAATTTCCTCCATGACCATTGATTAAGACCACCTGATAAAGTCCCTTGATGCCATAATTGGGAGATCACCTCATTAACCATTTCATCGAGAATATGTGCGGAACGGGACAGCGTCCTCAAAAATCCGCGATGTTCTTGCGAACATCCGATAGAGACAGGGGGCGGCACCACATAGGCCCTAACTTATTAAGCGCTCACCATGGTATCGCCGGTTTCGACTGGTGATGACGCATGGGACGACCATTTAAGATCCGGGAAGTCGTGGCACCACGTGGCGTTTAGACGCTCATTGGGACTTGGCGACGGGAAGTTAGAAAGATCTGAAGTAGGCCGATGTCCAAGGGGCGGAATCATTGCCGCGCCTTCAGCTTGAACCGCAGGATGTGGCGTTGGCCTGGCGCTATTACGCCAAGTTCCAATCGCGGCCAATGCTTCATAGTGACGAAAATTGAAAATTCCCTCATTGCTTGAGGTTTGACGCCCTAACTGGATAGCTTGTAACAACCGAAAAGTGAAAGGGGGACCACATCGGTGGCCGATCAGGGATTGCCCAGTGCAACACAGAACCCTCGATTTTCTGGGATTCGAACTTTTATGCGACTACCCTATGTTGCAGATCCTAAAGACTGGGGTGATGCGGATGTGGCGGTTGTCGGAATTCCTTTTGACACCGCGACTAGTTACCGACCGGGAGCACGATTCGGACCCGCCGGAATTCGCGATATTTCGACTTTGCTTCGTCCCTCCAATCAATACCACCGTCTGAATGCTGTTGACCAACTGAGAGTCATCGATATCGGCGATATTGCGGCCATTCCGGCAGACATTCATCGCACCTATGACATGGTAAAAGCAATGTATCAGGATCTCGCTGCCAGTGACGTGGTGCCCATTGGTCTGGGAGGCGATCACTCGGTGTCATTGGGAGAGATTAGAGGTCTTGTAAGTCATTATGGCGCTGTGGCACTTATTCACTTTGATGCGCATTGTGATACCTGGGACAACTATTGGGGAATTCGTTATACGCACACGCACGGCACAATTTTCCGGTGAGCTTGTGAGGAGGGGCTTATTGTTCCTGAACACTCTATCCAGGTGGGTATGCGAGGTACGGAGTATCACCCGGATGACCTTGATGCTTCGCGTGACCTGGGGTTTGAAGTGATGCCAACTGCCGATATAGTTAAAATGGAGGCGGACGAAGTGGCCTCGGCAGTGACTCGTCGGGTAGGCAGTTGCCCCGTGTTTTTTACTTTTGATATTGATTTTTTTGATCCATCACAGGCACCGGGAACCGGAACGCCTGAAGTGGGGGGCCCGCCCAGTTTGTTTGGGTTAGAAATTGTGCGGCGTTTGGGAGGGTTAAACTTTGCCGGCTTCGACGTCGTCGAGATAATCCCCGCATATGATACGGCCCAGATCACCCAACTGGCGACTTTGGCTTTTGAATTTATAGCACTGGCAGCGTTGCGGCAAAGCGCACATTCGCGCCAGAGCTAAAGCTCAGGGCATCTATTACAAACTGTAAAGGCCACATTTCGGCATTGCGCCCACGCGTTGTCGCACTACGGACCCCAGGAATGAATTGGGAGGTCTGCCGTAATCGGTGCTATTTTGATTACTGCTGAGGTCCACAACGCGCGTGGCGCAAGCCGTGCTGGTGGTGAAGTTGTTGTGCTGAGACAGTTAGATCGGGGCGAGCAGTGCCGTAGTAAGCGAGTCTTGAAGAGGAATGGCATCGAGCGCTATGGTTTTCCGTAAGGCTAAGTGGATCGGGTGCAAAGGGGGTACGAGTATGACGTTGGCAGTCGGTATGACGGCACCGTGGCTTGACGTAAAATTGAGCAACGAGAACCGGGCAGCGCTTGATAGTGTTTCGCGGCCGTGGAGTGTGCTGATGTTTTGGAAACCACATTGTCAAGCGAGCCATGCAGCGTTGCAGGCACTGGAGCTTTTGTATCAGGGGTATGGGCCTGATTTACCGGTGATAGGAATTGCGCAGGATACCCAGAAAGGCGAGGGAGCCACTTTTGCCCAATCCTTAGGAGTGACGTTCCCCATTCTAGATGATGCACCGAATTACGAGATTTCGTGGTTGTATGATCCGCTGATCACTCCGACGTTATTTGTCGTTGATCGCAAAACGTTGCTGGTCGTGGACCGTCTTGAGGCGTTTGACAAAATAGCGTTTAAGACATTGTCTGGTACACTCGCTGAGCGGTTCAATCGACGGGACAGCGTTCTCTTACCCGTTGGAAGCCCGGACCTAGTACCCGGATGAAGCACTGTGCATCGCGACTAAGTATTGGTTGCATTTGGCGTTCGTAAAGCATGAGCTTCGGGGCACACGGTCTGTTAAGCCCCTTATCACCCGTGGACAATACGCATCCACGACTGGCGTGGGCGATGATCTCGCTGGAGGCGGAGAACGGGGCATGATAGGCTGGAACTCTTGGGCCATAACCCTGCTGTCGGTAACGTTCGGCGATCCCACAAAAACAGCGACGTGAGAAGTGCCCGGATTGATGACCAGCGATTTTGCATGGTCGAAGGCATACGCCTGATCAAAGCTGGGGCATTGCGCACCGTCCCGCGTCAGCGACAAAGCCTCGGGACCCGAATCCACCAGCCGCGTGCGCTCACCGCGAGACAGGGTCGAGGCCAGATTTTTTTTGAGCCACTCGACCTGGGTCGTGAGCTTGCCAATTTGGGCATATAGCTCCGTCATCTCCTGGTCGTGGGCCTGGGCTTGCTGTTTCAGGGTCTCCGATTCAGTGAAAAGCTGGGCGAAGTTGTCGAGCGCCTGACGCTTCCATCGATGTAACTGCCCCGGATGAACTTGATGCGCAGCGGCAATTTGGGAGACCGTTCGTTTCTCGCAATGCTACTTTTAGACAAATGGTATCGGTTTAGTTAATGCTACATCTCAAGTTCGACTTGGTGAAGCCCAATCGGGTAACTCGACATTCGGGGTCCAAGCTGCACTTAGTCGACAAATGAAAGAATGTCCATGCGGGCAACATCAATAGTTTACAATGGAAAGTGGTTAGTGTTGCTCTGATTTTCACTTCAATATGGTTTTAGGTTTGGACCAAATTCACTAAGAAAGTAGTGGGCAGCCGAATGGGAAGTTCTTTGTCGGATCCCGATATACGGTTACTAAAGAGAATTCGCACGGTCTCGAGTCTAGGGATTTTACTTGACGGCTATAATCTCTCCGTGATTGCCGTGGCTTTAGTTCCCTTAACGGTGCAATTTCGTCTGGGAGCGGCGGCCACCGGACTTCTGGCGTCGGCGATGTTGCTGGGTTCTATAGCGGGGGGATTAACGGCAGGCATTCTGGCCGATAGATTCGGACGGAAGACCCTATTAATTTGGGACTTGATAATCTTTATGATATTTTCCTTAGCTTCCGCATTTCTATTTAGCTATATATGGCTTGTTCTAGCACGATTCATTGTGGGGTTAGCGGTAGGGGCGGATTACGCCATTTCTCCCACCTATTTAGCCGAGTTTGCACCGCGCCAGACAAGAGGATATCAATTGGGATATGTGTGGTTGGCATGGTCAGTTGGCGCGGTATTAAGCTTCGGGTTAGGAGCTGCCATTGTGGGTTGGATGCCCCCACAGTTGAGTTGGCGAGTCTTGTTTGCTCTGGCGTTAATCCCTGCAGCTATTGGACTCCTCATGCGTAGACAGTTGCCAGAGTCTCCCCATTGGCTTAAGTATGGCACGAAAAAGAAAGCGGACCATCCTACGAAAGTTTCCTCGCGAGTGACAGGGTTGGGGAGAGCATGGCTGTTGTCCTTGGTGCCATGGTTTTTGATGGACTTTTCTACCTATGGATTAGGGTTGTTGTTGCCCTTGCTTTTGAAATCCAATGGATTGACTTCTTCTACGGGCGCTATTTTAGGGACTGGACTGGCTGCTTTATTCGGGGGCTTGGGGTCCGTATGGGCGATGTTTCAACTGGATCGCAGGGGACGCATTGCCCTGCAAGTCCGTGGTTTTTTGTGGTCGGGGATTGGGCTATGGATTTTGGCCATCATGCTTTGGGTGGACTTCAAAGTGTTTGCAGTATTACTAGGGGGATTAATGATAGTGAATTTGTTAAACGGAACGGGCCCTGGAACCACCTGCGGCATCATTCCGGCTGAGGTATTTCCCACGCCTATGAGAGCCACAGCATTAGGGGTGTCTACGGCAGTTAGCCGTGTGGGTGCGATAGCTGGTGTATTCTTATTAGGCTTTATTGAGGTTCGCTTTGGCTTAGGCGGTGTGTTGGCTACGACCGGAGTGGCAGCGGTATTGGGATCTTTTCTCAGTTGGGTTTGGCGCATTGAACCAAATCAAAGTGCATTGCCGGATATCCAGGGAGAGGCTGCAGCGTTAATTGTCCATTCGGATATAGAGAAGAAGTAAAGGCTCCGCGTACATTGTCATGATCTCCTAAAAGTTCGGGAGCAGATTAGGCTGCTCCCGAACGCCAAAAATCTCACCCAACGGTCAGGTTTGGTCGTTTTGCTGTCCCAGCTCATGGGCTAGTGCCAAGAAAAACTGTAGGCTGCCAGGGTTGGCCATAGCATCCGGATCTACAGATTTTTCCTTTGGGAAACCCATCAGCAGTTTTCGAATGGGCACTTCAAGCTTTTTGCCATTTAACGTGCGTGGCACCTCAGGAATCGCATAAATTGCGTCTGGAATGTGGCGGGGGGACACCTGGTCCCGGATGGTCAAGCGGATCTTGTCTTGCAACTCTGGGGTCAGCTGATTTCCTGGTGCCAAGACTACAAACAAGGGCATAAAGGATGGCCGTCCTAAGTACTCGAGATCTACGATGAGACTGTCTGCGATTTCAGGAAGTGCCTCCACTGCACGATAAATTTCACTCGATCCCATCCGTACCCCTTGCCGGTTGATGGTCGAGTCGGAACGGCCATAAATAACTGCAGACCCATCAGAAGCAATTTTGAGCCAGTCTCCATGGTGCCAAATCCCAGGAAACGTTTCAAAATAACTTTGCCGATAACGGGTGCCATCGGGATCGTTCCACAAATAAAGTGGCATTGACGGCATGGGCTCGGTGACCACGAGTTCCCCCACTTGGTCGACTATGGAATGCCCCTGTTCATCGAAGGATTCAACCTTAACGCCCAGGGCGCGGCATTGCATCGCGCCTGCGCGCACGGGAAGAATGGGGCAACTTCCGACGAAGGCCGCTGCAATGTCTGTTCCACCGCTAATAGGTCCTAGCCAAATGTCGGATTTGATGTGTTCATATACCCACTGATAGAGTTCGGAAGTTAGAGGAGACCCCGTACTGCCCATGGCAACGAGATGTGATAAGTCATGGTCGCGACCAGGTTCAAGTCCTGCTTTGGCCAAAGCCCCTAAATATGCGGGACTGGTTCCAAAGTAGGTCATTCCGGTTTCTTCTGCCATCTTCCATAAGATCTCGGGAGATGGATAGAATGGACTGCCATCATAAAGCACAATGGCTGAACCGGTCAGTAGGAATCCGACAACGGCATTCCACATTACCCAGCCTGTGGTTGTAAACCAAAATGCACGGTCACCTGGCTTAAGATTTAGATGCAAGCTCATCATGACTAGTTGCGTGAGAAGTATGCCGCCTTGGCTATGAACGATAGCTTTAGGCAATCCGGTGGTACCAGAGGAGTACAGCACCCAGAGCGGGTGGTTGAACGGCACCTTTGTACAAGCCCAGGTGTCTGACCGGGTCATGATGTCCTGCCAAAAAAGAGTGTGCCCTTTGGTTCGGCCCCATGCCGACGCCGCCGGATTTAGATATGGGACTAAGATGGTGGATTCTAGAGATGGCATGGCGTCTTGCAAAGATTCGAGCATGAAACGTCTATCATGAGCAGTCCCGTTATAGCGGTAGCCATCGACCGCCAGAAGCACCTTTGGATCAATTTGACGAAAACGCGCAATAGCGCTAGCGCTGCCAAAGTCAGGGGAGCACGTGGACCAAATGGCTCCGACGCTGGCACAGGCCAAAAATGCAATCAGTGTCTCACTGATGTTGGGAAGATAACCTGCTACACGGTCTCCTGGCTTAACCCCTAAATCACGCAGCGTGGCTACCAAGGCGCCGGTCTGGCGTTTTAAGTCCTGCCAGCTTAGGATTGACGGGGGACGCGTTTCTGAGTAGGCGTAGACAGCAGACCCATGACCTGGCGATTGGCGAAATAAGTATTCTGTCCAATTAATTTCGGCGCCTTCAAACCACCGGGTACCCGGCATTGCGTGGCTATTTAATACATCATTGTAAGGCGAAGAAGACTGCACTCCAAAATAATCCCAAATCGATTGCCAAAAGGCGTCAAGGTTGTCCACGGACCATTGCCATAAGCTGTTGTAATCTCCGGTGCGAATCTGTTTGGTCTCTTGCAGCCATTTCATGTATTGGACGATGCGTGTGTTTTGGATCCAGGCATCTGAAGGCTCCCACAAAATTTGACCATCAGTGATGGAGTTCATTAGGTTTTCACCAACCTTTTCGCAATTCGTTACCTGTTGAAACAGGGTTTAATTACTCAAAATCTTATCACTTGTCCGTTTATGTGGGGGACACCGCGCTTGAGAAATAATCAGATGCTGGTAAAGAGACTGCAAATCTTGTGAATCAACTATATTCCGCGGTAAGCCATAAGTCATTCCCCAGACTATGGTAAGCGGATCGTCACGAAACCCATCGTAGAGAAAAGGGGGTATAAACAGCAACTAAAATACTACTGGTTCTTCTTTGAATCATGTTGTTGTCGTATCCCTTAGATATGTTATTAACTGTAGAAGACACTGCAAAAATTTTAGGGGTATCAAAAAGTACGATGCGTCGATGGGAAGCAGAAGGGCGTCAGAAACCGGAACGCACACCCGATGGGCATCGTCGGTATCGGTCTGAAGAGTTAATGCAAATGACCGTCCATCCTTTACCTCAAACGGATCGTGTGACCCTCGCATATGTACGGGTGTCGAGTCACGACCAGAAAGCCGACTTGGCACGACAGGCGATGGTGTTATCCGAGTTTTGCACGAAAAATGGCTGGACGCACGAGGTCATCCGCGATTGTGGATCGGGGATGAATT
Organism: Sulfobacillus benefaciens; assembly: GCA_003023695.1. GTDB lineage: Bacteria > Bacillota > Sulfobacillia > Sulfobacillales > Sulfobacillaceae > Sulfobacillus_C > Sulfobacillus_C benefaciens_A. Next base: position 96,245 of record PXYW01000002.1, on the reverse strand, counting down.
ATCACAAAAAAGGTTTGAGGGCACTATTACAACGGATTATGCGGAATGATGTGGAACGGCTCGTCATTACCCATCGAGATCGGTTGTTGCGGTTTGGTGGAGAATTGGTGTTTGCTATTTGTGAAGAATTTCAAACCGAAGTGGTGATCGTCAAACAGTCCGAAGACACCCGCTACGAGGATGAATTGACGCAAGACGTCTGGGAAATCATTAGGACAATAAGTAAGTTTAGGTAAGTTTTCTGTAACGGGAGTCTGTAGTGACAAACACTACCAGGTGTGACATTATGTTAACTGACGGGACGCACGGAATGGATTGAGGCCGTGCCGCGGAATTGGTTGAGGGATCGGATTCCAAACATAGCCATGGCTCTAGAATAGAGTCATGGCTATTTCATTATTGCAGCAGGGTGTCTTCCCTTACAAATAAAAGTACTTAAACGTACGGGAATCATATCATACACGTGAATGAATCAGAGCCCTAGGGGCTGGCCAGGCGACTCCAAATCGTTTGGAAGGCTTTTTGTTCCTCGACGGAGAGGATAGTGCCCCCATTCCGAATGGAAAAAATTCGTGTAAAGACGCAGGGTTGCATAGAGCGCATTGAGCCACGCCACTGGCGCCGATCCCTCATAGCGCGCGTAGCCCACGAAGCGCCGGACGACCGTCCAGTTTTTCTTCTCGACATAACAGCCATCATTCTTGTGATAGACGCGCGAGCGCGTGAACGTGATGTGGTGGGTCACACCACGCCACCAAGTGATGGTTGATAAATTCACTGCCATTGTCGGAATCGATGCCCCGGATGGGGAAGGGAACTGGTGACGATGTGCGTCGAGGGCGTCCACGACCCACTTACGGGCTTTGTTGGGCAGGGCACCGGTTTCGTTCCAGCCGGTGAGAATATCGACCATGTCGCGGTACCGGAAAGCCGCTAAGAACGAACGGTCTCAAATACTCGATCAAGTCCAATCGTTATGTCAGTACGATCGCGCCTATGCGGCCCGGGCTTTGCGCACGGCCCGTGCCGAGCGGTTTAACCCCCTAATTCTAGACAAGTCATTGATCGCTGGACCCGGGGCCTCGCGGGGCATGATATTGCTAGATAAGGGCAAAGGTTTATGTCCCAAGCGCTTCAGCCTATTTTGCCGGATCTGGTCGCCCGCTTGGAGCACACCCAACTCCTCGCCATGAGTGCCGCTTCGATTGACCGGTTTCTCGCCGCCAAGCGGCGCTTGGAGATCAAAGGGCGCACTGGCACCAAGCCGGGGACTCTGCTCAAACATCAAATTCCGGTGTGAACCTGGGTCGAAGGGGACGATGCCACGCAACCGGGCTCTCTCGAAATTGACCTGGGTTCTTATGATGGCGGGGCTGCCCGCGGAGATGTTTGCGTGGACCCTCTCGAAGAATCCTCCGGAAGGTGATGCCGCAAATTTCGCGTTGCCATCATAGCACTCCTTTTTTGAGTACATTTTTTACTGAGGCAACGAAAGCGTTTCGAGTACTTTTTTATGAGGCAAATCGCAGGGTTGAATCTCCGCGTTGAACCTGATATACTAACGAAGTCGGCGCCGAAGTGGCGGAATAGGCAGACGCGCGCGACTCAAAATCGCGTGTGGTGATCCCACGTGCCGGTTCAAGTCCGGCCTTCGGCACCAAATTTTTTGAGAGGAGCCTAATTTGGCTCCTCGTTTTTGATGGCGGTCACATAACGGTGGTGGTCAACCAGAGTAGTGATCCGGTAATTATTGTGACTCCCAAAGTTCCCAGATAATATTTCGATGGCGAGGAAATTTCTTTAACTACGCTGCGCGAAAGAGTAAATAGACTCCAGGAAAGCAAAGCTGCAAGGAATCCTTGGACCACAGGAAGATGATATCCCATCATTGCCGCCAACAGTTCGCCGTCGGCAATAGCGAGACTGATCCAGCTAAATTGCATCAAGTTGCCGGCAATGGCTTGCTTTAGGGTGGTACGCGACAGTTACACCCCCTTCTCCTTTATCGCTATTCTTATAGTGTCCAATATCGTGTTAAATTTTTCGGGTTGTTCTAACATCATTAAATGTCCGGCATCGGCAATATCGAACACCGGCATGTCGGGCCACGCTATTAAAAATTCATCAGATAATGCGGTGGGTGTCATCTTGTCGTCGGTTGCGCGGACTAAATATACAGGACACGAAATTTTCTGCAACTGCGGTCTGGCGTCAAAAAATTGACAGGCAGTGAATTCCTGCAACGCTCTATCCTTAGACACCGTTTTGGCCATCTCAATGCTGACTTCCAGTAGCTTGGGATCTGACTTTTTACTGATGGACCAACGTGCAATTTTTTCCAGTGCCTGGATGTGATCATTAGCCAACAGATCCAGAAGCTGAGAATTTACCGGTAGATGGGGTCCGGTGCCCACTAACACCAGGGCTAAAATACTTTTTGGATTTTTTAGCGCCATCGTCTGCGCGATGGCGCCACCCATCGAATGCCCTACGACGATTGCCGGTTCTGTCAATTGACTTAAGCACCAATCGGCCAAGTGGTCTATGAGGTAGCGGGGTGCAGTGTGATTTAAAGTAGGAAGATCTCCCATCCATACATCCCATCCCAAACGGCGCTGCCGGGCCCAAGTATGATGATTGGATGCAGCTCCGTGTATAAACATCCATCGCGACATGAAAAACAGGCCTCCTCCAAGTTCCCATCGACTCGATGGGTTTTCTTGTTGATCTGGTTAAATCTTGTTACCATAGACTATATCATTGAAGGAGCCCCAACGATGCCCACCCAGCTACTGATCGACGGACATAGTCTCTTGTATCGTGCTTACCACGCGTTGCCCCCTTTAACGACGTCGGAGGGGATACCCACTGGAGCCATTCATGGATTTTTCAGCATGTTGCTTAAGGTCATCGACGCAGAGCAACCAGACCGCGTTGTGGTGGTATTTGATGCTCCGGTCAAGACCTTTCGCCATGACCAATTCGCCGACTATAAGGCGACTCGCGCAGAAAGTCCAGAGGATTTCCGTCAACAAGTCACCATAGCTCAAGAGATACTTCAGTCCATGGCCATCCCCGTAATGATATTGCCTGGATACGAAGCTGATGATATTTTGGGAACATTAGCTCACATGGGAAAACAGCACCAGTACATTACAAAAATTGTGACTGGGGACCGCGACTTATTGCAGTTGGTGGATAATCAAATCCAAGTGCTTTTGACATCGCGGATCGGCATCACTGAGATTGAGCGTATGGATAGTCTAGCGGTGCGTAAGAAAATGGGTGTGGATCCGAGTCAGGTGCCAGATCTTAAAGGGCTTATGGGTGATGCGTCCGATAATATCCCTGGAGTTGCAGGAATTGGTCAAAAATCTGCGCTAGCCTTGCTCGACCAATTCCACGACATTGATACGATTTTCCGAAACTTAGGCGAAATCACCAATACCCGGTGGCAAAAAGCATTGGCTGGCCATGAGGCCGAAGCGCGACAATCGAAAGAGCTGGCGACCATTGTGGTCAATGCTCCCATTGGGTGGCCAGAAGTGGAGGAACCATTTCGGCTGCCTGTCACCGATGCGTTGCTTCTGTTATTAGATCGCTATCAATTAGCGGGCATAAGGCGCCGGATTGGAGAATCCGAACCGCAACCTCCGGTTGATGCCGAAGTAAAACACCTGGTGGATCCGGCAATACCTGGAACGATGCCATTAAACACGAACGACTGGGTACTATGGATGAACCAGCAGGGGGAACTTTGGGCCATGGATCCCACGACGCATCATTATGGACAGGTGTCTTGGGACAAGATGCCACCACAGTTGCGGATTTTTACGTGGGCCAGTAAGAACATTTTACGCCATGCTTTGGAAGCCGGCGCGATACTTCCTACGGTTTTAGAAGATGGTAAGATTCAGGCGTATTTACTGAACTCTGAGCGGTCGAGTTATGAATTGTCAGATATCGCGCCGCATTACGGATTTACTGTGAGTGATCGTCCGGAAATCGTCTTGCCGATGATTGAGGCAATTCTAGGAAAACAAAGGGAAGAGTTGGCAGCAAAGGATTTGACGCCACTATATCGAGACATTGAATTACCCTTAGCGGTGATTTTGGCTCGCATGGAAGCGACAGGCGTCAATGTCGATGCGAACCGGCTTAGGGAACTCGGCCGGCAACTGGAAGAGGCCGTTGCGAATTTGCAAACGGAAATTTATCAATTGGCTGGCACGGTGTTCAATATTAATTCGCCTGCTCAATTGGGGGATATTTTATTTAATAAGCTGAACTTGCCGACGATGAAAAAAACGAAGACGGGATATTCTACGGATGCCGAGACCTTAGAATCTTTGGCGCCTTTGCATCCGTTGGTTGAGAAGGTTTTGCTGTATCGACAGCACATGAAGATCCAAGGGACCTATGTGGAGGGGATGCTGCCGCTGATTGCCCCTGATGGTCGTATTCATACAACGTTCCATCAAACGGTGGCCGCCACCGGCCGATTGTCGTCAAGCGATCCGAATTTGCAAAATATTCCAGTGCGGTTGCCGTTGGGCCGTCAAGTACGGGCTGTATTCATTCCGTCGCCTGCGCGTGAATTATTGGCAGCAGACTATTCGCAAATTGAACTTCGCATGTTGGCGCATTTGTCTGGTGACAAAAACCTCATTGAGGCGTTTTTAGAAGGGGAAGACATTCATCGGCGGACCGCGGCGGAAATCTTTGGATTGCCGATGGAAGCTGTCGATCCTGTCTGGCGCAATCGAGCCAAAGCAGTCAATTTTGGAATTGTTTATGGAATCTCTGATTTTGGCTTAGCCCGCGATACCGGGGTATCGCGCAATGAAGCCAAAGAGTACATTGCCAAATACTTTTCCCGGTACCCAGGCTTGAAACAATACTTTGACGGTATTATTGAAGAGGCTAGAAAAACGGGACAGGTATCAACAATTATGGGGCGTATTCGGCCATTGCCGGATATCCAGAGCAAAAATCGGGCCCGGCGCCAATATGCCGAGCGCATGGCAATGAATACGGCAATTCAAGGGAGCGCAGCAGATTTAATTAAAATTGCCATGATCCGCATTCAGCGGGCTTTGGATGATCAACAATTGGAAAGCCGCATGGTGTTGCAAGTGCATGATGAATTAATTTGGGATGCGATGCCCAGTGAGATTGATACCTTGACCCAAATCGCTGAAAACCATATGATTCATGCGTTAAACTTGCAAGTACCACTGGTTGTTGAATTCAAGGTAGGAAAAAACTGGGAACTGATGACAAAACTGGATCGAACGCGGTGATTATCGTTGCCTGAATTACCGGAAGTGGAAACCATTAGAACGTACTTGAATGCCATTTTGCCTAATCATCCGGTGATTTCTGTCGAGCATTTGGATGCGCGTATGGTAAAAATGGGCACGGTCTCAGCCGAGTCTATTGCCCATCGTTTGCCGGGCCTTGTGGTACAATCGATGGGACGTCGCGGCAAATATTTGGTCATGCGATTTTTTGACAAGTCAGCATTGGTCATTCACCTTGGAATGAGTGGGCGATTAGTGGTGGAACCTAAAACTAATCCTTGGCGCATTCACACTCATTTGGTCCTAGAGCTTAGGGAGGATATGGAGCTTCGGCTGGTAGATCCTAGGCGGTTTGGCCGGATTGGGTATTTTATGGAATTCGACACCGATCGCACGCTTCATTTAGGACCAGAACCTCTAGGACGCGCTTTCACAGCTCAATATTTGGTCGATCGGCTAAAGGGTCGAAAATCACCCATTAAATCGTTGCTACTGGACCAATCGTTAGTGGCTGGATTGGGAAATATTTATGTGGATGAGGCCCTGTTTGGCGCAGGCATTCACCCGCTGGCACCAGGGTCTACGATTTCTCTTAGATCGGCAAATCGCTTAGTGCGGTCAATCCGGCGGGTATTGCGCACGAGCATTGCTAATCGCGGTACCTCATTTTCTGATTATGTCGACGCGTTAGGACACCCGGGGCAAAATCAAGAGTACCTGGCGGTCTATGGGCGATTGGGGCAGCCTTGTCTGAAATGCGGCAGTCCGATTCATAGTATAGTGATTCACGCACGAACAAGTCACTTTTGCCAGTATTGCCAACCAATGCTGGAAGATCTGGAGGGTTAAACCATGCAACAATTTAGTCTCGTTCTGGAATCGCGCGAGGAGGCCGATCAAGCAGTCACTCTATTGTGGCATAAGATGGGAATTCGTGGTGAGATTGAAGTCGTCCCGTTAGAAGGGAAAATTAAGTTGGACATCATTTCGGAAAAGGATCTCACGCCACAGCAATTGGAGAAGCTACCAGGGAAACGAGCCTAATGAATATTCGTGTCTGGCCATGGATCTTGCTAGGGCTGGCTTTGGTGCCGGCGCTTTTGATTAATGCTCCGAAACCTCAAGTGATCGAACCTGCTCCTTCACAGGCCACGTTGGTGGAAGCTATTTGGTCAATGCCGACTAATCTGGACCCTGCATTGGCTCATACCCCGTCAGAGTGGCAAGTTGACGACAATGTTTTTGAACCATTGCTGTCGGAAACCAGTACTGGGCAAATCGTGCCCGATGTGGCATCACTAGCGACATATCAAGGCAACGTGGTGACCATTGAACTAGGGAAGCGTCGTTTGACCAACGGCAGGAGTCTAACGGCTACTACTGTGGCAGAGGCTTTGACACGTCCGCTTTTGCCACAGGTAAATTCCCCAACGGTAAAAACTTTGTTGAGTAATGTGGTAGGGTACCAACATATGATTTCTGGTCGCCTGAACTATTTATCGGGAATTAAGGTGGTCAACGCCAGCACCTTGACGATCACACTGAAGCACCCCGCCAACCTGGCATTTTTACGGGCACTGGCCAATCCCGCCTTATCCATCGTCCCCTTGTCTGACCAGCTTCGTGGGGGTGCTAATTGGCAGTTTACCAACCTCTATGGAACGGCGGGATATCGTTTAACAGACTGGGTGCCGGGCGATCATTTGACATTTCAGCGGGTATTTGGCACAGGACCCACTCAAGTCCAACTCCAATTATATTCGTCATTTCAATTGGCGGTCCTAGGGTTTATTAACAAGACGGTGTCGGTGGTGCCGGTTGCAGCCAATCAATTACAAAAGGTTCCCATTCAGGAACATAAACGCATCACTTTTCTTCCGACACCGGGCACCATTAAGTTATTTCTCAGCTCGAATCGTGGAAGAATCAGTGCTTATCCCACTTTAGCTCCCATTAATACTTGGGTGTCTCAAGCCTTTTTAGGAGTGGTGCCGTCTGAGGGGTTTAGCTGGCCAACGGGGCTGCCCACGGGCCATGCCATGACGGTTTGGGTCAATGGGCAGGATCCGGCCGCCGAGGTTTTGGCGAAAACCCTGAGTCGATTGACACATGGCAAGGTTTCGGTAAAGGTATCTACAGCACCTCAAATCCATGCGTTGGCAACAACAGGACAAATTACGGCGTACATTGGTACGCAAAACCGAATAAAGGGCGGTACTGCCATTCCTTTGGTACGACGCGGAAGCTTTTGGCTCTTAGATCATGACATTACCACAGCCAGTGAATTTGCTAATGGCGCCTTGAATTGGCAATCCATTACTTGGCGGAAATAGGTGAAATGATGCGAGTGATTGGTCTGACTGGGGGCATTGGATCGGGGAAGTCTCAGGTCAGTGCAATACTGAAAGATCTAGGAGTGCCGGTGATCGATGCGGACGCCTTGACGCATGCCTGCCAAACCCGTGGACAACCCGTATGGGCAGCGATTTGGCAACAATTTGGGTGGAGTATCCTCGGACCCAACGGGGAAATTCTTAGACGGAAATTAGGCTTTCTGGTATTTCACGATGAGGACGCGCGAAAAAAATTAAATCAATTGGTTCATCCGAGCGTCCGAGCTCTGATGGCTCAAGGGCTTGACGTCTTTCGTCGACAAGGTCAGCTATTGGCTGTGCTGGACGTTCCTCTCCTAATTGAGGGAGGCTTGCATAAAATGGTCGATGAGGTATGGGTTGTCTACGCCGACCTGACGCAACAGTTGTCGCGAATCATGGAGCGGGACCATGTCGATGTTACCGAGGCAGAACGGCGAATAGGCGCGCAGATGCCGTTGGATCAGAAGTTGTCCTATGCCCAGGTGGTCATTGACAATCGTGGCACTCTTGACGAATTGAAGGACGTGGTAACGCAATTATGGCACAAGGCACAAGACCGGGCAAAACCGGACGATGGATAATTTTGTTGGCGTTAATCCTCCTAATAGGATTTTGTTACCGTTACTTCGTGCCATGGCCCTATCGTGGAACGATAATCCAGGCATCCCAGCACAACGGGGTAAACCCGTACTTCGTAACCGCCGTGATCCGAGTTGAAAGCGGATTTCGCCCCAGTGTTGTCAGTAGTCGGGGTGCTGTTGGCCTTATGCAAATTATGCCCGAAACCGCTCAGTGGATTGCCGAAAAAACGCACCAGGGACCGGTAACAGCGAAACTTCTCACCAAAGTCGATGTTAATGTGGAACTGGGATCGTGGTATCTGCACCACTTGCTTAATGTCTACCACGGTAATGAGGTCTTGGCGTTAGCCGCATATAACAGTGGACCCAACACGGTGGCTCATTGGGTAAGCAAGGGGGTGCTTAATCCAAAGCAACCCAACTACCAGGATATACCCTATTTAGAAACCCGAAACTTTGTGTATCGGGTGCTAACTTATGAGCATATCTACCGGATCATGTATTTCTGGGTGAATTCTACAAACACTGAAGCATGGGGGTGGTAAACGTGGCAAAATTGATGTCGGAAGAAACCAAGATGAAGCTCGGGGAGCGCATTGGGGTAGCCCAAATCGTTCGTCAAGACGGATGGGGCGCGGTGTCATCCCGCGATTGCGGCATGTTGGTCAAAGAGGCGATTCGCCTAGCCGAGGAACAAATGCAACGTCGTTAGCCAGGGAGGAAGGGCTCACCGAAGGGTGGGCCCTTCCTCTTCCCCCCAAGCGTATTGTCTTAGACCCCATAACGTATCGAAACCCTTTGGCAGTTGGCGTGACAATATGGCATAGGATGCCGTGCGTCTTAACTCGCCGGGAAGCACTTGGGGCAGGGATACCTCAGGATCGAGGGGAAAACAGATAACTGGGGACTCGGGATCGCTGAAGGCTAAGGGGATTGTGGGACTCGATTCACGGTCGGGCAGTAGTTGCTGGATCCTCAAGATGTCTGACAACACACTGGTTGCAGTGGCCATGCCTCCCGCTCCTGGCCCTTGAAAGATAAATTGGCCCACGGCGCTGGTAACCTGAATGGCATTTTGCGGTCCCTGAAGTCGCAAAAAGGGATGGCCTTGATAATAGACTGTGGGGGCCACGGACAACCTAATACACTGGTTTTGGCAAAGGGCTCGGCCCACCAGTCTGACACCACACCCAAACGACGCGATGCGAGCCACATCATGCCCGGTTACCCCTGTAATGCCCGTTACCGCGGAAAAGTCGGCAGGAATTATGGCATGGAAACCGAGACGGGCCAAAAGCACCAGCTTCCTTGCAGTATCATATCCTTCAACATCGGCTTCGGGATTCTGCTCAGCATAACCCAGTCTTTGCGCTTCGTGAAGCGCCTCTAAATAATCATGACCTTCTTCCATGTGGGATAAGATAAAATTACAGGTGCCGTTAAGCACACCTTCGATGCGATCAATCGGCACTACCGACAAATGGTGTGTGATGGCATCGATTATCGGAATTCCGCCGGCGACACTAGCTTCATACAGCAACAGACGGTTGTGTTGCCGTGCCAGTGCCAAAAGGGTGGGCCCGTGGTATGCCATGACTTCTTTATTGGCGGTCACGACATCCTTGCCTTGTTGAAGGGCTGCTGAGAGGACTTCCATCGCAGGGTGTTGTCCGCCCATAACATCGACCACCACATCAATCTCTGGATCCCGTACTATCTCATCGGGGTCGGTGGTTACCCGGACTTCTACCTTCCGCGCCCGATCGCGGTGGCGAACCAGTGCTTTGACAACCCGTATTTTGGGCTCCGATTCTACAATGAGTTGGGCCAGGGCTTGTCCGACGGTGCCTAAACCCAAAAGACCGACATTGATTGACCTCACGGAAAACCTCCTAGGAAAGATAATTCATGTTACCGGGTGCGGCGGCGGGGGTCAAGCGGCACGAGCCATGCTCCGGCGTAGGCTACTTGTCCAGATTTTTCCGCGATTAAGGTGCCCTTGTTGATAGTAATTGGGCCATCTGCAGTTCTGACCGTTACTGGCGCGGGGACCAGCTTCAGTTTTTCTGCTGTCACTATGTGTTCAGGCACATAACCAATACCCATATGGGCGCCTTGCCATTCGATTTGTGCCCAACGATGGCGCAGCCAAAGACATTGTGCATCCATCACGGTAACGGTACCTGCTGGAGCGATTGCTAAGGTGGGGGAGTCCCGAGTTGGCAACGCATAGACCCGTGTCAATTTGGCAAATTTCACGGCATGCGGTGCGACCAATTGCCATGGCGACGGGATTTTTTGGCGGGTCTCTAAGAGGCTGCCTGTTCCTGTCCAGGTTGGAACCGGTTCAAAGTCACCGGATAATAATAGGTGCCCGTGGGGAGAAATTCCTATTGCGTATAATGTCCCGTGGTGCAGGGTGACGAATGTCATGTGGCGCGTCGGCCACGAAATTTGCTGGAGGGCAATTGGAGCCGCAATCAAGGGAGGGGGCGAAGCTAAGGGCAGAAAACCAAATTGCCAGTATTGCCCTGCAACGTATTTCAAAGATACCTGACCCCAAGGGTTGGCCGTAGCCACTTGATAGACTTGGTTGCGGTAGAGCATATGGTCTTGAGCTATAGACTTGATATTGCGATATTGGACTAGTACCACCAGGTGAGGTGTCGGCCGCCAATTTAAACGCGTTCGATAGGCAGGTGCGTGAATATCTAAAAATGCCGTGCGTAAGGTACCCTTCGCCAGTTGGTTCCAAGGAATATTGTGATGAGCAGCGTTGTGAGCGTCGAGCAACAGAGGATGGATATGCACCACCAATGCCATGTGCGACCAATAGGTAGGCGACTGTGGCAAGCCTAATCGATTGTAGCGAAAGAGAGCCACATCGCCAACGGCGAGGTGCTTTCGATTCACGTAATTGGCGTAGCCGTGGCTAATGAGGTAATAGGTTTGGCAGTCTACATTCACTAATATCGGCCAGGAAGGATTGTTGGGCGCCACAATTGGGACTGCCATGCCGCCTGCAGCCAGTGATCGCCCAACAAATTCAGCACATTGAAAGTCCGGCTGGAACCACCCGGATCCGGGGACTTGCCGTCGAATGACGCGGACTCGTCCTAATATGGCCATTCCATACCCTCCCGTACCCAAGGTCCATGACCAATGCTGGCTTGCATACTGCACCGCGAGACGAGGATTATATGGAGAACTTCCCCAGAGACTTACCAGACTTAGTGCGCACAATAATACGACTGACAAAACGCGGCGCATAGTGGCACCACCTTTTTTGCTTCAGGATTTCCTCATTGCGGTAAATTCAATCGGCTAAAGAGACCGGATAAGATCGTTAAAATTTTGCAAAACGGCGTATCCTAAGCACCTAGGTTTTCAAGAAAGGAGCAGGGGTTATGCGATTGTGGTTTTTAACCATATGGTTGGCTCTTTGGCCCAATACGCCGGTGCCAACAATTATAGGTCCCCACGGGGGTGCGCTTTGGGCTAGGCTAGAATATCGAGTGCCTAGCCCAGTGGTTGCGGAGAAGTTGCCAGGACAGGCGCAGGCCAAAAATCTCAAGTTGCCCTATGTCTTGGGAACACGCACCACAAATTATTATCATGCAACGCCCAGCCAAGCAAAAAATATTGAATTGGTTGCCGAACGGCTAAACGGCGTGGTAGTCGAACCGCATCAAGTGTTTTCCTATTACAAGGTAGTGGGTCCTTATACCGCGGAAAATGGTTACGGATGGGGACGCGCCTTTGTTGGGGACCGTATCGTGCCCTCAGTCGGCGGAGGGGTATGCCAGGGGTCGAGCACGCTATATTCGGCACTGCTGCGTACGGGACTTCCCATTATCGAACGCCATCAGCACGGATTGACAGTACCGTATCTGCCTCCTGGTGAAGACGCCACGGTATCCTCAGATTATTTGAACTTTCGATTTCGCAACAACCGGGACACCCCGATTTTAATTGCCGCCCAAGGCGGAAATCGCCATTTAACAGTTACGGTGTGGGGGGCAACTCCTGGCCCCGAAATTTCAGTACAACACAAGATATTGGCAAAATATCCCTTTCGAACCATCACTCGGATCAACCCTGCGTTAAAACCCGGAACGACAAAAATATTGGCTCCGGGTCAAGATGGGGTTCGGGTGGAATCGTGGTTGGAAGTCCACTCGCCATCAGGTGTTCAAAGACACGACTTGGGAATTGACCAGTATCGGGCCAGTCCCCGTATTGTGGAGACGAATCCCGCGTAATTTTCGAAATAAAGATCCGTTCTCGTCCATAGAGTAATCCGGGGGGAAGGTCGGTGGTATGGTGGATTATCACGCGTCTCGGGCTCTTAAGCGGTGAACGGGTAGCGTTTCATGGTTTGGGGAAAAATCGTTCGGCATTGGCCACTATGGTGGTCGCCTATGGCGGGGCCTCCATCGTATTATGGCTGGCGGCCGTAGTGATGGGAACAGCAAGATTCGTTCCAGCAACGTTTTGGTCCGGTGGTGTTTACGCATTGTCGTTTGGATTATACACCACCGCCCTTTCCAAGGGTGAGGTCGGTCAAGTTAGCGCCTGGGCCAATGCGACACCGGTATTGCTGTTCTTATGGCATCCTACTGGAACTATCTGGGCGTGGCTTTCCGTTATGGGATTTCTCGGAGGAGCACTGTGGCTAGGCGGGATTGGCAAACGGATCAATCGCGGTGTTGTGCTAATGCTGCTTAGTGATCTGATACTCGTGTTGGGTCGGTTGCTCGATGTGGGCCATGTGGGGATTGAGCCTTTAGCCTACGCTGCCAGCCTATACTTGGTGGTGACTCTATGGATGGTGTTGGCGAGCATCCTGTTTGGGAAGATGACGTCCGTTTGGCAACTGTTGCGAGAGCGTCCTATATGGGCTTTGGCATCGGCGGTGTCAAATGGGGGTTCGTATCTCACACTTTTTATGCTCTTGGGCATGATGCCTGTGACGCTCATTGAGGCGGTATCGGCATTAGCGGGTATTGGCGCTACCGTGGTTGGCGTGTTTGGGTTCCACGAGCGGGGTAGGCGACGAAAAATTGTCGCCGCAACGGTGATGACTTTAGCGACCATACTTTTGCTCTATGATCATCGTGGCATTCTTCGAGTACAATAGGCGTAATAAGTGTAACCATCAGCGACCAGGATGGTAGGGGGCCGACGTGTGAAAATTTATACTCGTACCGGTGATTTGGGGCAAACCAGCCTGTGGGGTCGAGGGACCGAAAAGCGAGTATCAAAAGATTCGGTGCGTGTCGAAGCTTACGGAGCCGTTGACGAGGCAAATGCCCATCTGGGTGTGGCTCGCACGTTTTTAGTCACACATCAAGAGGTGGAAGGCGTGTTAGCACAGATTCAACATCGGCTGTTTGCATTGGGGGCGGATTTGTCTAACATCAACCCTGAAAGAGAGAATCGTACTACGGATCAGGACATAGCGCATCTGGAGAGCATTATTGATCAATGGGACCAACAGCTGCCGCCTCTGCGGCATTTCATCTTACCGTCTGGTTCTCCTGCGGTGGCCGAGCTTCATGTATGCCGTACTGTAGTCCGGAGAGCCGAACGCAGGGTAGTAACGTTAGCGTCGGAAGACGCATCGTTGGCCCTTCATGTCAAGTACCTAAACCGCCTATCGGATTTGCTTTTTGTAGCTGCACGCTTGGTAAACCATCTTGACGGGGTTTGCGATGCTGAGGCAAAATTCTAAAGCAAGGAGCGAGGAGGGGAGTGCATGACGGTCAAACATTTCACGGTGGCAGAGGCCAATACCCTTATTCCGCGCCTTACACAACAGATGCTGGAACTTCAGGCTTTGCAGGCAGCCGCTCGAAGCAAGTATGAGGAAATGCGCGATATTCGAGAAGTCGGGTACCGCAAGGATGGCAACTTAATTATGATGACAGATTATCAAGTGGCCAAACGAGAATTTGACGAAGTTGTGGCTGATGCGAATAGAATTTTAGCATCAATTCAAGAATTGGGCTGTCGGGTAACCGATGTTGAAGTGGGGTTGATTGATTTCCCGGCAGTGATTAATGATGAAGAAGTGTACTTATGCTGGCGTATGGATGAACCAGTGGTCGGTTACTACCATGGATTAGAAGAAGGGTATGCGGGACGGCGGCCCTTGCCCACTGCGTAAAATCCCTAGCCAATTGGTGGCTAGGGATTCAGCCCTATGGATTCGGCGTGAGGTTTCAGCGCTTCCACAATAAAGTCGACGTATTCTTCCAAGGTGACGCCTAAACCAGCGACTCCGTCATATACGTCTTGCCGATTGACTCCTCTTGCAAAACCCTTGTCTTTGAGTTTCTTTCGCACCGATGCTGATGCCACTTCAGATAAACTTCGCGTCGGTTTGACCAAAGTCACTGCCACCACAAAGCCAGTCAACTCGTCGGACGCATAGATTCCCCGTTCTAAAAGAGTTTCGCGGGGGATGCCGTTTTCGGTAACATGTGACCGAATCGCATGGATGATGGGATCCGGGAACCCCCGCTGCGCCAAGATATTTCCGCCTGCTATCGTATGCTGGCCAATTTCCGGGAACTGTTCGTAGTCGAAATCGTGCAAAAGTCCGACCAATCCAAACAGGTCCACATCCTCGTGGTGTTGGTTAGCAAGCGCTCGCATGACTGCTTCGACAGCCAGGGCATGTTTAATGAGTGATGGGTTTTTGGTGTATTCGTTAAGTATTGTCCAAGCTTCGTCGCGGCTTGGCCAGATGGTTGTCATGGATGGTTTGCCTCCTTGGACGCCATTATACTCGATTATGGTGCTGGAAGCGCTTTTAGAAGTGTGTTGACTACACTAGTTTTGTTTTGGATTGGAAAGTCACCGGAGGACAAGAGATTTTTCTTCGATCTCCTCGCCCTATCGATAGCAGGGGAGGATCAGCTGGTACGGTGCCTCACGTCTTGGGGGGACTAGTGCCAACTTGGATGGGGACGTTGAAAAGGAACAAAGGCCTCACCGGGATACTCACCCGGTGAGGCAAGAATTAGGGCGCACGTGATTTACGTGCGTTTTTGCGTCTCAAGCGGCCCGAGCGCATTCCACACCTCGAGCTTGGTTTGGATCCGGTGCATAACTTCGTCGGTAAATTCAGTGGTTCCTGTGCTCCCACCTAGGTCAGGAGTTTTAATCCCGTTAGCGACGGCTTCTAGTGTGGCCTCATAAATGGCTCGTGATGCCATTTGCGGGGCTTCTTCGTCGCTGTATGCCAAGAGGGAGGCGGTGGCCAAAATCATCGCCATGGGATTGGCAATGTTTTTCCCAAATAGGGTGGGCGCCGTGCCATGAGGAGCTTCTGCCATAACAACCTTTGGTTGCCATGCCTCATCGAGAGATAGCAACAAAGATTCGGCGCCAGCCAATGAACCAAACATTTGCAACACCAAATCCGAAAGGCAATCGCCATCCCGATTTAATGCTGGGATGACCAATGCTTCGCCAGCTTTGACTAGTAACAGAGCATAGGTGGCATCGATCAATTGGGGTTCATACGGCACCTCAGGATGACGCCGGGCCGCGGCATCCATTTCTTCTTTGAACATCCCCTCATAAATCGGGCTAACGGTAAATTTTGGGCCTCCGAATACTTTGGCGTGCATTCTTTTCGCATGTAAAAATGCGTATTCTGCAACACCATGACACACCTTGCGGGAAATCATCTCCGTACGGTAAGCAAGTTCATCTCCGTCCTCACCTGTGCGCCATTCTTTCGCTCCGTAGGCATCGTCTACAGCCATTCTGACGACGGAGATGGGGGAGTAGACGCCGACGGGGGGGGCAATGCCAGGCATCCGGCGTCCGGTGCGAACAATCACGGTACCATCGATTTCGTTTCTCAAGATGGCGTTAGGGCTGCCGACGTCATCCTTGGACTCCGGTGTGATGGTAGCTGCCTTTAATCCAAAGCGGTAGGTTTTCATGGCCCTAGCTGCTTCTAGAACAACGTCATTTTGTGTTTTGCGGCGGTTTTCCAGGCTTAGGTCGAAACGGACGATATCAATGGGAAATCCTAACACCTCAGGTGACAATACGCGCAATGCTTGATCTAGTAACTCTTGACCCGTTTGATCTCCATCTGTGACCACAATGTGCATAATATTAATCCCGTTCCTCTCGCAGGAGCCCCTATGAGGGGCACCAGTTTCGACGCTAAAATTATAGCACACCAGGATTTGGGTACCCTCGGCGTACGGACTTGCTGACACGCCGAGGGTACCCAATAAAACTACTTTTAGGACGAGGTTTCACACAGCGGGTATGGCGCAACTGAAATGTCTGCGAACTGGCAAACGCTAGGCTGACTTCGGCGATAGCGGGACAGCGGAAATGATCTCACTCGCGAAATTACAAACGTTGGCTACGTTGTCCTTAATTTCCTTTATGCAGCACTTCTTAAAAACCTCAGTGTACTCGGGTCAAAAATTCACTGCGTATAATTCTTACCAAAGAAGGGAGCGGGATGTATTCCTTTGTCGAACCTTTATTTGCCCATATGATTGATGACCCAGAAAATAGCGTGGGATTCCGGCGACACCCGTCAAGGATGAATAAACGCTCCGCGGCCGGACTTAACGGGGTCACGGTGTGCCCATGGGGAACCACCCTACGCCATTGCCGTGTATAATCCCTGGCAACCCCCGTCACTTCCGGTACGACCAGGGGTGCGTCCTCCGGGGCTCCGACCTTCATCGAAGTGTCACCTCGGTGACGCGCTTCCTCAGTGGATCCCCATCGACCACGGTCACACCGCTGCGTGACCGCGGACTAGCTCTCCTGGTCATGCCCGGCATGGCGCTTGGGCGCATGCGACAGCAACGCCCCGAACTCATCCGTCCGCAACGCCTAAACGCTGCGTCAGACTACGCTCGCATGCCATAAAATTCCATTCACACCTAAGAATCCTGCCGGGTGTGTTTCGTGATGCGTTTTGACGGATATAGCCTCCTACTAGTTAGGTTTTGGGTATGTCACGGATAGGATGCGACCCCATGGCCTTCGTTCCGCGCAAAATCACCCGGATACAGCCAGAAAAATGCCACAGGACAAAAAGCTTTACCTAGAAAAATATTGATTTGACAGTCATTTTGTACAATAATGATACCTACGGCATAACTGGCGACCAACAGGAGTTGACTACGTCCTGTTCCTTCCGGTCGACCACGTCGCCATTCGGCAGTATCGAGCCCCATTCAAGGCTGTCAGAACCAGAAACATGGCGAGAACCACCACTGATCACTTGGCCATATGTCCGAGTATCCTTAAGGGCGGTAGGTCACCCGACGGCTAACGAGGGATCCTGCCTATGGTGACTGACTAAATAAATGAGGGGCTCCTCGTAAAATGCTGGAGTGAAATCGGGCCGGTGTTTGGCTCTAACCGTTATTAAACCAGGGAAATCTCTTCGTCAGAAGGCTAGACGATTTTTGCGAGTGGACCTTGGCTTTTGGCTTAAGAACCAAGTCACTCCAGATTGTGATCCCGTTTTGAGGGTTTAATCGTATTTGAAGGACGATGGCGATGACCGTACAAACAATGGGACCAGACGCAAACAGATTCAACGAAAGGAGCGATCCGTGTGAAAATTGGTGTCCCGCGCGAAACCTGGCCGGGAGAACGGCGTGTTGCTCTAGTCCCTGATAGTGTCAAACGGTTGGTGTCTAAGGGGCACCAGGTAATGGTGGAAGCCGGGGCAGGATCGGAAGCATTTGTGGCGGACGATGCCTACCGAGTTGCTGGTGCCACTGTGGTGCCGAACTTTGCCACCTTGGTGTCGGAAGTCGCAGTGTTGGTCAAAGTGCGACCTCCGTCGGCGGAGGAATTGGCGCTGTTACGTCCGGGCCAGATACTGGTGGGGCTGCTGCAGCCGCTGACGAACCTAGAATGCGTTATACAACTGCGGGATCAAGGTATTACGAGTTTTTCCCTCGATGCTTTGCCGCGAATTACCCGAGCCCAGAGCATGGATGTCCTGTCGTCTCAGGCTACTGTCAGTGGGTACCGTGCGATTATTTTGGGTGCGCAGTATCTTCCCAAATTATTTCCCCTGCTGATGACGGCGGCGGGCACGATTACTCCAGCGAAAGTGCTTATTCTGGGTGCTGGGGTCGCTGGATTGCAAGCCATTGCAACGGCCAAGCGCTTGGGTGCACAAATCCAAGCGTTTGATACTCGCCCGGCGGTCAAGGAGCAAGTAGAAAGCCTGGGGGCAAGTTTTCTCACCTTGCCGCTTGAAGTGACTGGGGCGGAGGCGGCAGGCGGTTATGCCAGGAAATTAGAGGCTGATGTGGAAGAACAGGAGAGGGCTCTTTTACGTGAACCCGTTGCGGGTGCAGACGTGGTGGTCAGTACGGCGATGGTTCCTGGGGCACGCGCACCTCAGTTGATTAGCCGAGAGATGGTGCTGGAAATGCGCCCGGGGTCGGTGATTCTTGATTTGGCAGCGGAAAGTGGCGGTAACTGCGCCCTTACTGAAAAGGGAACTCAGGTGGTAAGTTCCAATGGCGTGCTGATCGACGGCTCGACTGATCTCCCCTCGCAAGTGCCAACTCATGCCAGCCAACTTTATGGCCATAATATGCAAGAGTTTGTGACCCTTTTGGCACAGGCCGCGATGAGTGAAAACGAATCTGGGGAACGTCTTTGGACGCTAGACCGCGACGAAATTATTCAAGCCACATGCATAACCCATGATTATCATGTTGTGCATTCTGCCACCTTGAAACGTATCACAGAGCGGGGAGGGGACGCCAGTGCTGTCGAACCATCTCATTCTTGAACTGTATATTTTTTCTTTAGCAGCTTTTTTAGGCTATCAATTAATTTCCAAAGTGCCGTCGGTTTTGCATACTCCGTTGATGTCGGCAACTAATGCCATCCACGGCATCATTTTGGTCGGAGCCATCTCGCTGGCTGCTGTGGCCCACGGGGTATTAGGCGACGTGATTGGCACGGCTGCTGTAATTCTCGCCACGATGAATGTTGTTGGCGGATTTGTGGTGACGGATAGGATTTTAGAAATGTTTTCGAAACAACACCAAAAGTGAGTGATATAGCTGATGACAACCCTACGCGCGTTAGTCTACTTGGTAACCACACTGTTTTTTGTCTATGGCGTGATGCGACTCCGACAACCGGGCACAGCACGTTCCGGCAATACCCTGGCTGCCGTCGGGATGTTATTAGCCCTGATTGTCACGCTGGTGGGGGTAACGATTCATCATCCGTTGTTGCTGATTATCGGGCTGCTCGTCGGTGGTGTTATCGGCGCGACTAGTGCCCGATTGGTGCCAATGACCGCGATGCCGCAAATGGTCGCGCTGTTCAACGGGATGGGAGGCGGGGCGGCAGCACTGGTGGCATCGGGGGATGTCCTCAGGGTGGTTCCGGGGAATCCTGGGGCGGCCGGGCTAATTATTGCGCTGATAGACATTTTGATTGGCGCGGTCAGTTTCTCGGGCAGCATTATTGCATTTTCCAAGTTGAACGAATGGATGACTGGGCGGCCTATTACTTATCGGGGTCAGCGGGCGGTTAATGCTATTCTATTAGGATTGCTGATTCTCGGGGGAGCGGTCTTGGTCATTACCGGAGAGGCAAGCCACGGGGCAGTATTCTTAGCCTATGTGATTGGTGCCGTGGCTCTGGGGTTGTTAGGGGTGTTCCCCATCGGCGGCGGGGATATGCCAGTCATCATTTCCTTATTGAACTCTTTTACCGGATTGGCCGTGGCTGCGACCGGATTTTTGTTGGGAAACGATGTGCTGATTGTCGCTGGAACCTTTGTGGGGGCGTCCGGTGCAATCTTGACCCAACTTATGAGTCGGGCCATGAATCGGCCGATTGGGAATATTGTGTTTGGCGCCTTTGGGAAAATCCAGACTCAGAGCGGTACGCAGGCGCAAGGTGTGGTGCAGCAAACCAATCCCGAAGATGTGGCTATCTTACTTAGTTATGCTAGTCGAGTCGTGATTGTACCGGGTTATGGACTAGCTGTGGCACGCGCTCAACAGGAAGTCAACGAATTGATGATGCGGCTTGAAGCAAAAGGAGTGGATGTCAAGTTTGGAATTCATCCAGTGGCGGGACGGATGCCAGGTCACATGAATGTCTTGTTGGCCGAGGTGGACATTCCGTATCAGAAACTTTACGATATGGAGGCTATCAACCCGGAATTTCCTCGGACTGATGTTGTCCTGGTGGTGGGTGCCAATGATGTCACTAATCCTGATGCTCGGGCCAATCCAGGAAGCCCCATTTATGGAATGCCTATTCTGAACGTCGATCAAGCGCAAAGAGTGATTGTGCTGAAGCGGAGCATGAACCCTGGATTTGCTGGAATCGACAATCCTCTCTATCTTAATCCCAAGTGCCAGATGTTATTTGGGGATGCTCGGCAATCATTAAATAACCTCTTGCAAGCACTTAACGAAGTAGTCGCGTAAATGGGCCAACCCAAGGCAAGAGCTCCCGATTTTATGGGAGGGGTTCTTGCCTTGGCTATGCCCCGAATATCTCATGGCGTGCTGCCTGTGTCTCATGACGTTGCAGTGCCTTAGCATAGGCATTGCCAATGTCACCCTCTGTTACTAAGAGTTCCACTCCTATTCCCAACATCATCGAAAACGCGTCCAGGCCATCGAGCGCTCCTTCCTTCCAAACTGAGCGAATAACATGGCGCCGTAGACCAGATTGTTCGGCAGCCTTATACATCTCTACAAGATACATTACACGTTTGGTGGTCAATGTGATGCCCCCTTTCCACTTCTGGGAATAGAAACGACTGTAAGACGACAAAAGTCACGCCAAACAGATATGTCGACAACAATTTGTGACGCTGGCGAAGCCAGCCTGTTGTGTGACACGTATGGCGACAGTGGTCTATGGATTGGCAGACTCAAAGCCTCCTTATTCTCGTGGCACGAACTGAGCTATATTGACAGGATTCAAATAGCGGCAGATGCTATGACTAGCATCAGCCAGAAGATTTTCGCTAGCGTCAATTTACTGATGCGTGTGTAGAAATTAAAGGTTAGAGTGATTTTGGAGGTGTTTAATGTTCATCAACTTTGAAAAACGAGGCCAAATCGGTTATATCACAATTAATCGTCCTGAGGCGAGAAATGCCCTTAATGATGCGGCATTAGAAGAATTAGTTTCAGTGTGGCGTGAATTTCGTGATGACGACACACTTTCTGTGGCAATTATTACTGGAGTGGGTGACAAAGCTTTTTGCACGGGTGCCGATTTAAAAGAATTAATTCCTCGTATTGCCGCAGGCGAACTAGCAATCAATTCTCCACGCCTCCAGGCATTTTTGAAGGGGATCGAGATATATAAACCGATCATTGCCGCGATTAATGGGGCGTGTTTAGCTGGGGGCACGGAACTGATTCAAGGCACCGATATTCGGATAGCGGTCGGTGAGGCAACGTTCGGACTGCCAGAGCCCCGGTGGGGATTGTTTCCTGCGGCGGGTTCCACAGTGCGGCTGCCACGGCAGATTCCATACTGTCGGGCCATGGAAGTACTGTTGACCGGAGAGTCCTTCACTGCCCAAGAGGCCCATGCCATGGGATTGATTAACCGAATTGTGCCGCGACAAGATCTTATGGACGTCGCCACAACGATTGCAGAGAAAATTTGTCGCAATAGCCCTCGGGCAGTACAAGCGATTAAGGCGTCGGTTAGGGCATGCTTTGATCTGCCCCAAGAACAGGCCTACATTTTAGAAACCTTTTATGGTCGAGAAATATTTGGTTCCGAAGACGCCAAGGAAGGGCCGCAGGCATTTTTGGAAAAGCGGGCCCCCCATTATCGAGCGGGACAGTTTGAAAGATAACGGGCTACCAGATGGCAGAAATTTGAGGAGGGATAGGGATGGGTGTAGCAGATTGGATTAGCCACCGGGCTAGCGTAACGCCTGACAAGGAAGCATTGGTTGATAGGCATCGACGTATGACTTATGCAGAATTGGACCGGGAAATGCGCCAATTGGGAGCCGCGTTGCGTGAATCCGGCGTTCGGCCTCAGGACCGCGTTGCGGGAGTGATGATGAACCGTGTCGAATTCATTGTATGCCTTATGGCATGCGCCTATATCGGCGCTATTTTTGTGCCGATTAATTATCGGTTGAATGCGGATGATATCCGGTACATTTTGGACGATGCCTGCCCGGAATATTTGTTTTATGATGGCGTGTTTCAAGAGGTGATTGACCAGGTCGGGATGGGTCGCTGGCAACTTGTGAACGTAGACGGCGATAAGGGGGATGCACGTTACTCGTATCGCGGAATGATCGGGCACGATCCGGATTATGAGTTGTTGCCCATATCCGGCGATGCAGCGGTGGCACTCTTGTATACCTCGGGGACTACTGGACGGCCTAAAGGTGTGGTGTTGACCCATGATATCTTTTTGTGGAATGCCATTGAATTCGCTACGGACTGGGATATTGTGTCTAGCGATCGTTCTTTGGTGGTGAACCCGATCTTTCACATTGTCCTCAACATTTTGACCGTACCATTATTGTACAAAGGAGGCACGGTTGTCCTGCAAGACAAGTTCGACCCGGAATCGGCGCTGGACTGGATGGAACAGGAGCGTATTACCTGTATGTTTGCTATTCCAACCAATTGGCTCGCCATCATGCAGTCGCCGTCTTTTGACCGACGTGACTTGTCCTCATTGCGTTTTGCAGCTGGCGGAGGCGCACCAGTTCCGATGTCGGTGTTGCGTTTTTTTGAGGAAAAACACATTCCGTTTCGCGAAGCTTTTGGTCTTACCGAGACGGCTCCTGCGGTATCAACCATGCCGGAAGGTGAATCTGTCCGCAAGCGCGGGTCCATCGGAAAGCCATTTATGCACATGAAAGTGCGCATCGTAGATTCTCAAGGCCATGACGTAGCTACTAACCAGATTGGGGAGTTAATAGTGCACGGCCCCAATGTGTTTGTCGGATATTGGAATCGGCCCGAGGCGACGAAAGAGGCGATTAGGGGGGGATGGTTCTACACCGGTGATTTGGCTCGCCGCGATGAAGACGGATACATCTTTATTGTGGATAGGAAAAAGGATTTGATCATTTCTGGAGGTGAGAACGTTGCCTCCGTAGAAGTGGAACAGGCTCTCTATGCGCATCCCTCCGTAATGGAGGTGGCAGTTATTGCGGTGCCAGATGAAAAATGGGGCGAAGTACCATTGGCGGTGGTCGTGAAAAAACCACAGGCTGAAGTTACCGAAGATATCCTGGTCGAGTTTTGCCGC
Organism: Sulfobacillus benefaciens; assembly: GCA_003023695.1. Taxonomy (GTDB): domain Bacteria; phylum Bacillota; class Sulfobacillia; order Sulfobacillales; family Sulfobacillaceae; genus Sulfobacillus_C; species Sulfobacillus_C benefaciens_A. Next base: position 72,683 of record PXYW01000002.1, on the reverse strand, counting down.
CAGCGACTCGCCCATTTCAAGTGTCCGCGCCATGTATTGTTTGTGGAGCAATTGCCTAAGACAGCTACTGGTAAGATCCAGAAAAATGTCCTGCGGGAAAGATTTTGGGAAGGGGAAGAAAGACGCGTGCATTAGTCATCACGGTGCCGACGCGTTGCCTGGTGTGATGGCAGATAGGCGACTGCCCAAAGAGGCTGACCCGAAGTGCCCCAATTTTGTTCAGGGCACTTCGGGTTGTGGTTATTTAATGGTCCAGTAGTTGGGGGACATCAAATCCTCGATAGGATTGAACGTAGAGACGACACCTTTCAAATGCACACTGCTCTCATTGAGTGTCGCTATCCATGGGAACCATAGATATGGCACATTTTTCACGGCAAAGGCCTCATAAGCGAACAAAGCTTTGGTGGTTTCCGCGTTGGTTCCGGGTTCATAGGATTTGTTGATCAAGGCATTCATTGTCAGATTGCTGTACCCGCCTGCATTCGCTGCAGCACCGGTTTTAAACAATTCTCCTCCCGTGGGGTAATAATCGGGCTGATACGTCCATCCTGCTCCCCAATAGGCAGCGTCCCATCCGGAGGGATTGCCGTGGTCCGTTGCCACCAAGTTGTCAAACGTCTCCGGAACTAAAGTGATTTGTATGCCTTCTTCAGCCCAATCTTGCTTCAGCAGTTCGACCGTGTCCTCTATGCTGATACTGCCGCTGGAATAAATCAACGGGAATGCCAATTTCACCCCGTGATTGGTCATGGTGCCATTAACCAAGGTCCACCCATGGCTTTCCAAAAGAGCCTTCCCGGCCTGAGGATTAAACGGATAAGGCGGTTTGCTTATCGCGGGATCAAAATATTTGGTGGGCGGTTCCGATGGCACCGGGCCGTCCTCGACCACGCCTTGGCCGTGATAGATGCTGTTAATGATTCCCTCTTGATTAATTCCCATCTCCAAGGCTTGACGTACGTAGGGCTGGCTGAATACCGGACCTAAACCGTTTTCTGCGGTTGGGTTTTCATCGAGACGGGCCATGTTGAATCCCCACAAATAACCTGGCCACAATTTGTCTCCAGTAAGGGATTTCCGAGAGGCGTACAAGGACGCTGGTAGATAACCCACAGCTACAGTTCCTTCTTTTAGGGCGGAAAATTCGCTGGCCGATGAGGTTTCGTATTGGAATATCACCGTGTGAATCGCGGATTTGTGACCCGAGTAGTGCGGATTTGCCACAAAGCTCCAGGTTTGATTTGGTTCAAACTTCGAAAATTGATAGGGTCCATCGACAACGTGGTAGGGAGCAGCCGTTGGATCATTTGCTAAGGACTTAATCCACGTTAATTCTTGGGTCATATTGTTGGGGTATTTGTCCCACTCTGCCTTCGGTACCGGGACAATTTGGCCTAATCCATTATGAATAAACCAAGTTTGGTTGGCGGGTTGTGCTAGCGTGACCACCACAGTGGAGTCGTTAGGTGCGGTTACGCTGGTCCAATCGTTGGGCACGCCACCACCGCCTGCGCCTCCGTAAGCCCAGGGAAGATTCCCGTTTCCGCTCGCGGCCTTCATGATATCCCACGTAAACACAACGTCACTGGCCGTCACCCGAGTTCCATTAGACCAATGCCATTTCGGGTTGAGGTGAATTACATAGCGTGTGCCGTTGGCATTACTTTGGATAGATGAGGCCAATGACCGCCCGTAATCTACCCCATCGGATTTGCTAATCCAAACCAACGGTTTATACATCAGGGTATACATTTGGGTGTTAGTGTCCGTGTACGCTGAAGAGGCTAGAACTGGGAAAAACCAATCGGGTGATGTTTGAACCGGCAAGGCTATTACTACTGCGGAAGATGCAGAGGCAGATGCGCTGTGGGTTGTTCCGCAACCTGCTACGGTGGACAGCAAAACCCCACTGGCTATCAGCGTTATCGCATATTTTCGAGCACTCATTGACCAGCCTCCTCGTTGTCTATTAGGTAAAGTTCGTGTGGAAGGCAGAGAAAAGCCAGCAAGAACGTTGGAACGTTTGTCGATATCTACAATGACTAAGCTATTGTTAAGCAGTATTAGTGAAGGTGTTATAAAGAGACGGGAATATGAATCATTCGCGATGAAATCATTAGGAAGATTATATGGACCGTTTAGCCTAGTGTCAATAAACGATGACGTTTCTTTGGTGGATCAAACGATGGGATTGGGGTTAGCCGAAGGGAAAGATTTACCAACTCCAGAATCTAGGGAGGAAACTGCAGAAAAAGTCGACGATGCATCCCAATGATGGCATAATAAAGATGTTAGGCTGCTTCGCCACTTGAAGTTAGTTCTGGCAATCTTGCTCGCGGGTCTCGGAGAAACCTTCTCGGTAAGGCAAACTATGGTACAATCTTAATATTCTCACAATCGTTTCTTTCAGTGTGAGTCTCTGAATCACTATACCCGAAAGGATTGAGGACATGGCTGGCCAAGTTACACGAGCCCATCTGGATCAACTAAATCTTTCGACAGGGAAAAAGACCCGATTGCATCGCCTGCTTTATGGCGCAGGACCCGCCAATGGGACCCTGATGATTTTGCCGATCGACCAAGGGCTCGAGCATGGGCCGCGCGACTTTTTGGATGCACCTGAAAGTGCCGATCCCGCGTTTCAGTTTCGCATAGCATTGGAAGGACGCTATTCGGCTATTGCTGTGCAAATCGGGTTGGCCGAAAAATATTATCCTGAATATGCTGGAAAAGTCCCATTAATTCTTAAACTCAACGGCAAGACCGAAATTCCCTCGGATGAGGCCCCTTTGTCTCCACTAAATGCTACCGTCGAGGATGCGGTGCGGTTGGGCGCAGATGCAGTGGGCTACACCTTGTATGTGGGTTCTGAGCGTCAGGATGAAGATTTTGAGCAGTTTCGCACGGTACGGGAAGATGCTCAACGATTTGGCATGCCGATTGTGGTGTGGTCCTATCCCCGTGGCCATGCCATTGAAAGCAAGGGCGGGAAGGATACTATCTATGCAGTTGATTATGCGGCTCGCGTAGCACACGAACTAGGCGCAGACGTCATTAAATTAAACGTCCCCAAAATCGATCCAGAAAAGCTTGCCCTGGCTCCCAAGGCCTATCAACGCGAGTGGACACAGGATTCGGCGTTGCGCCAAATTGTCCGATCGGCCGGGAAGTCTTTGGTGATTTTTGCCGGGGGCGAAAAAGGATCGCGAGAGGCTAGCTTGACTAAGGCGCGACTATGTATGGAGGCTGGCGGCACGGGGCTCATTTTTGGACGCAATGTTTGGCAGCAGTCCTATGCAGAGGCCATGGATTTGACCCAAGAGATTCACCAATTGCTGTCCAAATATTCAGGATAACCGATAGAAGAACCCGCCTTTCGGCAGTCAAAGGCGGGTTCTTTTTTGGGGATCAGTTAAATACCCCAACTTTGAAACAATTCTTGGCGCGTTTTTAACCCCAACTCTGGCAGCGCAATGTTAGCCACATAGGAAGATCCGTGGTGTCGGTTGTCCCACATGGCCTGATGAGCCTCTTTGAGATGATCAAAGGGAATAACCACAGGGTCAGTAACCTCCAACAGGCCTTGCTCAATTAAATGATTCATTTGCGAGACTTCGTATGAATTGGATAAGTGAGCCCCCTTAATCGATGCCGTGGGCATGAGAACATGGCGCTGTCGCATCCACACTTGGGGAGCATAAAAACTGAGGCGAATACCGGACAAGTCTTCAAAATAGAGGACACGGCCGGTAAACGGACGAACTAAGCTTAAACTATGGGCGAGACTGTCATACTGTTGCCTTTCTACGATAATGTCTGGATAGCCGCGCGGATTGTCATGGGAACGAAAGTACTGAGACAACCTAGAGCCGAGTGGTTTTACCACCGCATCGTTATAGTGGCGAATTGCATCGCGAAAAGCGAAGGGCTCTTGCTTCGGATCGGGCAGGTCAATAAATCCATTAGGCCACTGCAACGGATCGGTTAACTGAGATTGTAGGTTCTCTAAGCTTAAGACTCCCCGTACTTGGTCTCCCCACCCCAACCCTTCGACAAAATGGCGTTGGGAATCGCTGCGGGTCACGACCACAATATCGAGATTGCGTGCACGAAGTGCTTCAATGGCTCGCAGACCGGCCTCGTCACTCACGCTGCCGTCAGATAGTCCATAGTAGATGACCGCTCCTTCTCCTGGTTTGGCTTTGGCCTGGTCTAACATGTGCTCCGGAGTGGACATCCCCGGTTTGCCCAAAAAGGTAAAATGATATCCCGTGGAAGCGCCAAAAAACGCAATCGTGCCGCCATCGGCCAAGAGTTGAAAACTACGCGGAAACATTAGTTCTCCGGCATGAGAAATCACGTAGTCTGCTCCTAAACCCTGGTTTTGTTGTCGAAACCGATCAACCCAAGAAGTGCCCTCTTCTTCCCAGTCACGCCACAGTGCGGGATTTTTCGGTACCTTGGTAAAGATGTGGTGAAGTTCCGGATCTCGGCGATTGATGACGTGACAGGCGCCATTACTTCGCGCCCGTTCACCTCGTTTTGGATCCGACACCAGTGCTGTCACCGTAAGGCCCATACGAGCCGCTGTTTTTACGGCTTCTAATCCGGTTCCCGTGCTGCCTCCTTCGACAAATAGCCGTTTACCGGGCTGTATTTCTAAGGTGCGATACAGAGCACGATAGACCGTGCCCAATGCCAATGTATAACTAGCGGCCGCCTCTATCGTCAGATGACCAGGTTTTGGGTGCACTTGAGGGGCATCGGCCAAGAGAAATTGGCTATGGGATCCATCAGGACTTTCATAGCCTTGGATGTGAAATTGAGAAAACATGGGATCTAAACCCATATCGGGATGCAAGATATCGCTTTGGCCAGAATACACTGTGACCAATGAGCCAATCGTTACACGTCCTTCACGAAGGACTTCTGTTCCTGCAGCCACCACCATACCAGCTCCGCCACTGCCAGTGACATGGATATCGCGGTCATGGAGGTCAAAAGGAGAGACCGGCACACCGGTAATCGCCCATATATCATTAAAATTGACCTCCGATGCTAGCATGTATACAAGTACCTGGTTCGGACCGACTTGGGGGACAGGTATTACCACGAGAGTTTCGGCGGATTCGGGACTGCCATGACGCGCTATCCCTGTGGCAGGGTCTTTTATCACTGCTTGAGCCCATTGAAATTTTGGAATTTCAGTGATGCCGGGAAGAAATGGAGAACCTAAGGGCAACAACAATCCATCTCTTTCCAATTGCGATGGGTCTTCTTGGCTTACGTCCCGGGTGGGTAATGGTAGGCTGCGTTTTTCTAAAAACGCCGCAATCCCCGCACGCCCTTGGTTGGGATCCAACACCAAATTGGTAAACGTATCGGCTTCCGCTATGAGACCCGCGTCAATTCCCTGGGTCCATCCTATCTTAACCAGTTTCAAGATGGCATCTGCAACCTCACTGCGTGGGGTGCGATGGTGATGCTCTATCGCTCGCTGGATATTAATGGGTAGATTTTCCTGGAATGGCCACTGGGCAGCTTGGTTCCACTTGGCGATTCGCGAAAACCGTGCTTGATAGGAAGATTGGATTTTTTCACGACCTTCGGGTGTGCGATACCAGGCCAATGCTGCGGAAAGTGCATGGTCCGCACTGACCTGGTCAATATATCCAAAATGGGCAGCGTCTCGGGCTGACATGAGTCGTCCCGACAACAAAATCCACAACGCTTGATTGAGCCCAGCCATCCCTGATTTTTCGTAAAACCACCGGGGCAAACGCTGGGTTGCCCCATAACCCGGATTGATGTGCAGATTAATCTCCGGTTGGCCAATATCAATGCCATCCCGAGCAATTCGTAGGTCGGTGGCCATGGCGAGCTCGTTGCCCCCGCCTAACGCACTTCCATCCAAGCAACTGATGGTGGGGCAGGGCAGAGACTCCAATGTGCGGCACAAAGCGTGAGCTTTTCGTGGTAGAACGTTCAGTGCGTCCCAGTTATCAAAACCATCTTTCAACTCTTTAATGTCGGCACCAGCAACAAAGATGCCGGGAATCTCACTGGATATGACAAATAGGCTTATCGGGTGACGAAGCGCCGTGACTTCCGCTAAAGCCACTAAGAATTCATCCATCACCCGTTCAGACAGAGCGTTGACGGGTGGATTGTGGAGTAGGCAGACGGCGATCCGCGCATTGGGCTCATAGGGATCAATGGCCAGGCGGATGGTGATATACCGTCCTTCAAAGGCTAGGGATGGATTCACACGTTCGCGGCGTAGTTCTTGGGTTCTCCATGATTTTGCCAGAGCAATGATTTCAGGCAGCACTTCGGGGTTTTTCAACGTGGAGATATCACCGATGGGTTGCTCATGAAAAATCTGGGCGACCAAACGGCGGACATATTTTCCACTGCGAGTTTCCGGAAACGCTGTGACCGGCAAGATATCATACGGCACCGCCACGGCGCCTTTTTCGTGACGTACCAGCGCCTTTAAACGGGTACGATCGCGTTCCGTGAGCATGTGCCCGGGATTTGTGGCAATCAAGGCCAAGGGCACTAATCCTTTTTCGGGATGGGGCGCCCCTATTACCAATGCATTAGCAACTGGAGATTTGGGATTGTTCACGCGATCTTTGAGCAATGCCCCTTCGATTTCCTCAGTACCCATCCGGTGTCCGGACACATTGATAACGTCATCGGAGCGACCGTGCAAGGTGAACCCGCCGTCCTCATGGTGCACTGCAAAATCTCCTTGAAGGTAGACGAAATTCGAACCATAACGCCTAAAGTATGTGGTCTGATATCGGTTTTGATCGCCACGCCAACTGGGTTGCCCAAAATGCGTAACATCTCCCCATACATACCGAAACAAACTAGGAAAGGGGCGGGATAAAATGAGATCGCCTTTAGTTCCCGAGGGAACCGGCTCGATGACCCCTTCGTTTTCACTGCCAACCCAGGCCTCAATATAGGGAAGGGCATACGTTTTAGTATCGGGTACTACGGAGGTGGTAGGGGGGACTGAGAGAACAATGGCCCCGTGTTCGGTAGCCCAGTATGAGTTGATATAGCGTGGTGTCACGTTCTCTATGGCAAAGGACTGCACCGCTTCCGATACTGGTTCAGCACAAAAAGTCGCTAGTCTGAGATGTTTAGTGGAGTAGCGTCGCATAAGTTCAGCACTTTCCGGGTTGGCCATGATGCTTTTCATAAATGTTGAACCAGCTTTAAACAAGGTGACTTGGTGGCGTTCGATAATACTCGTAAAACGCCCGGCATGGGGGAACATGGGGGATCCTTCCGTGATGACTGATGGGATGCGGCACGCCAGGGCACCGGCAATCATATAGCTTTGACCCGTGATCCAACCGGGGTCGGCCACTACATAGAGCACATCATGGGAAGGATTGGCTTGAAAAACTTTGTCCATGGTGTCCATTACTTGGCTGAGATAGCCATGGCAGTGAACGATGCCTTTGGGTTTTCCGGTGCTGCCACTGGTATAGATGATGAACAAGGGCTGATTGGCCTCCATAGGCACTGGAGGCACAAGAGACCAAGTTAGGCGAATGAGGTCATGATCTGAGAGTTTAGCGACATCTTCAATAGCTTTTACCGATAGTCCCAGTTGTGCCGCCGCCTTCAGCCACTGGGCGTTGGTTTGTTCAACCAAATCATGGTCTAATTGGTCACGGGCTGCGGGCACAAAATCTTGGTGGCCAGTGTGCCGAATCACAATTACCCCGTGAGCAACTCGGGAAGGAAGGTTGGCCATGGCTTCTAGCATGTCCCGTCGCAATTGGTAGCTTAACTCGGGATCCAACCCTAACTGGTCGATGATATAACCCAATGTCTGCATGACATCTGACGGCGCTACCGTCAAATCTGGAGATAGCCGAAAATCGGCCCACTCTTGGGCGCGCGCGTAGGCTTCGGGGGGCAAATGGAGATTTAGTAGCGCCTTTAGCGCCCCAAGTGCTTGTCGCACTGAAACATAGCGGTCTAGCGCCGGATCCGTGTACTGGGTTTTATAGGGTACGTATTCGGCATTGCGGTATCCACCGTCAGCGGTAATTACTAGACTGGCTTGGGCATCCTCAATACGATCCGAGAGGGTTTTGTCACTAAATCCGCCGAACACCGGAGTGTAGATAATGCCCATCCGTTTGGCGGCCTCGATGTAAAAAATTTGTTCCGGAATGTTCGGGCAGTTTAGCGCTATGCGGTCACCAGGGTTAAGCCCTAAGTTTTTTAGCACCAGACTGCGGCGGGCAGTCTCCCACAATAGCTGGCGGCGATTAATTTTACGGAGGTCTACCGGCCCGCCCTGCCCTTGGTGTTTTTCGGGATCCCAGCGGTCACCTTCAAAGATCAAGGCCAGGTGCTGACCATACCCTTCAAGGACCGGCAGATCTACTTCAACGTATCCCGCGTTGGTCATGCCGCCAACGAACCATTGATAAAATGGGGCTTGGCGATCATCAAACAACATGTGCCAAGGATCTTGGGCGTCAAAGGTTGCGCTGGTTACTCGGTCTGCGGTTGCGCCATGGTATCCACGCCAGACGTTGCTGTTGGGGTCAAATCGCAACCATGCCTGATGCTCAAAATTGTACCAGGCCAATGTCCGGCGCGCTGCAGCGGCGTGATATTGGAGGGCATTTTGCCAACTGTTGTTGGTTTCCAAAGGCCAACGGGTGGCAGATGTGGTGGCTGAGTGGGGTGATGCCATGCGGGAAGCCTCCTTAGCGACAATGGTTTTAGACGGTAGCCAGAGATTGATAAAGCTGGACAATGGTAGCGACATCAGGCACCTTCGGATTGTTGGCAGGACTTCCGCTGGAAAGCGCCTGGTGAGCCATTGCGGGGGCCCGCTCCAAAAGATGGTTCCGTGCTTCATGATGTTCAGGCCATGGAGTGATTCCGATCTCCTTTAACCAGCCTTCAATGGCATCGGCCAAGGCAATGCTATCGGGCAACTCAAGCGCACTGCGCAAAAGACGTTCTCGATCTGGGGCCAAGTGTGGCAAACTAAAGCGCATCACGGTTGGCAGCAAAATGGCATTGGCGTACCCATGCGGCAGGTGAAACCATGCTCCCAAGGGGCGGGACATGCCGTGGACCAAGGCGACTGACGCATGAGCAAAGGCAAAACCGGCCATGGTGGCGGCTTCCATGACTACTTGTCGTGCAGGAACATTTAACGGGTCTCGCAACACGATGGGCAATGTGAGCCACAATTGGGAAACCGCAGCCAACGCCCAGGGATCTGACCAGGGATTCGATTTAATCGAAACAAATGCTTCTAGTCCATGGGTAAAGGCATCAATTCCCGTATTGCGGGTCACATCCTCCGGCAAGTGCAAGGTCAGGGTTGCATCTAATATGGCGACACGCGGCACTAAATGGCGACTGGTTAGTAAGCGTTTTTCCGCGCTGCCGTTCGGATTAGCCAACGTCAAAGTCAGATAAGGGGTGACTTCGGAACCAGTGCCTGCCGTTGTCGGCACAGCAATTACGGGAAGACCGGCGGCAATTTTATCGGGACTAGCGATGACGTCTGCCAAGCTAGTGCCCAACTTCGTCAATGGGGTCATCACTCCCAACAATTTGGCACTGTCCAGTACCGATCCGCCGCCAATTGCAAGAATCGCCGACGCATCGTGAATACCATCCAATAACTGATTGATGGTGGCTAATTCGGGTTCTCCCCCGGGATAGACGCAAAACGTGGCATGAGGCAACAATGCAGAAAGGGATTCCAATACCTTCGATTGGGACCGTCCGTATAATATAAAAGGACGAGAGCCAAGTTCGGGAACTAGTTCTGCAATTGCGTGCGCCAGTAGGCCATGTGCATGAACTAATCGTGTAGGATAGCCTAAAGTCCGGGTAATCGTCATAAGTTTGCCTCCTTCCTGCTGTGCTAGCGCATTTCGGTTCCTGCGGAAACGTTAAGGGCTTGACCGGTCATTGCAGAAGACTGCTGCGATGCGAGAAATAGGGCAACATTGGCAGCTTCCTCCAACTCAGGAATTCGACGCAAGGCCGCCATGCGCACCATCTTTTCTTCAATGGCTTGCCACGGAATGTTTCGTACCCGGGCTCTTTCTTTCCATACCCGCTCGATTCGATCTCCTTTGAGCGGGCCAGGGCATATGGCATTGACCCGAATGTGATGTTTGCCAACCTCGAGAGCCAACGTTTGGGTAAAACCGATCAAAGCCCATTTGCTTGCGGCATAAGCACTGCGGTAGGGATAGCCGCGTTTGCCAAAAATGGAGGAAATGTTGATAATATTGCCGTAGCCTTGCGCAATCATGAGGGGTAGAACGGCTTGTGAGGCCAAAAATGCTCCGGTAAGATTAACGTCGAGCGTATGGTTCCATTCTTCCAGAGTAATGTCAGCGACGGCCTTGGTGGGGCCGGAGATGCCTGCGTTGTTGACTAAAACGTCTACTTGCCCGAAGTGCTCTTGAGTTGCATGCACAAGTTGATGGATATCTGAGGCCTGGCGGACATCTGTGGGTACCGTGAGTACCTTGGTGCCAACTAATTCGAGTTCTTGTCGCGTTTCCTCCAACGTGTCGCGATTGGTTGCCGCCAAAACTAGGCGAGCCCCAGCTTCGGCAAACTTGAAAGCGATAGCCCGGCCAAGTCCCCCATTGCCCCCAGTGATGATAATCACCTGGTCTTGGAGCGAAAGTGGGGGACTTGTGGCCTCTGTCCTCATTAATGGCGATTCCATATTGTTCCTCCTCTAAGATGGCAAGAAATGTTGGTATCCTCCGCTGAGCACGTCGCGTCTTATAGCAGTGGATTGCTCTCATTATTGCGAACCTTCTTATCGGCGCCATGGTTCCTAGTTGAAATGTTGAAAACTCCCCTTGAATTGCGCGAATAAACCTATTATTGGCAAGGCAATGGTGTGGCAAAGAGTCGGATCCGATATTAACCATCCATGGTATTAGGTTCCGCAAAATTTCAGGTAGCACCGCCAATAGTAGGGCATACGGTAAAGTACCGCGTCATACAGAGACGCTGTCATCAGAATCCATTGGCAAAGGAGTGCGCGATATTGATGGAAAATCCTCAAGTTATCCCAGACGTTGACCGTGAACCAACGGAGGGTGTCTGGATGGAAAAACCACTCCGAGAAATAGGCAACGCCCGGTATCGAAGGTTTGTGGTACGGACACATTTAGTGCGTTCGGGAGAGCGATTGGATCAAACGCTATTGCCATATTTGAAGGATCGAGTACAACCCGGCGATGTGGTAGTGCTGGGAGAAAAAATTGTGGCCATAGCGGAAGGGCGCGCCATTTTGCTGAAGAGTATTAAACCACGGCCCATGGCGCGGTTTCTATCACGGCATGTGCGGCAGTTAGGCTATGGTATGGGACTTAGAAGACCGGAAACCATGGAAATGGCAATTCGAGAAGTAGGCCTAGGCCGCATTTTAATGGCGGCAACTGTAGGAGCCGTAGACCGGGTGGTGGGGCGCTCCGGCGATTTTTATCGCATCGCTGGACGGCAGGTCGCAGCCATTGACGGTCCGGGCCCCACAACAATTCCGCCATTTAATCAATATATTGTGCTCGCGCCAGCACGGGCTCAATCGTTGGTGGACCGTCTAAGTAAAAAACTAGGTGTGGAAGTTGCGGTGGTTGACGTCAATGATGTAGGCAGTGAGGTTTTGGCTTGTTCCCAAGGTACCTCTCGCGAAATAATCGAGGAATTGTTGCGTGACAATCCTATGGGTCAAGGGGCGCAGCAAACCCCGGTGGGTATTTTGCGCTCGGTGGCACCTGAAGAGCCGCGGGAGGCTTGGCCCAAATTGTTGCCCCCCCAGACGGAAGGCGGCTATTTTGCCCCAAGCCCGGGAATGGGCGATGGCAGTATTGTATGGGTTGGCGGTGAGGTTGCTTCGGCTTCCACGGATGAGACGGTGCGCTCCCAAGACCGGCATGGGAAACTGCAAGGGCGTCGGCTATAATAGAACTGCAGTTAGCCACGATGTTTGTACGCAATTGTTACGAAGACGACACTGGTCAAGGGCGGTGAAGCACCGACGATGGAAATCTTCAAAGAGATGCAAAAGCGTGGACACGAACAGGTTATATTCAATTACGATAAGGCGTCAGGACTCAAAGCGATTATTGCCATTCATGATACGACCCTAGGCCCTGCCCTGGGGGGCTGCCGCATGCTGCCTTATTCCAGTGAAGATGCTGCACTTGAGGACGTATTGCGACTTTCGGAAGGTATGACCTATAAGGCGGCGGCAGCGGGACTAGACTTTGGTGGAGGTAAGGCGGTTATTGTCGGGGACCCGGCAACAGAAAAGACGGAGGCAATGTTTCGCGCTTTGGGCCGGTTTATCGAAACACTTCACGGTCGGTTTTCCACGGGAGAGGATGTAGGGACTACTGGCGATGATTTCGTGTATTCACTGAGGGAAACCAAACATCTGGTGGGGCTGCCGGAAGCCTATGGGGGGGCCGGAGACACAGGAGACATTACAGCCGTCGGTGTAATCAATGCGATGCATGCAGCCCTCATGTATCGTTTTGGTACACCTAGCTTGGAAGGCCGCAAGATTGCGATTCAAGGACTGGGAAAAGTCGGCTACCACGTTGCCAAGCGGGCGGTAGAAGAAGGCGCATCGGTGGTCGCTGCAGACATTAATCCCCAATTAGTGGGCAAAACCGTATCGGAACTAGGCGTTGAACCGGCGGATCCCTGGGCCATACTGGAAACCGAATGCGATGTGTTGGCTCCTTGTGCTTTAGGCAACGTTGTCAACGAGGATACCATCGAGAAGTTCAGATGCGAAATTGTGGCAGGATCCGCGAACAACCAGTTAAAAGATTTAACTTACGGTGATCGGTTGCAGGCGCGAGGAATTACATATGCTCCAGATTTTATTACGAATGCAGGGGGTTTAATCCAGGTCGCTGATGAAGTTCAGGGATATCGGTCGGAAAGAGTACAGCACCAAGTGGACAATATTTATGATTTGCTGCTCAATATCTTTCACAAAGCAGAAGCGACAGGACGTTCTACGGTGGCCATAGCCATGCAAATTGTAGAGGAGCGCTTATCCCTCTACCATGCGATTCATCGCATTTATACCCAGAGTCCCTAATCGGTTGTGGTGGGGGGCGTGTCGGCTATAGTCAAAGCTACAGCTTCTACTGCGGATTTTTGCCGTGCACTAAGCCTTTTCCACCATTTGGGCATATTTTCCGAGACGGCTGAGGATGATAGGGTTGACGCGTCAATGGACAAGGCATCAATAACATCTTGAAGACTGTGGGGCAAGGTGGTGCGGGCGACGGGAATCTTAACCGGCTGCCAACGATCTCGAAGATAGCCGTAGATGGCGACGAACCCATAATTTTTTAATGCTTCCTCTAAGGCTGGTTCGACACGATATAAATCTTGCAGCCAAGTGGGATGAGCCATTAACGACTTGGCTAAGGTATAACGATGAATGGTGTCGCTGATAGAAATCCATTGGCTGGCCAATGCTAGCCACCCTGACAGGTCTTCTAGCGGAGGCCAGTCAGGATAGGGGATTTCCACATCGGTTAACAGTGCCAATTCAAAAGGAGACCATTGGAAAATGTGGGACAACATCTGGATTTGCCGGGCTCTTGGGTAGCGATAGCCGTCTTCCATGTACCCGATATAATAGTCTTGCACCGCCAGTCGACTGGCTAACTGTTGACGGGACATGTGATGAGTTTCCCGTAGGTACCGGATTACCGGCGCATATGCAGGAATTTTGCGGGCCACCCCAAACACCTCCTTAACCATTATAATGAAGCTGTCAAAAGGTTGCGTGGGAATAACGAAAGGAGCACAGGATGGCAACGGAACGAAAGCTGGAGGCACCGGCCAAAACGAACACCGATCCTTATCAAGGCAATCGCAGTTTTCGCACTTTGTCTGGGATCCCCATTAAAGAAGTGTATGAGGCACACGATGTGGGGCCGGTGGAAGATATAGGGGAGCCGGGGAGTTATCCTTACACAAGAGGGATCCACCCTAATATGTATCGGGGTCGGCTATGGACAATGCGGCAATTTGCCGGATTTGGCACGGCAGCCGAAACTAATCAGCGTTTTCACTATCTCTTGGATCAAGGGCAAACGGGTCTCTCGGTGGCGTTCGATATGCCGACCTTGATGGGGTTTGATTCGGACGATGCTCATAGCCTAGGTGAGGTGGGACGAGAAGGGGTCGCCATAGATACCATCGGTGATATGGAGAGACTGTTTCAAGGAATACCTTTGGACAAAGTGTCAACGTCCATGACCATAAATGGACCTGCGCCCATAATTTGGGCCATGTATTTGGTTGCCGCCGAACGTCAGGGAGTGTCATGGGACAAAATCCGGGGGACGCTGCAAGCAGATATTTTAAAGGAGTATATCGCCCAAAAAGAATGGGTGTTTCCGCCGCGTCCGTCGATGCGTGTGATTACCGACATGATGGCGTTTGCCACTCATCATGTCCCACAATGGAACTCGATTAGCATCAGTGGCTATCACATCCGAGAAGCCGGATCCACGGCCGCCCAAGAATTGGCGTTCACCCTGGCAGACGGTTTTGCGTACGTCGAGGCGGGGATAAAAGCAGGATTGGACGTTGATGCATTTGCGCCGAGGTTATCGTTCTTCTTCAACTCGCATATAGATTTCTTTGAAGAGATTGCAAAATTTCGTGCTGCACGGCGAATCTGGGCGCGCCACATGAAAGATAAATATGGCGCTAAAAATCCCAAATCTTGGATGATGCGGTTTCACACCCAAACCGCAGGCTGCTCATTGACGGCGCAGCAACCGGAAAACAACATTATACGAACGGCTTTTGAGGCATTGGCTGGCGTTTTAGGCGGCACGCAATCACTTCATACTAACTCCATGGATGAAGTGTTGTCGCTGCCCACGGAAAAATCGGTAAAAATTGCTCTGAGAACTCAACAGATTATTGCCTATGAAACTGGAGTGGCCAATACGGTCGACCCATTGGCAGGCTCCTATTTTGTAGAAGCCTTAACCGCACAACTGGAGAATGAAGCGGAGTCCTATTTTCAACGGATAGAGGAAATGGGCGGAGTGTTGGAAGGAATTGAAAATGGCTTTTTCCAACGCGAAATAGCGGAGGCGTCCTATCGGTATCAAAAAGAGTTGGAAAATCATGAACAAATCATGGTCGGAGTCAATGCGTTTGTTGAGGAGGAGACCGATCGCATTCCCTTACTAAAGATCGATCCGGCAGTGGAGAAAAATCAGGTGTCCCAGTTATCGCGTTTCAAAGCCACTCGAGATAACGGAAAGGTAGGAAAAGCACTGAACCATCTTACAGCGGCTTGCCAGGACAGCAACGCGCCCATTATGCCTGAAATCATTGAAGCGGTGAGGGCTGGCGCAACCGAAGGCGAAATTGTACAATCAATGAAAGACGTGTTTGGAGGTTGGCGCGAACGTCCGGTATTTTAAGCAGGGGGTGACCTTGACGTGCCATTGGGAAATATGTCTGGTGTGTTGTCCCTGGGGACCATTTTAATTATCCTAGGCCTTATGTTAGCGGCTATTATGCTGTTTGAGCGTAAGACACCTGGATTTAAGCGAGCCACATCGT
Source organism: Sulfobacillus benefaciens (assembly GCA_003023695.1). Classification (GTDB taxonomy): domain Bacteria; phylum Bacillota; class Sulfobacillia; order Sulfobacillales; family Sulfobacillaceae; genus Sulfobacillus_C; species Sulfobacillus_C benefaciens_A. Next base: position 57,023 of record PXYW01000002.1, on the reverse strand, counting down.
TTTACGGAATTTTAGGGATTGCCATGGCGGCTATAGGATTGGCGATTGTTTCCCTCGGACTGTAAGCCATTACCTTCGCCCTCACCGCTTATACGGAGAGGGCGTTTATCTTTGTTCCGCGTAAGGCAGTCGTTGCGACGATGCCTTTTGCGCGGTTTCGGGAAGATCTTCAAAAAGCGCGCCATGCAGCAGCTCATGTGGTGGACTCAGGCCAAGTTTGTGGTGGCTGTGGTGGTGGTGGTGTTTTATCACGATTCCGTGCTGTTGCTTGAACATAGCTACCGCCCTCGATACCCCTGGGGCTTGCCCACGGGATGGGTTCATTATGGCGAAACTTTGGAAGCCGCAGCCCGACGCGAGGTATGGGAAGAAGCACAGGTGGCATTAGGATCCTTGTATTGGCTGTACGAAACGTTTCCTTCGCGGCGGCATTTGGAGGTGGCGTTTTGGGCTGAAGCAACCCATATGGGGCCACAGAAGTCATCGTCTGATGGGGAGATCACGGCAATCGCCTGGACTCCTTGGCCGGGAATGCTTCCTGAAGGTTTGCTTCCTACGCAAAGAAACATTATTCAGATGGCCGGGTTGGAACGTAATAAACCGCATCAAATGCCAGACGAACCTTGAAACAGGAGTCGAAACGTCGCACAATATGTATGGAGGTGTCGACGTGCGAATCGGGGTTGCGCGGTGGCTGGTCGCCGGCATCGTGGTATTGTTGTCTGGTGGGTGCGGGTGGTCTGCCTCCAATCCTGGGCAGAGTCCCTATATGCTGCCGCAAGCATATCCTGGAGTGGCACACATCGCACTCTCTACCTCTCAGTCCCTTCTCCAAGGACAAATCGTGGGCATCACCGCTACAGACCAAGATTGGGCAATGCTGGTCAAATGGACGAATATACCGTTTTCCGCTGCGCTTTGGCGGATGATACCGGATACTGGGAACTTGGTGGAGATACCGGGTCCCAAATTAGCGAAAGCTTATGTCCTTAGCCCGCAAGGATTGGCGTGGGTTGGTCCCAATGACACATGGCACCTGGGGCCAAACCGAGTTCGGCTTAAAGCGGACACAACCGGTGTGTGGCAGGTATTCTGGTTAGGCAACAGCATCTGGGCTGCGGTAGAGCAATATCAGCCAGCGCGTTGGCGATATTGGATTTTAAGTCGCAATGCCATTATTCAATCGGGAACATATGTCGGAAAATTAGTTGGATTTGTGTCCCCATCCCGTCGGGAGTGGTTAGCGGCGGTAGCTAACCCCAATCGTATCGTTTTGATACACCGTGGCGGGGCTACGACGGCAACTCGGCTCCCAGGGACTCCGGTGCAATTGGGGTATTCCCAGGGAGAAACTATATGCCTGATCAGCACCTCGACGAGTGAGCCCACATTAGCCAATCTCCTGTGGCAAAAAAATATAAAGGCCAATGACGCACATACTACCCAGATCCCACCGGCATGGACGCCGACCGCTGCTCAGATTACGCCCTGGGTTGGGGGCGCCACCAATTTCTTTTGGTCTAAATCGGATTCCGTGGTGGTGAGCCTTTGGGATCCTGCTGCTAACGAGGTGGCATTGGCGACGTGGAACTTGTCGCGCGACAGTTGGCATGTAATGCCCAACAGTTTGTTTCATGCTTCCTTGGCGCAAAATCAGGCGCCCTATTTTCCTCTTGCCAACGGTCCAGACCATTCGGTAGTAGTCGCTAATGGATTAGGATTGGCATGGTATTTGCCAACTAAACCGTCGTTGCCTTCTTAGATCCTTGACTAAGAAGCCGTTGGCTTAATCACAATCAAATCAATATAAAGTAGGGGAAACCTAGTGCCGTATACCTATTGGGTAAATTTCAGATGTTCTGTTCCCGGAGTGCAGGTGATGATGACGGAAAACGGGAGCATTGTAGAACTTGGGACCTTATCTTTACTGGCTTCGCGCAGCCTAACGGACCACATAATCGACTTAGAGCAAGCCTTTATAACCCCAGGATTTTGGGATAGCCACTTTCATCTTTTAGAATACGGGAGAAGTTTACGGCGATTGGTGATTGAGCCGAACCAGTCTTATCAATCGGTGTTACAAGCCGTACAGTTGCGGGCTGCGTTAGAAAGTGCGCCGGACAGTTGGATTTTAGGCGGCGGATGGAATCCGCATCATTGGCAGCACGAACCGCGAGCGACGGATCTAAGCGCTGTTAGTATGGGACATCCAGTCCTTCTATTCAGTCATGACTATCATTCCGCATGGATCAACCAAGAGGGACTAAAACTGTTGGGTATTGGGGCAAGGACCTCCGCAGTGCCTGGAGGCGTTATCGAACGCGATGTCCATGGTCTGCCGACAGGCGTTATTCGGGAAAACCAGGTTGGTTGGGCGGTCTCACATATGGAGCCTCCATCGCTGGAGGACAACATTCGCGATCTCACCGAGGGAATGCGCCATGCAGCGCACTTCGGGATTGTAGGAGTGACAGCTATTGAGCAGCCAGAATCGTTATTTGCGCTGCAGGCAATTGCCGAGGACATATGGCCTTTGAAAGTGGAGGTTATGCTCCCACACCACACATTAAGTGCCATGGAACAGATGGGGATACGCGGAGGGTTTGGAACTCCCCAACTTCGTATCAAAGGCGTCAAATTGTTTTGGGATGGGGCTTTAGGGTCTAGAACCGCGTGGATGAAACAGCCATACCAGGGTGATGCGCAGCATCGGGGGGTTCCGGTTATGGACTTAGAGACAGTTGGCGGCATTTTAAATCAGGCAACCCGCCTTAACCTAGCCGTGGCGATGCATGCGATCGGGGATGAGGCAGTCCACCAAGCCCTTATGTCTCTCGCATCCTTTACTTCGGATAAGGAGCCATATCATCGTGTGGAACATGCCCAATTATTGAGTGATGAAGATATGCCACGGATAGGTGCAGGGATGGCGTTATCGATGCAGCCGGTGCATATGATAGATGACTATCCGATTGCTCAGAAGTACTGGGGAGACCGCTGGCGGCAGGCCTTCCGATTTGGCTCCGTTGTCCGGCAAAACGCGCGGTTGCTATTGGGATCTGATGCTCCAATTGCGTCGCCTGATGTGCGCTTGGGATTATGGATGGCTGTACACCGCGCCCCCCCGGATCAGCCTCAGGCGGTTTGGCCGTTAGAAGAGAAATTGTCCCCAGCCCAGGCACTATCCGCCTATACCCTGTGGCCGGCTGTGACCGATGGACGCAGGAGTGGGCGCATACAATCGGGATACACCGCTGACTTTACCTTATGGCGTCATGATCCTGTCGAAATGTTGACCCAGGGAACATGGGAAAATTTTGAGGTGTTGGGAACTGTCGTAAACGGGCATTTAATTTGGCGGCAAAGCTAGTGATTTCGACAGAGTGTGTCAGTATTTGTGGATATTTTGGGGATAACGTTGTGAAAAAACTGTGGAACGAATGTGAATACCGGCAGGAACTGCTGTGCCTAAACGCGAAAAACCAAAATACAAGAAAAGTTGCCTTATTGCGGCGAATGAATAGGAGGTTGAGGGAATGGATGAACGGTGTCCCATTTGCGGCTCGGAAGATGTTGTGTCAACAGGGCCTCTCAATATTGAGGGAACGCGCGCAATGGTCACAGTGGTTGAGGGGCGGCAATGCACGCTATGTGGTAATTTACAAGTGACAATTCCTCAAACTATTTTAGTGCAGCTTTATCCCCCGGGGGTGCGGCATCTGACGCGGGCACGGCGACAACGGTTGCAATTACGAAGAAAGCAAAAACGCCAACATTACGTTCCGCTATAGCCCCCGTGGGGGGCTTTTCGTTTATGGGAAGTGGATTGTCTTTCTAATGGAACCTAAGGGCTACTGAATGCGAACACGTTACTTAACTTCGCCCTTAATGCCTTCTTTACTATGCATGGTCAGTTATCCACGACTCCAGTCGATTCGCCACGTCGTGACGTCCGAGGGCATGATAGGCAGACGCCTCGTAATCTAAAGCAAGAACAGGCCAGGTGTTCCCGTCCCAAGAAATCCACTCGATAAGTGCGGACAAGTTTGGTGCGCTAGCCCATGCGCCGTCGGCTCTCCGCTTTTCTATCGAGCCCATGATTTCTACGATGACACCGACAATAATTGCCCGCCCAAAATGCGATCGCACTTTGGGCGATATTCGGTATCGAACCGGCCACACCATATACGGTGCCAAGAGCCGCTGAATGGTGTATGCACCCGTTGCATCGGTTTGCAAATCGATATCGTGAGCTACGGTGTCCAATCCCCGGATGGCGAAAGCGGTACTGCCGGTGATCGCCCACACTACATTGGATTCGGATAGTGCGTGTCTTATCTGGTGCAGAGCCTTTATTTGGGCATGGGTCAAACGCAGGGAACCGCCCGCAGGTCGCGCCATCCCTGACACCCCCGAGATTTTTTGCGCCTCCCTCAGTATACGGTAATTGCCAGTATGACATCAACCGGCGATCCTTTTGGTAAGCGGATCGCAGTATGATAGACCTAAACCAGAGAGTTGGTGTGTTTCTGTGGCCAGAAACTAGCGTGAAATCTTTCGCCCGTTATCGGATTTCATGTTGGGAAAGGTGAGGTATAGATGTTTCGCGAAATCCAGATACAGACTGCTAAGCGCCGAGAGTTCCTTGATATTACCCAGCTTATCTCAGATATGGTCCAGGAGTTAGACGAAGGTATAGTGGTGGTATTTAGCCCTCATACCACCGCGGCCGTAACTATTAATGAAAATTGGGATCCTGACGTTCTTCATGACGTCTTGCTGTTTTGGGACCGACAGGTTCCCCGTGCCATACCTGGTTTCCGTCATGGGGAGGGAAACTCCGATAGCCATATTTTGACTAGTATATTTGGGCCCTCAATAACGGTCATGGTTCACAACGGTAAGTTAAAATTAGGCCATTGGCAGGGCATCTATTTGTGTGAGTTTGATGGGCCAAGGATGCGGAATTGTTGGATCCAAACGGTCTCCACATGATCCTTAGGCCCAATTGAATTTTTTATTCGGGTTTGCAGCGCGTAACCGATGCAATCATGGCAACGTTAAGCCGTTAGAGTGGCATCGCTAAGGACCGGTAAGTTCAAGCCTAGGTGGAATCGTCGGGCGAATTTCTCGTAAAATTTCTCAGGGTCGAAGTACTGACAACGGCCCCAGGGAGTTTGTATGCCTCAGATGAGGCTTGGGCGTCTTGTTTAGGAAGAGATGGTGGGGTGCATCATGCCGGAACCGGTAACAGGCCATGGCCGTTATATGGGAGGATTGGATGGGCTAAGGGCAATCGCCGTTTTAGCGGTAATCGCCTATCATTTGGGATTGAGCTGGGCTCCGGGTGGACTCTTGGGCGTCGGGGTCTTTTTCGTGCTTTCGGGATACTTGATTACGGACCTTCTAGTGGCGGGGTATCAGCGCCGAGGCCGTATTGACCTCAAGGATTTTTGGGTGCGGCGCGCTCGCCGTCTGCTTCCTGCATTGGCGGCGATGCTTATTCTAGTCGTGGCTTGGGTTACTCTGTTTCATCCAGGAGAACTCACATCACTGCGCGCCGATGTCTTAGCAGCAGCTCTTTACATGAGCAATTGGTGGTATATTTATCATCATGTCTCATATTTTGCTCAATATGGCCCTCCATCACCACTGACGCATTTATGGTCACTGGCGGTCGAAGAGCAATTTTATCTTGTTTGGCCACTGGCTTTGGCATTGGGATTAAAATATGTCCGTAATCGGAAATGGCTGATTGTTTTAATATTAGTCGCCGCGGCCGGATCGGCAGTGGCCATGGCTGTGATTTACCATCCAGGATCAAATCCCAACCGAGTCTATTATGGAACCGACACGCGAGCCTTTGCCCTACTTTTGGGTGCTGCGTTGGCCTTATGGTGGCCGAGCAAAAAGATAGCATCGCGACCTATTTCAAGGACTGCTGTAAAGATATTGGATGGCATAGGCATTATGGGCCTGTTGGCGATCTTATTGATGGTATGGCAGACTAATCAATATCAGACTTTCTTATATCGTGGCGGATTAGTCTTGCTATCGGTAGCTACCTTGGCTGTTGTGGCCGCGCTGGTTCACCCAGCCACCCAATTAAGCAGGGTATTGGCGTTCAAGCCTTTAAGGTGGATCGGTGTACGTTCCTACGGCATTTATCTCTGGCATTATCCCATTATCGTGCTGACCAGTCCTACGGTAAATACCGGGGGGATAGATTTAGAACGGGCTAGTCTGCAGGTTGCGGCCAGTATTGGGTTGGCAGCCCTGTCCTGGCGTTATCTGGAAGAGCCGATTCGTCGCGGGGGATTACGTTCGCTGCGGGTTGACCTGCGACATCTTCGCGTCGGTTTTTTTCGCATGATGACAGGAGCCGTAGGACTGGTGATCGTCGGCATTTCAGTGGTGGGCCTGGCTGGATGGGCACCAGTCCCGTTGTATAGGACGTCGGTGACGCCTTCCACGGCAGCCATACCCCAAACCTTGCCGATTCCGCTTCTTCGCACGCGAATCAACCCAGTCACAACTTCTGCAAAAATAGCACCTGCCAGTCAGCCCATCGCTTCGGTACCCCAAAGCGGCGTCGGCGTCACGGCAATAGGAGATTCGGTGATGATTGACGCGGCTCCCTACTTATCTAAGTTATTGCCTGGTATAGTGATTAGCGCCAAGGTAGGTCGCCAGTGGTACCAAGCACCCGCGGTCATTGCAACATTAAAGAGAGAGGGAGAATTGGGAAAACGGGTCATTATCGAGTTAGGAACTAATGGGCCGTTTACCGAGGCACAAATGGTATCGTTGCTGAATTCATTAGGCCCGGTGCAGCAAATTGTTCTAGTCAACACGCGAGTGCCGCGACCCTGGCAAGGTGTGGTGAACTCGACGTTGGCAGAAGTAGCTCGAACGTTTCCGCATACGACACTAGTAAATTGGTACGCTGCGAGTGCCGACCACAACAATTACTTCTGGCCTGATGGGGTTCACCTGAACCCTATCGGTGCACAAGCTTATGCGGTATTGCTGGCTAAGTCATTGGGTCAGTAAGGACGCTAGTTCCTCTGCCACGGTGGCCAAAAGGCAAATTTTGTGCCTGTTTGCGGGTCTGGTACACTGGAAGTGAGAGGTCCTTGGGATCACTCGAATTTGAACCAATTATGAGGGGTAAATGTTGACCATAAACAATTGGACCTCGGCATTGTACCGGCAACGTTATCTAGTGGATGATGCTTTGGCTACCATGATTAATCTGGCGATTACGCTCGGGCGTCCCCTGCTGGTAGAAGGTCCTGCAGGGAGCGGGAAAACTCAATTGGCTTATGCATTGGCAAAGGCCATGCAGCGAGAGTTGATTCGTCTGTCCTGCTATGAAGGACTCGACGCTTCTCAGGCTTTGTATGACTGGAACTATCAAGGCCAATTAACTGCCATCGCTCAGCATGCAGACATCAATCCGTTTAGCCCGGAATTCTTATTGGAACGACCGTTGCTAAAGGCTTTGAGAAGTTCCGGAGCTGTGCTGCTGGTGGATGAAATCGACAGAGCAGACGAAGGATTCGAAGCGTTATTGCTGGAGTACTTGGCTGATCATCAAATTACCATCCCGGAGTGGAACACTGTCCGGGCAAAGACCCCGCCAATCACGATTTTGACCTCTAACCGGACGCGTGCTCTTAGTGATGCCTTGCGGCGTCGCTGCCTTTATGCGTATTTGGATTGGCCCCAGATGGACCGCGAAATAGAAATTGCCGCGCTCTACGCGGACGCTGTGCCGCATTCCGTACTGAAGCGCATAGTGTCTGGCATCCACTGTCTGCGATCCTGGCAGTTGATAAAGCCACCGGGGTTAGCGGAAACGATAGATTGGGCGCTATCGCAACAAGTTATGGGACACCCGGGTTGGACACGGGAATGGGTATTGACGACGCTTGGATGTGTGGTTAAAGACAATTTGGATATGAACTCGGTGGCCTCGCGTATTGATGAATTGGTAGCAGGTTGACTAGGTACCAGTCCGGCGGAGAAGGTGTCTTCGCCTCCGAATGGCCAAGATTCCGAGGAATCCGCCCAAGTACCTCAATCATTACCCGATAACCATGCGGAGGGGAACCAGTATCGTGGTCAAAAGGCTTCTTGGGCCTTAGACGGAATGATTGAGAGTGGTCGTTGGCCGCAATCATTGCCGCCGTGGTGTGTTAACGCGGTTGCGTCAGGCACCGGAGATAGAGCTAGCCGTGTTGCCATGCTAAAAAAAGGGCATCGCGGCATTGCCTGGCATAAGACTATGCGTCAGTGGGCGCGTCGCGGCCAGGCAGGCTGGCCTATAGCGTGGCAGCCCGGTTGGCGCCAACCAGGCCGCGTGGTGATTATATGGGATGTTTCAGGCTCTATGGAACCGTATATCCCACTATATCTCCCGTGGGTATACCAATGGGCCACTATGCGTGGCGCCGGAGTTTTTGCGTTCGGCACCCGGATCATCGATTTTACGAATCAGATGTCTTTACCGTATGTCCAGGTGCCTGGCGTTTTAGCCAAGCGATTGGATGTGTTTGGAACCGGCACCAGTATTGGGGAGAATTTGCTGCAATTCCTCAACGATTGGGGAGACCGATGGCTTTCCCCAAGTACTACCGTCATCGTGATTTCCGATGGTTGGGATGTGGGATCCCCGGAAGTCTTAGGTCAGGCCATGGCTAGATTGCGTCAGCGCATCCGGCGATTGGTTTGGATTCACCCTTTGATGGCTACACCGGGATTTGCACCAAAAACCCGGGCGCTTAAGGTTGCTTTAAGATATGTTGACGCGATGTTTCCCGGAGAAGACGCTATGGCTTTGGTACGTTTGAAGGACAGATTACAGTGAGAAGTAGACGATTCAGAAGGAGGCTTATATGAAACCCGCTGCATTTGAATATCGACGAGTGACGACCGTGACAGAGGCGGTAAAGTTACTCCGAGACGCTCCTGACGCAAAGGTTATTGCAGGGGGGCAAAGCTTGGTGCCGTTGATGAATTTTCGCCTAACACGGCCGAGTTTATTGGTGGATGTCAATGGGATAAAAGCTTTGCAACATGTGGTGTGGGACGGCACGTTTCTACGTATTGGGTCCCTGGTGCGGCACCAGCAAATTGCGGACAATGTGGAAATACAAAAACATTGTCCCGTGCTTACCGTAGCTGCCAAACATATCGGGCATTGGGCAATTCGCAATCGCGGCACTATGGGAGGGAGCCTTGCGCATGCAGATCCTGCCTCAGAGTGGCCGGCCGCTGCCGTGGCCCTTAACGCCGAAATCGAAGTCGAGGGACCCCAAGGGGTACGTATGGTTCCCGCTTCGGAATTTTACCTGGGTTATTACTCAACCGTCCTTCAACCCGATGAGTTGATAGTGCAAATTCGCATCCCTAGTCTAAAATTCCGCCTAGGGTTTGCTGAAATGGCTCGTCGGCGTGGGGATTTTGCTTTGGCTGGCGCCTATGTGGAAGATGACGGTAACGGACAAGGATTTGTCACCTGGTTTGGTGTTGCCGATAAACCGGTACGAGTGCCCACGGTATTGCCAGGTAACCTAGAGGCGCGCCGAGAGGCATGGCAACAGGCGCTCGGAACATTGCCAATCGTCGACGACAAGAGGTCTCGCATCCACTTAGCGGTCCAGATTGCGGAACGTGCCTGGCAACATAGTCAACTCGAAGGCGCCAAGTATCTATCGGAAGAGGCAATCGCGGGAGGGGATCAACCACTATGAACAACAAAGTACCCTTAAAGTTGACAGTTAATGGGGGGACCTTCGACATCGAGGTGGAGCCGCGTTGGCTTTTGTCTGACGTGTTGCGTCACCAGCTAGGATTGGTGGGTACCCATGTCGGGTGCGAACAAGGGGCCTGCGGCGCGTGTACTGTGCTCATCGATGGCAAACCAGAACGCAGTTGCCTGACTTTTGCCATTCAGGTTGAAGGACAGCAAATCACTACGGTGGAAGGTTTAACTCAGGATGAGAACCTTACCCCTTTGCAAGAGGCATTTAGTGAGCATCATGCGCTGCAGTGCGGATATTGCACACCGGGGATGCTGCTCACGGCAACCGCGTTGTTGCAACAAGACCCTCATCCCAGTGAACTAAAAGTGCGTGAAGCGATTTCGGGAAATGTCTGCCGCTGTACCGGCTATCAATTTATCGTTGACGCTATCTTGGCGGCTTCTGGCAATGCAAAGGAGGATCAGCGATGACAGAACAGGCCATGCGCCCTCAATTTATGGGAGCTCGCGTCAAGCGAGTGGAAGATCCCCGATTGTTGACGGGGCAGGCGCGCTATTTGGATGATATTGATGTTCCAGGGATGTTAGAGGTCGCGTTTGTCCGATCCCCGTATCCATCAGCTCGGATTACAGGGATGGACTTAAATGCTGTAAAATCGGCTCCCGGAGTGCGCGCCGTATTGACTTTTGATGATTGCCCGATACTGTTATGGCAAAAAGATACCTATCAGGTGGGACAACCAGTACTGGCTCATAACGAGGTGCGTTATGTGGGAGAGCCGGTGGTGGCTGTTGTAGCCGAGGACCGTTACCAGGCAGAAGATGCGGCAGAACTAGCAGTGGTGCATTATGAGTCCATGGAGCCTGTCCTAGATATGGAACAGTCCATTGCAGAATTGCCACGGAGGGTACATGCCGATGCCAGCAATGTTTTTTATCACAAAGAATATACCACTCAAGGATTTGCGGAAGCCTTTGCTCAAGCCTCCCATCACTTGACGGCCACATTTCGTACGACCCGACAAACGGCAGTGACCATGGAGCCGCGTGGTACGGCGGCAATGCCGGATCCAGCATCAGGACGCATGACGGTTTACGCATCGACACAATCGCCCCACCGCATTCGCGGGGACCTGGCAGAACTTTTAGGTTGGCCGGAGAATCAAATCCGGGTCATCGTTCCTGAAGTCGGTGGAGGGTTTGGCATGAAAGCGAACACCTACCCCGAAGATGTCGTTGTGGTGTGGGCGGCGCGCCATTTGGGAAAACCGGTGAAGTGGGTATCGGACCGCACGGAATCGCTATTGTCAGATGTGCATGCTCGTGATGACATTCATGAAGTAGAAGTAGCGTACCAAGAAGATGGCCGAATTATCGCTATTCGGGACCATCTCATGGCAGATGGCGGCGCATATCCAGCCTATCCCTTTTCCGGGGCGGTAGGGGAAACCTCCTTAGCGTCGCGTGTTCTGACTGGTCCCTACCAAATCCCCTTCATCGAGACCGTCATCGACTGTACGTACTCCAATAAGACTCCGCTTGGGGCCTACCGTGGCGTCTGGGGCCCGATCGCGTCGTTTGTCCAGGAAGGCATTGTTGATCGGGTGGCTCGGTCTTTGGGTCAGGATCCGGCGGAGGTTCGCCGAATTAACATGATTAGACCGGATCAATTTCCGTTTCGCAATGCTGCGGGAATGATTTATGACGCCGGATCCTACGGGGAATCGATGGAAGAAGCCTTGCGCTTGATTGGCTATAAAGATTTCCGAGATCGCCAGTCCGTGCTGCGGGCCCAAGGCAGATACCGGGGTATCGGCATTTCGGTATTTGTGGAGCCCACCGCGATGGCCTCGTCAGAAGCAGGATCGGTAGGTTATGAATCGGTCTTTATCCGCGTTGAACCCACCGGCAAGGTCACCGCGGCCATGGGATTAGGCCCGACGGGACAGGGACACGAAACCACGATGGCCCAACTGATAGCCGATCAAGTTGGCGTTAACCTAGAGGACGTTGTGATTTTGCATGGGGATACCGATAGCGCTCCTTTTGGAGGAGGTACCGGAGGCAGCCGTTCCGGGCCCATCGGTGGCGGGGCTGCATTAGTGGCAGGTCGTGAGATGCGGCAAAGACTGGTAAAACTGGCATCGCATCTACTGGAAGCTGCGGAAGAAGATATTGAATTGGGTCATGGTCAAGCTTGGGTTGCGGGAGTGCCAGACCGAGCCATAACGATACGGCAATTGGCAGAGATAGCGTATACGCATGTTAAACGCATTCCTCCCGGAATGCCGATTGGACTCGAATTGGTCGCGCGGTATCAACCGCAACAATCGGTAAGTTTTTCCAACGGCACTCACATTGCGGAGGTTGAAGTGGATCCGGTTACGGGATTGGTCCAGGTATTGAACTACGTTGTTGTCAACGACTGTGGCCGATTGATCAATCCGCTTATTGTCGAGGGACAGATTCATGGCGGAGTAGCTCAGGGTATAGGCAGTGCTTTTTTGGAATCCTTGCAGTACGGAAGTGACGGGCAATTGCTGACGACCTCCCTTTCGGACTATTTATTACCGGAGGCGACCGATGTTCCGCGGATCACGACCAAACATTTGGTGACTCCATCAGCTGGTGAGGGAGGTATCAAGGGGATGGGGGAAGGGTCCCTGATTGGAGCACCAGCGGCATTAGTCGGTGCGGTATCCGATGCTTTGGCCCCCTTTCACGTGATGGTGGACCGGCTGCCGGTGACCCCGGATGACGTGATTGAATGGGTCACATCACGGGTATAGTGCCCCATGGTTCCCCCGGAGAACTCCCATGAGTCTCCGGGGTTTCTTTCAATAGAAGGGGGCGGTAGCAGTGGATGCACGAGATTTGTTGCAGATTAAGACTTGGGGCGATTTCTCTATGGGTCCGTCAGGTGACCAGGCGTTTGTCGTGGAATTGGGCTTCGACGAAAAAACCAATGACAGTTGTTCCCATATTGACCGCTGGCAATGGCATGACGGGTGGAAATCTCGTGGGCGATTTACCTCGGGGCCTCAAGATGCTCATCCACGGGTATCCCCTGATGGTCATTGGCTCGGATTTCTTCGGCCATCAAAAGAAGGACACCGCCAGTTGTGGGTGATGCCTACCACCGGCGGAGAAGCCCAGCAAATGACCCGACTAGCCTATGGCATTAAAGATTTTGCTTGGCATCCTCAAGAGTTTCGGGTAGCTTTAATTGCGCCACTTAACCATGGATTGGTTGAGTATGAAACCGACGGGTGTAGCGAGGATCTTTATGTCAAATATAATCGTGATGTTCGGGTCGTGGATCAACAGTACTACAAATTGGATGGCACTGGGTTCTTCGGGTCGCAGTTAGACCAACTGCTCACGTTGGATATGTCTTTGAACCGTCTTGAGGTTTTATCGGGGGGAACGTTGTCGTATGCTGCCCCGCAATACAGTTCAGATGGCAAGCGATTATATTACCTTCGCACGAACCCCGAGGCTATTGGCCGGCATCCCGGGGAACGGGACTTATGGGTCTGCCACGAGGATTCTATGACGCACCGCCGCTTGACAGAGTGGCATTGGCAAGTAGAGGATTACCGCGTCAGCCCTGATGACTCAGGCATTGTGATGGTGATAACCAAGCCAGAAGAATTGGGATATGGGCAGACCGAATTGTGGTACTACGTTGGGGGTGAGAGACGGCCATTATCACAAGCTGTGGACCGCCCAATAGGGGATGGGCCCGGCACAGACGTTTCAGTTGCCGGACCTACCCGTCCAATTTTTTCGGAAGACGGACGTGTGGTATGGTCACTGGTCACATCCGAAGGTACGGAGCAACTTTGGCAATTTGCCGTCGACGGAAGCGGTGGGATGCCACTGACTTCTGGCCGGCATGTGGTTTATGGTTTTGACTACGCTGGCGGCCGTTGGTTATTAGCAATGGCGGATCCGACGCACCCCTCGGGATTGGCTGGTGTCGACAAGAACTTTTTGCTGGATATTGAGTGGGCACCGTTGCCATGGGACGAGGCCAGTGTGCCCACGCCGGTAGAGATTTGGGCAAAAAATGATGATGGCACCTTGGTGCAGACGTGGATTCTTAAGCCAGTGGGCGCGAGTTCAGGATCTGCGCCTTACCCGGTAATTTTAGAGATTCATGGGGGGCCTATGTCTCTTTACGGATGGCGATATCATTTCGAGTTCCACTGGCTAACAGCGCAAGGGTATGCGGTAGTCTATTCCAATCCCCGAGGTTCGATCGGGTACGGCCGAGATTTTTGTGCACAAATCATGGGAAAGTGGGGGGATCGTGATTACGCCGATGTGATGGCAGCATTAGATGCAGCCCTCAGCTATGATGCCGAATTGGATGCGACGCGTTTGGGAGTGGCTGGAGGAAGTTATGGCGGATTTATGGTGAATTGGATACTGGGTCACAGCCAAAGATTTCAAGCAGCAATAACCATGCGCTCGGTTGTGAATCGATTTAGTGCCATGGGATCCAGTGACATGGGATGGCTTCGGGTTCCGCAGTATGGCACTAAACCGTGGTGGGAAGATCCCGAACCCTATTGGCAGCAATCTCCGCTAAAATATGCATCCAATATCCAAACCCCTTTGTTAATTGAGCATCAGTCCGAAGATCAGCGGCTTCCGATTGAGCAGGGAGAACAATTGTATAGTGCGCTGAAATATCTGGGGCGTCCGGTGCGGATGGTGATCTATCCTGGCGAATCTCATGGAATGAGCCGCGGAGGTAAGCCTTGGCATCGTGTTCATAGACTTCGCACCCACGCGGCATGGTGGCGGAAGTACCTGAAAACCGCCGCAACTCATACAGATGACCAAAGGGATTGACGTGGGTAAAGAGGCGAGGGGGAATAAGCCCTCGTCTCTTTACTCTACGATGGTAATCCGAGTCATGTGATCTCCTCGGCGAATGGCATCGACAACATCGAGACCATCAACTACCCGGCCAAATACCGTATGCACCCCATCTAAATGTTTTTGCGGACTGTGGCAAATGAAGAATTGGCTGCCGCCAGTATCCTTCCCCGCGTGAGCCATGGAGATGGATCCGCGTAAATGCTTATGGGGGTTGCCTTCGGTTTCGCACTTGATAGTGTATCCTGGGCCTCCGGTACCGTCGCCACGAGGATCGCCGCCCTGGATAACAAAGTCGGGGATGACGCGATGGAAAGTGAGTCCGTCGTAAAATCCCGAACGCGCCAATTTGACAAAATTGGCCACGGTTCCGGGCGCTTCGTTAGGATAGAGGTCTAGAGTCATGGTGCCTCGATCCGTTTCAATGATGGCCTGCATAATGTGCCTCCTCAATAGGGGTAACGCCTACTTGGCGTTCCCGGTACAGTTGTCTAGCCAATCTCCACTCCGCTTCCGTCAACGGCTCAGGCTCCAAGGGCAATACAGAGCCATGTCCCTTCACTAGCGCCTCATGCACCATATCCACTGTTAAATGAGATTGTCCAGGTAATCGTGCTAATGCGGTAACGGCATCCGGATTGAGTTTGAGGTCGGATCCAGCCCGTTGGTAAAATTCTTGCAGGACCATGGTAGTATGCTCGGGATCTTGTTGCACCATCAGCATGCCGGACACCAACGCGAAGCCTCCACGAATGGCTTGAGCGATACCGGCTATCTTCTGAGTGCCGTAGACGAGATCAAATGGCCCCTCACAATAGGATCCTTCGGCCCGTCCGAACTGGGCATTGATGCCCAACAGTGCCAACCCCGAAAGGGTCCCCTGACACAGCTCCCGAAAGTTTTGCTCCCACGTGGTGAGATCGCGACATGGCCGGGCTACGCCAAAACTTAAGCAAGTATGGTCTATAAGCACCGCCGATCCACCGCCGATGCGCACAAACACCGGATACCCTAAAGAACGTAACCACGCGACGGCGTCCTGGAGATGGGGAAGCCTCTGGTCCTTAGGACCCAAGAGGACATAGGGTTCTTGACGTCTGACAATTACAGCCCATTGGTTTCGTAATGCTGCAGTTCGTGCTACTACCTCTGGGAGTACTGGAGACAGACTCAAGGACTCTTCGTGGGAGAACTCCACCAGGCGCACGGTATCCGGCATGTAAGGCGCCCCCTTCAGGTCAAGATTACAGTGTTTCATGGTATCCCAATTATCGAGAAAAGAAAAGAGCAAGGAGAGAAAAGTGAGCAGCCGATTTTAGCCTTTCGTTGCACGACAGAATCTAGAATTTCGTTGCAGGATATAGACATGGGAAAGCAGGTATCCTAATCTTAAAGGGCGGGGTGCGGTCCCCGCCCCATCTCCCGTACAATTTAGCTGAAAAGTTTGTGATATAATTCGCATGATATCAGGCAAGGGGCGAAACACATGACTGCAGAAGGGATATTACGGGAACGGGGCCTGCGCGTGACGCCGCAGCGCAGGGCTGTATTGCAGTATTTTTTATTTAATGAGGGTGACCATCAAACGGCAGATGGATTGTGGAATCACATTCAGCAAGCCTTTCCTGAAATAGCGCGTGGTACTGTCTATAAGGCATTGCACGATTTAATTGACGCTCGCCTGTTGGAGCATATTCCAGCCGAGTCCGGGGGGGATTTATACGGATTACGTTTAACACCCCACCATCATTTTATCTGTGACCAGTGCGGACACCTTTATGATTTATCTCCATCATATCAACCTCTACTAGAAGCACCCAATGGCGATCCGATTGCCGTTGTCCGCGAGATTGATGTGTTGCTACGCGGAGTATGCCGTTCGTGCGCACAGATTCATTAACACAGGCGACTCAGGAGAGAGCAAATGGCAGTGATGGGGAAACTTTTGTGGCGAATGGGGACAGGAATTTGGCTTGGCACCCTGGTTTTTTTCTCTTTAGTTGTAACCCAGGTGATTTTTGTTACCGTGCCGACATCCGCGGCTGCGGATTTTTTGAACGCAGTATTTCCCGCGTATTACGGGGTGGGAATTATCGCTGGCATCATGGCAATGCTGGGAATTCTGATGAGAATGAAACGGCCAATCCAAGGCGTTTTGTGGTGGGTTATGGGAATCACAGGGCTAGCCTGGTTGCTGGTGCTGTGGGCCCGTTATATTTTGTCGCTGATGACTCATTTGCCACCAAGTTCCCCCGCATTTCTCAGGTTTCATAGCGAATCTATTGTGCTCAATGCTATCGTCGGCATACTGCTCATTGGAGGATTCGTGGTTGAATCATGGACTTGATGCCCGTGTCCTGGATCCTGGACCCCACACTGCAAATTCTGGTGTCCTCTCAGTTGATAACCTTGCCGCCTGAACTAAAAGCGGCTGTCGATGCTCACTGGGACGCCATCCTGGTACGCCAGCCGCATTACTTTAAGGGGCCGGTGCTCTCCGTTGAGACCATCACATTTTCTGGGATGCAGTGGACCATACGGGCCAGATTTACCGATTATGCCCACTATCTCTATAGCCGATTTCAACTCCCTAGTTCCCACCCCCACCGGGTCCGAGTGCTATTTGCGGCAGCGCTGGTAATTAGTCAGGATCGGTATTTAATAGCGGGAGTAATGGGGCAAGAGACCGCGAGACCCGGATGGATTCAATCCATTGGGGGTTCTCCGGTCTTCCAAGATGTGGCCGACGAGGTGTTTGACCCGATCCGTTCCACAAACCAGGAGTTAAAAGAGGAAACGGGGTTGAGCCCCGAGGCCCTTCGGCTGAGTCGGAAGCCCCAAGTGTTAGGTTGCACTGTGGACGGCAATGGTTCTGTGGCGATTGCTGTAGGATACTTTTCGCGGTTGACGTCGGTAGAACTCAAGGACTTAATTAAACAGTCTTGGAAA
This sequence comes from Sulfobacillus benefaciens, assembly GCA_003023695.1. Lineage (GTDB taxonomy): Bacteria > Bacillota > Sulfobacillia > Sulfobacillales > Sulfobacillaceae > Sulfobacillus_C > Sulfobacillus_C benefaciens_A. The sequence continues at coordinate 39,415 of PXYW01000002.1, read as the reverse complement.
TCGACAGCACAACCACATGCGCGAAGGGAACTGGCTGACATCGTGGCTATTCCTTTAGGGCAATCGGGAATCAACTGGATGCGCAATCGCCGTGAGCGTCACGTGCGCTATTTGGAACGAATGGTTCGGGAATTGCAGGATTGGCCGGTTTAGATGCAGAGGCAAGGGACCTTATACATCTACCATGAGAAAAGGGTTGATTGCGTGGCGAATATCGATCGCCCGAGACCTATAGATACCATATTGACAGCTATTGCGGAATATACGATGAACACCGAGATTACCAGTCCCAGAGCTTATACCATGGCTAAATGGGCGCTATTGGATGCGATGGGCTCAGGGATCCTGGCGCTTAATTATCCCGAATGCCGAAAATTGCTTGGGCCAGTAGTGCCGGGGGCTGAGATTCCGGACGGATGCAGGATACCTGGACTTCCCTATCGATTGGACCCAGTCCAAGCCGCCTTCAACATTACGTGTATGAACCGTTGGCTAGATTATAATGACACTTGGCTAGCTGAGGAATGGGGCCATCCTTCTGATAATATCGGGGCGATTTTGGCGTCCGCTGAGTGGCAAAGCCGAAAGCATCTCCAATTAGGCCGTTCCCCTTTGATTATGCGCGATGTACTGACGGCCATTATTAAAGCGTATGAAATCCAGGGGGTCCTATCACTGCAAAATAGCCTGAATAAGGTAGGACTGGATCACGTGTTGTTTGTTAAAGTGGCATCAACCGCTGTCAGCGCTTTTTTGTTGGGAGCCACCATGCCCCAGGTTGTCAATGCGCTGTCCAATGCCTGGATCGATAACGGACCGTTAAGGACCTATCGACATGGGCTCAACACTGGCTCCAGGAAGTCTTGGGCTTCAGCAGATGCTGCGAGTCGCGCTGTGCGACTTAGCCTAATAGCTCTAGCCGACGAGATGGGGTATTACACGGCTCTGTCTGAACCTCAGTGGGGTTTTAATGATGTGGTGATGCGCGGCAATGCTATCCATCTTTCGCAACCTCTGGCAGCCTACGTGATTGAACATGTCTTGTTTAAAGTCGCCTATCCGGCAGAATTTCATGGTCAAACTGCAGTAGAGGCCGCGATAGCCCTTCATCCTGCGGTTCGTGACCGTTTCGAGCAAATTGCGCAAATAGACATTGAGACTCAAGAGTCGGCGATGCGCATCATCAATAAAACCGGACCATTGCGCAATGCAGCAGACCGTGATCATTGTTTGCAATACATGACGGCGGTCGGACTGCTCTATGGACGTCTCGGTGCGGAAGATTACTTGGATCAGGTGGCACAAGATCCGCGCATTGACCGGCTGCGAGGAAAAATGGCGGTGAGGGAGAACCTAGCCTTTTCTCAAGATTACCTGGATCCTCGCAAGCGTTCTATCGCCAACGCGGTGCAAATCCGTTTCGATGATGGTACGTACTCTCCGAGAGTTCTCGTAGAATATCCCTTAGGTCACTATCGTAGGCGGCGAGAAGCCGAAGGCCTTCTCTGGGAAAAATTTCAGAAAAACTTAGCCACGTGGTATGTGGGACCACGGGTTCAACGTTTACTAGACCTGATGCGTTCGGCATCATGGGAGACGATGTCCGTGCCCGAATTTATGGAGCTGTGGCAAATGTAGAACGGAGATGAGCGTAAATTGGCGTGGTTAACCGATAAAGATCGTTCGCAACCAGAGTTATCAGCAATGTTGCGTATGCGAATGCAGCAACCGGAGGTCTTAAAGATACCTGGGGCGCATGATGCCATGGCTGGATTAATCGCGAAACAAACGGGATTTGAGGTCTTATATTTGTCCGGCGGGGCTTATAGTGCGAGCCGCGGATTGCCGGATATCGGACTGGTCACAGTCTCCGAGATTGCCGGTCGAGCGCGTGATATTGTCAGGGCGACGAATTTGCCGCTTCTGGTAGACATTGATACCGGATATGGTGGGGTTTTGAATGCCGTTCGTACTGTTAAAGAACTGGTGGAGGCACGTGTTGCTGCCGTACAAATTGAAGACCAAGATCTCCCGAAAAAATGTGGGCATCTTAACGGTAAACATGTCATTGAGGCTCAAGAAATGTCTGCCAAAATTCGCGCTATGCGGGAAACCGCTCCCACGATAACCATCATCGCGCGAACCGATGCTTATGCGCAAGAAGGGGTGTCGGGAACCGTGGAGCGAGCCTTGCAGTACCGTGATGCCGGTGCGGATGGCATCTTTCCCGAAGGCCTAGATTCAGCGGAAGCCTTTCAGAAAGTTGCCGAAAAAGTTCCTGGACCTCTTTTAGCCAACATGACGGAATTTGGCCGGACGCCATACTACTCTGCAGATCAGTTTGCTGCGTGGGGGTACCGTATGGTGTTGTTTCCTGTCTCGTCATTAAGAGTGGCTGCCAAAGCTTACTCTAATTTATATAGAACATTGCTCAGTGAAGGGTCACAGGTGTCACTGCTCGAAAGTATGCAGACGCGCCAAGAATTGTACGACTTAATTCATTACTGGGACTATGAAGCATTGGATGCTCACATTGCCAAGACGGTGTTGCCGTCGGATACGCCCTAGGCGGAGTCCCATCGGTGGCGAAGTCAAATCCGTCACCGATGGGGAACTGCCTATAACATGGCAATATGGTACTCTTTTAACCAAGCATTGGCCTGAATTAGGAATGCAAAGAGCTGGGCATTTCCCATCAACTGACCGAACCAGGGAATTTGATCCCCCATGGGACCCAATTCCATAACCCGACGGATTTCTGCCACATCAAGTAGCGGGAGCACGGGACTTGTGGGATCTGACAAAATGGCATCCAGCCCTTGTCGCATGGCTATAAAATAGCTGGGATTTGGCGTTGATGGATAAGGACTTTTTTGCCGCATTAAGACGTTAGAGGGTAAAATCCCTTGCATCGCGTGGCGCAATACGCCCTTGGCTACGTTATCATAATTTTTCCATCCCCAAGGAATATTCCAAACATATTCCACCAAGCGATGGTCGCAAAATGGCACCCGAACCTCGAGACCTACTGCCATGGTCATTCGATCCTTGCGATCCAAGAGAGTCGGCAAAAACCTGGTGATACTGAGATAGGCAATTTCCCGAATCCGTGCATCTTCGGCGGCTTCACCGGGCAAACGCGGAACCTCATCCAAGGCTTCTTGATAACGGCGTGCGACATAGGATTCGGGCTGAATATATTCGGCGAATTCAGGGGACAAAATCTGAATGCGGTCTTTAAGCCTTCGGGCCCAGGGGAATGTGCGAGCGGCAATGGCGTCGGGATGATGGAACCACGGATATCCGCCGAAAATTTCATCGGCAGCTTCTCCAGACAGACCGACGGTGGCCGCCTTTTTGATTTCGCGACTGAAGATGAGCAAAGACGTATCGACATCGGCCATGCCGGGCAAATCTCTGGCGCGCATCGCGGCTAATAAGTCCTGGTAGAGTTCCGGAGTGTCGACAATGACGCGATGATGGTTGGTGCCTAAATAGCTTGAGACTTTCTCTACCCATGGAGCGTCGAGATTGGTTTGAAATTTGTTAGCTTTAAAGTATCGCTCCATGTCAACGAAATCAATGGAATAGGTATTGAGCGGCTCACGCCCTTGTTCCTTAAACGCCCGGGCAGCAATGGCCGTCACCACGCTGGAATCCAGTCCCCCCGACAGCAATGTAATCACAGGAACATCGGCAACTAGTTGCCGTTTCACCGTGTCCTCCACCAGATTGCGAACAGTGCTGGTGGTCTGCTCCCAAGAATCCTCATGGGGATGCGAATTTAACTGCCAATATGGTGCGGCTCGGTATGTGGTTGGGCTGAGGTAGAGGTAATACCCGGGGCGAAGCTCGTCAATATTGCGGAATATCCCATGGCCTGGGGTGCGCGCCGGGCCAATGGCGAACACCTCGGCTAATCCTTCTGCATCGACTTCCGCTTTTACTGCTGGATGCGCCAGGATTCCTTTGAGTTCCGAGGCAAATAGCATCCGGGATCCTTGCCGCGAGTAGAAGAGAGGTTTGACTCCAAGTCTGTCTCGGGCCATAAATAGGGTGCGGTCTTTACTATCCCAAATGGCGAAGGCGAAAATTCCGTTCAGTTTAGAAACACACGCGGAGCCCCATGCCACGTAGGATGTCAAGAGAACCTCGGTGTCGGAACGGGAGCGGAATTCGAACCCTTCATTTTCCAGCTGCTGTCGCAGTTCCTGAAAATTATACAGTTCTCCGTTATATACAATGGTGTAGACGTGGTTCCCTAAACGCCGTGACATCGGTTGCATGCCACCTTCGGGATCAATGACTACGAGACGACGATGCCCTAAGCCAGCATTCGTAGTCACGAAGGTGCCACTGCCATCCGGGCCGCGGCAGGTTAACGGGGCGACCATGGCGTCCAACGCGGACTGTTGCCTAGTGATGTCGGCCTCATAATCTATCCATCCTGCAATTCCACACATGAAAACCCCTCCCTAAACTATCCGATACCTAATATGGATGACCTTTCATACGTCACGTAACCATAAGCTATGTCACTAATGGGGGAGTGTGTAATGCAAACATCAGGAAATATTAGGAACAGATTGACTCTTAGCCGGTAACAGTTTTGTAAAATTTGTCTTGTTAAATGGACGGGACAGACAATCAGCATCATCTCAATGTCTTAGCCTTGAGGAGGGGGTTAAATGTCGTTGACCGAAACGGAACGGTCCCAATTCAATATCCGGCCGGTATGGCGTTGGGTCGCCAGTCTTTTGCTTTTAGTAGTGGGCTATATTCACTTTACATTGTTCTGGACCATGATCCGGTTTAACCATGTGATGGGGATTTTGTTTTTGATTGCTGTGGTGGGCTCGTTAGTTGCCATTATCGGGATTGTGCGCAATGCTCGCGTTTGGGGATGGGGGTTAGGGATCGCGGTAGCCGGTGGTGCTGCACTGACTCGTGCGTTGATGAGCATCTTTCCTGGGTTGGCGATCATGTTGATGAGATTGGGACGACCAGCTTTTCCCGGGAACGGGAGATTTAGTCCAGGGTCTTTTCCTTTTCGTCAAGGAGCATTTCCTGCAGGAGGGTCAGGGAGTGGAGCCTACCCCCCTACAGGATTCAATGGAACGGGGGTTTTTCGCGGTAATTTTTCTGCCCATCATTTTCCGCATCTCGGGACATTCGCAGGGGGAGGAGGGGCTATGGTGCCAATTTCCATTGCTATTGAGGCGGCGTTTGTTGTGATCGCATTATTAGTGATTTTTCAGCGGCAACAATCTCATCGTACAGGGTAAACATCCATTACTATCCCTCTGTACAATGATACTGTGCCATAATATGGCACAACAGAGGGGGGTTATGTGTGAGAACGATAGAAGTATCCGAATTTGGCGGACCAGACCAGTTGCGTTTGGTTAATCGTCCGGTTAGGGAGCCAGGAGCGTGCGAAATACGAATACGTGCGGTGGCTGCCAGTGTCAATTTTGCCGACATTAAGGCGCGCCAGGGCCTTTATCATAATGGTGGCAAGCTGCCTTTTGTTCCAGGGCTTGACGTTGCGGGCATTGTCGATGCGATGGGATCTGACGTCACCGGACTGCACATCGGCCAGCGAGTTATTGCCTTTCCACAGTCAGGATCATATAGCGAGTATACTATCGCGGATCGCAATCTGGTGTATGCGTTGCCGGAGGAAGTGGGATGGGAGGAAGCGGCCGCTGTGCCGACCGTTTTTGTTACGGCACACCAATTGTTGACAACGGTGACAAGGTTAATCCCAGGGGAGACCGTGTTAGTGCACGCCGCCGCTGGGGGAGTCGGGACAGCCGCGGTGCAGTTGGCTAGATATCTGGGAGCCGGGACCGTGATCGGGACCGTAGGTAGTGATATTAAATTAGATATTGCCCGGCAATATGGTGCAGATTATGTGTTCAACTACGCTCGGGAATCATTTGCCGAAGCAGTCTTAGAAGCCACTCATGGGCGCGGTGTTGATATCATTTTAGATTCTGTGGGTGGCGACGAATTCGCCGAAAACTTTCGATGTCTGGCCCCCTATGGCAGAATTGCCGTGTTTGGCAATGCGAGTGGTCGTTACGGATCGGTGTCCGGTGGTGAGTTGCATGGCAGTTGCCGTGCGGTATTAGGATATAGCATGGGAACTACACGCCGATTGCGGCCAGAAACTTTATTGCCCAGCGTGACTGCGGTATTGGAACTGGTGCGCGATAAGACATTAAAAGTCCTGATTGGAGCGCGTTACGCCCTCGAGGAGGCGGCACTAGCACACACCTTGATGGAAACCCGACAAAGCATTGGCAAAATTTTGTTGCAGATAGCAGCCGAATAAAATAGAGTATCCTGACGCTAGGGGGCCGGGACGCCGGTTGCTTCCCTGGTGTCTGTGGCTCAAACCTGCAGCTACAACTTTGGGATGAATTCCAAGGTCGACAGGGATACTGCGCCAAATTCTGATTCTTCGGCCCAGTCATGGATTTCACAGGTCACGTTGGTTAAGGCACCAATTAATATCGCCAGCGTTTTTAAATCGCCTTCCGGAGCTAGCTCTTTTGTTAAATGGGCATCAAGTTGCAGAGCTGCGGTAAAGTCCCCTTTCAGTAACAAATTTAACAGGATATGGAACGCATGATCTGCTAACTTCGGCACTGGCTGTTCATGTCCAGTCCAACGGTCGAGACGGTGATATAAAGACCCTGTGGCAATAACACCCAATCGAAGATGCCTTGCGGCTTCGGCCAGCAGATGTCCGGCCGTCTGGTGCGTGTCAAGAGTCACTTTCCACCCATGGCCGATAGCTAGAATTGGGCATGGGGGAGTGGCGAACATTCTACTTAACGGTGCCCAGGCACCATGGTCCAAACCCCAGCCGTGCACCGATTGCAAGGGAATTCGGTGGTCATCTGCCTGCGCCTGTAATTCGCGCGCTAGGTCTTCAGCGCCAATTGCCGGGTATCGGATGGCATAAAAAGTGTCAGGGAACCCGTCCAGATCGTATATTTGGGGAATCGCGGATTCTCCGGTAAAAGGAATCACATCGTGGCTAAAAAAATGAGGGCTTATCACGGCTATGGCATCAAGGTCCAAGGCCCGCCAATTTGTGCCGATTGAAGCAAGGGCACTTATGGTCAAAGAGTGAGCAGGAAATCCGTCAGGCCGGGGCGTCACATCTAACAGGGTTGGCGTATTTGGCACGAAAAGTCCCCTCACGATCATGACCATTATCCTCCAATATGAGACATTTCGATCTTGGGCAGCCCGGGGGTTAAAGAACTCCGAATTTCGGAGTAGTGGTCGGTGCGGTTCTCCCAAATCGCCTTAATGGAGGACACGATCTCTTGATCCGACTTTTGACTACGCACCAAGGACCGCAGATCGGTTCCGGATTGGCCAAAGAGGCAGGTATAGAGCAAGCCTTCTGGGGAAAGGCGTGCCCGGGTGCAATTCTGGCAAAATGGATGGGTTACTGAAGTGATAATCCCTATTTCGCCCTTGCCGTCGCGATAACGGTACCGAGTGGCAACGTCTCCAGGCCGGGTCGGAGGAACGGGTTCCAAAGGCCACTGTTGATTAATCCGCGAGAGGATTTCCTTCCCTGGTACCACATCTTCCAAGCGCCAGCCATTGGTGGTTCCTACATCCATGAATTCAATATAGCGTAGGATAATGCCGGTATCGCGAAAGTATGCTGCCATGGGAATCACTGCATCATCATTGAGTCCCTTTTTTACCACCATGTTGACCTTTACCGGATCCAATTGGGCGGACGAAGCAGATTCGATGGCATTTAATACTTTGGCTACGGGAAAGTTCACATCGTTCATACGGCGAAACAACTCGTCGTCTAATGCATCCAAACTTACTGTAACCCGTCTAAGACCAGCACTTTTTAACGCGAGGGCTTTTTCTTTGGTAAGCAAAGATCCATTCGTGGTCATAGCTAGATCCTCAACCCCAGGAATTTCAGAAATTTGGCGGATTAACACGTCTAAATCTCGGCGCACTAATGGTTCTCCACCCGTGAAGCGGATTTTTCTTACTCCAAGAGATACAAATATCCGCGTTAACCGGGTAATTTCATCGAAAGTTAACAGCTCAGCGCGGGGTAAAAAGTGGAATTGGCTGTTAAAGACCGCCTTAGGCATGCAATAGACACAGCGAAAATTGCACCGATCCGTCACTGAGATGCGTAAATCTTCCAGGTGCCGCCTGCGGGTGTCAATAATCGGCAGCATGGCTCTGTAGTCCATTGTCACGTTACATCATCTCCCTGGGCGTGAACAAATCGTTTTGCCAAAAAATTCTCGTGGACGATTGGTTCCGATATTCTTATAGTATAGCAAGACTTGTCAGAAGCCGCGTAACTTCCAATATTCTTTCTGCGTTATAAATGGTAAGAGTGGCTGCCCGAGGTGACCGCAATGAAACCAGTGGTGACATTAATCGTATCTTTATTTGTGATCGCCTTGGCGGTGTGGCATATCATGGAGCCGTTTCCAGCAACCAACCAATCGGCAAGAACGCAATCCATCCGTACAATACATTCGGTATCAGGTCCGATGGTGCCCGCGCTTACGGGACTGCCCCATATGTCGCGTCATATGCTCGACCAGCTGGCCGCCCAAGGACTTGTTTACGGGTTGGCGGGAAAGAATCGTTCCGGCGATCCGGACATCCTATTATTCATCTCTAGACTTCCGAATACTCCGACTCACCTTACCATCAACCATTGGCCATCGTGGCGATTTGCTCCAATAGCCCAAGGGCCAAGTCTCAACGTTTTGCTAGGTAGCCCGCATCGCCCCGTTCATTGGCTCCATTTAGGAGCGGCGGTCAATTTCAAGAAGTAGCATTCCGTCTCAGATAAGGCTATGATGGGACCGAACCAAATATCTACCTGGCAAAGGAATGGGATTGTAGTGAAAGTGGCCGTGATTATGGGCAGCCAGTCTGACTGGGAAGTGATGCAGCATGCTGTCCAGGTTTTACAAGAGTTAGGAATCGACTATGAGGCTCACATTATTTCTGCTCATCGTACACCAGACCGGATGTTTGAATTTGCCGAAAATGCTCATGCCAATGGGTTCGGGGTTATCATCGCTGGCGCTGGCGGGGCCGCTCACCTACCGGGTATGACCGCAGCCAAAACGTTGATACCGGTTATTGGGGTTCCGGTGCCTAGTCAGCATTTAGCTGGATTAGACTCCTTGCTATCCATTGTGCAGATGCCAGGCGGAGTGCCGGTGGCTACAGTGGCCATTGGGCGAGCAGGAGCCCGCAATGCAGGGCTGTTGGCGGCCCAAATCTTAGGATTGCAAGACGCCTCTATAATTGATCGTTTACAAACAATGCGGGATCGGATGCGGAGTGAAGTGGAAGCTGGGGAGGTGCCACAGTGAAGGCTTTGCCGCAGGGATCCACCATCGGCATTTTGGGCGGTGGTCAATTGGGGCGCTTTTTGGTAATTGCGGCTCACCATTTAGGGTATCGTTCGATTGTGCTGGATCCTGATCCCCAATGCCCGGCTGGACAAGTGGGAGGGGAACTCATCGTTGCGGCTTATGATGATCAAGAGGCTTTAGACGTATTGGCGTCGCGAATTGCTGTGGCGACCTATGAGTTTGAAAACGTTTCCGTTGCCTCGGTAGAGCATTTGCAGACACGAGGCATTGCGGTCAGACCAGGCTTAAAGGCACTCACAGTTGCGCAAAACCGAATTCAAGAAAAAACTTTGTGCCTAGGACTCGGAATCCCAACAGCGCCTTTTGCGGCGGTGTCGGAATATGCAGATTTGATAGCGGCCCTGCGACATATCGGGTTTCCGCTCATGGTGAAAACCACGACCGGAGGCTACGATGGGAAAGGGCAACGTGTTGTTCGCGATGCGAAGCATGTTGAGTCAGTGTGGCGTGAACTCGGTGCTGGCAGTCGTCCCCTTATCGTGGAGGGGTGGGTAGATTTTGCGTGGGAAGCCTCGATTATTGTTGCTCGAGATGTTGATGGTGGACTGCAATATTTCCCACTTGTGGAAAATCAGCACGTCGACGGCATCCTAGATGTAACCGTGGCGCCTGCTCAAGGAGGGAAAGCGCTTGAGGAAAAAGCCAAGGAATATGCGGGAGCTTTAGCCGTGGCTCTGGAATTGGTGGGAATTTTAGCGGTGGAATTTTTTGTAACGCGCGATGGCCGATTGTTGGTCAATGAGTTGGCTCCCCGCCCACATAATTCGGGGCACTATACCATGGAATCCACCACGGTATCTCAATTTGAAGAAATGGTACGCGCTGTGGTCGAACTACCCTTAGCCGTGCCTAACCTCGTAGTTCCTTCCGCTATGGTGAACCTGCTGGGGGATTTGTGGTTAGGACGCCCGGACGGGCCTGACTTTTCCCAAGCTTTGACCATCCCTGGCAGCCACTTATATCTTTATGGGAAGTCTGATCCACGTCCAGGAAGGAAAATGGGGCATTTGACGGTTGTCGACAGCGCAGGAGAAAGGGCAGCGAGTGCGGCGTTGCGGGCCAGGCGCTTGATGCTGAGCGATGAAGGGTGATGAATAGAATCGCGCGACGGGGTGCTTTGTTATGGTTTTGGTATTCCAAAAGGCTAGGTCATGAGGGGCGATAGGATATGGCACGGGCCAGTAAAAAATCAGAAATTGTTGAGGCAGCAGCGTACTTATTTAGTACCAAAGGGTACCATGCCACGACGGTGCGCGATATTGCGGAACGGGCCGGAATTTTGTCCGGCAGCCTATATGCCCATATAGATAACAAAGAAGCACTATTGCGCGAGATTGTGAAACAAGCGGCAAACCAATTTATGAGTGCAGTGCAGCCCATCGTAGACAGCGATCTGCCGATTACGGTCAAATTTACCGAGGCGGTCCGGGCTCATGTAGGGGTGGTAACCAACAGTCTTGACGGGGCACGGATCTATTTGGATGAAAAGGCAACATTTAGTGATGAGGGACGGCAAGAATTTTTGACCTTAAGACGCGCCTATGAAAATTTATGGACACGTCTCATTGAGCAAGGCATTAAGCAGTCAGTATTTTGGATTGAAGACCCGCATTTAGCGCGTTTGTTGGTATTGTCAGCACTCAACGGGATCCATCGCTGGTATCGTCCTCAAGGCCGTCTTACGCCCGAGGTTATCGCCTCTCGTTATTCATCATGGTTGTTACGGTTGTTGCAACCAGAAATGCCGCGCTAATCCTGGTGTACTTTGTCTATAAATAGTGCACGGGGCATCCTTTGCAAGATTTCTGGGGCGGTGCCTTTAATCTTCTCGCCCATGTTCTAACGATCACTGCCAATGGCTGTCTCCGCACCGCGAAGCAGGTGGGTGTGGTTTTTCGGCTATTTGCAATCTATGGTTGAATGGCCACCCGCCAGGGAGTCAGCCCAGTGCGTAAGCTAAAAAACGGGAAAATCCATCCACATTTTGCACATAGCCGTGTTTTCTGGTGTTCATTCTCGATGGCATGGGTTAATTCCGCGTGTTAGGTTTGATGGATTGAGCTAGTATGCTCGCTGTTGCCCGCTCAAAATATTTTTTCCTAATTCATGAAAAAACCTCTTGACGGAGTGGATAAAAGAACTTATATTAAAGTCAAGAAAAGTCAAAGACAGTTTGAGGGAGGGCTTAACGATGAGCATGCTGCAGGACATGTTGTTTAACCCGGTGACGGTAGGGGTATCGGTCCCGGAAATTAACATCCGGAAAAACGACAAGGAATTTCAAGTGGTGCTGGCGGTTCCTGGATATGATGCTAGTCAACTAGAAATGGCTTGGGAAGATAAGGTGTTGGACATCAAGGGACGGCACGAGGCTAAGGACAATGAGAACGACGACAACTGGTACTACTTGCGACGGGAAATCAAGACTCCCGGATTTCACTATCGGGTACAATTGCCGGAGGCCACTGACGAGTCTTCAATTGTTGCAGAGCTCAAAGATGGACTATTAACCATCCGCGTGCCGATGTTGGCCAAAAAGACAATTCCGATCAAGATTGAGTCCAAGAACACAATATCGTTGGCCGAAGGTGAATAAGCAGTAGGGCGATCCCAGGCAGGGATCGCCTTTTCCGCGCTATGGAGCTCTAGGCGGTTTTCCTTGATTCAGAGTGACTAAAAGCAGCAAAGCGGCACTCAAAAAGAAACTCCCAGGTCCAGCCCACACCGCCAGCCATCCGGGTATTCCGACCAAGCTCGCCCCAAACAGTAGGAACATTGACAGTTGTGGCTGAATCCAAATCATGACCATAGCCAACGCGCTAATTACTGTAGCGCCCCAAGTAAACCAGGTAGGTCTTAAATACCACAGGGACCAATGGTGATTCATTCCAACAGCCAAAATAAGGGTCAACAAGCAAAGGCCCAGTCCAGTCAACAGGAAACTTAAAATTTTCATGGTCACAGTGTGTCCAGATTGGACAGCAATCATGAGGCCAAATTTCCTAGTGTCGGCGAATTTTTAATTTATTGTTTAGCCCATCCGCGCACGAAGTCTTTTTTAACATAATTTTTTAATAAGCCGTGAAGACTTAAGTTACGCCAACTTTGGATAATTGTTCATCTGAATTTTTTCTGAAGTGACGATAGGGTGATTGGAGGTTGGTCATCGACGAGCCGCATGGCCATAGGGCACCGGTTGGGTGGGGACCGCGTCCGTTTCCAAAGAAACCAGGCATCTCGGCTTGTCCCAAGAGCCTAGTAGTAGTAATTATTAGGCATTGAAAACAATGAAATTTGCAGTAAAGTGGATCAATGAAATACTTGTCACATAGGGAATTTTGGCGCGACTAGATGTGAGGTGCGGCTATGTATTCAGAACTCGTGACGGTGGAGCGTAATTGGGTGGCGGTCGTGGCCGATTATGTCGCCCTGACCAAGCCGCGGATCATTGTGCTGTTGGCGATTACAGCATATTGCGCTATGGTTGTTGCTCACGGCGGCCTTCCAGGTATTGGGCTGACCGTGGTAACCTTGGTTGGGTTGGCCTTGTCGACGGGAGGCGCCCATGCGGTGAACATGTGGTACGATCGCGACATCGATAAGGTAATGCGCCGAACCAAAATGAGGCCGGTAGCGGCGGGACGGATGGCGCCTGCAAATGCGCTTGTATTCGGCATTGTGGTTGAATTGGTGTCGTTTGTAGGGATGGGATTGCTAGTCAATTGGGTGGCAGCGTTATGCTCCTTGTCTGGTTTTCTATTTTACGTATTTATCTACACAATATGGCTCAAGCGCAGGACTCCGCAAAATATTGTCATTGGTGGCGCAGCCGGGGCATTTCCGCCGCTAGTCGGATGGGCTGCCGTGACCGGCCATCTGGGAATCGCGGCCTGGCTGATGTTTTTGATCATTTTCCTGTGGACGCCTCCTCATTTCTGGTCCTTGGCTCTTTATAAACAAGAGGACTACAAACGAGCGGGCATTCCGATGATGCCAGTGGTTCGGGGTGAGCAAGTTACCAAAAGGCAGAGTCTGGGTTATAGTATAGTCTTATTACTGGCCTCGGTTTTGCTGTACTGGACCCATGTGGTCACCTTGGTGTATTTGGTTGTGGCGGTTCTTTTGGGGGTAACCTTTATCGGTTACAATGTTTACCTGATCAGGGAATCGGCACCGGAGGTAACCTGGGCCAAGCGCACTTTTAAATTTTCGTTGATTTATATGACCGCTATATTCTTTGCCATGGTTGTTGCGGTTCATCACTAAAGCCGAAAGGGGATCTCTGTGACAAAACCCAACTACCGGATTCTCACCGTCTATTTTGTGGGAGTCTTTATTGGCGCATTAGACACCAATGTATTAGGTCCCGTGTTTCCGCTGATTACTCGCAGCTTTCACATTGCGTTTACCTGGACCGCGTGGACGATTACTGCGTACACTGTATCGTATATTGCGTCGACTATTTTGGCAGGTGCAGCGGGCGATCGATTTGGCCATCGCACTTTGTTTCTGTGGGGGATTGTCGCCTTTGGGCTCGCCTCACTATTGGCGGCTTTCAGTGTGAATTTTGTGATGTTCGTCATAGCGCGCATCATTCAGGGTGCAGGAGCCGGAGCGGTCTATCCCAATGCTCAGGCTGAAGGATTGAAGCTGTTTCCCGCAAATCGCCGAGGCATGGCATTGGGATTGTTTGGCGCCATTTTTGGGGTCGCAAGCATTTTAGGTCCAACGACTGGAGGGGCATTAGGCCAATACTTTGGATGGCCCTCAGTGTTTTTGGTCAACGTGCCGATTGCATTAATTGTTTTATTGATGATACGACGCGTGCCTCGATCGGAGGTGGCTGAACGGGCGGTGCCCGACATCGTCGGGGGTCTAGGGTTTTCCTTGTTTTTAGCCAGCATTTTGCTGTTTGTTATGGTCCATAGCTCGCTACGATGGGTGTTCTTGGTACTGGCCCTGGCCTTTTTCTTGGTGTTTTGGTTCCGGCAACGGACGGCAACCGTGCCGTTTTTAGACTCCAAGCCGTTAACCAACACTGCAGGAATAGCCATGATGATCGGCGCAGCGCTAATAGGTCTGGACATGTCTGCCGCCATATTTGTTCCCACCCTAACCCAAAATACGTTGCATTTTAGTGTGCTGATATCCGGAGTCGCTCTTTTGCCGGCGGCATTTACTGGAGCAATATTTTCTGGTGCTGGCGGGGTTATGGTCGATCGTATTGGTCCTCGTAAGGTTCTGGCAGCTGGTTTGGTGGCTGCTGCTTTGGGAGGGTTGCTGTTAGCATGGCCCCACTTGGTTCTATGGCGTTTCTTAGCGGCAATGGTGGCCCTTGGTATTGGGACTGCCTTTACCATGGGTGCCCCGTTAAATCGGATGGCGTTAGCGCTATATCGTGAGGATCAAGCCGGGGAAGCCTTGTCTTTAATGGCGGTGTTTCGTGGGATAGGACTTGCCTCGGGACCCATTTTATTGACGGTTGCCGAAGGATGGCATGGCTTTACCGGGATGTTTGGCGTCGTCTTTGTTGGTTCATTAGTGGGGTTGGTAGCCTTTTTATTTGTTCCCGATGTCAAAGTGGAACCCAGAGGTCAGGTTGCCAATACCTAGCCATGACCAATGGGTAAAACACCCGCTGAGTTCAGGGAAAAGTCCTGGGCTCGGTTTTTTGCCCTGGGCGATATCAACGGAGCAGTCGAATTGGACCGCCAAAAAGTTATGATAAATAGCTGAGGGGTTGCTTAAAAGGGAGGCGGTTTATTGGATCGACTGCTGTTGCAATCATGGCTTAATCATGAAGAGCGGATCAAAAATCCTCAACAGGCACTGGAAATGTTAGTGGGGGTGTTGGCAGATCCGGATCCAGAAATTCGCGATACCCTGGGCTATACTATTTTTACCCAGTTACTGGCCAAGACGATGTGGCCTAAAGGCGTTTTATCCCATATGCTGTCCATGCTGGCGAACGACGAACATGCCATGTTGGATCTGGGTGAGAAGGACGCCCCATCGATTTTGCGTCGCAGTTTTTCTTGGCTGGCGATAGCGGCTCTGTTAGAGCGCGATGCCCTGGATAATGCACCAGATATTAATCAGAGCTTGTTGCATGGTACTGTGACGCAACTCGGTCAATATCTTTCTCAAGAGCAAGACTGGACTGGTTATCATCCTAATTGGGGGTGGGTGCATGCGGGAGCTCATACCGCTGATGCGGCAGCTGCTTTGGCCAGGCATCCTAATGTGTCTTTACAAGACCAAAGGCGTTTAGCGTTGATGGCAGGCCAATTCATTGTTCAACCCTTGGTTTGGAACCACGAAGAAATGGATCGGTGGGCATGGGTTTGGTTTTCTTTGATTGAAAGACATCCGGACTCGTCCGTCATGGACGACATTTTTCAACTGCTGTCGGTCCATCAAGAAAACCGACGAGGTGTGCAGAATGTAAAGGCGGTTCTTTATCCGTTATACTTTTTGGTGCGGTGGAGCCGTACCCTAAGCGAACACTATCGAGATCTTTGGCTGGATCGCCTCGAAAGACTCATCGCCATGCATGACATTTTTGTGGCAGCGGGATTAACCGACGGACCAACAAAGATTTAGTTGGAATATGAAGGGGGACTTAACAACTCATGGTAATTTTTCCACCACCAGACATTGAAGAATTCTATCGCTATGCATCGGTGATCGGTTTTTCGGTTTCCGAGGTATCGGATACCGCAGCCGTCATTAGCAACCTTTCAGGAAGTTACGAGGTGTGGGAATTAGGTTTGGAGTCGCACTATCCCGTGATGATTTCTCATGGAGGGAAAAATTTTCGCACCGTGGACTACGATCCTGAAGCACGGTACCTGGTAGTCGCGGCGGATGATGCAGGAGATGAAACGACCCAACTGTATTTGCTTCCTCCCAAAGGCGGCGAACTGGTCCCGCTGATTGTTCACCCAGGATTTCGCCACCACGTGCTCCATCTTAGTGAGGATGGCAACAGATTATATTATGCATCGAACCATGAAAATCCGCAGTTTTATAACAACTACATTCGAGATTTGTCTACGGGAACCGATACATTACTGTTGGAAGGTAGTGACGTGCCGACAATTATCATGCAAGTATCTCCTCAGGAAACCGCCTGGATTGCCTTGAAATCATATGCCAACACCCATATGACCGCGTGGTTCGGCAACTCCCAAGGTTTGGTGTCAGTTGTGCCTCAACCGCAGGACGCTCATGTGGTCTCCAGTGCCGTCTTTGTGAGTGAAACCGAAGTATGGCTGGCGACCAATTATCAAGCCGAACACAATTATTTGGCCCGGTATCGTAGTGACCAGAAGGTACTTGATAAGGTGTTAGAGATTCCCGGAGAAGACATCGTCGACTTGCAATACGATCGCACGCGTAAACAGATCTTATGTCTGACGGATTGTGGCGTGGATCAGCGCGCCTATCGAGTGCCCACCGAGGACCCACAACCCGAAGAAGTCACTTTGCCAGTCACTGTGGTTACCCAACAGACGGTGACCAAAAGTGGTACGTGGTATGTAGCAGGGCAATCGGAAACTGCTCCGACGAATTTGTTCCGTCTACTAGGAGGGGAATGGCAGGCACTCACTGAAAATCGCTCCTTGGGCATTAGTGTTGCAGATGCTACGCATGCCAAAGTGATTCGTTATCCATCTTTCGACGGTTTGGAAATCGAATCCTTGTGGTTTTCCCCTGCTACTCGTAACGGATACACCATTTTATGGCCGCATGGAGGACCTCAAGCCATTGAACGTCGTCAATTTCGCCCCCTGTTTCAATATTTGACCCAACTGGGATATCAAATATTTTCGCCGAACTTTCGGGGCAGCACGGGCTATGGTCAGCGTTTTGCTCAAATGGTCGAGGGTGATTGGGGTGGGGGACCCCGAAAAGATATATTGGCTGGATTGGACTGGCTTGCAGCAAAGGGATGGATGGATGCAGAAAAATTGTTCGTCGTAGGCGGTAGTTACGGGGGCTACATGGCACTTTTGCTGCACGGGAGACATCCCGAGCGTTTCCGTGCCGTCGTGGATATTTTCGGACCGTCAGACTTGCGGACATTTGCGGCCTCCGTTCCCGAGACCTGGAAGCCTATCATGCATCGCTTTTTAGGAGATCCAGAAAAAGACGCCCAACGATTTATCGAGGATTCTCCTATTACCTATGTGGAACACATGACGCGTCCTATGCTGGTTGTCCAAGGAGCTAACGATCCCCGCGTTGTCAAAGCAGAGTCTGACCAAATGGTGGCTGCGTTGCGGGACCGGGGGAGAACAGTGGAATATCTGGTACTGGAAGACGAAGGTCATGGATTTACTAAAAAAGACAACGAAATTCGTGCCTATCGCGCGATTACGGAATTTTTGGAACGGCAACGGGCGAAAGATTGAAGACGGGTGCTAATAGTCATATTCTAAAAATAGGATGACGCAACGGGTCGAGCTCACAAAGTTCGATCCGCATAGCGTCGTAACGATCCCTCCTACTGACCTTACATCATTATACGGTTGCGCTTGGGAAGGCAACCTCTTCCCCGGCAATGTTGGGTCTGGTTTCTAAGTGACGTGGTCTAGGGTTGAGATCTATTGTCGAGGGCGACATGGTACTGCAGCGCCACGGCCTTTGGGTTGACATTTTGGCATGCACATGAAGCGGATGGAAAATCCTTAGTCTACTGGCAACGCCTATTACTGGTTGTTTTGGCCGGGCGGGAGTATGATGCCAGTAAGGAGGGGCTCTTGTGCCAAGATATCGATCGGCCACCGATCAGCTAATGGGGCGGGTAGGTATTGTTGTGGAACGCGTTCCAGCAGAAAGATCTGGTCGCGGAATCGTTAAGGTAGGCGGTGAGCTTTGGTCATGCGAAACAGAGGGTTTCGACGATCTCCTGCCTGATACTATGGTGTGGATTAACGCAAGGATTGGTCCCATTTTGTTGGTATTGCCTCAACTGGACTAATGGCCGGAAGAAGGGATGGCGGAAATGGTGATCCAGGTTGTAGAGTCGATTGTGGCTCTGGTAGTGGTGGCAGGCATTTTAAGAGGCATATTTCGCGTGGTGCCTCAAGGATCCCTGGGATTGGTGCAACGACTAGGCAAGTTTCGCCGTGAGGCGTCACCGGGCCTCGTCATGAAAGTCCCGTTAATTGATACATTGCAACTGGTTAGCACGAAATCTGTGACGATCAATTTGGATCCGGAGCCGGTAATCACGGCTGATAATGTTAGCCCGGTAATTGATGCCTATTTCATTTACCAAGTGGTCGATGCCAAGAATTTTACCTTCGAAATTCAAAACCCGGAATTAGCTATTAAAAATATTGTGTCGGCCACGCTTCGCTCCGAAGTAGGGCAGCGGAAGCTTGCGGATGTTATGATACATCGCGAGCAAATTAATGCCAAACTGCGTATCGATTTGGATGAGGCTACAGGAAATTGGGGGATTCGCATTGTCCAAGCCTCGATTCGACAGGTGGATTTGCCTAAGGAAATGCAGCAAGCAATGGAGGCCCAAAAGAAAGCAGATGCCAACAAGTTGGCAGCTATTGAACAAGCCCAGGGGGCGAAAGAGTCGGCTATTTTGGAAGCAGAGGGCGCGAAACAGGCGGCGATTGCTCAAGCCCAGGGAGAGCAACAAGCCATTGTGCTAAAAGCGGAGGCAGCGCGACAGGCACGCGTTCTGCAGGCCGAAGGAGAGGCCCTCGCAATTGAAAAGTTGGCGGAAGCGCAAGCTGAGGCAGTGCGCTTGGTCAACCAAGCTGTCCTGCGGTTAGCCGAAGATGAGAGCAGCGGATGGAATGAGGATAAAATGCGTGCGGTATTACAGCTTAAATCGTTGGAAGCTTTAAGTGCAATTGGACAATCGCCGTCGACCAAAATTGTGTTACCACGAGACCTCGAAAGCTTAGCCGGAATCGTTACCGCAATTCAAGGGGTCAAGGATTAGACGACATAGGAGTAATTTTGTCCTTTGATACCAGGAGTCTGGCACGAAATTCCTATGTGTTACGACCATTTACGGGAATCCTAACAAAGAGGGAATAGGGAGGGTCTAGACGGTAGCTGAGAGACAAATTGGGTAATCCCGCCAACGGGGTGTGGTATTGCATTGCTCGTCAAGTCACTATACGATGAGTAGGGTCCTTTCGCTGCTAGTAGGTTTAGAAGGCGTCCCCTATGCCGTTATTCGCATGGCCCACAATAATGCGAGTTGTGCATCGAACTGTGCTTCGCTTGGAAAACTTTCGATTTGACGATAGTAAATGTCTATGTGTTGCAGGACTAGCCTCAGTTTGGTAGAGACTCTATACTCTAGTATGATAAGGAACTAAAGTGGTCATCAAAGCAATTCATGTGGAAAGGAAGAGGCCGATGGATTTATACGATATAACAGTAATCGGCGGCGGACCCGTTGGCCTCTTTAGTGCCACTATGGCTGGACTGCACGGGATGAAGGTTAAAATCCTTGAAAGTTTGCCGGAGCTAGGAGGACAACTTTATGCACTGTATCCAGAGAAACCGATTTACGATGTTGCCGGATTCCCTTCTATTTTAGCGAAAGATTTGGCCAATGCTCTGGTGTCCCAAATGATGCGGTTCAAACCGATGGTATGCCTGTCGGAATCCGTGCTCTCCATAGAAGAGCGGAATCAGGGACCGCAACGCGAGTTTGTGCTGACGACTACCAAGGGCACGCATCGATCGCGAAGTGTTCTCATTGCCATTGGCCTTGGGTCATTTGTGCCCAGAAAACTGCCGGCAATGGGGGCAGACCGTTTTGAAGACGATGGTGTCTATTATTTCGTTCCCTCGCTAACACACTTTGCGGGCCACCGTGTGGCGGTTGTGGGCGGTGGTGACACCGCGGTGGACTGGGCCTTGGCCGTCTCGAACTATGCTCAGCATGTGCATTTGATTCATCGCCGCGATGAATTTCGCGCGCAAGAAGACAGTGTGCGTCAAGTACTGGAATCCAAAACCATTACAGTCCACACCTTTACCGAAGTGTCTGAAGTTATTGGTGCGCACACAATCGAAGCGCTACGCTTAGCGAAAACTGCTGATGGTAGCGAGGAAATTCTTCCCGTCGATGCGATTATTGGAGGTCTAGGGTTTCAGCCGAATTTGGGGCCTGCCAAAACGTGGGGGTTGGATCTTAAAGGGTCTGGGGTTGTAGTGTCGCCATCCACGATGGGCACCAACCGACAGGGAGTATTTGCGGTAGGAGATGTGGCACACTATGATGGCAAAGTAAAGTTGATTGCCACTGGATTTGGAGAGGTGGGGATTGCCTTAGCTAGAATCCGCACATTGCTGCACCCCGAATTGAAAGGGTTGCCCCATAGCACTAACGTTAAAAGTCTCCGGCAGCATTAAGGGAGGACCTCGTCTGGCGCGACCCGTTCGCACCTAAATGCGGGTAATCTTCTGCATCCTAAATGGTGTCTGCTATTGTTATGTCCCTATGAGGAACAGGGTGCATCATGAGTAAATTAGGACAATTTTGGCGTCGGGAAACGTTTCCGTCACGCATTAGGATACTCCCGCTGCTATGGGTTCTGGTCCTACTAGGTGGGTTGGCCTGGTTGGACCGTGAACCATGGCATATTACCGAGTTTTTAGTTCCCCCTTTTGCTGCGACGCTGAGTATTTTGCTCATGTTGCCTAAGCAACCCGTAGCGCAACCGTTACCAGTTATTTTGGGAAGTACCCTTGGTGCGGGTTTAGGAACATTGGTCGGTCTCTGGGGGCATGGGCCGCTATGGGCGGCAGGAGTAGCATTGTTGACTTTTTGGTTGTTGGTAAGAATAGGGATATATCATCCACCGGGGATTGCGTTATCGATGTACCCCTTGCTATTGCGCCCGGGAACTTGGTTTCCGGTGGTTGTTCTATGTTTTACAGGCATTGCGGTATTAAGTTCTTGGCAGCTATCGGGTCGAGTAGCGGGCTGGCCTCCCTATCCGCTCTCGCACAGCAAAGTTTGAGCAGAGACATCGGACCAAAAAACCATCGGGCCCTGCCGCACGTATGGCGGTAGGGCTCCGGTTAATGGTTACCTCTGAAAAAACTCCCGATTTATTTCAATATATTTGCGATCCTCGGGCGCGAGGTCCTCTTCCATAAAGATGGCCCCAACTGGGCACTCTGGAGCGCAAGCCCCACAGTCGATACATACCTCAGGATCAATATAAAGTTGGGGTGAAGCGTCAAATGCCGCTTCCCCATCAAGGGTTTTGGCCGGATGAATGCAATCGACCGGACAAACTTCTACGCAGCTTTGGTCTTTGGTGTCCATGCAAAGACCGGTGATTACATGCGCCATGGATTGGCTCCTCTCCTGGTGTGACCCATTCCAAGGGGGTCCACATCGAATCGATAATAGCAATTTTGGGTCAAGATGAAAATGGGTTCCCGTAATTTAGGGCACAGACATCGACCAATCGTGAACAAAGGCTCCTTCGAGGTATTTTTCTACGTCCATTGCGGCTCGACAACCGCTTCCAGCAGCCGTGACTGCTTGGCGATATCGAGAATCCATCACATCGCCACAGCAGAACACTCCCTCAACGTTGGTTGCCCCATTCCTGTGATTGGTAATGATGTACCCAACCTTATCCAAAGCTACTTGGCCGTTAAGAAAGGCAGTATTGGGCTGGTGCCCAATGGAGACAAATATGCCTTCTGCTTCGATTATCCGTGTCTCTCCGGTTGTATTATCCCGAACTTCCAAACCTTGAACTTGATTGTTGGCAGCCTTAACCGCAATGGGGGTTGCGTTCATGACCCATTGGATTTTGGGATTATTCCGTGCGCGGTCCTGCATAACTTTTGAGGCTCTTAATGTGTCTCGTCGATGCACTACGGTAACCGTCGATGCGA
This sequence comes from Sulfobacillus benefaciens, assembly GCA_003023695.1. Lineage (GTDB taxonomy): Bacteria > Bacillota > Sulfobacillia > Sulfobacillales > Sulfobacillaceae > Sulfobacillus_C > Sulfobacillus_C benefaciens_A. The sequence goes on along the minus strand of PXYW01000002.1, from coordinate 17,036 downwards.
ATTTTGTTAAAAACGATGCCTCTTCCATCGCGGAGTCACCGCCACCGACTACGATAATGCGTTTGTTGGTAAAGAAGAATCCGTCACAGGTAGCACAGGTTGATACTCCGTGACCTATCATGTCGGCTTCACCTGGGATACCCAACAATTTAGCCGATGCGCCAGTTGAAATAATCACAGCATCGGCGGTAAGGGTTTCATCTTCGTTTACCGTAATCTTAAAAGGTCGGGCCGAGAAATCCACTGAGGTAGCCCAACCGTCTTGGAAGATGGCGCCAAATCGTTCTGCTTGTTTTCGCATGTTTTCCATTAAGTCTGGTCCTAAAATGGGATCAGCGAATCCGGGGAAATTTTCCACTTCGCTGGTCAGGGTGAGTTGTCCGCCAGGCTCATTGCCTTCGACGACAAAAGGTTTCAAATTAGCCCGAGCAGCATAAATGGCTGCCGTAAGTCCTGCTGGCCCGGTGCCTAAAATGATCACTTTATGGTCTGCCATCACTATGTACCTCCCTGCTAGAACATCTGATCGATATCTCGCTGTTTAGTATACTGCTAGGAAGTATAACCCAAAATGCCAGACAGAAACAATTTAGTTGCAGAGGCAAGTCAAACCTACCATTGGTACGGTATTATCGAAAAAAGGGGGGACCGCTACCAATGCAAGAATACGACGCCACCAAATGGATGCAGTTATTGCAGGAGAGGGAGACCACGTCGGTCAACTTAATTTGGCAATATGTTGATCGGATCGTTGGGGTGGATCAATCGGGTGTTCACTTAAATGCGGTTGCCGAAATCAATCCAGAAGCTATGGCGGAGGCGGAGGTTCGCGACCGCGTAAGCGAGACCGGGCATTTAACTGGGTTGCTTCATGGCATACCCGTCATGATCAAAGACAATATCGCTACCGCCGACAAAATGCACACCACAGCGGGTACATTGGCACTAGCTCGTTCTCGAGCACCGTTTGACGCACACATAGTCTCTCGGTTGCGTCAAGCTGGCGCGGTAGTGTTGGGGAAAACCAATCTGACGGAATTGGCCAACTTTATGTCGGATCACATGCCCAATGGGTATAGCGCCCGCGGTGGGCAGGTAAAAAATCCTTATGGGGATCATCTCGATCCCGGTGGCTCCAGTGCGGGATCTGGGGTGGCTGTTGCTGCAGGGTTGGTTCCACTTGCGGTGGGTACGGAGACTTCCGGGTCGATTTTAAGTCCTGCCAGCCAAAACTCGGTCGTAGGTCTAAAACCAAGCCTTGGACTGGTCAGCCGTTTTGGTATTATCCCCATTGCGCATAGCCAAGATACCGCTGGACCAATGACAACCACTGTCAGGGACGCAGCGTTGCTGCTAACCGTGATGGTGGGGCCAGACCCTCATGATCCCATCACGTTCACATCGCCATTTGCCGAAGGCCATAATTTTACCCAATATCTCGTGCCAGGATCCTTGGCCGGAATACGGCTAGGAATGGCGGGCGGTGGCTATCGCGATCACTGGGGCGAATCAAAACGTCAAGTCATGATGCAGGTGGTGCAGGCATTTAGAGATCTCAATGCCGAGGTAGTAGAGGAGGTGTCTTTGCCTTTTCCTGCACAGTTCTCGTATGATGTGTTGTTGTTTGAATTCAAGGTAGGAATCGATGCCTATTTAAACCAACTAGGTCAAGATAGTCCAGTGCATTCTTTGGCCGACATTATTCAATTTAATCACCGACATGCCGACCGTGCGTTGAAGTATGGCCAATCGATTTTGTTAGCTGCCGAGTCGACAAGGGGAACGCTGACGGAGCCGCGATACTGGTTAAGCCGGGCACAAGACATTAAGTGGGCGCGCACCGAAGGCTTGGATCAGGCTTTCGACCGCGATCATTTGGATGCCCTTTTGTTCTGTGGCAGTGATGGAGCTGATATCGCAGCCCGCGCTGGCTACCCCTCGTTGACGGTTCCCGCTGGCTATGACGACCAAGGCCAACCTGTGGGAATGACATTAACCGGCCGCAGATTTTCCGAACCTCTGTTGTTGAGGCTGGGATATGCATTCGAACAGTACACTAAGACACGTCGTGCTCCTAAAGTGGATGGGGGACACTGACATGAAAGTTACCAATTCTCTAGACGTATTGGAAGGAATCCCGGTTATTGAAGGAAGTCGTATCTCTGTGGAGTGGGTATTTCAACTATTGGCTTCTGGTTATCCAGCGGACGCGTTGCAACACGACTTGGAGCTAAGCACGGAGGAGATGCAGGCGGTATTCCGCTATGGATACCGGATACTTTCCCGATTCCAAAGGGTGGTTGAAGATTTGTCATGAAATTTCTTTTAGATTTTAATCTTTCGTTGCCGGCAGTGGCCGAGGCATTACGAAATCAGGGGCATGAGGTGATAACGGCTTGGGACGTAAACCCCACGCCCCATACCGATCGCGATATTTTTGAGGCAGCCGCCCTATTAACAGCCACGCTGGTTATCGTTTCCTACCGTGGCGTCGCTAACGATTTAGACCTACCCCCGCAAGGATTGGTCGTTATCCGCCCGTTTGTGGGACAAACCTTAAAAAATGTGATTGCTCGTCTTACGGAGCGTTTTCGCCCGGTTCCGCCTGATCTGCCGCGTCTTCCGTTTCACCAAACCGGTACCACAGTAAAGGGAATCGATTGGATTCGCTAATGCTTGCTGCCTAATAGGTGTTCAAGCTGCCGGTGTCGTGAATGGTGACCGAGACATGGATGGTAAAGGGGGCTTTAGCGTAAATTGTCGACCAATCCTGTTCATGGGAAGGAAACCATAATGGATGACGGAGAGAGGCATCGACGCCAGCTTTAAGCATGTCGACCCGGTGGTTTTGTGTCCACCTAACTAAGCTTGTGATGCGGGTTGCGAGTTGTTTGGCCATCATCTCAGCTAGCGGCAACGGTGGGGTGTGGGACGTTCCCACTGGACTCGTGATCTCAACCAAGGACACGACGCAGTGATTGGAGATCCTTAGTGACCGGTGCCGCCACGTAACCCTGGTATGACTGGTCAAAACCCGAAAAACATAATAACCGCCATCAGAAATTGGCACTGTCAGCAAAAGTCCCGGATCCGCGTTGTGGAGTAGAGCGTAAGTGCGGACTTGGTGGAGTGACCAATGACCGATAATGCGATCGTGAAGTATTATGTAGGCTCCTTGAAATCGAAATTGGCCCCCAGATTTCCCGTTAGGCGCAGGTTTCACCATGACAGTGGGGATTTCGAGTCCTTCATAGGGTGTATTAACCACGGATTCTATGACCCGGTAAAATCGATGTGGGACAATGTTGCCATGCAGTTTGGCGATCTTTAAATCCCTCTGGAGAACATTCACCGGATCAGGTCCGATCGGATTTTCTGCTTCAGCGATTGGCCTAGCTGGTCCGCTGGTGGACAAAATCCAAAATGTGCGGTGAAGATACGGAGCCCTGGCAAAATGGTCTAAAATCGTGGGCAGCCTGTTCGGGGACAGCACAGATTTTCCCAGCACCACCACCCGGAGGTGCGCCAACGTTAGAGGGTTTCCCGTCTCAACATTTAAACCGGTGTCCAGCAGGGCTTGGCTTATCGAAGTGCCCTGGCCCCGGAGTATCCAGGTAGGACTAGTAGTCGTGCTACTACCCGATCCTGGAGTGGACATTAGCTGCGGGGAATCCGTTTCCATGGTGATCGTATACCGATGGTGGTGCCAGCCGATAGCCATTAATGTTGGAACCGTTAAAATTTCCGTGCTCGTTACGTCCCAGCAACCACTCAAGAAGACGGGTGCCACTAAGACACCAAGAACGGCGATGGTGTTCCTTAGGCGGTTATTCATGGTGACCCTTTCGTAAATGGCCCATAAGACCACTGGAGAGGACTAGGATGATCAAAATTGGAAAAGCGATAGTCATCCACGTCTGTTTGAGATATTCCACGCGGCTTGCCACGGACGGAAACGCAAAGGATGAAGGCGCCAAGGTGACCGCACCGAGAATAGCGGTCCATGTGGTTAATGTACCCCACCGAAAAATTCTCTTGGTCGCGCGCACCACAATATAAAACCAGAGGGCAAGTTTCATTTCGATCAAGGCTAACCATAAGGGAACAAATACGATGTCGAACCGCGATAAAAACGGGCTAAGCCGGATATCTCGAATAGCTTCTAAAATGGGGAAATTTTCTTCGCCCGCCAGCGAGGATCCAAGAATGCCCCAAATTAGTGCCACCAAACCAACCAGTACAGCCGCACTTATGCATGTTCCTTGTAAAAGTGCTCGTTGCCGACGGCGCGGATCATGCTCGCGAACACTATCGTTAAAGGCTATACCGACAACGCTTTCTCCCAAGAACGTCACGGGCAGCAAGGATCCTTGCCAAATAGAACCCAGACTAGAAGGCGTCCACGGAACGAAATTGTCCATGCGGATATATCCCAACAGAGGGAGAAGAACCACGAGTCCTAAAATGACAGATCCTATGGTTAACAAATCAGTCATGCGTGCTAGCCCCGAAATGTCTCCGCCAGCCACGACTGCGGTAACTGCCCAAATTAATAGCCCAACACCCCAAGGTGGCGTTCGCGGCAACACGCTGGCTTGAAGAAAAGTGAATAACTCGTTCCAAATGGAAATAATGCCTAGCAATAAACAGAGTGTATAAGCGCTGTAGGCCCAGATCCCTAGCTTCCCCCACGAGATTTTGAAGAGCCGAAAAGGAGAAGCACCATGTGCTGATTTTATCACCGCGATATTGATGGCATACGCCAATACCGCGGCTAATAGTGCTGCGTAGAATGCACCAGATCTTGACTGAGCGAATATCTGGCCGGGCAAAAACACTAACGTGGTGGGAAGAATAGCCATCATTTGCATTAACCGCAACTGGCGTAGCGAGACATAGTGTTTCACGATGAATTTCTCGCAGATGCTTGGCGTTTATTTGTTGGCAGTCGCAATAGCGTGTCACGCCAGCCGCCAGGCCTTATCGGGGCCAATGGAGACAAATAGGGCGCGTTAGCGGTGGAAACCCGCACAGCCATTCCAAGAAGCATCATCCAACCAGACACGATTCCGGCAAAGCCAAAAATAGCAGCGACAGGAATAAGGGCGTATCGTATTAACCGGGCCAGACTGGATACATTAGCGTCCGGGATCAGAAATTGGGCGAGCATGGCAATGGTTACGGTAATAAGGGTAGGAGCACTGACAATGCCGGATTTTATCGCCGCATCGCCAAGAATTAAGGTGCCAAATACAGTAACCGTTTGACCCAACACCCCAGGCATTATTAAGCCAGCTTCTTGAACCATGTCCACTACCAACAACATGAGGATGGTTTCAATGATGGCTGGGAAAGGAATTGAAAGGCGGGTCCGAATGGTCGTTAAATACAAGGGTAAAGGTATAAACGAGGGATTAACAGTCAAAGCCGCCACATAAAGCGCTGGGAGGGTGGTTGTCACTACGAGGCCGCCATATCGCAAAAGTCTAGTCATACTAGCTGTTACCGGCAATTGATAGTAATCGCCAGGGCTCGTCATCAAATCGGAAAGACGTGCGGGCGCTAAAAGCACCGAAGGAGTGCCATTCATCAGAATTGCCGCACGCCCTGCCAATAATCCAGCAGCGACCTGGTCTGGCCGTTCACTGTATTGCAGCGAGGGGATGACAACCGGTCCGCCCATGGCCATGGCAATGCGGGATGAGTCTACCAGCCCCTGTAATGGCATCTTGTAAAGTCGATGGCGGACCCAGCGGACAACAGTAGTGGGGGTTTTCCCTTCCAAATACACCAGCCACACGGCGGTGTGGGTCCAAAATCCTAAGGTGACTTTTTCTATACGTACAAAAGGCGTTCGTAGATACTTGCGTAACAAAATCATGTTAGTTTCCAAATCTTCCACAAAGCCTTCGTGGGGACCATGGGTGACCTTGGCATTGGAGGGCTCGACGATGGCGCGGTGAGGCGGTTTTGATGCGTCTGCTGCATACCAATCACTCCATCCTTCAACGCCGATGACCACCTTATAATCCAGTAAGGCGTCAGTGGCTTTGGTCACCGAGTCAAGGGACGATAACGGGGCCAACATAAGATCTTGAGGGGATTTCGGTGATTTCAGCAACGGAGATATGATTCCTTGGGTTAACAGTTGATCATCCACGCCAGAAGAGAAAAATAGGAGATGGGCAGTGAAACCTTCAGACCCCGGCGATATAATTTGGCGATGCGCTAAATCGGGAGGATCACCTAGAGCATGCGAAATTTGCTTGACTGCGATGCTTTTTTCAGGGTCCAGTGTGTCTAAAGAAAGCCATGACCCGATATACGATTGCAACACCTTAATTTTTCCGTGGAGCTCTGGCACCACATCTAGGTTCATTGCGCATCCTCCCAAACTTTCCTGCTTTTGGGTAACTTGTGCGTTGACTATAGGGAATATGCACCGCCGGAAGAACATGCGCCAATAGGTCCGTATAGTCACCTGGTGGTGCTCGCGAGATATAAGAAGTCCGGGTCATAAGTGCAGATGGGCACAAGTACGCTATGGTGATGCCGCGGCTTGCCAACTGTAGATCAGTGCTGGAAAAGTTCCGTACCAAGGGTCTTGATTAGCTGTTCTCCATGTATTTCGGTTTTTTTGTAACGAAAACCATCTGGCCGACGTTTGTCTAGTGCAATGTGATACCATTGGTAAACGGAGGGTTTCCATGACCGAAAAGAATTTTCTGGCACTGCCCCGATGGTGGCGTGATTGGCGCTTGTTGGCGTCATTTTCCTTGTTAACGGGGTGGCTCGGATGGGCTTTTTGGCGTTTGGCTCCCCGAGGACATCTCTTAATGGCGCCACGGACCCTTCCTCACTATCACCGTTGGGCCTATCGTCGCTTGGCCTATTCCGACATCGTGGCGTTGTACCATACCCACCATCTTTACCTGCACTTAATACCCTACATACAAAATCGCATTGAATACCCTGTGGTGATGGGCATTTTAATGTGGTTGACTTCCTTTGCTCCAGGGATTATGGGCTACTTTACGGCAAATGCGGTCATCATTTGGTTATCCGGTATGGGGAGTGTGGTCTTGTTGCGCCGATTGGTTCCAAACACCTACCAATGGTTTGCCTGGACGCCTTTGTTGTTAGTTTATGGGCTCTTAAATTGGGATATTATCGGAATCTTCTTGATGATATTAGGGTGGAGCCTCTACTTGCGGCAACGATACGCATGGGCCGCTGGAATATTGTCAGTGGCGGTCTTTTTCAAGTTTTTTCCCGTATTCATTTTGCCGTTTATCCTCGTGGAGTTATACCGTGATAAAAAATTTCAAACCATAACAAACATGGTGGCGGTATTTTTTGTCGTCAGCCTGATCATTAATTTGCCCTTTGCCCTAACAAACTTCAACAACTGGTCATTTTTTTACTCCTTCAACGCCAGTCGGGGAGTGGGGGCTGACCTTTGGGCAAATCATTGGGTACACGCACTGCCCGTAGCCTTCGTTGATGTGGCGTCGTTTGTCATGGTCTGTGCGACAGTGGTTTGGCAATCTCGGAGGGTATGGAAAGGCCATACAGTAATTTCTGCAACTGCCAGACTGTTTGCGGTGTTTCTTATTGTCAACAAAGTATTTTCCCCACAATACATGATATGGATGATGGCCTTTGCAATATTAGCGGAGTGGCCAACACCAGCCTACACTTGGCTGACATTTGGAGGCATAGTGGATTACCTGAATTCTATGACCGTCTTATACCTGATTAAGATTCATTCATCAACTTTGAGATGGTATGGAGACCGACTCTTCCCGCTAGGATTGCTTATGCGTTATTTGGGGTTGGCGGTGGCGGGATTGCTGGGTAGCCGACAAAGCTTACCGCAAACGGTGATTGGCTCTGCAAATCCGCCAATGAATGCGGCCGGATAGAAAAAAGGTACGCATTGCAACTGGTTTTCTCCCATGATTTCCAGGCTTGGCAATACTTTTCTGCTCGGACAGGGTAGACAGGTGATGTCGATACCTGTCATGATCGGGCTATGGACCGGTTGCCGGTTTCGCGTGACCTTCGCGTTCTGGTTAACGTTCTCTTTCCAGAGGAAATTCGCAAGGAGGGATGTTTTTGTTCGGAGGTATGCGTGCATCAGTGGTGGCGGGGGTTATCGCGGTACTCATTGTTGTCGCGGCTGTCATCCAATTTGTGCGGCCTGTCCCACAGGCCAATGCGCAAATTAGTTTAAGTGCTCAAGGACAGATTGCGGGAACTCCGCCTCAGTTGCCGTGGCCTGCCAATGTTCAAGCAACACTGGATATTCCGGGCATTGGCAGTTTTGGAGAACATGGGCCGGTGACGCCAGGCCCTATCGGTAGTGTGGCCAAAATGATGACCGCATATTTGGTGCTGAAGGCGCATCCCTTAGGCCCGTATAATAACGGCCCCAGCATTACGGTAACGCCCCAGGACGCTGCCTTGTATCAACAGGATGCCTCGACCCAGCAATCGGTAATGCCCGTGATTGCAGGGGAAAAGTTAACGGAGCGCAAGCTTTTGGAAGGCCTTTTAGTGGCATCTGGCAATAATATTGCGACCATGCTGGCGGATTGGGTTGGAGGCAACCCTCAGCATTTTGCGGCGATGATGAATCAAGAGGCCAAAATCTTAGGGATGGACCATACGCATTATGAAGGTCCTAGCGGACTCAATCCTGAAACTACCAGCACTGCTCAAGATCAGGTCAAACTGGCGGAAGTCGCGATGAAAATCCCGGTGTTTGCGGAAATTGTCGACATGGCGCAAATGACGGTACCCGGACAGACGGCACTGGAGTACAACTACAATTATCTCGTTGGCCACGACGGCATTGTTGGTGTGAAGACGGGCTCCACATTGCAATCCGGAGGATGTTTTGTTTTTGCCGGCAAACGGGTCATGGGCAATCAAAATGTCATGGTCTACGGCGGAATTGTGGGACAGCCGGGCACTAAAACCGGCAGTCAGTTGCAGATGAGCCTAGGGGATGGACAAAATCTGTTAAATGCCGTAAGCGGAGTAGTGGCTTCCCACACTGTGATCCCCTCAGGGGAACCTGTAGGCACGATCGATGTTCCTTGGCAATCAAACGTGGTCTTACAAACCACTCAGCCAGTCACCTTGTTAGGGTGGCCTGGACTTAAGTACAGCGCACATGTGTCCTTAACCAAATTGCCGGTGGATGTCAAAGAACTGGCTGCGGGCAGTGTGGTGGGCACTCTTACCGTAACCACCGGTTCCCAAACGGTGACGGTTCCGGTAGACACAGCCTCTTCACTCACGGGACCTTCGTTGGCATGGCGCATGAGCAGAATCTAACGTTTACTCTCAAAAAACCAAAAACCCGGGGAGACAAGCCCTGGGTTTTTGGTATCAATTGGCTTCCACTGTCACACGCTAGGGGCGGAGGTGGCAGATGATGTGGTCCGTCATCCTATGTCATGATAACTGGCTTCAGTTGTGGCATCCCGAAGTAGCTGTCTTAATGATTCTGTTATGGACATTGTATGATGCGGTGAATCGTGTTCGCAGGATTGCGATTGCAAGGGACCGCCAGATAGCCTTTGCGTCGGCCTTAGTCTTGGTATATGCCAGTATGGGGACACCTCTAAAACTTTTGGGTGATGATTTTTTATTTACCGCACATATGGTGCAATATGTGTTGCTTTCCATGGTAGTGGCCCCCCTTTTGATTTGGGGAATTCCTCCCCAAGCCTGGAGAACATTGTGGGAGCTACCCGTAGTGAAGCCGGTGTTGTCCTTATTGACATATCCTCCAATTGCCTTGTTGCTGTTTAACACCGTCTTTTCGGGGCTGCTGTATCCAAGAATTTTGGACTTGTCGTTACGAGATAACTGGCTGTATCTGGTGGCGCCTTATGGTATGCTCGTGTCAGCGGTTGCCATGTGGTGGCCTCTTATGAGTCCGATTTCGGAATCCCCTCGGCTCTCGCGTGGATCTCGGCTAATCTATCTATTTTTTAATGTGGATTTGATGATGCCGGCGTCCGTGTATATCATCGACACCGGACATGCCGATTATTTGATTTATCGGCTAGCTCCTAGAGTGTTTCATCTATCCGCGTTAGCTGACCAGCAATTGGGAGGCATCGTAATGAGTGTGGGTATGTTCATTGCGTATACGGTGACCTTCCTCATCACCTATGCTGGTTACGATGAAAGCCATTGGTATGAGTAGTTTGATGGAAAGTGAGATGTGATAAGGCGATGGTGTTTGATCATCATGTCCACCTTGAGCATGGGCCATATAACCCGCACGATTATCCAGAAGTCTGGGTTGCGCAATATTTTGCTACCGCGGATCGCATGGATGTGGCCGGAATAGGGCTGGTAGAACATGCCTATCGGTTCATCGAGGCGCGTGGACTCTTACCAGGGCAATGGGCTTTAGAACGTTGTCGGTACTCACTGGCGACCTATCATTCACGGATTAGGCAGATAACAGAAAAATATCCCGCGGCGCTGGGATTAGAAATGGATTTTGTTCCCGAACAAGTGGCTGGCATTAAAAAGTTTTTAGCCCAGCATCCATGGGACTTTGTTTTGGGATCGGTTCATTTTTTGGGAGAGTTTGGACTTGATGTTCGCGACATGGATCACTACTACACTGAGTGGGGGCCAGAGTTGGTTTGGGGTCGTTATTACGAAACGACCATCGCCGCAGTGGAAAGCGACCTGTTTGACGTCATTACTCATCCCGACCTCCCGAAATTATTTGGTCATCCTAAACCGTCGCAGAAATTTTTAGATCCCTGGTATCGACGGCTTGCTGATGCTTTGAATGCGCACCAGGTTGCGATAGAAATTAATACCGCTGGTTTGCGCAGGCCCGTTGAAGAAATTTACCCTGCACCGCGGTTGTTGGAATGGGCCCACCGGGCTGAGGTACCCATTACTATCGGGTCAGATGCTCATGAGCCGGAGAATGTGGGCATATTTTTCCCTGAAGCGTTGTTGCTTGCTAAGCACGCAGGTTATCAGTCGGCGTTGGGCTTTAGACACGGGGAGCGCCAATTGCTGCCGTTGGAGTGAGGTGACAGGCACGGTTTGACTAAAGCTATTAGCTTAGGCGTGGTGTCCGCCCTGTTCTTTTCCTCAACCTTTGTTCTGAACCGGGTTATGCGGTTAGACGGGGCCAGTCTATGGTGGATCAGTTCCTTACGCTACTTGTTTACCGCTCCAATATTGGCTGTTGTGGTATGGCGACGCAAAGGATGGAAGTCTCTATGGTTGGACTTCGTAGTGCGCCCTTGGCCCTGGATTTTATGGGGCACGATAGGATTTGGACTATTTTATTTGCCGTTAACTTGGGTTGCCCGATGGGCGCCTGCTTGGCTTGTGGCCAGTAGCTGGCAATTAACCATAGTCGCTGGAAGTTTGTTAGTTCCCGTCATCGGGGGCGTTTCATCTCAGGACCGTCACTTGCCGATTGTTGCGCTGTGGCCGTCTTTGTTAATTTTGGTGGGGGTTGGAATAACTGAGTGGTCTGTCGCCACGTTGGCGGGAGCGGGCATTTGGTGGGCGCTGATTCCCGTCAGTGGGGCAGCGATTGCCTATCCTTTAGGCAATCGCCAAATGATGCGATATGCACGAACGTTTGGGCCGTTCGATGTATATCAGCGGACACTGGGAATGACCCTAGGAAGCCTTCCATTTTGGGCTGTTGTCGCTGGGATCGGAGCTAGTACGGTAGGTCCGCCCAGTGGGTCGGAAACACTTTATACTTTGGTGGTAGCACTATTGGCCGGAGTAGTCGCCACATTGTTATTTTTTGCAGCGACAGACCTGTCTCAAGGTCGTGCCATGTGGTTGGCGCGGATAGAGGCATCGCAATCGATGGAAATTGTGTTTACGGTTTTGTTATCCTCGATCCTATTTGGCGCAGCGTGGCCCGACGGATTTGGCAAGATCGGTATGGCGATTATTATCGCGGGGATGATTTGGCATAGTTTAAGTTCTTCTGTCAGGCAGGAAAAGTCCCATCTTAAATCGAATGTTATAGGATGATTTTTCAATGGCAGGAGGCTACTCGATGACCTCAGCCGAAATGTTGGAAACTATGGCCGAATCGGCTTTAGCATCTCACCAGCGGATCTCTGTTGTGGGTAGGCAGCAACGCAGTGGGCCAGTATTGCATGATTTTGTGTGGCGCTCTGGAAATGAAGCGCCTGCAATCGAGCCGATGCCGGATGATTTATTGGTGACAGCGGGGGCTGGCGTCACTCTATCGTTTCTCAACCAGGCTTTGGCATCATTCCGCCAATGGGTGCCTTATGAGGCTCCTGATGGCATAGATGACACGTTGGGAGCGGTTTTGGGCATGGGTCTGGATTGTCCTTGGAGAGCAGGATGGGGGCCATTGGCTGACCGTGTCGTCGCGATGAAAGTGTGGACCCCGGCATTTGGTTTGCTCGATTTAGGAGCAAAAGTCGTAAAGAACGTCGCTGGTTTCAACCTGCACCGGTTATTTTTGGGAAGCCGTGCGAAATTTGGCATAATTTTGGAGGCGACTCTTAAAGTATCACCACTGCCCCCCGAGAGATCTCAGTGGCTATGGACCGAATCGCTGGCGAAAGTACCCCAGTTGCTGGAACGTCTTGCGCAACCGGGGAAACAGTGGGCGCAAATTCTTGGGTGGGGAACTCCGGAAAATTATCAGGTATTGGCTGAGTGGCACGGTTATGCGGCCATGGTGAATTATTTAAGAGAAACCTTAGGAACGGTTAATGTGATTAGTGATCATGGCCTGCCTAGGACGAGTCATGACAGTCCAGCAGTGACCGGGGCTGTGCCCCGATCGCGCCTTGTAACCTGGGCACAACAAGCCGGGCCTCAACTGCTGCTGGAATGGCAAACGGGGTGGTTTTGGCTACCGGTAGCCAGCGCTGAGACTTCGCGCTGGATTGCGGCAGTTAGAAAACTGGATGGTATTGCCATTGCGACCAGAGGAGTTGAATATTCTATGATGCCAGGGGAACCAACTGCCCGAACAATCATTGCCCGGCTAAAGTCACATTTCGATCCGTTGGCTGTCTTAGGTGGCGGCGATGATTGACGAATCGTGCGTTCATTGTGGCTTATGTCTCTCGAGTTGCCCGACCTACCTGGTGACAGGTTTGGAAACCGAATCTCCACGAGGGCGTGTATGGCTTTTATCCCAACATTCGAGTGGAGTCGACATTGGTCATACGGGACTCAAGCACCTTGATGATTGCCTCGATTGTCGAGCGTGCGAAGAAGTCTGCCCAGCGCATATTCCGGTTGGCCATATGGTCAACCAATTTCGAATTGCGTCTTCAACTGGGGTGGCACGCTCCATGGTCAAACCACTACGATATTTTTTCGCCACACGGCGCGGACGTCGGCGGTTTAAGCGACTGTTGAACTGGTCTCGTTATCGCGTCGTAAAACGGACCATGTCGTGGTTTCCTGGCTGGATCCCTCCTGATGCTCTGGCTTTAGCGTCAGGATTGCCTCAACAAACCGTTGAAACGGCACGACCAGTGATGGACCCGGTAAAAGAGGGTCGAGTCGTGATGCTGTTTAAAGGGTGCGTCATGGACACCGTCTATGGGAAGACCAACCAAAACGCTCACGATTTGTTGCACATTGCGGGGGCTCGGGTTGTAAAACCCGAATTGCAGACGTGTTGCGGGGCCCTTCTATATCACTCGGGAGATACAGAAATTTTACGGGACCTGGTTCTGGAAAACTTAGCTGCCTTCGAAGAGAGCGGCAGTGAGGATGTGGCGGTAACAGCTGGAGGCTGCAGTGCCTTTATGAAAGAGTACCGGCATCTTTTTTCACCAGAGGACCCAATTTATGACAGGGTGGTACGATTTGCCGAAGCAGTAAAAGATGTTAGCGATGTTTTGGTTCAATTAGGATTGCCGTTGCTTCCCTCAAATGGCCAACGAATCAGCATGCATGACGCCTGCCACCTAGCCCACGCTCAGGGAATACGGCAGTCGCCGAGAACACTTCTCCGAGGAGCGGGTTATGACTTGGTGGAAATGCCAGATTCAGACCGCTGTTGCGGTGCCGCCGGCACCTATAATTTAACCCATCCAGAAATATCGCGGACACTTTTAGGGTACAAGATTTCTGATATTCCCCAGGATATTGATGCAGTGGCGTTAGGGAACCCCGGATGTCAATTGCAGATTGCAGCAGGACTGAATAAGCAGGGGCGGAGGGTGCCAGTGCGACATACGGTAGATTTATTGTGGGACGCGTACCAGGGGGTCAATGATGGGCGAGGCTAAATGGAGGCAGGAACTTCGCGACATTGTAGGTGATCGGTACCTACTAGAGGATCCCATTCTTCTTGATAGCTATGGGAGTGATGGGTATACTTTGGAAAAAGCACGGCCTTCCGCAGTGGTGTTGCCTGCAGATCGAGAACAACTTCAAGCGGTGGTGTCACAACTCTTTCGTGAACGTATCCCGTTCTTAGCTCGTGGCGCGGGAACCAGTCTATCTGGGGGGGCAATTCCCTTAGATGGTGCCGTGATAGTTCACTTGTCTCGAATGCATCATATTCGCAACATTGACTGGTACAACCGTGTGGCTTACTGTGAGCCTGGAGTGGTTAACCGTAAACTTTCTGAATCGCTAGAGCCATTTGGCTATTATTACGCTCCAGACCCCTCTTCACAACAATCGTGTACTTTGGGGGGGAACGTGGCCGAGAATTCAGGTGGTCCGCATTGCTTGAAATTTGGAGTGACGTTAAATCACATCAAGCAACTTGAGGTTGTATGGCCTAACGGAGATGTGGAACTGCTGGGGAGCCTGGCGGATTTTGCCTCGCCAGTCGACTTAAAAAGCTTAATGGTGGGTTCCGAAGGTATGTTGGGCATTGTCAGCGGAATTTGGGCCCGGATTGTGGAGTTGCCCCAATCCCGCTCTACTACCATGGTGCTGTTTGATGATGTGTATGAGGCCAGCCAAGCCGTTTCGGCGATCATTGCCGCCGGTGTAATTCCCGCCGCATTGGAGCTAATGGATCCTTTGGCCATTGAAGCCGTGGAACGAGGGGTTTACCGGGTCGGCTATCCTGCTGGCGTCGCCGCAGTGCTTCTAGTGGAGGTTGATGGACCAGCTCCAGAAGTCAGGGAAGAAGAATCGTTGATTACCCGTTTGTTAGAAAAATTTTCTACCAGGGAAATTCGGGTTGCCAGCTCGGCTGCGGAGCGGGAGTTATGGTGGGCAAACCGAAAGACCGCATTTGGTGCTATGGGGCTTTTGGCACCCCGGTACTATGTCCAAGACGGTGTTATTCCTCGTAGCCAGTTGCCACATGCCTTGCGACAGATTAGTGAAATTGGAGATCACTACGGCATTCGTATCGCCAATGTATTTCATGCTGGTGACGGCAATTTGCATCCGCTGTTATTATATGATGATCGGGACGAGCAAATGGTTCAACGGGTGCGTCAGGCGGGTAGCGAAATTTTGCGCATGTGTCTTGCACTGGGGGGGTCAATTACCGGAGAACATGGCGTGGGTTTGGAAAAGATGGAAGAACTGACCTGGCAAATGTCGCCGGCGGTAATTCAAGCACAATGGGCTTTGAAGAATGCCTGCGATCCAGAAGGATTAGCCAACCCTAAAAAAGTGTTGCCTATAGGTCCGACTTGTCTGGCGGAATCGCCTTCAGATGTGACCCGGGTGTAACGAAAGGTAGGGGATGTTGTTCTGTTTGATGCAGTTTTATTCGATTTGGACGGGACATTGATTGACACGGTGCCTATGATTACGCGCTGCTTCCAATATGTATTCTCAAAATATGGACATAAGGCTCTGAGCGACACTGACGTGCATGCTTTGTTCGGCCCGGCAGAATCCGTGATCTTTTCCCGTGAATTTGGCGATCGGTGGCCAGAGGTATTAACGACATATTTGCAGTGTTACCGTCAGGGGCATGCGACCCTGTCAATGTCCGAAGATATGATGCACCTCATGAAGGAATTGCATGGCTATGGGAGCAAACTTGCCATTGTGACTAATAAAGAGAGAGATACCACGGATATCACGTTGAATCACTTCGATTTAGCGCAGATGTTTGATGTTGTAGTGACTGCCGAAGATGTACCACAGCCGAAACCCCAGCCATACGGAATTTTGTCTGCGTTGAAAGCGTTAGCAGTGGATTCATCGCGGGCTGTGTTAGTGGGTGATACCATGAATGACGTTAATGCAGCGCATGCGGCGGGAGTTGCCGTCATACAAGGCACCTGGTTTGTTCCTAATCCCCCATTGGCTCGTGGTTGGATGGTGGCTGACACTATCAAGGTATTACGTCAATTGTTGTTAGATTAGTTAAGCGAAAGACGGTTTATGTCAAGCATTCGTGCAACACTGGGTGCATGTGGCCGCTCAACACGGCATGGGACTCCGCCTCGTGCAAGTAAACCAAGTGGGCTGAAGGAGTGCCGTATCATTATTGATAATAAAGAGGATATTTTCTCTAGTCTTCCAACTGATGCTATGAATAGTTTGGAAACATTCTAAGCAACTGTGAGGTGAATCCACATGACCGAATCCGTGCGCGATTTTCTCGTTGAAGCCAAACGCCAAACATATGCTGCTCAGGGTGATAATGCTTCGGTTGCTCCGTTGATGCCGGGGTCTCGGCAACTGGAATATGGCCACGGCTCGTTCTTCTACCGGGATGTGTATTTTGGCATGGCCTATTTCGTGGGTCAGGAAACTGTTTATCGTGAGGACCGGCCTTATTGGTCGATGAGCTACGGCGGCGGCGTAGCCTCGCCGATGACAGTCAAGGATGAAATACGCCGAATTTATGCATTTCTGAGGTCGGCTCTCCGAGAGGTCTCCGTAGAACATCCCTTTCGGGGTCCCTCGTATTTCCGGGATGCAGATTTCGAGTACCGCAACACCTGCCCCGAAAATCCCAACCGGTCAACAGGCCACAAGAAACCACACCCCCACACGACCGCGAAAAAAACGGCGGGCGGGTGTCT
>PXYW01000019.1 GCA_003023695.1 Sulfobacillus benefaciens | reverse complement strand
TCCCGAAGCAGAGCGCGACCTACACAAGTTTGGACCAGTTTTTGTGGAACGGATAGGGGGCTTTTACGTATGAGCGACGTTGTATCAAAGGACGACGAGCCAGTTACGTTAGAAGTTGATGCCAGCGGGAAGCCCAGACCGATGCCTACTATGGGTGCGGTAAAGGGCTTGGATTATATCGAAGTCGGAGAAATCATGGAGATTTTGTTTGACGATCCGTTATGCATTCAAGATTTGAAAAATTGGACGGTGCTCAAAAAACAGGAATTTATCGGTTCTTATCAACACGAGACGAACTACAGCGTGAGAATTCGCCGCTTAACCTAACTGCCAGAGAACTCGCATGGGTATTGAATGGCTTTGCCTTCGACAATCATTAAAGAAAAGAGAGTTGCCGCCATGGATGAAAACGATTTGCGTACCGATTACTGGGTTGATAATCGAAGCAACAAGCAATATCCCTTATGGCTGGTATTCAAACAAATTGGTCATGAACTGGGGGTCATGGATGATGAACCCTATGTGCGTCAGTCACGGCGCCACGTGAGCCAACTGCTTAAGACCATGGAGCAAACTTCGGAGTTTATTCGTATGGCGGACATATTAGGGATTGCTGAGGACGAATTGCGGGCTATGATCTGGTATCTGATCTGGTTAGTGGAACGGCAAGAAATACCGATAGAGTGGAGCGAGTGGAATCGCCGGATCGATGCTGCCTGGCAATCCGGGGTATTGAAACCCACGACGACGCGGTGATGTCTACCAGCGCGCTATTGGCACCATGGCATACATTATTGAAATTTCACCACGATCCCTTAGGCATGCTGTTACGTTATGGGCAAAGTCCCGAACCGGTAGTACCCATTCGTTTAGGTCGGTGGACTCTTAATCTGGTGACCGGACCCGCTGAGGTTGGTCAGGTATTAAGCCGCCATGTGCAGTACTACCATAAAGGCCCTGGCATGGATCGCGAAAATCCCCTTATTGGTCGGGGTTTGCTGCTTAGCGAGACGCCGCGCTGGGAAACCAGCCGCCGTATCCTAAAAGAGGAATTTTTGCCGACCGCGGTGCAGGCGCAACGAGTGCCAATGCGCCGAATCATTGAGAATCAACTGGACCAATGGCATGATGGCACGGTCAATGTGGCGGAGCAACTAATATTGTTAACAGCGCAGGTGGCGATCCAGACTTTGTTTGATTTTCCTACGGAGAACGCTGCCATGACCTCAGTGATAGATGCTTCGCAAGACCTCATGATGTTTTTTTACCGGCGCAGCCGCAGTTTTTTTCGTCCACAATACGGAATGCCTTGGCCAATGAATCGGAAGTATTGGTCGGCTGCAAAACCGCTAACCGGGTTTGCCGAACGTATTTATGCTAGACGTGCCGAAACCTCAGCAAAATTGCCTGCGCTGTTGGAACAATTGCCGAGTGACGAACGCTTGGCGCAAATAGTGACGTTGCTGATAGCTGGCCACGAAACTACTGCTAATGCCTTAAGTTGGACCTTATATCTGTTGGCGCGGCATCAGGAAGCCCAAAACCTTGCACGAACCGACCCGGAGTGGCTTGAGGCCGTGATAAAAGAATCGTTGCGTTTGTACCCTCCGGTATGGCTATTAAGTCGGGTGTCGCTAGAGCCGGTGACATTAGGAAGCTATCCGTTGCCAAAAGATGCACCGATCTTAGTAAGCCCTTGGGTCAACCATCGACTTGAGCGATATTGGGAACGGCCCGAGGCATTTTTGCCCCAGCGGTGGATAGGGCGACCGCCTTTGCCCCCATTTCTTTACTTCCCGTTTGGTGGAGGTCAACGCAGCTGCATTGGGGAGACATTTGCCCATCAGGAAATGGTGATCACACTGAGTCTTATCTTGGCGCGTTGGACACTAGAGTTTGCCTCCAGGGACGATGTATTGCCGTTGCCATTACTAAGCTTGAAGCCCAAAAATGGGGTATGGATTCGATTGGCGTCAAGGTCAGGCGCTTTGGGATGATTATTGGAAGAGGGCGATTCAGGTATTCGAATTACGCGACGTCAGTCGAACCTATCATATAGGAGGACAGGAAATTTCAGCACTGTCCCATATCAACCTGGTATTTCCGGATCATAGTTTTTCCATTGTGCTGGGGCCTTCTGGAAGCGGTAAGAGCACGTTGTTAAATCTGTTGGGAGGATTAGACCGGCCGACCTCCGGGGAGGTTTTGTTTAACGGGTTGGATCTGTCCCAATTTACCAACGACCAGCTGGCATCCTTCCGCCGCCATTATGTGGGGACGGTATTTCAAGCTTATCATTTGCTTCCGCATTTAACCGCTTTAGAAAATGTCGAATTGGCATTGTCCATGGATTCTCCGTCAGGTCGACGACAGCGAGCGGAACAACTGCTTACGCAAGTGGGGCTAGGGTCGAGACTTCATAACCGTCCTGCCGAATTGTCAGGAGGTGAGCAGCAGCGTGTGGCGGTAGCTCGGGCATTAGCCCACGACCCTTCCATCTTGCTCGCTGACGAACCCACTGGCAATCTCGACGCCAAAGCACGAAGGGATATTATGGATCTTCTCCACCACCTGCATGAGCAAGGATACACGGTGATTATTATAACCCACAATGAGGAGTTGGTTACTTCCGGAGACCGGGTAATCCGTCTGCATGATGGGATGCTAATGGCGGATAGTGTTCCGATGGTCCTGGATCAGTCACCCGCGACCCCTGTGGCTGTCGAGCGTGTGAAAACCCGGATGGGGTGGAGTTGGTGGATGGCATGGCGTAATCTTCGGCGTTCTAAGTCCCGCACTCTGTTAACGGCAATTGGCACAGCAATCGGCATCGGTTCCATTGTGCTTACGGTGGCCTTTGGCACCGGATTGCAACAAAACGCCAATCAAAGCTTGGCGCAAAACGGCGGCCTTAATACCGTAGAAGTGGTTGGCCAGATGCCTCCTGGGGCTTCCGCTGTCAATTTTGCAGAACCTAAACCGTTAAATTTGTCTGACATTTCATATTTTCAAAAACTTCCTGGCGTCTCTAGCGCTTATGGAATGATTTCGGCGCCGGTAATGGTCAAAACGTTGGCAACCGTACCTGCTGTGATCGATAACCTGCCATTAACTGGGTTGCCAACCGGACAAAAATTGGTTGCGGGACGGGTGCCCAAATCCGGCAATGCTGTGTTGTTAAGTCAAAACGGGGTTAAGCCGTTGTTTGGATCGGAACCTTTGGCACATCTCATCGGACAAAAGATAACTGTAATGCCCACTTCCAATGCACCGTCGGTTGTACTGACGGTTGCTGGGGTGATATCGGCGTCCAGTCCGCGGAACCAAAATACTTCTCCCGGGGTCGCTGCGGCGTCGGGCAGCGCTAACAATCTTTATGTGCCATATCCGACCGCTGTAACCTATTGGGCGGGTCATCCCCCGGCATTTTCCCAGGCGATAATTATTGCCAATAACGCTTCGGCCACGGTAGCACTGACCAAGACGCTGTCGCAAAAAGGGTTTGTTGTGTTTTCGCTAAGGGAAATTGCCAAGGGAATCGACACTTTTGTGATTATCATTCAAACGGTGTTGGGAGCGTTTGGAGGAATTGCCTTAGTGGTGGCCGGGATTATGATTGCGTTGGTCATGATGTGGGCAGTTTTGGAGCGGACGCGAGAAATTGGCATATTAAAAGCTTTAGGAGCCAGAGCCCAAGATATCCGACGGGTCTTTGTCGACGAAGCCGCTTTGATTGGTCTGTTAGCTGGCATCATCGGATTGGTCGGGGCGTATCTCACCGCCTTCGTGCTGCAAGCGGTGCTGAAGATGTTAATTGAGAAGGCTGGTGGTACCGCCCCAGTTAGTCTGTTTGTGGTTCCTTGGTGGCTGGTCGTCAGCGCGCTAGCCTTTGGGATGGTGGTAGGCACTGTTGGATCGTGGATTCCGGCCTTTAGGGCCTCGCGCCTTAGTGTCGTTCACGCATTGCGCCATGATGGCTAAGATCCTTGGCATTGCTCCGGCACTATTCGCACGGGATGATGTTGCAATGCCTGCACCAGGTTGTCAATGGCAGTCTCAGTCATTCGCTGTCGGGTTTCGAAGGTTGACGTGCCACGATGCGGCGATAACACTACATCAGCACGTTGCAATAAACCCGGATGTACTAATGGCTCATTCTCATAAACGTCTAGTGCGGCTCCGGCCAAATGACCGCGGTTAAGCGCGTCCACTAACGCTGATTCGTCAATTACTGGTCCGCGGCCTACATTCACTAGATAACTACCTCGAGGCATCATGGCTAGTTGGTGGGCCCCTAGCAAGTGATAGGTCTCGGGCGTTGCCGGGATGATTACAATGACGACATCAGAGGTGGCCAACAATTGGTTAAGCGTCGCGTAGCCTTGGGGGTTGGCCGGATGCGGGCCGTGGGCCCTGGTGTACTGGATGGTGACGCCAAACGGTGTGAGCAATTTGGCGATGGTTTGACCCGTACGGCCGTAACCGATAAGGCCTACCCGTTTGTCATAGAGTTCAGGGGAAAGAGCCGTATTGGACCCCGTGAGAACACGCCCTTCTTTCCGGGTCTGGCGGTCATAAACCAAAAGATTGCGGACGAGCGCCAAGGTTAAGGCCATCGCCATTTCTGCAGTTGATTGGGTTACCACATCTGGGGTATGTGTTACAACAATATTGCGGGAGGTCGCATCGGCGACATTGATATGATCGTATCCGATGCCGTAGCTGCTGATGACGCGCAACTGAGGCCACTCGGCCATGCGGGTGGCGTCAAAATACCCGTCAGATCCGTTGACGATCAATCCAGTAACCAGGGGGTAGTTTTCTGGGGGCAAATGGCCGAACACCCATTGCCAATCCTCAGGCAACGCCTTTGGCACTCCCCACAGAGGCTGTGGCGACCAACAAATGGGTTTATGTGTCACAGTGTCATCCTTCCTTTTGCGTTCAGCTGGGCACTTTGAATTTTGTTGGTTAGCATATCACAAAATGCATGGTTGGCGGTATAGCGGCGGTTAGGTAAAATGGCGTCATGAATAAAATGGTTTGGTTGCGGTTGATATGGTTGGCAATTTTTGTCGTGTCGATGTTGGCGGCACCTTTGTCCGTGACTCATCATGTCAATGCAGTGGTCTCGGCGGCCTTGCGTCCGTATGGAGTCCACTGGCCTCCTCTACAGCTAATCTGGGTATTAGGCGGGGTGCCTTTGACATTTTTGCTCCTGTTATTAATGGCCTGGTTCCGTGCGCGCCGTAAAAAGCCGTGGAGCGGCGTCGTGGTAGGTTATATTGTGGGTACCATCGTCGAAGTACTGGTCAAACATTGGATTGCGACCCCGATACCGCCTAATGTGATGCCGCCCCCAGTTTACCAGTCCTTGATAACCGCAACAAATATCGAGCCGCAACAAGTCATGCATTGGTTTGCAGTGGTGATGGGGCCAAGCAGTTTAGCAACCGGACCATCGCATCTTCTTAACGGGACCTTCCCCAGCGGGCACCTATTCCGACTAAGCTACGTAATGATTGTTGCTGTAAGGGGAATAAAACAAAAATGGTTGGTTGCGGCAGGAGGATTGATTGCGGCTTTTGCTGTGGTGGCCACCGGGGGACATTGGGTTTGGGATGCGGTTGGCGGATATGCGTTGGCCCAACTGACAGCGATTTGGTTAGTGCCTTAATACGTCGAATAATCTGAGACCGGAGGGACATTGCTGTGAACCTGTTTCGTTTGTTTCAACATCCTAAGAACTTGGTGGATTTAACTCCGCAAACCTTGGCCGACAAGCTTTCGGAGCCAGGCGTTCTCATAGTGGACGTACGCACGCGGCAGGAGTTTTTAGCCGGACATCTCCAAGGCGCACGTCATGCGCCATTGGGAAAAACCGGACAGTTAATGGCCAACACAGATCGGGATACGCCAGTGGTGCTCATTTGCAAGACCGGCCACCGGAGTCAGGCAGCGGCTCGTGAACTATTGGATTTGGGATTTACCCAAGTTCATCATTTAGCGGGTGGTATTGATCGTTGGCGCCGTCAGGGAATGCCGCTAAGTCGCGAAGGCGATTCCCGGTTAAAGTGAAAGGTGAGTGACAGCGCCAATATATAGGTATCCAGCAATGCTTAGGGCCATGAGAAACAACCATAGCAAGCCATAAAACCATTTGTGCGAGAGGGGGATGTCATTATACGCGGCAGGTACCCCATGGCGCACTCGGCGGGTAAAATTCCACACAATAAAAGCCAGGATAATTAAAGTGACAGGATCTAAGCTGAGGCTATTGGTTAGAGGGTTATAAAACAGAATGACCGCCAATCCTATCAAACCCGGAATCCATGCCTTCCATCCCAGAAATGACACCGTGCGGCCACCGTCTAGTGGCACTACGGGCACGAGGTTAAAAATATGCATGAGCATGCCGAAAAGCGCCAACATGGCAAATAACGGTTGGGCGGTCAACAAATACAAGCCATAGCTCAATATCGAGGCGGCCAGACCAAAAACGGGTCCCGCAATGCCGATAAAAGCTTCGTCATCAGCATTGGCAGGACTTTGCCGCAAATTGATAATAGCCCCAAAAAACGGAATAAACGTAGGCCAGGACGCCTCAATGCCGCGGGAACGATTCGCCAGGACATGTCCTGACTCATGAATCGCGATAAGAATTACCAGACCCACTCCAAATGCCCAACCAAATGCCCAACCGTAAATCAGCATGGATACCACCATGCTAAAGAACAACAAAAATACTTTGGCTTTATAGATTACCGCAAGACCCGATAAAAGCCATTCTTTGACACTCCGTTTGCGACGTACCGGAGGTGGAGGCGCCGCTGCCGAAATCTGTGGCGCCATAGGGTCTGGAGTCCATGGTTCCATGACTTGCCTCCTCTTAATTCTCAGTCTGAATCTATTTCCGATCCTACCATTATGGAGTTCTCTGGGTAACTAATCCAGTCGCTCCAACTTCCAGGGTACAATATGGCAGTTACCCCAATGAGTTGGAGCGCAAGTACATTGACACACGCGGACACTCCGGAACCACAATATAGCACAGGGGGACGTTGGGATGGAATTTTGGCGAAGTGGCTGATAAGATCGTCTTTTGGACGATAGTGCCCAGGGCCATCAAAGACCTTTTGGTAGTCATAATGAGTAGCCCCAGGAATGTGTCCAGCTACTTTGTCAATGGGTTCTACGTCCCCGCGATATCGCTCCTCGGTTCGCGAATCCATAACATAATGATGTCGAGTGTTGATGGTGGCAAAATGGATCGTGGGCATATTGCCGGGGTGAGCTTGGAAATTTCCTGGCTTGGTTTCGGGAACACCCTGCGTGATGGGATAATCGTTCCTTAACCACGCGTGATAACCCCCGTTTAACACCAATGCCTTTTGATGGCCGAAGTAGCGAAGCAGCCACCATAATCGCGCAGCTCCCACACCGTCAACATCGTAACCTACGCAATAGGTGGACCCGGTCACGCCGTACCGGCTCATGGTCTCGGCAAATGCTGTGGGCGAAGGTATAGGGTGGCGGCCTCCATGGCGCGTAACTGGTCCAGCTAAATCGGATTCCATATCCAAGTATTGAGCCCCTGGTATGTGTCCCTGGTTGTAGTCAACTCGGGCCTGGGCTGGGTCTTTCAGATTATAGCGGCAATCAAAAATCCTGATGTTAGGATCCGAAAGATGGTCTAAGAGCCACTGTGGCTCAATTAGTGGGCTAGACATCAGAGCATTGTCACTCATGCACAGGATCCTCCCGTCGCGACGAAGATAGTCCACAGGCTAGGGTACTGGGCCACCAAGATCTGTGGGTTGTGCGGGTCAACACTTGAGCGGTGATAACCCACAAGGGAACGATTACCATCCAATGCACTGCAAAACTAGCCATAATGCCAGCGACCAGCAATCCTCGTGACCATGATGAACACATTGCTAATTCGACCTCCTGCCTTTATTATAGCGAACTTGCCGTATCGGCACTGCATGAAGAAATTTTTGCCATTTAATTAGAGGAAACCGAACCATTGATAACGAATATTGTTTAAACCAAGGCAATGGTAAACCTTGGAATTCGATTAATAAATGGAGGCATGACTTTATGCATCGTTTATCCGTCTTTTTCTCCAGTGTGGCATTGTGTGCTGCGTTTGCGGCACCGGCACTGGCAGGACCTTCTGCTTCGGCGGTTCCTTTGAATGCTCCACGGATTCGTTTGGGCCATTCCAAAAGTTCGGGGAGTTTGGCTTATGGATGGTCGTCGAGCAATTGGTCCGGATATGCTATCACTGGCAGTGCCCCTTACACCAGCATTACAGGCAATTGGATAGTTCCTCAGGTGACGGGGGGCCATGGCTCAACATACTCTTCAGCGTGGATTGGCATTGACGGATTTAATAATAGCGATCTCATACAAACTGGAACAGAACAAGACTACTACAGTGGCTCCGCCCATTACGACGCCTGGTGGGAAATATTGCCGGCGGCTGAAACCGTGATTCCGGATTTCGTCGTGAACCCTGGGGACCACATGTCAGCTTCGATTGTCAAGGGCAGCAATGGGCAGTGGACTATTACTTTGGATAATGTCACGACTGGCCAAACCTTCTCCACTGTTCAAAGTTATAGCGGACCAGGAAGTTCTGCTGAATGGATTTTGGAGGCTCCGACCATCGGAGGCCGGGTCGCGCCATTGGCCAATTACGGGCAGACAGTGTTTGATCCGGGAACCGCCAACCAAGCCAATCCGGGTCTCGTGATTTCTGATGGCGGGGTAATGATTCAAAAACGGAGTCAAGTATCGACGCCCTCAGCACCAGACAGCGACACCGATGGCTTTGCAGTCGCCTATGGTTCGGTGGCTCCACAGCCGCCTCAATCATAACACGGCTATAGTCTGGGGCCATCTTTCTTAATTGGAGGTGGCCCTATGCCATGGGATTTACCCGACTTTTGACTGACGGTAATAATTGGCCAATAGAACCAGCAACCACACGTAGACGATATCTATGATTATTAGCCATCCCAGTACCCACCACACAGCTGGAGACAGGTTGGCCATCAAAGCCGACAGCAGGGATACCGCCATCGCACCTATCAACCATCCTGTGATTTGCTGAGCACTGGTGTGGCGCCTCTTTTGGCTCTGGTGCCATTGATATGATAAGGAGCCAGACTCTGCGACCAGACTAAATTTGAAAAACACCAGGAAATATTTGGCCACAATCAAACCCAGCGGAATGACTAACCCCGCCAGCAGGAGTCTAGCGAGTGACGGGGGGATTAGGTCGGTAGACCATTGAGCAGCCAAAATGACCAGGTTAAGCACAATAAACCATACTAGACCATACCAGCGTTTAGGCCAGGGGACCAGTGGGATGTACCCTATGGCGTGCAGCAAGATCATCACGAAAACCCATTGGACGACACTCCAGCCCACCATTGCCAAAATGGCCGTGAGCAGTGTGATGTGAGGGAGAAGCGGCGCTGTTGACAAGTAAACATGCGGAGGATGCGGGATATACCTGGATGTATTTAGCGATGGCTCGGATATCAGTTGGTGCCGATTAAGTCGAACCAGATTAAGAAATGAAGGCATTGCGGTTGCAACATAAAAACGAATTAAGATGCCGCCCGCAGTATGATAGCCTTGGGACAGACGTAACCAGAGCCAGACACTGTCCCATGAAATAGGTAATAACGACAATATTGGGATCCAATACCAATTGCGCCGCATTTGATACCTCCTGCAGAGTGGTCTGCCGAGTGTGGTTTGTTGCCATTGTAACATCTGATAACTGTTTGACAGAAAAAATGTGCGCCCGTCCGCAATCCATTAAAATGGGAATAAGCATAGGGCGACGAATGGGGATAAGTTAAATGCAATGGAACGCTATGGGAATTTTCGATGAAAAGTAAGCATTACATTGTCGGAGCTGCATTAATAGGGTTAGCAGCAGTTTTTGTTGGAGCTCCACTAATTATGGTTAGAGCCGACAGCATCCGTTTAAAAACGGAACTGGGAGAGATAACGGCCGCGGCCCATTTAAGAAACCTGCCGCAATTGCAGCAGGTGTTGAACCAAACGGAAGGCACTCTGGCAAATGTATTGCTCGCGGGTCGCTTGCTGTTTTATGCCAAGGCGATTCCCCACTGGGGAGCCGTCTATGGCAATGTCATGAATTTAGTGGCGGGAGGTTACGACGTGTCGAAAGCAGCATCCTTAACGCTATCGGCATTGCCTCCGCATTTGAATTCCCATGGGCTAAAGAGCTTGATTCGCGATTGGCCCACCGTGACCTCCCATTTGAGGCCCGTTGTGCCCTGGGTGTCTAAAGCCGCGAGCGCGCTCGCGTTGGTTAATAGACAAGACCTGCCAGGGGCATTGCGTGGGCAATGGCCGCACATTATGCAATTACGGGAGACACTCCAAGCCCTGGCGCGGTACAGTCCCCTAATTATTGCGTCGGGTCCGGTAGTGGATACTGTCATGGGGGAGAACCATCCTCAAAGATATTTGGTGATGTTTGAGAATTCAGGCGAGTTGAGGGCGACCGGGGGATTTTTGACCGCATATGGGTACTTGGAGTTGAATAAAGGCAAAATTACCGCCATGTCGGCACAAAATACCTACGCGCTGCTAAGCCGCATTCGCTATCGTCCCCCCGCACCGCCTCCCATTGCCAAATATGTGTATACGCCGACCTGGCATCTTCGCGACGCCAACTGGTCACCTAATGTGCCGACCGCCGTCGCCAAAATCTATCAATTTTATGACTCGATACCTAAAGCGCCACCGGTTGCGGGAACCTTTCTGGTGACCACCTGGTTTGTGGACCGGTTGTTGGCTGATGTGGGTCCGGTTGCTGTCGCTACGGGGAGCGGCACGGTCATGGTTACCGCTCAAAATGCCAACTATCAGATGGAATACATGGCGGAAAAGTCCGGTTTATCGCAAACCCAACGCAAAGCCTTTATCGGTACCATGATGAAGGCAGTATTGGAGCGAGCATTTGCGGCTAAGGGAAAAGCATTGGAAAAGATTTTGGGGACGGTAGTGACAGGTCTTAATCAAAAACTTTTGCTATTATATTTTGGCGATACCAAAGCAGAACAACTGACACAACAAGTCAACTGGGGAGGCACCATTGATAGGCATGTTTTCGGCAATTATTTGGAAGTCGTGGATGAAAACCTAGGGGGACATAAGGACAACTTTTATATCAAAGAATACGTCCGGGTCACAATTGTGCGTCGTCTGGAGACCATTCGCATCACTTGGGTCAACCCGGCTGCGCCCGATAATAATTGGCTGGTGGTACCCTATTCCGATTGGGTGCGTGTGTATCTTCCCTTGGGGACTAAGCTTTTGGGCATTGAAGGGCAAAATGGGGCTATAGAGCAATATACGAACAGCGAGGTAGACAAATTTGTCGTGGGAACTCATGTGACCGAACCAATCAAGGCGTCGGCCTCGGCGCCTCCGGCATCGGGCACTCTCGTGTTTCGGGTAGAACTTCCCCAAAAGCTATCGCTCACATCTTTTACCATTCAAAAACAGCCGGGGGTACCGGTGGTGCACTACCTGGTGCAAATCGGGAGCCACAGCCGAATCTGGGACCTTCGCGAAGACACCAGGCTAACTGGACTTTGATTATGAGAGAGGTTTGTCGGTGCGGGTGACATTTATTCTTCCCAACTTCACGCAAGTACCCATTGGCGGATACAAGGTGGTATACCGGTATGCCAATCAACTGGTGAACTTAGGGCACCAAGTCGTGGTGGTGCAGTCACCGTTGACAGAGTGTGGGGCAAATTGGTTTACCCGAACCAGAGCATATAGCAGTTACTTGCGCCGGGGCGCTTGGGGTGGGCATTCATACCGCCCTCGTTGGCTGACTCTGGATCCGCGAGTCAGTGTGCTTTGGCGGCCGTCATTGGCTCCGGCAGCAATTCCCGATAGCGACGTCGTCATTGCCACCGCGTGGCAAACATCGGAATGGGTTGCCACTTATCCTCCTACCAAGGGCGAAAAATTTTATTTGATCCAACATCTAGAAACCTGGAGTGGCGGCAATCCAGACCGGGTCATTGCCACATGGACTTTGCCACTGAGGAAAATCGTAATTGCCAAATGGCTTCAAGATTATGCGCACGCAATGGGCGAAAGCGCGATTTATATACCAAATGGGGCGGATCCCGACGAGTTTGACGTTGATGTGCCCGTTGTCGACCGCAACGGCGCTCATGTAGGGATGACGTATCATGGCGCTGCCTGGAAAGGCAGCAAAGATGGGCTTAAGGCATTAGATATTGTTCGCAGTGCTTTTCCTAACCTTCGGGTCACATTGTTTGGAACCGAAAGCCGGCCGCTTTCACTGCCGGACTCGGTAGAGTACGTAGTTAATCCTACCCGGCAGGTACTTCGGCAAATCTACAATCAGGTTGCCACTTTTATTGGTCCCAGTTGGAGTGAGGGTTGGGGCCTACCTCCCATGGAGGCGGCCATGTGTGGTGCGGCGCTGGCGGTAACAGATATTGGGAATATGCCCGCCATTTACATACGGCGTTGTTATCGCCGCCGCAAGATCCTGAGGCGCTGGCCGAAAACATAAAGCGTTTAATCGCTGACCCGCCCTTGCGCTGGCGACTGGCTGAGGAAGGGCGACGCTGGTGCCACGCCTTTACTTGGGGGAAATCCGGGCGGATGTTAGAGCAGGCACTAAGCGGGAATGAGAGACCGCCAAGCAGCAAAGATGAGGAGGCCCCAACCTAACAAGAAAAAAAGGCCTCCCACAGGGGTTACCAGGCCCCAGCGTCTAGAGTCGGTCAAAACCAATACATAGAGACTGCCCGAAAACAGGACAATGCCGACGACAAAACTCCATCCGGCCCAGGCTAAAACACTAGATTGAGAGAGGATGGCACTGGACAGCGACACCAGGCCCAGTCCCAATGCATGATACATTTGGTATTGCACGCCGGTTTGAAAAGTGGCCATCCGTTCACTATTTAATTTGGATTTCAGACCGTGGGCGCCAAAAGCACCTAAACCAACAGCCAAAAAACCGAAGATGCCGCTGGCCAATAGCAGCGTGACATTCACAAGATCACTCCCTTGATTGGTGAAGTACGTCCATCTCCATTACAATGTGACTGGGCATCCAGTTTGTCAAATATTTCCCGGGAGCGGGGCGGTAACCATATGAGTGTCAGACTCAGTAAAATTTTTCTTGGATTGGCACTGGTTTTTGGTGTCATTTGGATGCTGTTGAGACTGGGAGCGGGTTCATCATCGGCAACCACGCCAATAGAACCCGTCGCCCCTTTTCGCCATGTGGTAATTATCATGATGGAAAATCACGGGACGTTGGAACTCAGGGACAATCCCAACACTCCCTATATTAACCATCTGATAGCAACTTATGGATTTGATCCCCAGTATCGCGGAGTGACCCACCCGAGTCTTCCCAATTATCTGGCAACAATTTCAGGGTCCACTCAAGGTGTTTGGACGGACAATCCTGGGCGGCTGTTTGGCGGTCCGACTATCGTCTCCCAATTGCAGGATCATCATTTGAGTTGGGAGGGGGTGATGGAGAGCATCCCGTCACCAACATTTGAGGGAAATTGGTATCCTGAGCCCTTAGCAAAAGCGCATGCGAGTTCCGCTCCGAGCATTGTGCTCTATGCTAAAAAACACAATCCATTTGTCTTTTTTAACAGCATCCCGCGGTCACTACTGCGAACCCATATTGTCAATTTACGTACGTTCCAACGACAATTGGCCCAGGGTCATCTCGCCGATTTTGTGTGGATTACCCCCAATTTGTGCCATGACATGCATGGGGAGCCGAATATTGCGGCTGCTCGTTGCCCGGTTGCCAATAATGCACAGCTAGAGCGATTAGGCAACCAATTTCTCCAACAATTAGTGCCGGAAATAATGCACAGCCCGAGGTGGCAGGGGAATTCGGCCATGTTTATTACCTGGGACGAATCCGGTGCACCCTCTGGCATAACCTCAGTGTCGCAGTACTTAGCTGCGGCTCCAGGTGCGCCCAAATTTCTGGGAATAACGGTAGGAGGCGGCCTAGTGCCTTTAATCGTTATTACCCCCGAGACTCGCCATCGCACGGTGAGTATCGTTTGCAACCACTACAGCTTATTAAAGACCATTGAAAACAGCTGGCATTTACCGTATTTAGGAAAGGCGGCCAGCCCTCAAGTTCCGACCCTAGTGCCCTTGGTACCTAAAGGATGATGGGTTAATCTTCATGGTAGTCGCGAAAAATAGTCGGAGCAATAATAACAATGGACCCAATGAACAAGATGCCGATGATAGCGATGACCACGATGTCTCCTGCGTTTATCATAATAACGGAGCCTCCTTTTAGTGTCTTTTTGATTTGCTTGTGTCTAGTGTGCGCCGTGACCCGACCAATCACGTGACTAAGATGTTGCCTGTGTTCCCAAGCATGGGGAAATTGGCGAGGTCGGGTGCATAATTGGTAAGATTGCTCGGCATAATATCGATATGAAATTCAAGACATTTTCCCGCAAAAACTTAAAATTGACGGAAACCAAAGTGGTGAGCCATCAATACGGGAGTGGCCCACGAGGAAAAGTTCCCCATGGTATCGGCACGGCTAGTCTGACGCTAATGACTATCGGCGGAATTATGGGATCAGGACTGTTTTTGGCGAGCGGTTCGGCTATCCGGTTGGCCGGTCCCGCAATTGCCATTTCGTTTTTGATAGGTGTTACCATCATGTCTATTGAGATCTCTGCCCTGGCCGAGATGTCCGCTGCAGATCCAGAACGCGGCTCATTTCTTGCCTTTGCCAGACATACTCTAGGACCAGGTTCGGCATTTATCGGGGGTTGGATATTTTGGTTTTCCAGTGTGTTGAATTTGGCGGCGGAAGCTACTGCAGGAGCTATATTTACTCGATTGTGGTTTCCCGGCGTCCCGGTGTTTGTGTTTAGTGTAGGCTATTCCATCATCATCGTAGGAATTAATTTTTTGACCGTGAAAGGATTCAGTTCGGTGGAATCTGTCATGTCCCTAGCCAAGGTGATTGCCACAATAGCGTTCATTGTGGTGGGCGGACTAGTAATTTTCCATGTGATTCCGGTCCACCCCATGGTGGGACCTCGGTTATGGATAAGTGCGCCGTCCTTCTTTCCTCGAGGTATTCTGGGGGTTTTTGGGGCCATGGTTTTGGTGTTGTTTTCGATGTCGGGAACAGGGGTGCTAGGATTAGCGGCGCCTAATGTGAAACGGCCAGAACAAACCATTAGTAAAACCATTCGCAACACGGTGATTGGAATTTATGTGCTCTATGTTGGCGCGGCGCTGACGATTACCGGGTTGCTGCGGTGGAGTACAGTGCCAACAGCTCAGAGCCCATTTACGGGTGCCCTGCGATTGTTGCATAGCAGTTGGCTAATCGACATCTTAAATTTTGTGATTGTGGTTGCAGTGTTAAGCACGTTAAATGCGGGACTTTTTGCCACGGACCGGGTATTGGCCACATTAGGTCGCATTCATGATGCACCGCACATTTTATCCAAGGAATCGCATGGGATTCCACGGATGGCCAATGCAGTCACCGGCGTGCTATTGGTGATAGTGAGCGGGTTGGCATACTTTTTGCCGAAAACGGCGTATCTCTACTTGGTTACGGCGACCGGGTTTCAAGCCTTAATGATTTGGATCCTGATTATTGTGACTCAAATCTATTTTAGGCCGAGATTAGAGAAACGGAACGTGGACTTGAAGTTCAAAGTGCCATGGTACCCAATTCTATCATGGATTGGCGTAATATTGACCGTGGGGGTCATCGCGACGGCACCTTTGGCCCCCCATGAGGTGATTGCTCTTGGAATTTCCCTAGCGGCGACCGGAATTTTTGCCATCGCATACCTTCCGGTGAAACGGGCGCGTCAACACAAAGTCTCGTGATGCAATCCAATGCGGTTATGCTAGAATGAACCGTACCCTGTGTTTTCAGTCTTTTTTAGAAAGGATCGTCTTATCAATGCGCATTGGATTGCCCAAAGAAATTAAGATTGATGAAAACCGTGTTGCGCTAACCCCGGCCGGAGTCTTATCTTTAACCAAAGATGGCCACACAGTGGTGGTCGAGTCTGGAGCCGGGATCGGGAGCGGATTTTCCGACGAACAGTATCGGCAAGCTGGAGCTACCCTTATTCCGGAAGCGAGCGAAGTTTGGGGACAAGCCCACATGGTCGTCAAGGTGAAGGAACCACTGCCCCAAGAATACGGTTATTTTCGCTCCGACATGGTCCTGTTTACCTATTTGCATTTGGCTCCAGAACCCGAATTGACCCGCGCTTTGTTGAAATCCAACATCACAGCAATTGCTTATGAAACAGTGCAAAAAGAAGACAAAAGTTTGCCCTTGCTGACTCCGATGAGTGAAGTGGCAGGACGCATGGCCAGTCAGATAGGTGCCCAATTTCTTGAGAAACCCTACGGTGGACGTGGCATTTTGCTGGGCGGGGTTCCGGGCGTATTACCGGGCCGCGTTGTGGTGATTGGCGGCGGCATTGTAGGGACCAACGCGGCGCGCATTGCACTTGGATTGGGCGCCGAGGTCACCATCGTGGACATCAGCGCGGATCGGCTAAGGCAACTAGACGATCAGTTTCATGGACAACTGCGGACTTTAATGTCTCATGAATCCAACATTGCAGATGCGGTGCGGCATGCCGATTTTGTGGTGGGAGCCGTATTGATCCCCGGAGCCAGAGCACCGCATTTGGTTAGTGAAGAGATGGTCAAGTCTATGGAGCCGGGTTCTGTCATCGTGGACGTCGCGATTGACCAAGGGGGCTCCATTGAGACCATTGATCGGGTCACCACCCACTCCCATCCGACCTATGAGAAATATGGGGTGGTGCATTATGCCGTCGCCAATATGCCTGGAGCCGTGGCTCGTACTTCGACGCTGGCATTGACCAATGTCACACTGCCGTATGCCCGCGCTATCGCACGCTATGGCGCCGAGGATGCGATGCGGCGTGATGCTAGTTTAGCCAAAGGACTCAATATTTATAAGGGCAAGGTAACGTTCCAGGCAGTGGCGGAGGCCCACAATTTGGCATATGTCCCAGTAAACTCACTGTTAGCATAGATGGATAGGGGTCTCTGCCTCAGGTCAGCGAGCGGAAGATTTTTCCGCGGGCTGATTATGGGGCAGGGATTTCTCTTTGTCACGTCGAAGATTTTCCCATCCTGAATTAATCGGAAGTGATGGCTGGTGAATGACGTAGTGGCAGAATTTCTTTACCATCTACGGTACGAACGGCATTTAGCCAATAACACGGTAGATTCTTATGGACGTGATCTAGAAGATTTTATGCGGTTTGCTCAGAACTTAGGATCCTTGGCGGAACGTGAACTCATCATGCGATATTTAGATCATTTGCATGGAGCTCATCGCTCTACGGCGACTATCGCGAGGCGTTTGGCGGCGTTAAAAGCGTTTTATCGCTGGCAACTGCGAGAGGAATATAAGGATAATGACCCGACCGATCTCTTGCTGTCTCCGCGACTGGAGCGAAAATTACCGGACGTGTTATCGATTGCCGAGGTCACTCGCTTGGTGGAAGCTCCCGATGTGCGGAAAGTCACCGGGGTACGCGATCGGGCGATGCTGGAGGTTTTATATGCCACCGGGATTCGGGTGAGTGAATTATGCCATTTGGGAATCAATGACTGGTGGACGGATCCACCGCGCTTAAGATGCTTGGGAAAGGGAGATAAGGAGCGATATGTTCCGCTGGGCGAAATAGCGGTATCCTGGTTGGCGACTTATGTGGAGCAATCGCGGCCTAAACTCATTAAGCGGAGCAAAACACCCTATTTGTTTCTTAACCATCGGGGACAGGCGCTAACTCGCCAAGGATTTTGGAAGCTGTTAAAAAAATACGCGGTGGCGGCCGAAATTGTCAAACCTATTACTCCACATATGATACGGCATTCGTTTGCCACCCACCTGTTGGAAAACGGTGCAGATTTACGTGCAGTGCAAGAGATGTTGGGCCATCAAGATATCTCTACCACACAAATTTACACCCATGTCAGTTCGGGTCGACTGAGGTCGGCCTATGATGCAGCACACCCACGGGCGTGAATTGATAGGAAAAGAGGTAACCGTTTCATGCGCATAGCGTTATTGGTGATTGATTCGGGCGGCATTGGTCCTGCCCCGGATAGTGAGGCTTTTGGCGACAAAGGAGCCAACACGATTGGCCATACAGCCACCGCGGTTGGTGGAGTTGATCTACCCAATTTGGCAGCGATGGGACTGACTAGTTTAATTGATGTCTATGGCACCCTGCCCGTAATCCCCCAGGGGGTTGCATATCCTGTGCATCCGCATGCTAATGGCAAAGATACCTTAGCAGGCCACTGGGAGATGATGGGATTAACCGTTACCACACCATTTAGAACGTATCCCGAGGGGTTTCCTGGTGATGTGGTGCGCCAATTAACCGCCGCCTGGGGACGCGAGCCGCTGGGTAATGAGGCGGCGTCGGGAACTGAAATTATTGAACGATTGGGAGCGGAGCACCTGGCCACTGGGCGCCCCATCCTCTATACCTCTGCCGATAGTGTGCTGCAGATTGCGGCACATGAAGAAGTGGTACCTTTGCCCGTATTATACCAATGGTGCCAGAAGGCGCGTGACATTATGCAGGGGCCGAATTTGGTCGGCCGAATTATTGCCCGCCCCTTTATTGGCGAACCAGGCCATTTTCAGAGAACGGCAAATCGCCATGATTATACGGTGAGGCCTTGGTCCCCAACTGAGGTCGACGGCTTACTCGAGAGCGGGGTGCAAACCGTGGCCATAGGCAAGATTGGGGATATATTTTCGGGTCAGGGTTTTGCCCAGCACTTATCGACTTCCAGCAATATTGACGGATTGGAAAAGACGCTCCAAGTGCTGGAACAAGATAGCCAACAACCACAATTCATCTTTACCAATTTGGTCGAATTTGATTCCCACTATGGTCATCGCCGCAACCCCGCAGGCTATGCACAGGCCTTAAAGGATTTGGATCAATTTCTCCCAAGGTTATGGGAAAGGTTAACATCCGGGGACCAATTATGGATTACAGCGGATCATGGTTGTGATCCGACCTACCGGGGGACTGACCATACCCGGGAAACATTGCCTTGGCTTGCCTGGGGAAGAGATCTGACACCATTTGTTGGCCGTCCTAGACAAACCTTGGCAGATATTGCGGCGACCCTGGCGGTATTGTTTGATGCGCCACAGATTGGCGATGGCCTTGCGGCAAAAGAACTTGTCGAGGGGGCGCGGCGATGATTGCAATTATTGAGAAGACGCGAGATCGGAAACCATTGTCACGGGAAGAAATGTGGCGTTGGATTGAATCGGTGGTGCAGGAGGAGGTGCCGGACTATCAGGTCTCTGCCTGGTTGATGGCGGCTTACCTCAACGGGTTAACGGACGACGAGATTTTCACCATGACGGAAGCGATGGCAACCATCGGCAGTCCACCGCCTCGGCACATTGGGCTGGTAGACAAGCATTCCACGGGAGGGGTAGGCGACAAAACGAGTTTGATTTTAGCTCCGCTGGTCGCAGCACTAGGGGTCCCTATGGTGAAAATGTCTGGTCGAGGATTAGGCCATACCGGGGGTACTTTAGACAAATTGGAAAGTTTGCCGGGATTTCAGGTTCAGTTGAGCACAGAACAATTAGAACGGCAGGTGGCAGAAGTCGGGGTTGCTGTTATTGCACAAAGTCATGATCTGGCTCCGGCCGATGCCCGCCTCTATGCGTTGCGAGATGTCACAGCGACAGTGGACAGTATACCTCTGATCGCGGCTTCCGTTATGAGCAAAAAGCTTGCTGCCAAGTCACCCAATATTGTGTTGGATGTCAAAGTAGGCAGCGGCGCATTTATGGAAAGCAAGCAACGCGCGATGGAACTGGCACGTCTTATGGTGCGTATTGGGCAGGCTCACAAAGTACGGGTAAAAGCCATTTTAACCGACATGAATCAACCACTGGGATATGCCGTAGGAAATGCCATTGAGGTTAATGAAGCCATGGCTACCTTAAAAGGACACGGACCCAAAGATCTGACCCAGGAAGTCAAGATTTTGGCTAGCCACATGGTGGCTATGGCCAAAAATATTGCGGTAGAACAGGCGTTCGAGGAAGTCTCAAGTGCCTTAGAAAATGGCAGCGCGTGGAAAAAGTTTGTTTCTTGGGTGACCGCGCAAGGGGCGGATGAACGCGTGCTGGCCCGCGATTTGCCATTGGCTCCATTGCGGGTCACGTGGGAATTGCCTAATGAGAAAACCGTGGCTGCCATTAATACCAAAGATATCGGGCTGGCAGCGCTCACATTGGGTGCTGGACGGCATGTTAAAGACCAGCCCGTCGATCACCAGGTCGGTATTCGGTGTTTTATTAAAGTGGGCCAACGTTATTCTGCGGGAACCCTGGCCGCAGAGATTTATGCGCGAGATGCCCATGCCGCCGAGGAGGCGCTGCGTCTGGTGAAGCAAGCGGTAACCTTTGGCCCTGCTCCTGATAACCCGGAAGAACCCATCCTCGCGATTGTCGAGTGAGAGTTAATGCATGAAGGATCACCCCGTCGTGGATACTAACACAAGTAGTCCCGAAGGGGTGATTTGATAATGGCTAGGACTAGAAAATCAGTAATAGCAATGGTACTCACCACCTTGCTCATGTTGGCTGGTGGAACGGTTTGGGCAGCGCCTGCACCACCAGTGGTGGTGGCACGGGCGGCTGAGTTGGTTGATGCCACTACCGGCCAAGTGCTATTTGCCAGTCACGCACAGCAGGAATTACCGATGGCGAGTGTTACCAAACTCATGACGCTGTATATAGCGATACGTGCCATAACGCAACATAAATTGTCGCTTCATGCCATGGTGCCGGCGGATGTTGAAGCGTATCACATTGGCGGTTCGCAAATTTGGCTGAGACCAGGCGAACACTTAACTGTCGAACAAATGCTGCGGGCAATTGCTGTGGGTTCAGCAAATGATGCAGCTTATGCCCTGGGCGCCTATATCGGAGGTTCTGAACCCCAATTTGTGGCTATAATGAACCAAACTGCTAAAGAACTTGGTATGCACCATACCCATTTTGCCAACCCTCATGGCTTGCCGGCAGCGGACCATTACACGACAGCACATGATTTGGCGCTTTTGGGTGCGGCGGCGGTAAAATTTCCCCTATTGCTCCACTATACTTCCCAATGGCAAGATCGCTCAATTCGCAACGGCAAGGGTGGCCATCTTTGGTTGATTAACCAAAATCGTTTATTGAGGACTTTCGTCGGCGCTGATGGATTGAAGACAGGGTACACTCATAGTGCCGGATTTTGTATGGTGGCTAGTGCCCATCGCGACCACACGCGACTGATTGCGGTAATCTTGGGAGCACCTTCTTCCAAATTGCGATTTCAAGATGCATCTGGATTGTTAACCTGGGGATTTCAAAATTACCGTACGTTGTTTATTGACAAACCGTCGGGGCTACCGCAGGTGGTGCCCGTATATCGCGGAGTAGCGCCCGAAGTTCGAGTGGCCATGTCGCGACCATTGGCATTAACCATACCTACCGAAGAAACAGAGCGGGTAACCTGGCGAGTCGAGATGGCTAGGCATTTGGTAGCGCCGGTGAAGTATCATCAAACCGTGGGTCAAGTGGTAATCAATGTTCCTCATCAGCGTCCGGTACGCATTTCGGTTTGGGCCACCCAGGCAATTAGACGCCAACGATTGGGGGAAGTGGTCTGGAATTATTTTTGGCACATCGTAGGCTAGGAGGCAGGGTGTGGATAAACGTCATGTGGAATTGGTGAAGCAACAATTGCAGGATTTAACCGAATATTTGGAAGCGCAGTTGGAGGTTGGGGAAACCGATTCCGTCGAAGCCTTGAGCGCCTATGACAATCATCCGGCCGATTTGGGCACTGACACTTTTGAGCGGGAATTGGACCTCGGGATTGTTACGGGGCTGAGAAGCCGACTGGACTTAGTGGCAAACGCCTTAAGAAGACTTGACCAGGGAACCTACGGAACCTGCGAGCGTTGTGGCCAGCCGATCGACCCCGCCCGTCTTCAAGCAGCACCCGAGGTTGCGTTCTGCTTAACCTGCCAAAACCTTATCGACCAGCCTTATGTTCCTCCGCCATCGGAGGCCGAGGTAGTGCCGCGACCCTTAGGCCGTGATACCGGGTACGGTGTGGTTGAGCCGGACGGAGAAGATTTTTGGCAAAGTGTCGCCGAGTGGGGGAATTCCGATACCCCTTCGGACACGCCGCCGGCAGTGGATTACAACGAAACCTATATTGGGTTCGATCAACCTATTGGCTACGTGGAGGATGTGGAATCCATTGTGGATGAAACCGGGGAGGTACTGTTCGATACCTTGAGGGAAAAAAAGCGACGACGGGGGGAGAGTGTCGACAAAGAAACCGATCAAGACAGCGAGTGAGGCGGTCAAAACCCGCCTTTTTTCGCGCTTCAAGACGTGTATCATGAGATCTATAGCGGGCTTGTCCCCCCGATGGAGGAGGCTTACATGACCATCCTACATACTATTTTAGGGCCGCGCATCGTAGTGGCTATCAATGGCGACCTGGATTTGAAGACGGCAAAGCCGCTGCGTGACGCGCTAGACCAATTGATTGACCGATATCCGGATAAAAATTTGTTGTTGGATTTGGCTGAAGTGGATTTTGTGGACAGCTCCGGAATTGGCGTGATTTTAGGTCGTTACCGGAAACTGGCGGAAAGACATCGTACCGTGTCATTAGCTGGGGTCAAACCCGCGCTGCGCACGGTGTTGGATTTAGCCGGAATTTTTTCCATTATCGCCATAGTGGATAGCCCCGTGCGTAAAGAGGCCGAGCAATAAGCCAGAGGATATATTGGGTGAAGCGGACGATGGGGGAGGAGTATACATTGACTAATCGTATGATCTTACGGTTTTTGTCCTTGGCCGAAAATGTGGGCCTAGCCCGTGTTGCAGTGGCTTCGTTGGCCAGTCAAATCCGTTTTTCGCTACAGGACGTTGATGAGATAAAAGTTGCGGTATCGGAAGCGGTGTCCAATGCTATCATTCATGGGTATTTAGGCAAGGCCGATGGCTGGGTCGAAGTCGATTGCCTGTTAGACAATGGCGGTCTTACAGTCACTGTGGAGGACTGGGGCGTGGGTATTGAGGATGTGGAATTGGCCCGACAGCCTGCCTATTCCCGCGATCCTGAGCGGATGGGGCTGGGATTTGTCTTTATGGAATCATTTATGCACGGATTAACGGTTGAATCCATCCCGGGACAGGGCACCCGGGTAGAGATGCGCCGTCAGGTGACCGTATCCGGAGAATTGTCGCGCGATGCCCAATGATGAACCAGGGTATCCGACGTCGAGTGCCGAAGAACTAGACCTCTACCGTCAAGCCCAGGCGGGAAGTAAACAGGCCCGAGAAGAGTTGGTAGAACGACATTGGAACTTAATTTGGCACATTGTTCACCGATTTACTGGCCGCGGACAAGATCCCGAAGATCTGTTTCAGGTTGGTGCCATTGGGTTGTTAAAAGCAATTGATCGTTTTGACGTGGACCGCGGGTTAAAATTTTCCACTTACGCGGTGCCTCTGATCATGGGAGAAATTCGCCGCCATTTGAGAGACGACCAACCGATGCGGATTGCGCGTTCATTGCGAGAATTGGGAATGAAAGTGGAACTGACACGGTCTCAGATGACTCAAAAATTGGGACGCGATCCCACAGCTTTGGAAATCTCCCAGGAAATTGGGGTCGATGTGGCGGAAATTAGCGAAGCAATGGATGCGGTGCGTCCACTTGCCTCATTGAACCAGCCAATCGAGACGCCCAATGGATCGGAAACTCACCTGGCAGACACGATTCATGATACATCAGGCGAAACTGAGTGGTTAGAACAAATGGCATTAACCCAGGCGTTTGAGGAATTGGATGAGCGTGAGCGATATATTCTTAAAGCCCGATTTGTCGAGGGCCGCACTCAAATGGATGTGGCGAAACGGTTAAATGTGTCCCAAGTGCAGATTTCGCGATTGGAGCGTAAGGCATTGGATCGTTTAAAGGTTTCGTTGGCAGATGCACCGATGTCGCACGACAACCACTGAAGTTGGGCAAATGAAATCAACCGACATGGGCCATACTACCCCTGAATCTTGATGACAAGACAAGGGGGTTTTTCTTTATGGCAACGGTGGCAAAGGTAATCGAACTGGTAGGACAATCTCCAACTAGCTGGCAGGACGCTGTGGAAGGGGCAGTGCAGGAGGCCAACCGCACCATTGACCACATAACCGGGGTGGAAGTCACGAACTGGACAGCAGCAGTCGATGGCGGCAAAGTGACCGAATATAAGGTCGATGTCAAAATCGCTTTTGCGGTGGATCCCAATCGCTAATAAGGGGGCCGTCCATTCCTATGGCAAATCAAGAAACTAGTAAGACTGCACGTGACTATCAAGAACTAGTGAAGAAAAAACGACCCAGCAAACCCGTCTTGAAAAACTTGATTTATGCGTTTTTTGTTGGGGGAGCGATTTCACTCGTCGGTCAGGGCATACAGTGGGGCTTTATGCAGTACGGCATGAGTGCCAAAGACGCCACAAGCCCGACAACCGTTGTGTTAATCGGCTTAGGGGCATTGTTTACTGGATTAGGTTGGTATGATCAATTGGTCAAACGAGGTGGCATGGGGGGAACTTTGCCGATTACAGGATTTGCCAATGCGATGGTGGCGCCAGCAATGGAATTTCGCAGTGAGGGTCTTGTCTTGGGTGTGGGCGCCAAATTGTTT
This sequence comes from Sulfobacillus benefaciens, assembly GCA_003023695.1. Lineage (GTDB taxonomy): Bacteria > Bacillota > Sulfobacillia > Sulfobacillales > Sulfobacillaceae > Sulfobacillus_C > Sulfobacillus_C benefaciens_A. Next base: position 32,771 of record PXYW01000019.1, on the reverse strand, counting down.
ACCGTTGCTGGTCCGGTGCTGGTGTATGGGCTAAGTGCGGCATTTGTTGTGGGCTTGATTCGATTTCTCATTACGGGGGTTGCGTAGAATGCCGGCCCGCAAAATTGGCCCGGGCACCTATCATCTAAGTCGTGCGGGCATTAAGTCGACGGCTGCGATCGTGGGCCCTAAGGAAGGCGAAGGACCACTGCGGAGTTATTTTGACGAAGTTTGGGAATCGGAAACCCATCAGCAGAAAAGTGTGGAACGAGCGGAACGGGTGTTGTTGGAAGATACCATGAACTTGGCAGTGGAGAAGGCAGGGTGTCGGTGGTCCGACATTGATCTGGTGTTGGGAGGCGACTTGCTCGACCAAATTGTGTCCACCAATTTCGTGGCGCGGCGGCATCAACGCCCGCTCTTAGGCTTGTTTGCCGCTTGTGCTGTGTTCACCGAAGCCTTGGGCTTAGGCGCGTTGTTAGTAGCCGATCACGACCCTACTACGGTGGCCGTGGGTGCCGTCAGTCATCATATGGCAGCTGAACGTCAATTTCGGTTTCCTGTAGAACTCGGCTATCAACGCACTCCCACGGCTGCTTGGACGGCTACCGCCGCAGGGGTGGCGGTAGTAGGCCCGGCGGAAGCCGGTGACGTGGTCGTGGACGGGGTAACTTTTGGCAGGGTGGTGGATTGGGGTTCCAAAGATCCTAATGACATGGGCAGTGCTATGGCGCCGGCTGCGTTTGATACCATCAAGCAGCATTTGGCGGCAACCGGGGAAACCATCACGGATTACGATGCCATTTTTACCGGAGACTTGGGGGTTTTGGGAGTGGACTTGATCCAGGCCCTGGGAAACAAAGAAGGAATAAATTTTGGCGATCGGCTCAATGACTGTGGCAAAAGCTTGTATTACTTGAAAGAACAAGATGTGCACAACGGGGCGTCAGGGCCAGGCTGTTCGGCTAGTGTATTTGCCGGGTACTTGCATCACTGCCTGTTGACAGGGCAATGGCAGCGATTGTTGTTGGTGGCAACCGGGGCCTTGTTTTCCCCCACGACCTATCAACAAGGGGAATCTATCCCCTGTATCGCTCATGCCGTGAGCTTAAGGAGACCGGAGGCCATATTATCATGATGTTTCTTTGGGCATTTTTAGTGGGCGGGCTTATGTGTGTACTTGCCCAATTGACGTTGGATCTGTTTCCTGTGACGCCTGCTCATGTCCTGGTGTTGTTTGTCGTGCTAGGCGCGGTATTTGGTGGCGTCGGGCTGTATGGCAAACTGGTGTCCTTTGCCGGAGCTGGCGCAACCGTGCCATTGCCTGGTTTTGGTTATACCCTGGTATCCGGCATTGGGGAAGCGGTAAAAGAAAAGGGCGTGTTAGGTCTTTTGACTGGCGGTTTGACCGCTGCTGCGGGAGGGATCAAAGCCGCGATACTATTTGGGCTTTTGGCTTCATTGCTCTTTAAGCCAAAGGCCTAACCTAATCATAAGGAGGCAGGGTAACATGGCACACGATGTAATTGTAGTGACCGATGGCGATGAGACTGCGTACCGCGCCATAGGTACTGCATGCCAAGAATTGGCGTTGTTTCCATTAAAGGCATCTAAAGGAAACCCTACCCCATTATCGGGCAAAGCGCTGGTGCAAGCAGTGTTGGATGCCCCAAAAGAACCGGTCGTGGTCATGGTTGATGACCGCGGTCGGGCAGATCAGGGTGTTGGCGAACGAGATCTTGAGGTGCTTTTGAAATCGCCGAAATTGAATGTGCTGGGAGTAGTGGCGGTTGCCGCCAATACTCAAAACGTGGAGGGAGTTGCTGTAGATGCCTCAGTGACTCAAACTGGCCAGGTCATCGACGGCGTGGTGGACAAAAAAGGACGTGCCACTTCGGGAGAGACTTTGCATGGGGATACAGTGGATGTGCTGCACGGTCATGACGAAGTGCCGGTAATTGGTCTCGGGGATCCGGGTAAAATGGAGGGTCATGATAGTGTGTCGCAAGGAGTCCCCGCGACAAAAAAAGCACTGCAGGAAATTTTGCGACGGAGTGGATATCATGGAAGTTAAATTTAAACAAGGGGGACAAGCCAAGGTCCAATCCGAGATAGTATCGCTTGATCTTCAGGCCAATTTGCGCTGGCTAAAAGACTATCTCGGGTACAAAGAAACATTTGATCTTATTGTGCGCGAGTTCAAAATTGGGGCACGCAATGCGGCCCTAGTGTATATTGATTCCTTTGTGGATCAAACGGTGCTGACCTTAATCATGGAACAATTGCTGGCAACTCCTGAGGATTCCCTGGAGCTTCCTACGCTGCAAAAAGTCCTCAATCGCCATGTGCCATTTATTGAAATTACGCCGGAAACAAAGCTAGTAGCCGTTGCGCAACAAATTTTATCCGGTCCCGCTGCGTTGCTAGTGGATGGGGTAAGTCATGTAATTGTGATGGATGTGCGCAAATATCCGGAACGGCAACCGTCTGAGCCTTCACTGGAAAGAGTTTTACGGGGACCCCGCGATGGTTTTGTGGAAACCCTGGTGTTTAATACGATTTTGATTCGGCGTCGGTTGCGTGATCCCAATTTGCGTATCGAGATGTTGGAAGTGGGGAGACGGTCACGGTCCGACGTCGCGTTAGTGTACATTAAGGACATTGCCAATGACTTTTTCATCCGGCAGGTTCGGCAACGGATTCGAGACATTGACGTGGATGCGCTGACGATGTCAGAAAAAGCGCTACAGGAATGGATCTTACATAAGCCATGGTGGAATCCCTGGCCTAACAGTCGGTTTACCGAACGCCCGGATGTGGCCGCTGAACATTTGACGGAGGGACATGTTCTGGTCATGATTGATACGTCACCTAATGCGATGATTCTGCCTGTCACGCTGTTTTCCTTTTTGCAATCGGTGGAGGAATATCATGAAGACGTGCTGATAGGATCCTATCTAAAGTGGGTCCGTTTTGTCGGGTTGCTGTTTTCTTGGGTCGGCCCGCCGTTATGGTATGCATTTTTGATGGCACATGTGGTATTTCCCGGACATTGGGCGGTATTGGAAACCCCGACGATCAAGGAAGTGCCGATATTCTGGCAATTAGTGGGGGCGGAAATTGGAGTCGATTTGTTACGCTTGGCGCTCACATTTAGTCCCGATCCGTTAACCCAATCCATGGGATTTTTTGGTGCCATTTTATTGGGTGATGTTGCGATTAAGGCGAAAATGATTGATGCTGAAGTCATGGTTTATGTGGCCATTGCAGCGGTTGGCACGTTTACCTCTCCGGATATCGACTTTGGGATGGCTATCCGATTGCTCCGGGCATTTTTGTTAATCTGCACCGGATTAGGAGCATGGTTTGGCGAAGTATGGTGGGGATTTGGTTTGGGAATGGCAATCCCGGTGCTGATTGCAGCCAACACTAATTCCTTTGGTATTCGTTACCTTTGGCCTATCTATCCCTTTAATGCAGATGCTTTAGGCAGCGAACTAATCCGGAAGCCATTAAATCGCAAGGTCATGCGGCCAGCACTGACCTTGCCGCGGGATCGGACGCATCGACGGCCTAAGGCATGAGTTCATTGTTGACCGCCAATTCTCCCCCATGCTAGGCTAGAAGAGCATAGGGGGGCACCAGTTTATGAAACCAGACACATTTATGGTAGACCAAAATCGACAGATATCAATTGGCGGCGTTGCACTGGCTTATTTGGCGGAAAAGTATGGAACCCCGCTTTACGTATTAGATTATGAAACGATTGTGCACCGCATTAAAGATTATCAAGATGCGCTAAGTGAGTTAACCCCGCCAGGACAAGCCTTTTATGCCGGCAAAGCTTTTCTCTGCCAAGCCATGGCCGGACTATTGGAGCAACATCAAATGGGGCTAGATGTGGTATCTGGAGGCGAGTTATACACAGCACTACAAGCCGGATTCAATCCGGAACGGATTATGTTTCATGGCAATGTCAAAACTCGTGAAGAGATTGCCTACGCTTTAACTGCGCACGTAGGCCACATTGTCTGCGACTCGATGGATGAGTTGGAACGGATTGAGGAGGAAGCGGCTCGGATTGGGTGCCAGGCACCAGTGTTGTTGCGGATAACGCCGGGCATTGAAGCGCATACGCATGAATTTATCCGTACCGGACAATTCGATTCCAAGTTTGGCTTTGGGTTGGCCGATGGATTGGCCGATCGTGCGGTAAAACGCGCCTTAACACTTGAACATGTGCTGTTGAAAGGGTTTCATGCCCATATTGGATCTCAAATTCTTGAAGAAGATCCCTTCATTCTTAACGCCGAAACCTTGTTGCGTTACAGTCTTGGCTGGAATCAAAGCCACGGCTGGTGGCCAGAAGTGTTGAACATCGGCGGCGGATTTGGAGTACGCTACCAGCCTGGGGATCACCCTCCGCGGTTAACCACTGTGGTCAGCGCAATAAATGAGTTGCTGCATGAGCTAACGCCTAAAGAGCTTGCTGTTCCCCGGATCTTTATGGAACCCGGCCGCTCGATTATTGCGGAAGCTGGGGTTACTTTATACCGGGTATTGGTCACCAAATCGGTGCCTGGAGGCAAGCGCTACATTTCCGTCGACGGAGGCATGGGTGACAATATCCGCCCCGCTTTATATCAGGCCGAGTATAGGGCCGCCATTGATGGCAAGGTGGGCCAGGACAATATGGAAACGGTCACCGTAGCCGGGCGATATTGCGAAACTGGGGACGTGCTGTTAAAGGACATTGCTCTCTCTCAGGCAGCGGTAGACGACCTTCTGGTGGTGTTTGACACGGGGGCCTACAATTATTCCATGGCGTCAAACTACAATAGGGTTCCGAGACCCGCGGTGGTATTAGTGCACCAAGGTCAAGACTATCTTTGGGTGGCCCGTGAATCGTACCAAGATTTGGTCCGCGCCGACAGTCCTTATGCCATGACATTAGCCGAGTTTCGGTAACCAATGGTTGAAATCGCAACTATTAATGATTTAGCAGAACGAGTGCGGCGGCATCCTGACATGGTCTTGTCGATTGAGGTGCTTGGTTTGGTACGCCATTATCAGGCGCGGTGGAGAGAAGCTCAGGACTTATTGGATGTTACTGATGAAGTGCCTGTCACGGCATGGGTTGTACGCAGAAAATCCGATATGTTGTTGCCTCGGCCAGCTGACCCAGAACCGGAGGTTTTTGATGCATCCGAATCAGAAGACTCTGCGTTGTGGCTTAGCTGGGCGGTGGCAGAACTGCAAGCGCGATTTCAGGCGGCAACCCAAACCCATCGGCGGCCTCCCACCATTACCCCTAATCGGGTTACAGCGGTCAAGGATGCCAGCCCATGGAAATTGGCCTGGTCATGGCCCAAGGTAAAGCCTTTAGCAAACCGGCCAGTGCAAATAATACCTCCAGAACAGGATCCAATAGGAGAACGTCTTAGGCGGATTCGCGCGCTGCTTCAAGAAGTGTCTGAGCCGATCGCGCTTACCGCGCTTGTGGATTCCCATATGCCGCGGGAGACGGTCCTCACCTTTTCTGCAATAGTGCAGTTGTGGCACCAAGATGAAATTGCAGTGAGCCAAAATGCCCCGTTTCAACAGGTGTGGATTGTGAGGAATACTCATCATGACGCATAAGCTTAGCGGCAAATTGGAAGCCCTCTTGTTTTTGCATGGAGATCCGGTGCCCTTGAGCCAACTGGCAGCATGGCTTGATATTGACGTGACTCAAGTGATCGCGGTGGGACAGGAATTAAGCCAAGAGCTTGAACGCCACCACTCCGCGCTTGGGGTTCAGGTGGCGGGCGACGCTATGGCTTTAGTCACCGATAGGGAGCTAGATGCCTGGGTCCAAGAACGGATGACTATTAAAACCTCTGAACCTTTGTCCCATGCGGCTTGGGAAGTACTCTCCGTGGTGGCTTACAAACAGCCAGTCACTCGCCTGGAAATTGAATCCGTCCGTCAAGTGGGGTCCGAAAGGGCTATCGAAACCTTGGTGATGCGTGGCCTTATTGAAGAAATTGGCCGGAAAGATACGCCTGGGCGCCCTATTTTATATGGCACCACCCACGCGTTTTTGGTGGAATTTGGCCTGGCCGACTTGTCCCAATTGCCCTCGCTGGATAATTCCTCAAACTTCCCTGGTATAAAATAGTGGCAAAACACCCATCCTAAGGAGGAACATCCGGAAGGGGAAGCACATCCATGGTTGCCGCGGCAATAGGCATCACTCTGGCGATCGCTATCATGGGGGCCGTTCTCATCCTTCTAAGGCAACCGCTAACCGTTCAAGTGTGGATACATGGCGGGGGTCTCACTTGGAAGATGGGTTTTGCTGTTCATTGGCTGGTTTTTACCATGGGGGATTCCTGGCAAATTCCGCGTTCCCCTGCGGCCCAGACCAAACCAGGGATGTCTTTTGACCCTAAACGTATTCGTAAGGGGTGGCATGTTTTAGGATGGTATCGACGATTTGTGGAAATTTTGTGGCGTCGATGCCAGGTAACACAATTTTCAGTCGATGCCGAATTAGGGCTAGGGGAGGCATCCGATACAGGGCTAGTGTTTGGAATGGTGACGAGTGGCATCGGATGGTGGCTTACGCACCGTATTCAACCGCAGGCTGTCAGGCCTCCAGTCATTGATGTAGAACCAGTGTGGGATCACACCGCTTTTTCTGGTCATCTCCAGGGGGAGTTCAACGTGGAGCCGCTCGCCGTCTTATCTTCACTATTCGCCAGTTTGACCACTGGCAAAGTTTTGGTAAACAACAAACAGGTTTACAAGGAGGTATGATTATGGATGCAGATGCAACAATGGCACACACCGGCAGTCACCCTATAGAGTCGTTGATGAAGACAGCGATGGAATCCATTAAAGGAATGATTGACGTAAATACGGTGGTTGGGGAAGCCGTTCAGACTCCAGACGGAGGTACCATAATTCCCATTTCTCGGGTATCGTTTGGGTTTGCTGCCGGAGGTGGGGAATATTGGAGTCGAGTGTCCGACTCCCCGGGCCATCCCTTTGGGGGTGGCAGCGGTGCAGGCGTTACGGTGCATCCGGTGGGGTTTTTGGTTGCACATGGCGATAATATTCGTCTTTTATCGGTAGAACGCGGAGATTTGGTGGACTCGATTGTGAACAATGCCTCGCAAATTATCGACCAGGTACAAGGATGGGTAGGACATCGTCAAGAATCTCATGCCGATACTCCTACAATCATCGATCCGCATTCGCTGTCATAGCCAGACGAGGCGGTCCCTTTGCCGACCGCCTCTCCTCCAATATTTCCCGAAATAACTTTCTGCTTTTGGTACACCCTGAAGGTAACGGGGTAGGGGGTGTTCAAGTGCGGAGCATGTATAAGGGTGTTTTGGGTTTTGGACTGGTGTCAATTCCCATTCAATTGTACAAAGCGTTCGATGAGGAACGGATTGAAATGCATTGGGTGCATACTGCTTGCGGTACCCGGGTGCGTTATCAAAAGATCTGCCCTGTCTGCGAGATGGTACTGGGCCCGGAGGACATGACCAAAGCGGTGCCTTTGCCTGATGGCAGATATGTGCCCTTAACTGTGGAATCTGAATCCATCGCGGACGTAGACCATACGATCACTATTTTAAATTTCCACCCTCTACAAGACGTGGATCCGGCATTTTATCAACAATCATACTGGGTCAAGCCGCAAGCCGGAGGCCATAAGCCTTACCGACTGCTGGTTGAGACCATGGATTCGGTGGGCCAAGTGGCGCTTGCCCAGATGATGCTGCGCAGCAAGTCTCGTCTTGCGGTGGTCCGCCCCTTCAATCATGCAGTATTGATGCTTCACGGCATGCACTATCCGGAATCATTGCGGGCGGAGGGTGCAGAAATTGGCGGTCCCAGTGTCACGATTTCCGATGCCGAACGTGACATGGCGGTGCGCCTGATTGAACAAATGACGGGTCCTTTCATTCCTGAGCAATATCCTAACCAGGAACGACAGCGATTGTTGGAAGAAATTGAACGTTTGATGCCTAGCGCCCGCACTCCGACCTTGCCGCGCCAGGCCTCCGAGGAAGTCATGGATCTCATGGCTCAGCTTAGGGAATCGGTGGTGCGCAAAACGAAAACGGGTCAAAATGTGTCATGATCCGGGACCCCGCAGAATTCATCCCCCCGATGCTTGGGGTGACGGCCGACGCGCCCTTCGATTCCGAAGACTGGTGGTATGAAATTAAATGGGATGGATTTCGCGCAATAATCAGTCACGTTCATGAACTCAAGATTTTTTCTCGCCGCGGGGACAACTTGCTGAAATGGTTTCCCGACCTGGTTCAGCTAAAGGACATTCTTCCCAAGGGAATGGTGGTCGACGCCGAAGTGGTCGCCTGGCAAAATGGTGGCCCATCGTTTGCAGCATTGCAAAGCCGTCGCCCGGTACCACACTTGGCTATCGCCTTTGATTGCTTGTTCAGTGACGGGCAATGGCACTTGCACGAGCCGTTTTATCGTCGCCGAGAATATCTGGAACAGTTGCCGGTTAAGGAGCACTCCCTATTTATAGTCTCCCAAGGCGTCACTGGCCGCGGGCTCGACCTGTTCCAAGCAGCGAGCGCGGCACAATTGGAAGGTGTCATGGCTAAGCTTCGCAGTAGCCGTTATTGGCCGGGCAAACGTGTGAAATATTGGCAAAAATTTTTGTCGATGCATCGCGAATGGTTTGTTGTGTCCGGTATAGCCAAATTATCTACAGGAAATTGGCAATGGGGACTCGCCGAGGAGGCGGACGGGCCCCTAGTCGCCAAGGTGATGGCGCCGACCGACTGGAACCCAGAACTACTGGACAGAGATGCTCGCGCCTTGCGTGTCGAAGTGGAGTTTCGCGAAAGAACCAAGGGAGGACGATTGCGCCATGCGCGGATCCGGCAATGGCAGTCAAATGGTATGGAAGGGGATCACGGTCAAACACCCTGACCGGATCATCTTTCCCGATATGGGCCTGACGCGAATGGAGATAATGGCCTATTACGATGCCATAGCGGATGTGATGATTCCACACCTAATGGGTCGGGCCATCACCCTTAAACGCTGGACCGAAGATATTGGCGGTCCCATGTTTTATCAAAAGTATTGGGAGAGTCAACCGATTAGGATTGACAATGCCCACCAGCTGTTGCAATGGGTGGCCCAGGGGACTTTAGAATTCCATGTGCCATTAGGGTGCTTGGATCGTCCCCATCAACACGATTGGGCCGTACTGGATTTGGACCCCCCTCAAGATTGCCTATGGTCAAAGGTGGCTGAGGCAGCCTACGCTGTGGCTCTGTTGTGGGAAAAACTAGCAGTGCCTTTTGTGTTGAAGACTTCCGGCGGCAAAGGTGTGCACTTTTATATTCCGATTGAACCCCAAGACCATCGCTCTGTGGTGTATTGGATGAAAAGTTTGGCCACACTACTGGCAGCCACATTTCCGGAATCTTTGACGGTAGAGCGATTAAAGGCGCAACGTGGAAATCGGATTTACCTGGATTATTTGCAAAATGGGTCGGTGCGCACCATGATCGGGGTCTATAGTATGCGTGCCACCCAGGCGGCTAGTGTGTCCACGCCGGTACGCCTTGATGAATTGGAATATGATCCGCATCACTGGACCCCGGCTCGAGTGCTGGATCGAGTGGCTCAAGTCGGCGACTTGTTTAGGATCAAAACTCCCCGCTGTCGTCTAGGGGATGTGGTGGAGAGATATAACTTGCTACCAATCTGAGGTGAGTTAGTGATACAGGATGTGGATGAAATGGAAAGCCTGCCAATTGTTCGCCTACAAGCCTGGCCTCAACTGAAGTCGCATGTAGGGCGGGGGCTTGATGTCCATGACTATCAAATTGATAGTGTCTTAAAAGTCGTCAACCAACTGGATGGGCGTGCGATTTTAGCGGATGAAGTGGGGTTAGGCAAAACAATTGAAGCGGGGTTAATTATTGCTGAATTAAAAGCTCGGGGCTTAATCGAGCAAGTCTTGATTTTAGTGCCAGCTGGTCTCATTAGTCAGTGGATTTCTGAACTGCAAGACAAATTTGGATGGACCGCCATGCGTAGTCCTCACGATCGGGGATGGCTCTGGGTCTTATCGATTGATAGTGCCAAGCGCGGGCCACTGTCACACCAATTGCAATTTGTGACTTGGGATATGGTCATCGTGGATGAGGCCCATCACTTAAAAAATAACCGCACACAAAATTACGAGTTGGTTGCCGGGCTAAAGGCACGATATATGGTGCTGCTAACGGCCACGCCTATGGAGAACCAATTGACCGAGCTGTATACTTTGGTCAATTTAGTTAAGCCTGGGTTGTTTGGACCTTATCTGAGATTTTATCGGCAATTTATTTTAGATAAGCGCACCCCAAAAAATGCTGAAGCATTAAGACAGTTATTATCGCAGGTCATGGTCCGCAACCAAAGGCAAACCGTCGGCATCGACTTTGTGCCACGAGAGGTCACACTATGGCCGATTACGTTGAGTCAAAAAGAAAGGGTGCTTTACGATGAATTGACTCGAGTGCTGCGCAATGAATATCGTCATCGGGTGGGTCAGGACACGGTATTGCCGTTAATTATGATGCAACGAGAAATTTGTTCTTCGCCTCACTCTTTGGTTCCCACGTTAAAAAACGCAGAGTGGATGGGTTCAATCCGACATGAATTGGTCTCCCTGGCCCAATCCATCGAGGTGACTGCCAAAGCCGAAGCGGTTGCCCAGATGCTTCCCCACTTACCAGGGCAAGTATTGATTTTTACGGAATATCGAGCCACCCAAGATATGCTGGTTAATTACTTAAACGCCATGGGATTTCCCTCCAGGGCATTTCATGGAGGGTTAAGGGGAAAAGAACGCGACACGTTGATTGAATGGTTCCGCTCCCAACCTTCGGTTCTAGTCTCAACGGAGGCGGGAGGACAAGGTATCAATCTGCAATTTTGCCATCAATTAATAAATTTTGACTTGCCCTGGAATCCAATGCGAATCGAACAACGAATTGGGCGAGTGCATCGGATTGGGCAACAGCATCCGGTGGAAATTTACAACCTGCTTACCGTGGAGACTGTGGAAGAAGATATTTTAAGACTGCTCCACGAAAAAATTGACTTGTTTCGCCAAGTGGTGGGCGAGCTTGATGTGATATTGCGTCACTTGGAAAAGCGAGGGAGCCTAGAAAGCCGCCTACTAGATATTTTCTTCTGGGAAGATGACCGATCTGAGATCGAAGCGCGATTGGATGCCTTGGGCAATGAATTTATTGCGGTTCGCAAGCGATTGACCTGGCCTTCTTCAGAGCCCGGACTGTAGCCAAGTGACCGCCAAATCGATAAACTGAAATCTAGGAATGGGCATCGACCCGGTTGCCAAAGTAGGTGGCTATGCGTCCAATGCCTAGGGAAACTGAAAGTGGTGGTGACGGTGGGACTGGTGACTAATATCGCTTTCGGCCTTTTAGCGTTTTGGCTTATCTGGCGTCAGGTAGCCCCGATTATTGGAACTCGACGGATTTCCGCCGAGAAGACTGCCGAGGCGTTGGCATCAGGACTAATCACGGTAGTAGACGTACGCACGGCGGAAGAATATTTCCGCGGCCACATTCCCCAGAGCGAATCCATTCCGTTGGCAGAGATTCGCCAACGGTGCCAACAACTGGACCGCACCAAACCGATAGTGCTAGTGTGCCGGTCTGGTTACCGTGCCATGCAAGCATTTCATATACTAAAACGCCGCGGTTTTCGCAACCATGCGGTGGTGTCTGGGGGCATGATTGCCTGGGAATCGATGCGTTCGCGACAATACCGGGAATTATCGCAAGGGGGCAGAGACATGATGGTCGGGGATGATAGCCATGAACCCTCTCTCTGAACGGGATAGGCAGACATTGCGCGAGATGTTTCGAGATTTGAAGTTTCCGGTGCATCTGGAATTATTTGTCGAAGCCGGCCATCAATGGTCCCATGATGCCGAGTCGTTGCTTCGCGACGTCGTGCGTGTGATGCCGGACTTGCTGCGTTTAGAGGTATGGGACGTGGGCCATGATAATTTGCTGGCAGCGCTCTATGGAGTGCAGCACGTGCCAACGTTGGTGGTTGCCGATCATCGACGGGAAGATAGTGGGATTCGGTTTATTGGTTTGCCGACGGGTTATGAATTTTCGGTGTTGATAGAAGCACTGCTGGACGTCTCGCAAAATCGCATTAGATTGTCGGATCCCTCTTTGAACTTTATTCGTAATATCGAAGACGATATTACACTGGAGGTCTTTGTCACTCCAACCTGACCCCATTGTCCCCGGGCGGTACGCCTGGTGCACACATTGGCATTAGCCAATCCGGCAAGGGTGCGCGGCACTGTGGTGGAAGCAACCGAATTCCCCCAATGGGCGGAAGAAAATGCGGTGTATGCGGTGCCTCGTACCGTCGTAAGGCTGGGCCGTGGGCCTTCCGGCGCCATTGAAGGCGCGGTCAGCGAAGACTACTTGATTCGCACGCTGAAAAACATTATAGAGCAAGGACGTTGAACTAGTGGAAATTGTGGTAACACTTGACCAAATGCGGTTTTGGCACGAGTCGTGGCGCCGTGTGGGAAAAACCGTAGCCTTGGTGCCGACGATGGGAGCATTGCATGCCGGCCATTTGGCTTTGGTGGCTAAAGCTGCGGAAATAGCGGACAAGGTTGTGGTGTCTATATTTGTCAATCCATTGCAGTTTGGGCCTTCCGAAGATTTTTCCCGGTATCCGCGGGATTTAACGCTTGACCTGGAAAAACTAGCGCATCTTGGGAAAGCGGACCTGATCTTTAATCCGTCGGTGGAAGTGATGTATCCTGGCGGCACCAGTCTTACCACAGTTGTTGTGGGGGAAATGTCGCAGGTATTATGCGGAAGGAGCCGTCCTACCCATTTTGCGGGGGTCACCACAGTGGTGACTAAGTTGCTGCATATTGTGCAGCCGGATGTGGCAGTGTTCGGGCAAAAGGACGCTCAGCAACTGGCCATCATTAGGCAAATGGTCCACGATTTGAATTTTCCGGTGAAGGTGGTTGGAGTGGCCACCGTGAGGGAACCCTCGGGACTAGCGCTCTCCTCGAGAAACCGCTATCTCTCGCCAGAAGAAAAAGAGAAAGCCAGTTATCTATACCAGGGGCTAAAAGCAGCGGAAACTTTGTTTCAACGTGGGGAAAGACGAGCAGAGGTCTTGGTGGCATGGGTAAAAAACACTCTCGCTGAAGCAGACTTGTCGGCAGAATATGTCGAGTGTGTGGACTTTGAGTCGCTTCGTCCGGTTGAAATCATAGAGCGCCCTGTGACGCTTGCGTTGGCCGCTTATGTTGGCACTGCCCGTCTCATTGACAATATCACTTTAGATCCGGGTCATTAGGATCCGTGACAAGCCATATACTCCCGTAGGCGGGTTTACACGCGCCAACGGGAGGGGCAGTTATGGTCAACATTGTGTGGTTGTTGCTGATTTTGGGAGGACTTGTGGTCAGTGCCGCCCACCACTCGATGCTTCCAGTCACCGAAGCTATCGTTACCAGCAGCGAAAAAGCTGTAGAAATTGCCATAGGGTTTATTGGCATTATGTCCCTATGGCTAGGTATGGCTAAAATAGCCCAAGAGTCAGGATTAATGAAAGGTTTGGCGCGTATTATGACGCCTCTGGTCGGACGATTGTTTCCGGGCATTCCCAAAGATCATCCGGCTATGGGCAACATGTTGATGAACATGTCTGCAAATATTTTGGGCATGGGCGGGGCGGCGACCCCTTTTGGACTGAAAGCTATGGAGGAACTGCAAAAACTAAACCGGGTCAAAGATCGCGCCTCTCAGGACATGATTACCTTTTTGGCCATCAACACCGCCTCAATTAACTTAATCCCGGCGACCGTGATTGCTCTCAGGGTAGCTGCTGGGTCTCGCAACCCAACCGAAATAGTTGGCCCTACCATTATTGCTACCATGTTTTCGTCAATTGTGGCTATTACCGCCGATCGGATTTTCCGACGTTGGCACCGCGATTCGGATGAGTGATTCCGGTGTTAAACCCGAAAAGGGTACGCGATTTAGAACAGCAGATGGCAGATCACAATGGCGGCAACGAATCCGGCAAGATCGCCGATTAGGGCGACAGGCAAAGCGTATCGCGTCTGGCGTACAGCTATGGAGCCAAAGTACAGCGTAATTACATAAAACGTCGTATCGGTGCTTCCTTGCAAAGTAGAGGCCACCCGGCCCACAAACGAATCGGGCCCATAATGCTGCAAGAGGCCAGTAGTGACTCCTAGTGCTGCACCTCCAGAAAGTGGACGCACCAAAATTAATGGTACGACAGCAGCCGGGACTCCCACCTTTCCCAAAATAGGGGCCAGCAAATGAATGACCGCATCGAACGCGCCGGAAGCTTGGAAGATGTTAAGGGCCACTAAGATTCCTACGAGAAAGGGAATCATGCGAATGGCCATATTAAAGCCTTCTTGGGCTCCTTCCACAAAGGTTTCATAGACTTTTACGCCACGAAGCCAACCAAACAACGGAATGAATCCTATCAAAAACGGAATTGCCCAAATGGAAATGGTATCAATGAGTACCGAGCTCATGGCCACGACCCGCCTCTTCCTGGTTATTGATAGGTGCCGTGTCCACCACTTCCTGGTATACTGATCCGCGAAGCATGGATAGTTGCAGGATAGGGATATTGGGGACCGGCTATCCTAAACATATGTGGTAAGCAGCGCAGTATGAGTCGGAGGGATCCAGATGTCACAAATTCAACGCACTAGTGAGCGGCTTAAATCTATGGGGATTGAACTGCCTGAACCTCCAAAACCGGTCGCGTCATACGTCCCCAGCGTGATTATTGGCAGCTTGTGCTTTACGTCAGGGCAACTGCCGCTTAAAGACGGAGTATTAGTAGCCAAGGGCGCGGTAGGTGATACGGTTTCTATCGAGGACGCGGTGGCGGCTGCTAGACAGTCCATCCTCAACTGCATCAGTGTGGCAGCCGCTGCTGCCGGCAGTGTTGACCGCATCAAACGAGTGGTTAAGGTTCTGGGGTTTGTTCAGAGCCATGATACCTTTCACCAGCAGCCGCAGGTAATTAACGGCGCATCTGACTTGTTGCAAGAGATTTTTGGCGATAGGGGTCGGCATGCCCGATCGGCGGTGGGAACCAATGCCTTGCCTCTGGATGCAGCAGTAGAAATTGAGTGCATTTTTGAGTTGGCGGAGTAAAGGGCTATGTCAGAGCGGATCCAAAAGGTGCTGGCGCATGCGGGATTGGCGTCACGGCGGACGGTGGAGCAGTGGATTGTTGCTGGCCGTGTAGAAGTCAACGGCGTTAAGGCCGAGTTGGGCATGGATATTGATCCTACCCTAGATCACATTACTCTAGACGGGCGTCCTGTGCCTTTGGTCGAGGTGCAGAAGCGCTATGTGTTAATGAATAAACCAGCAGGCTACACAACAAGCCTGAAGGATCGCCACGCACAACACTTGGTGTCGGAACTGCTGCCCGCCAATTTTGGCCGACTTTACCCAGTGGGCCGTCTGGATCGGGACACCGCGGGATTGCTTCTGTTGACCAATGACGGCATTTTAGCGCATCGATTAATGCACCCCTCCTTTCAAGTGCCAAAAGTCTACGAGGCCTGGGTTCGTGGCCGACCCGGCACGACTCATCTCGAACGTCTCCGCGATGGGATTCCATTGGATGAAGGGATGGCTCATGCCCATAATCTTCAAGTAGTGAAGCGGGAAACGGACCGCACTTTAGTACGGTTGACCTTGACAGAAGGCATGAAGCGCGAAGTGCGGCGCATTTTCCAGGTGATTGGCCATCCCGTGTTGGAGTTAACTCGGATTAAATATGGGCCGTTAACGATTGAAGGATTAGAGTCGGGTCGATATCGCCCATTGACCCATGCAGAAGTGAAAGCGCTGCAAGAAGCCTCGCGGCCCCTTGACGAGCGTGCGATTAATACACGAAGGAGAGCAATTGGAGATGAACGAAGCTCGCGACCTCACCATACAGGCCGTCTCAGCTTATCAACCCCCAGACCGCGGCATTCGTTCCGCGACACCCGAGGAGATTCGCGCCGGCCTCACCGCTGACGTGTATTTTGTTGGTACTCAGCAGATTTTAGATCACTTAGGACTCAAAGAAGATGTCGTGGTAGCTGAAATTTTTGCCAACCGGGCTGGGGTTTTGGCGGGGATTGAAGAGGCCTTAGCCTTGTTGGCTCCACTGAATGTCAAGGTTGAGGCGTTACCCGAGGGCAGTCTGGTGGACACCAAAGAGGTGGTCATGAGAGTGACCGGCCGCTACGGTGACTTTGGCCTATATGAAACCGCCTTATTAGGGATATTGGCATCGTCATCGGGATGGGCTACGGCTACCCGCGAGGTTGTGTTGGCCGCGGATCCGGTTCCGGTGATTTCCTTTGGCGCACGGCATTTGCATCCGGCGGTGGCGTCGGTGATGGACCGTGCCGCATTGGTGGGGGGCGCTCAAGGCGCAAGCAGCATCCTAGGTGCACGCCAGGCAGGCCAGATTCCGTCGGGCACAATGCCCCATGCCTTGTTGCTGATGGTTGGCGACACTGTGCAAGCTGCCTTGGCATATGACGCCGTGATGCCCCCGGATTCTCCCAGGGTGGTTTTGGTGGATACCTTTAAGGATGAAGCGGAAGAAGCCATTCGGGTAGCGGAGGCATTAGGGCCATCGCTTCATGCAATAAGGTTGGACACCCCCCGTGAGCGGGGGGGAGTGACACCGGATTTGGTTCGTGAAGTGCGGATTCGGTTGGCTCAGGCGGGATTTCCCAATATCGGGATTTTTGTGTCTGGTGGGTTGACACCCGAGCGCATTGGAGCGCTTAAAGCCGCTGGAGTCACGGGCTTCGGGGTGGGAAGCTATATTGCTGCCGCGGAACCTCTGGATATGACCATGGATTTGAAATCTGTCAACCAAAAACCAGTTGCCAAGCGAGGACGGATACCAGGGATTACTCCCTCGGATCGTTTGGTTTTACGTTTGGGCTAAGTCGCTCTGCTTTGGCTTGCTTAAGGGACTGCCAGGCGTCTTCTGCCAAATGGGGTTTTAGTGCCTCCAAACAGTCCCAGTCGGGTGATTCCAAACACGCTGCCACTAGATAGGGGATTTGTTGTTCAAGCGGTAGCCACTCCAATAACTGACGTCTGACCTCCTGCTGTCCTTGGGCCGAGTCGGGCCAAGTTGAGCGCAAAAGAGCAACCGCCTGAGCCCTCTTATTGCGCCGCATTAATATCTTTGCCGTCAATACGCGCCAAGGGTCTATTTCGGGCTTTAAGGCAATCGTGGTTTCCAACCACTGGAGTCCTGGTTCTGCTGCCAAATCTATGAGTATGGAAAACTGAGGGTATACCTCCACTCGGCCATCCGCCAGGGTGTTTAGTGCAGCATGAAGCCAGGCTTCCTGTGGCAAGGGACTATAGGCGGGCCACAAGGGGTCTAAGGGAACCGCAGGATTTTGCAGCGCAATTGTCCACCAATAGGTGAAAGGCGCCTGGGTTAGTTTGTGCCAATGCTCTATGATGAACTGACCCCAGCGAGAACGCCAAACAGGATGTTGGACCCAAGAGGGATGGAGTTGAGGAAGAACTCTGGCCAGTGGCGCATCAACCCACCGACGGATGGAGCGCAACTGGTCTGTGGATTGGTTCCAATAGGCGAGACTCTTAACGTCGTCCCAAGGTTGTTGCCAAAGGGGCTTCTGGGAGAATATCAGGTGCCAGGGAAACTGGCCGGCAGCCCAACGGGGAATAATCGGGTCATCGTCTTGCAAGAGATCTAGCGGAGGCGGCATGAATGCTTCGGAATGCGTGACGTATTGCCATAACAACGCGGCCAAATGGGCACAGGGTTGAGAGTGTTCGCAGGTGCAGCCTGCTTGCAGGGCTTGCGGCTCTACGAGGCAAAAGGGTACATAGGAATCCTGATAACCGTGAAGTCTAGCCAGGAGAAATCGAGGATCACACAAAGCGTGGGATACTCTTTCCTGGTACACGTAATCGCGGCCGTGCTGTACAATAGCACTAGGCATGGAGCTTAATAGGTTTTGGATGCACTGTCTGTCAAGCACTGCGCCGGGATATTGTCGAGTGGTCATGTCTAGCCTCCTCATACCAGGAGATTGTATCAAATGCTGACAACGGCACGAAACAAAGGGAGGTTCGGGACAATGGAAGTAAAGTGCCAAGTGTGTGGCAAGTCCGTGATCTTGGAAACCTGGAGTGCGGAGTATGAGCAACTGAAGCAGTCCCCACAGCATCCTTTTATTTGTCGCACCTGTCAGGACCGGATTCGGTCGGAAGCGAAAAACGAGCAACGGTTATAGAAAGGGACAGCGGCCGACTAAAGGCCGTGACAGAACAAATTGTGTAAGGAGCTAAGGACTCGTGATACGGGGAATTCGTGGGGCGACCACGGTAGAGCGTGACGATGCCAAAGAAATTCTAGACCATACCAAAGCCCTCATTATCGCTATGGCAGAACAGAATCACGTGGATCCTGAGGAGATGTCTAGCATTTGTTTTACATTGACTCCGGATTTGCATGCAACGTTTCCCGCCGAAGCAGCACGGTTAGTTGGCTGGAAGTATGTGCCGGTAATTTGCATGCGGGAGCTTGATGTTCCCCATGGACTGCCTAAGACGATTAGGGTGTTGATGCATGCAGAAATGGATGTGCCTCAAGCAGCGGTGCGGCACGTATATTTAGAGCGAGCTACGGTACTCCGCGAGGACTTGGCAAACCAGGAGGTTTCACGCGATTCATGACAGCACGGTCTGTCCGGCAACCGATTGTGGCAGTGGATGGTCCTGCCGGGGCGGGTAAGAGTACGGTTGCCCGAAAGATGGCGGAACGGTTGGGATTACTCTATCTGGATACTGGTGCAATGTATCGGGGATTGGCTCACAAGGCTTTGCGCCACGGAGTTGATCTGCGCGATGAATCCAGCCTTGAAGACTTACTGAGCCATACGGTGATTGACTTATATCGAGGTCGAGATGGCCAAACCGAAGTATTGGTAGACGGGGAAAATGTCACACCATACTTGCGCACCCCGGAAGTGAACGCCAGTGTTTCGGTTGTGGCCGGATTCCCCAGGGTCAGGGTAGAAATGGTACGGCGATTGCGAAAATTGGCGGAGCACGGTGGAGTTGTGATGGATGGCAGGGATATCGGTACTTATGTATTGCCTGAAGCGGACGTTAAGTTTTTTCTGACCGCATCTTTAGAAGCAAGGGCACAAAGACGGCAGAAAGATTTGGCAAAATTAGGCTATCAGGTGGCGGTGGACATGTTAGCCCAGGAAATTGATCATCGGGATCGGCTTGACAGTACACGGGCGGTAGCGCCGCTTGCCCGCGCGGCAGATGCAGTAATGATTGATACCACCAACTTGGAGGTGGCTCACGTGGTGGACCAGATGGTCTCCGTATTCCACCACGTGGTAGGCGAATGATTTATTATTGGGTAGTTTATTGGATTGCTCGGGAAGTGTTTTCTCTCTACTGCCGGATAGAGACTACCGGTTTGGAAAACGTGCCCCGCAGCGGTGCTCTGATGATTGCGCTGAACCACAAAAGTTTGGCAGACCCTCCCATGGCGGCTACTGTGATGCCACGCCGTGTCTACTTTATGGCTAAAGCTGAGTTGTTTCGATTTCGTCCCTTTGGCTGGCTTATTGCCAGCTTAGGGGCGTATCCCGTCCATCGTGGTCACCCCGACCGTAAGGCGATTCGCCGTTCCCTGGAGATCTTGTCTTCCGGACAGGCACTCATGATATTTCCCGAAGGCCATCGCAGTGAAACCGGGGAATTACAGGCAGCTCGGGCTGGAGTGGTCTATTTGGCCCAGAAGACCAACTGCTGGGTACTTCCCGTAGGGATCAGCGGCGAATACGGATTTCGCAAGACCATTCGCTATTCAGTGGGTAAACCGTTTCGGATTTCTCCAGACCTAAGTCGCGAAGAAGCTCAACTTCTGGTGATGCAAAAAATTGCGGAACAAATTCCGGGGGCTACGCTGCCTGGGGATCCTAAGTCCAGCTCGTTTATCTCATAAGGCCTTGTATTCAAATCGGAAAATTGTTGGAAACTGGTTGCTTAGAGTGTAATATGTAAAAGAATATGCGACGCGATTTGTCGCATTGTAAAGGCGTGACAAGGGGGAAGCCAATATGGATGAACGTAAACAGGCGACGGACTCTAACCACGAGCTAGAGTTGGATGAATCCCTAAATATGGAGGAGTCCATGGCATTTGTGGCACTGGAGGATGTTCATCCGGGGCAGGTCGTTGAAGGAACCGTTGTCCACATTTCATCAGATTCGGTGCTGGTTGACGTGGGCGGCAAATCAGATGGCATAATCCATCTTCAAGATTTAACCCATCGCAAGATTGACCGGCCCGAAGACGTGGTTCAGTTGGGAGACGTCATCCGCGTATATGTTATTGGCTACGAAGGCGAGGAAGGCACTCTTAAGCTTTCCAAGAAACGGGCCGACGAAGCTGAAGCGTGGACTCGCTTAGAGGCGCTGCAAAGTTCGGGAGAAATTATCGAAGCCCCCGTAGTTGAGGTGGTCAAGGGCGGCTTGGTGGTGGACGTGGGAATGCGGGGATTTATTCCGGCTTCTCATGTGGCCCGAGGATATGTGGCTGAACTTGACGGGTTTTTGGGTCAAACGGTTCCAGTTCGCGTCATCGAACTCGAGCGCAACAAGCGTCGAGTTATCTTGTCCCGGAAGATCGCCATTGAAGAGCAGTCTAAACAGCGGCGAGAGCAAGTATGGAATTCGGTTTCTGAAGGACAAGTGGTTCACGGTACGGTAAAGAGTTTGACCGACTTTGGAGCATTTGTGGACTTAGGCGGGGTCGATGGCTTATTGCATATCAGCGAGATATCCTGGGGGCGCATTAATCATCCATCTGAAGTGCTGGAGATAGGGCAAGAGATTGACGTCAAGATTTTGCGTTTGGATCCCGAACGCAACAAGATTTCCTTAGGACTGCGCCAAGTGTCTCCCAACCCTTGGGAAACAGTGGCCGAACGCTACCAGGAAGGCCAGTTATACCGGGGCAAGATCGTGCGGATTGCTGCCTTTGGGGCCTTTGTGGAACTAGAGCCAGGTGTCGACGGGTTGGTTCATATCTCTCAGCTGGCCTCGCATCGGATTGGAGCACCGGCCGATGTGGTAGCGGTGGGGGATGACGTCGTGGTAAAAGTTTTGCGGGTGGATCCTGAGCATAAAAAAATCTCACTGTCCAAAAAGGAAGCTGACGAGATGATAGCGGCTGGAATGGAGCCCTACTCCGATACTACCCAAGAATCTTCCCCGAATCAACATTTGACTGCTTATCATGCCGGTGACTGGGATGATGAAAATCCGGAATCGTAAAGAGCGTTAAGAGAGCCGCTTGTCAGCGGCTCTCCTGGGGGATTTAAGCAGAGAGCCTATCCGGCTCGGACTGTTTGCCTACCCATCGATGCATTTGGCCGATAATTGGCCACGCCAGCACCGCTTTCAATACATCCCACCCTACGAATGGCACGACTCCTTCAAGAAATGCATGGACTAAGGACGCCTTAGCGATGAGCATGAGTCCGGCCATGCCCCCAATGTAAATCAGCAACAGGGAAAACATCATCCCGATAAACAATCGAAGCTTGCCATGTCTTTGATGCACCAACAATGCCATAAGCCAAGCTGCGATGGGGTAAGCCCATAAATATCCGCCAAAGGGGCCAACGAAAACGGCAATGCCTCGGGCTCCCTCAGCAAAAATCGGGGCTCCTAAGACCCCGAGCCCGATATACACTATTTGACTTAAGGCAGCCCATTTTGGCGGCAATATGCCACCGGCCAGAAACACTCCAAATACCTGGAAGGTAAATGGTACCAGTGAAAGTCCGGGGATGGTAATGGCGGTAATCGCGCCAAGTGCTGTGATGGCGGTGACAAATGCCGCACGCACCGCCCAACGCAATGATGAGGGCATATTAGCCTCCCTTAGGGTTAATGGATTTTGTCCAACATCCTATACTTTGTGGTCCGTCCGCTCACACTAATGATATTGGAATCTATGGCGTTAAAGAGGGTGACGAAATGGCGGGATTGCGGACGGACTGTATTTGGTTGGCAGCAGTTATTTTATCGCTTTCCGGGTTTGGGCGCCAGTATTGGAAGCTGGCATCAAAACCGTATATGGCGACCATGTTTGGTGCCGGGATGGTAGTGGTACTGGGGATCGTGTGGAATGCAGTCCCCATTGCCAGCGGTACGGTAAATGCGGGATTGGCATGGCTGGGTTTGATGACTTTGATGTGGAGTATTTGGCGAGGCGGGGCGCGCTGGTGGTATTGGTGGTTGATCCTAGCCATGGTGTTCACTTTGATTCGCATGGTCTCGCCGTTAGTCTCATATCAGGCCGTGCGGTTTACGCCCTTGGTTCCGGAATCCTTGGGATTAGGTTTAGCGTCAGCGTTGGTGACCGATGATCCGGTTTCGGCAATAGGGGTTGCTTTGGGGGCAGATATCTTGTCGTCGGGATGGGTGGCTGCGTTACGTGGTAGCGATTTTAGCTTGGGTTCCCATGATTTAACCTCGGCGTTACTGGCTGGTTTGGCCAGTTGGGCTATAGGTTGGGTGCGAGTTCAATGGAGTTCCAGACGGGACCCGGCTTGACCGGAATTTCAATGCCTGGGATAATCCCTAAGGAAGAAGAGGGGGATGGCTGTGGGAGTGGTGGCGCTGGTAGGCCGACCTAATGTTGGGAAATCGGCCTTGTTTAATCGAATAACACAAACGCGCCGAGCAATTGTGGAGGACTATCCCGGGGTTACTCGGGATCGACTCTACGAACAGACTGATTGGAATGGTGTTTCGTTCACGGTGGTGGATACTGGCGGGATTTGGATGGATGACCAGGATACTATGTTGACTATGACCCGCCAACAAACCAACCGGGCCATAGCGGAAGCTGACGTTATTGTCTTGGTGGTGGACGTTAAGCAAGGCATTACCGCAGTAGACTTAGATATTGCCGATATTTTGCGGCGCAGTGGCAAGCCGGTGGTATTGGCGGTAAATAAGGCAGAGAGTTTGAAGTCGGGATGGGCTGAGTTTTATGATTTAGGACTTGGAGACCCCATAGGAATATCGGCGTTGCATGGGACTGGGGTTGGCGATTTATTGGACCGGGTAGTGGAGCTGTTGCCACCAAATGCTTTAGATGAGATTTCGGAAGATGACAAACCTATCCGGGTGGCGTTGGCAGGGCGCCCTAACGTGGGGAAATCATCGTTGCTTAACGCTCTGATTGGGTATGAACGTACCTTGGTCACCCCGATTGCAGGGACGACCCGCGACGTAGTGGACGCATTAATCCGTTATGAGGATCAAGACTACATTTTGCTAGATACCGCTGGTTTGCGCCGACCAAGCAGAATTTCCCAACAACTTGAGGAAAAGACTGTGCAACGGACTTTGGAGGCGATTCGCCACGCCGACGTGGTGTTGTTAATGCTGGCGGCCAATGAACCAATTAGCGCACAAGATCAGCGTATTGCTGGCCAAGTGGCGCAGAGCCGAAAGGCCGTGGTGGTGTTGTTGAATAAGGCGGATCTGATTAAAGGCGCCACCACTGCTTTGCAACAAGAAGCCCGGGAACAACTGAAATTTATCCCCTATGCGGCAGTGCGGCCAATCTCCGTGGTCAACCATTGGAACCTGGACAAAATTTGGCCGACGGTAACCACAGCCTATCGCTCGTTTACTACACGGCTGGAAACCCATCCCTTAAATCGGCTTGTTCAGGAGGCGGTGCATCTCAATCCACCGCCTACAGACAAGGGTCATGCGCTGAAAATTTATTATGTGACGCAAGTGGAAACCAAGCCTCCGCACTTTGTGTTTTTTGTCAATGATCCTGATTTGCTGCACTTTAGTTATCAGCGGTATTTGGAAAACCGACTCAGAGAAAAATTTGGTTTTGCCGGCAGTCCGGTGCATTTTACCTTTCGCCCGCGCACCAAGCGCATTCGTGACAATGACTGAAAATGTGCCCTCGGTCGCCGTTTTCGGCACGGGCAACTGGGGGCTTACCCTTGCGGATGTTGCCGCCCGTTCGGGGGCCCGAGTTTCCCTCTATTGTCGCCGCGAAGAAGTCTACCATGCCTTGCTAGAAAGGCGCCAGCATCCGGAATTTTTGCCCCATCTGGTATTGCATCGCCGGGTCGTGCCCACAATGAATATCGCGGCCGCAGCAATTTCCTCGTCGCACTGGATTATGGTAGTGCCAAGTCAGCACCTGCGGCAATTGGCGCGTCAACTGCGTCCGTGGGTGCATAAAGATTTGCAGGTGCTGTCGGCAGTCAAAGGTTTAGAAATTAGCACTCATCTCAGAATGTCCGAAGTATTGCGGGAGGAATGGGGTGATGATAAAGATCGCGCGCTAGGCGTGCTTGGTGGCCCTAACTTGGCTTTTGATATAAGCCAGGGGCTTCCCGCGGCCACGGCGGTATCCTGTACTCCAGAGGTGTTTCTAGAGTGGACTGAGCGACTGGGGCGGGCTAATTTGCGTTTGTACCATCAACCAGATCGGATCGGCGTAGAACTGGGCGGCGCATTAAAAAATGTGCTGGCCATTGCAGTGGGCATTGCACACCAGTCAGGACTGGGGGAAAGTGCTAAAGCCGCTCTGATGACACGGGGCTTGCATGAAATGGGGCGCTTAGCAGTCCGGTTAGGCGCGCAATTGGCAACACTAGCCGGATTGTCGGGATTAGGAGATATGGTGGTGACCGCTTCCTCGTCTCATTCCCGAAACCGCTGGTGTGGCGAGCAACTCGGAAAAGGGTTGAGGTTAGACCAAATTTTAAACAGTACTCAAATGGTTGTAGAAGGAGTACCTACTGCCTATGCCGCACAAGAATTGGGTCAACGTTTGGGTGTACCTCTCCCCATCACAGACGCAGTGGTGGATATATTCCATGGAACACAGGTCTCTCATGCCGTGATCAAGTTAATGACGCGTGCGTTTGTCGGGGAATCAGACCCCTAGGGCAAATTTCTTTTCCAAACCCTGGCATTATCTCACGAGTTTCCTCATATCCTGCTACTGTCATTCATAGGGTGATCCCGGGACAAGGCGAGGACCGGCGCCAACCCATTTGGCAGCAAACAAGGGAGGGAACCATAAGGATGGAGAAGTTTGACCTGTTTAAGGACTTAGCCGAACGAACTGGCGGCGATGTATATCTAGGTGTCGTGGGTCCGGTCCGCACCGGCAAGTCCACTTTTATCAAGCGTTTTATGGAACGGATGATTCTGCCTGCCATTGATGATCCTAATGAACGCGAGAGAGCTGTGGATTCCCTGCCGCAAAGCGGCACCGGGCGCACCGTAATGACTACCGAACCTAAATTTATCCCGGATGATGGTGTTGAAATCCACCTCAACGATGCAATTTCGTTTCGTGCGCGTTTGGTAGATTGCGTGGGGTATGCAGTAAGTGGGGCATTGGGGTATACCGAGCAAGAAGGGGATCGCATGGTAATGACGCCTTGGTCGGATCAAGCAATGCCCTTTGAAGAGGCGGCAGAAATTGGCACCCAGAAGGTGATTACCGACCATTCCACGATTGGATTGGTGATTACTTCGGATGGCAGCTTTGGTGAACTTCCGCGCGAGGTATTTATTGCGCCGGAAGAACGGGTGGTTGGTGAGTTGAAAGAATTGGCAAAGCCTTTCGTCGTTGTGTTAAACACTGCTCAACCTTACGCCGAAGAGACCGCACAACTGGCACAGGACTTATCGGAGCAGTATGATGTGCCGGTATTGCCCATAAATTGTTTGGAACTGCGGCAAGAAGACATTGCCCTAGTGTTGGAACAAGTGCTGTATGAATTTCCAGTGGCCGAAATCCAGTTCCAATTGGTGGATTGGGTGGAGGCGTTGCCAACCAGCCATTGGCTGCGAAAACAATTTGAATTGTCATTGGAGGAAGCACGGGCCAGCATTCAACGATTGAGGGATGTCGACCCGGCGGTGCGCGGGTTAGCCAGTTACGACTACGCTGATGAAGTCCGTCTAACCCACATGGATCTTGGCACAGGGGTGGCGGAAATTTCGGTGGGTTCCCGCGATGAACTGTATTACCGGGTGCTGGGAGAATTGGCCGACCGACATGTTGCCGCACGGGGCGATATCATGAAACTGTGGCGGGAATATGTCGCCGCCAAGTCGGAATGGGACAAAGTGGAAGAAGCTATTAGGGAAGTACGTGCTACCGGATACGGGATGGTGGCGCCAAGTTTAACGGAGCTGGTGCTGGAAGAGCCGGAGCCGATTCGCCGTGGAGCACAGTTTGGCGTTAAGCTTAAAGCGACGGCCCCATCCATTCACATGATTCGCGCCGATATCGAAACGGAGATTACGCCCATTATCGGCACGGAACGACAGGCGGACGAATTGGTGCAGTACTTGATGGAGCAATTCGAGGATGACCCCAAGCGCCTTTGGGAGACGAATTTGTTTGGCAAATCGCTTCACGACCTGGTACGGGAGAGCATTCAATCCAAATTGTTTAAGATGCCGGAAAATGCGCAGGAAAAGTTGCAGGAAACCTTGCAACGCATCATAAACGAGGGTTCCGGCGGCCTCATTTGCATTATCATCTAGCGTCATCAACCACGGCCGGGGGCTTTAGCCTCCGGCTTTTTTGACGGCTTTGGGCAAAATCAAGTACCACGACTGCGGCTGAAAGAAGGCCACGTATGGATTGGGTTGATACCCAGTGAAATTGCTGCTGACCCAAACCGCTCGTTGTGGCCAGGCTAAAAAGATGCCGGGAGGATATTTCACTAAGGCCTCTTGCAACTGATAGAGGGCTATCATGTGCTGAGTGTTCTCAGTGGTAATCATGGTTGCCAGTAACGCTCGATTGGTGTCAGGGTTGCTGTAACTGCCCAGGTTTTGCCCCAAAGGAGGCGTTAACCCGCCGTAGTATTGGGAAAATACCCAACCCACTGGCGAAGCGGCCCGATTGACAAACGCCCAGACAAATCGACCATGTTGCAGATCGGAGTAAAATGCCCTTTGGGGTTGCGGATTGCAGCGAAAGGCGATCCCGAGGCTTTGGCCTTGGTGGGCAATATTGCGGCAGGCCAGAACCTCTCGGGGCCGATCACTATCGACTAAAATCGGCATTACTTGGTGCTTAAAGGACGCCGTGGCAATAGTTGCCGACCGAGGACTAAAGGCTGGAGGTTCTAGCAACGGGTTGGCAAACCAATTGGAGGGAGGGAGCGGCCCATTGGCAATTTGACCATCGCCAAGTCGGGCAACAGCGGCCCGATCCAGCCCTTGGTAGAGCCCTCTTAAAGCTTGGTAGTTGCGCAGGATCCCGTCATGCATGTTGGCCAGCAGGATCCAGTAGTGACCATCTTCGGACCAGAGCGGCTCCAAACCCGGAATTTTTGATGTTGGCGGTGTTAGCCATAAAACGGCCGAGAGTTTAGTCACATGGCGAGGAGGGGAAGTGCGCCAAAAAATATAGGAAATTTTGGGTGTCCCCTCAAAATATCGCGGTACTGCCCGCAGAGCCAAATAGCGAGATGACAGGGAAATGGGCCGAAATGCGCCGGTGCCAATAAAATCCAGAGGTTCGCTCAGCGCTTTGGCTTTAATGACTTGGCTGGTCGGCAGGTGATCCAAGGCAAACGCCGGTAGAATGAACACATTAGATCCCTGGGACGCCCAGTCAGCTAAAAATCCGGGGTCCGGATGATTCAAGCGAAACGCTACCTGGGTTGGGGATACCGCTGACACTGAGCGGATTAGGCGGTCTAAAGCGCGATATCCGTGAAAACCGCTGTACCTGTTTTGGTAAAATTGATAGGTCCACACCACGTCATGTGCAGTAATGGGTCGTCCGTTCCACCATTTGGCCCGAGGGTCGAGAGCTACGACGAATTCCTGGTAGTGGTTGGCGATGGTCCAGTGCATGGCCAAATCTGGGATGATGGTGCCATTGGGAGCAATATTCACCAAACCATTCCACATTAGTTGGTCTATTGCTGCTGCAGGCGTATTGTCATAAGATCCCACCGGATTTAACGTTGAGGATCCCTGAGCCACGATATTTAGGGTGGGACGGCGCAATATGTCGCCACGCCGGGGCAACGTTATATGGGGGGCTCCACACCCTGCCAAGAAAACCGCTGCGGTCAGTGCCCCCAGCTTCGGCAATGTCGGACGGATTTTCATAACGCCATTATACCATCGACAAACAGCAATGCCCCGCCACAATTTACCTGTGACAGGGCAATATCGCTGCATGTTAGTTGTATTGAATGCGAGGATCCACTAACCCATAAAGCAAGTCCGCCAACAAATTGCCGAGGATGGTAAGAAATCCCGTAATGACAACCACCCCCATGATAATCGGGTAATCGCGTTGGTTGGCTGCATCCCAGAACAAGAGCCCCATCCCCGGGTAATTGAAAATCACTTCGATGAGCAACACGCCGGAGAATAAACTGGGCAAGGCAAATCCCAGCAAAGTGATCAAGGGCAGCACAGAATTGCGGAGCGCGTGTTTTAACACGACCACCGATTCCTTGAGACCTTTGGCGCGCGCCGTCCGGACGTAGTCTTGCACCAAGTGCTCGGTCATCGACGTGCGCATATAGCGGCCCCACCCGGCCACGGTCCCCAGCACGAGCGTCAGTACGGGCAAGGTGGTATGCGCGACCCAAGAGCCAAAGCCGGGGTTGGGGTTCAAGGGATTGGACAGACCGCCGCTGGGGAACCAGCCCAAGTTGATGCTAAACACCAGGATGATAATAATCCCCAGCCAAAAATATGGCATGGAGTAAAAAAAGTAGGTCAGGGCGGTCATCACATAGTCGAACTTGGTATCGTGAAAGTAGGCTTGGATACTGCCGAGCAAAATGGAGACCACATGAGCAATCACGATGCCGATGCCGACGATGGAGAGCGTGCGCGGCATGTTGGTCATAATGAGGGACCACACCGATTCATTGTAATAGTATGAGACCCCGAGATTGCCTTGCAACAATTGCCCCAGCCAATGGATATATTGGACCGGCAACGGCTTGTTCAGGCCAAACTCCCGATTAATTTGCTCAATGCGCAGCGGGGTAGCTTTAGGTCCGAGCATGGCTTGGGCCGGACCTCCCGGCACGATATGCACGAGGAAAAAGCCAATGATGGTGACGCCCAGCATGGAGGGAATCGATTGAATCAACCGTTGCAGAACAAATTTAAACACGCCCTGGCTCCTCCTTCCTTAGGCCTTTCTGAGGCGCGGATCAAACGCCTGACGCAAGGCATCGCCAATAAAGTTCACCGACAGCTCGACGATCAAAATCGCGACGCCCGGCGGATAAATCAACCACCACGCATTTTGAAACATATAGGACATCGACGACGACAGCATTTCGCCCCAGTTCGGGGTCGGCGGTGGGAGACCCAAGCCCAGGAAACTCAACCCCGCCACGGTTAAAATGGCATCCGCCACTTGAAACGTGGCATTGACCACCACCACGCCCATCACATTGGGCAGCAACTCGCGAAACATAATCCGCCAATTGCTGGCGCCTACTGCACGCGCGGCTTCGACATAGTCCCGCCGTTTGAGGGTCAGAACCTCGGACCGGACCATACGGGCCATGGCGAACCAGGACAGGGACCCGATGACAATGACCAACAGCGCGGCACTAGGATGAAAGACGGAGTCGACAAACAGCAACAAGAATAAGCTGGGGATCGCGATAAAGATATCGACCACCCGCATCAGAATCACGTCGACCCATTTGGTGGCCATGCCGCTAATGAGCCCATACACCACGCCGATAAAGGTGGCCATGAATGCGGCGGCAAATCCGACTTCTAACGACAATTGGCCGCCCACCATCATGCGGGCGAGATTGTCGCGGCCTAAGCTGTCTGTACCCAGCGGGAACTGTGCCGAGGGCGGTTGTAACGTGGCCAGCAGGTGCGGTGTCGTGGTGCTGCCATGGTAAATCAAAGGGCCGACAAAACTGAACAAAATGAGGAATGCCAAACCAATGACGCCGGCTACGGCCAACGGGTTGTGGCGGAAGGCTTGCCACTCGCGGGACCGGCTTTGCGTATCCAGTATCGGTGCCTCAGTCACCGCTTCGGTGAGGGTCTCAGGTATCATGCGCGTTCTCTCCTAGCCGGATAGATACAATACGTTGGACAATCCGTTGAAACCTTTCGATACGCTTTGCTGTATTATAACGAGTCCGTGGAAGAAAGGATTTCCTAAGTGCTCAAAATATTATTGACAGTGTATTATAGGGACCTTAACCGACAAAAGTCAATTGCAGTTCTTGGCATGGCTGGGATTGTGCGACGATAGGTCGGAAATCTCCCATTGTTTGGGGTTGCTTGCTGCCGAAATTGGAGAGAACGATCGGCATAATTCGAGTGGTGCGGGGACAGGATAGCGCATGAGGTGGTGATGTG
Organism: Sulfobacillus benefaciens; assembly: GCA_003023695.1. GTDB lineage: Bacteria > Bacillota > Sulfobacillia > Sulfobacillales > Sulfobacillaceae > Sulfobacillus_C > Sulfobacillus_C benefaciens_A. The sequence goes on along the minus strand of PXYW01000019.1, from coordinate 2,200 downwards.
CGCAAAGAGGTGGTACGGCTGTCGGGACATCAAAACCAAAAGATCACTTGGACGCATCTGGTGGATCCACCAGAGTCAGAACTGGTTCAGGTTTTGTCATCACACCAGATTTCTTTGCCTATGCCCTACGAAAGTTACCGCGCCACGTTTGACCGTTATGCGACATGTTACTATGTGCGTTTCTACGGGTTTAAAATGCGATCTCATGCGGAGATGCTCGAAGTGGTGCCGTTCCACATGGCCGTGCAGTCCTCAAATATCATTAGTTGGAGCACCGTCTCGTTGAAGGCCTTGGACAGAGTCAGCGAGAAAATTTCGGCACATTCTGATTTAGAATATGACAGTAATACCCTGACCTACTATTTATTAGACGAGTTGGTTGAGGACACCTTTACCATATTGGACGTGTTTAATGACCGACTGGCCGGAATCGAGCATGACGTCTTTAATGCGTCAGCAGGACAAGCGCACATTCAACAGGAAATCTTCCGATTGAAGCGGGAGATATTGAAATTACGGCATATCTTGGCATCAGAACGTGATGCCAGTTATCAATTGGTGCGCTATTGGGATACCGATGGCAACCAATCGTCCGCCTCGGAGTGGAGTTTCCAGCTTTATGACCATGTAATCCGTCTGTTTGATTCTGCCGACATTTATCGCGAATTGGTGAACTCCGCTCTTGACATATATTTAGGCAGCGTGTCCAATCGCCTCAACGAAATTGTTAAGAAACTCACCTTAGTCACGGTCTTGTTTGTTCCGGCGTCCTTGGTCGCTGCCTTGTACGGAATGAATTTTGACTATCTTCCAGGACAGCACCATCCATGGGGCTTCTTCTTAGTGATCGGCGCAGTGATATTGATGTCGATGACCTTGTTAGCAATCTTTAGGCAACGGCGGTGGTTGTGACAAGCGTCCGTCTCTAATGGTAAACGCATGTGCCGCTGGCTGACTTTCGGCTGTCATGGCGGTTTGCCGGCAATCTCATGAGCTCTTGCAATAAGGATCTCAGCGGTTACGACAAGGGGCGATGTGCCACACACGTTCGCTGCGTGTCGAACGTTCATCGCTGAAACCGCCGTGAATTTTGGCGGTCTTGGCGCAACTATAACTGACATAGAGAAGATATAGCGCAAGGTTGGGAAATTTCGGGCTGCTCCGATTGGGAAAGAAGGAGAATTACGAATTTGTGTCGAATTCGGCTCCAGAAGTCGTGTTGCCATAGTTTGCTCGGCAATTGCCGGGAACCAAATATTTCAGGAGGTTTGACAATGACAAAGCGTGTTGTAGCTACAGCGGCGGCCGCGATTATAGGGTCATCGTTGCTGTTAGCGGGGTGCGGTTCTAGTCCATCGACCAGTACGTCCTCAGCACCCAAATCCCCGATTGGAGATGTTGCCGTCGTTGCATTGCCTGCTCAGATTGCCCCCAACTGGTGGTTTCCCATCGAGTCCAACACGGCCTATAGTGATTACAACAGCTTGATGAGCAACAATATGTATCTGCCTTTGATACACATTTCCCGGACTGATGGTGTAGACTACGCACGATCCATTGCCTCAAATGTTACTTGGAATAGCAGCGGCACTGTCTATACCATCACGTTGCACAAGAAATGGCATTGGTCCAATGGTGCTCCGGTTACGTCGTCGGATGTGGTATGGACGATGCAACTGCTGGAATACCTGTCTTCCGGCAATGCGCCGTGGACCTATGGTGGGGCAGGGATCGGAGGATTGCCCGCTCGGTGGCAAAGTGTGACCGCCGACGGGCCATATAAGGTCATTGTTACGTTAAATAAGCCTTCTAATCCCCAGTGGTTTTTGCATAACGGGCTGGGTCAAGTGACACCGGTGCCGAAGGCGGTCTGGGACATTCACAAGAGTTTGAGCAACGAGGCGAAATTCCTCAACCAAGTATCCAATGATCCGCAAGACTCTTACTATCAGGTGGTCGATGGGCCGTTTCTGTATTCGGCCAAGGACTCCAAACCTAACAACCAGTATTGGACTTTCGTTCCCAACCCCAGCTATGATGGCCATAAGGCTACGATCAAAAAACTGATTTACCAGTATGAGTCGAGCACTGCGTCTGAGTTTGCTGCGTTGGAAAAAGGGACAGTCAATGTGGGATACTTGCCACCTGCCCCGAAAATCCCAACCGGTCAACAGGCCACAAGAAACCACACCCCCACACG
>PXYW01000018.1 GCA_003023695.1 Sulfobacillus benefaciens | reverse complement strand
CCATGCCGCACACGGTCGTCCCCCGCGCGTACGCTGGGACTACTGGGGCCGTCGGGCCCCGGGATTCCCCAGGCCGTGCCGACACTATTATTTCCCTCGCTCAGGCGAGGGCTTTTTTCCATGGTAAGGAGGAAGTCAATGCGGCGGGTACGCTGGTCACACCGCAATCATCCAAAAGCAATAGCTGAAAGACAGGCTGTTCTAAGACAATTACCGACCTGGCAACTACAGGACGAGAGAATATTGGAATGGTCATTACCTCCAGAACATCTGGAACGATTTATGGAGTCTCTTACTGGTCAAATGATGCTGCCCGTTGCGGTAGTAGGCCCATTGGATGTGGAATTTGGCCGTTATGGCCGTGATGAGTCGTTTAACCTAACTGAAATCTCTCGCAATCGAGAACAACTGTATGTGCCGATAGCCCACACCGAGGGAGGGCTTTCAGTATCCATGCAAAGAGGGATGAACGTACTTGCAGCCTCTGGCGGGGTCAAGACATATTTGCTTGATGATCGAATGACTCGAGACAGTGCTTTTGTCTTTACTAAAGCTGGCGATGCTGTGACTTGCAGCCGCTGGGTGCAGGCTCACTGCGACGAATTGCGGCGTTGGATTAATGATCCAGAACACCCGGCAAAGATAAAGAAACCGGGACAAAACATCGCAGAGGTCTCACGCTATGCGATTTTGCTAACCATTGAAACGCGCGTGGTTGGCTCAGTCTGTCATGTGCTTTACCAGTTTGATACCAGTGATGCTTGTGGCCCTAATATGATTACTCGAAATGCTTACGCCTTAAACCGAGAAATTGTAGCCAAAATGGAAAGTGATTTGGACGTAGTGCCTATTCACATCTTTCTTGAAGCCAATTTAGGAGGGGACAAAAAACCTAGTCATGAATATTTCAATGGCGGTCATGGGCGTACCGTGCTAGCCGAAGCCACCATTAGCCGGGAAGTTCTCCAACACCAATTGAACATGACGCCGGATGCTCTCCGAGACTTGGAATGGGTCGGAATTCATGGGTCGATAGCGAGTGGCATGCAATCTTTTGGGTTTACTCCCGCGTCGGCGATTGCAGCAATGTTTGTCGTCACCGGACAAGATTTAGGGATGGTGGGTACTAGCAGCATGGCACACGGGACAGTCCAGGTGGTTCCAGAAGGAGTGTCTTTCAGTTTGCAGCTCGGAGGGCTCGAAGTGGGAACTGTTGGGGGCGGATCGCAATTGCCCCATGCTCAATCGTATCTACGGTTGCTAGGCTGTCTTGAACCTGGCGGTGCTCAAAAACTGGCTCAAATTATTGCCGGTGCCGCCCTGGCCCTGGAAATTTCGGCCTCGGCTTCCATGGCCAGTCGCGGTAGCGAGAACTTCTTTCGAGCCCACTTTGAACGTGGCGGGTTGCGCAGCTAGCGACTTTAGACGCAAGTGGCTCGCAATAAGAGCTGGCTGCGGCAAAGCAATGAGATGAAGCAACTGTCGCAGTTTGAGGGTTTTAACGCTTGAAACTTGGAGCCCAGGTCTTGAGCCTGTTGTCGAACTCCCGACCCAAACCCTTGCACTAGCCGCTTGATGCCATCAGGATATTTTGGGGGAGTATGCTGTTCGTCGAGCCCTATGCGTCGAGCTTTTAATTCGATTTCAGCTCTTAGGTTGTCAAGAAACAAACGGCCATCCATGCCCACGGCGGCGGCGTCTTGACCAAGCCGAGAATACATTGCGTCCATAATAAACATCAGTTCATCCCACATATCCACCAAGACTGTGCGACGTTCGTTTGGCAACAAGGGGATTTGATTTTTAAGATAATGCTCGGCAAATGCTTGGTGCCGCGATTCATCGCGTAAGATGCGGCCGGAAAGTTTTCCAAATAGAGCTTCCGGTTGCGACTTGGCATAAATTTGGTAGAAGTTCTTGGCAAAGATGTCGGAGATCAGGATACCCCAAACCCAATCTATCCGATCACCTTTGCGCAACCGATTATGATACCGCAGCATTTCTGGCATTTCTCGGATGGTTAAAGGGTCGGTACCCAGCCTTTGATACAGGCGCGTTAACACTTCAAAGTGCCGGGCTTCATCCATTAAAAAGCTGCTTAAATAAATTTGAGCCGTGGTTTCTCCTGCCAGGGCCATTTGCGGCAAAACTACGCTAGCACCGATCATTGCAGATTGCTCTCCCAAATAGACTGGGGTAAGCATGCGAGCAAGGGCGCGAGCTTGTTCCGCCGAAAGTAGGAGGGGGTCATCCCAAGCGACGTCGGCTGCAGACCATTGAGCCTTGACCCCCTTGTGGAATAACCGGATTAAAAGGTCTTCCTCAAATTTGGGATATACCTTTATCAACTGAACCCCTCCAAATAGTTGGCGTGGCGACCTGATCTTACAAAAATCACCGTATCATATACCATACAGGAGAATTCCTGCAAACGCAATTGCTATTGCGGGTTGGACCACTCACGCTGGCGCAGCTCCACACGGCGAATTTTTCCTGAGATGGTTTTCGGCAAATCCGATACGAATTCTATGCGACGAGGGTATTTGTAGGGCGCGGTGGCTTTCTTCACGTGTTCTTGCAACTCCTCAATGAGGGCTTCGTCACCCACGACACCCGGTTTTAACACAACGAAGGCTTTTACTATTTCACCGCGAATCGGGTCCGGGGAAGAGACCACAGCGGCTTCAATTACGGCAGGATGTTCAATGAGCAATGACTCAACCTCGAAAGGACCGATACGATAGCCAGAACTAATGATAACATCGTCGGCCCGTCCCACGAACCAAAAGTATCCATCGTCATCTTTATAACCACGGTCACCTGTGATGTAGTAGTTGCCTACTATGCGGCTTTTCGTGCCTTCGGGATCTCCTAAGTACTCGACAAAAAGCCCAGGGGGCCGATGAGGAACCGTTTTAATCGCAATATCGCCTTCTTTGCCGGGAGCCAGCGGAAGGCCTTCTGAGTCAATGATGTCCATTTCAAAATCCGGTGCCGGTATCCCCATGGATCCGGGTTTCACCGGGGTGGAGGGCGCATTACCCACCAGCAGCACTGTTTCGGTTTGCCCATAACCGTCCCGGATGGTGAGTCCAGTTGATTCCATGAAAGCTGAGATCACTTCGGGATTTAGCGGTTCTCCAGCTCCAGCCACCGACCTCAGAGGTCTTGTGGTAAGTTCGGCAAGCGGTTCTTGAATCAGCAAGCGATATACGGTCGGTGGCGCACACAGGCTGGTAATGGGGTGGGTTTTTAATATATTGAGCAAATCGGAAGGCGAGAACTTTCCCGTTATCGGATCGACGACAATGCCAGCGCCTGCGACCCATGGGCCAAATAGGGAGCTCCAGGCTGCTTTTGCCCATCCTGTATCAGAGACGTTCCAATGAAGATCTTGATGGGTGAGTCCGAGCCAATATTCGGCGGTAATGCGGTGAGCAAATGGATAGGATTGATCGTGCAGGACCATTTTAGGGTGTCCGGTGGTTCCGCTGGTAAAGTAAATTAATGCGGGATCATGGGCACCGGTTACCTGCGGAAGGTCTTCCTTAGGGCCAGTCAAGGCAAAGGGATCCAAAGAGATCCAGTCACCGCCACTCTTGCCGATGACAATGGGTGATTTCAGTGGGGGCCTAAGACCTTCATCAATGCGGTCCGCGATAAACGGCAATACTATCGCGCGCGTGGCAGACGAGGTGTCGAGGCGGTACCAAAGATCTTTGGTGGTTAGCTGCGTGGTGCCGGGCATGGGAACTGCTCCCAGTTTATTTAATGCTACCATCACCGGCCAAAACGACGGATCTTTCCCGAGCACAACCAGCACCCGGTCGCCCATACCAATGCCTTGGCCTTTAAGCCACCAGGCGGTACGATTTGATATTTCACGGATTTGACTGAATGACCATGAGTTGGGATGACCCTCCTGGTCGATGACATATAATGCAGTACTATTCGGATCTTGCTGCGCCCAGGTGTCCACGATGTCTTGACCAAAATTCAATGGTGTGCCTTGCAACACTGCTTCCCCCTCTTAACGCAATCGTTTTGATAAGAAATTCGTCATCTAGTTGCGGTTTCCTGCGCCCAGCACGAAATAGTTTTAAAAATATTGGGCTCAAGACATTCTTGAGCCCTCGGCCATCCAATACACCAGGATTTTTAGTTCCGGAGTGCCATCTGCCATGGATGTATCTAGAACCGCGACGGGGTCTTCTTCAACGACAAATGCCATCCCCCTTTGCGCTAACGCTTCCATGGCCTCGCTAAGTGAAACGGGGTAGTGCACCTCCATCCACTCGGAGTTTACTTCAAGATACGTTCGATTTCGGAAAAATAGGATCAGTCCGCATTGGCTTGGATGCTCTAAGAAATTTCCAACACCCATGGCGCCCCACTCCCATTATTCACTCCTCTGGAATCTCATGCCCTCCTTAAGGTGCTGCTGTTGTTGAGTGGGTTACCATCACGGTGACGGCAGTTAGTCCCGAGCCACTGACTTGATTGGGGACAACCCAGACCTTTACGGGCGCTCCGATTTTCAGACTATTCCACTGGCCACCTGGGACGAAAAAGGCGGTATGCGATGTCAGCAAGATATTAGCGGGTTGTGGCTGGCCTTTCACAGCCAATGTTAACATTGCTTGATTTACTTGGGTAACAGTTCCGGTTAACGGGGGAAAACTCACGTTGACAACTTGGGCGATAATGTCGTTGTTAACGGTGCCTTGACCACGGATTAACACGCGATATCCCGTTTGCAGGTAGTTATATCCTTTAGACCCAGTGGCCGAGGGCTTTCCCAATGTCACGAACTGTGTGTCTTGGGTCAACACTACATGGCGTGTCAACTGGGTCAAATCTCCATGGGAATCTTCCAGGGTCACGGTCATAGCGTTTGGGCTCAATTGGGTGATTTCCCCCCGCAAAGCTACTTGTAATGCAGGAACCCCAGTGACTGCGCGGGTCAGTGCCGTGGGAACGTTCCGGTAAGCGTAATGGACGACCACAAGGGCGGCAAGTACGGCCATCAACCATGCGGCAGTGCGACGAGACATGGATAATCGTTTTCTCATGTACAATCCCCCCCGTTACCTCATATTCGGGTAGGTTGAAGTTTAGTCCCAAAAATCTGTGGGACTGGCCATAGGCACACGCTCTCGTCCACAAATTTTAATGTTCGGTTCGTGGTGCATTATGGTACCATGGCCGCATCAACGATGATATTTTTGGTCATACGATGACGAAAACGGCAAGTATTTGCGATCCATAAAATGGTTCAAGAGACGGCCGCATTCACACAACTCATTCCTATAAAAATTGTGCAATATTCGGCGAAAGGACGCGGATAAGATGTCCCAATATAAACCGCAATGGTTTTTCATTATGTGTTTGCTTCTGATTGGGCCTGCATTTATATGGGGATATATCGTCCATCAGGGGTTATCCGGCGATGTCTTTTGGCAATGGGCTGCTGGTCAATATATGTGGGCGCATCACTTGATTATTCGTCGAGATCCCTTTTCATACAGTCTTTATGGGCACCGGTGGGTAACCGAAGAATGGGGATTTGAGGTGCTGCTGGCTGGATTGGTATCTGGAATCGGCCCCATTGCCTATTGGCTGGTATCTGCGGGAGCGGCCACTTTGGCCTTGGTATTTGTGGCCGGACGTCTGAGATTGGCTCAGGCCTCGTGGTCAAAGATCGCGCTGGCACTAGTGTTAGTCGGAGCTTCTTTAGCCCCCCTGACTAAGGTGCGGCCGCAAACCATTAGTTATGCCTTATTTGCCGCCGAGTTGTGGATTCTTGACAGTACCAGAACGCATCCGCGAAGGGTTTGGATCATGCCAGTTTTTCTCGCGGTTTGGACGAATCTCCACGGAAGCTTCTTGTTGGGCTACTTAGTGTATTTTTTATATGGGTTATGGATGTTTGTGCCGGTAAATCGGGGAAGATTTCGTACCCCTCAGACGATGATGACGCGCACCCAATTTATTTGGTCGTTTTTGGTGTCGTTAGTGGCATCATTGATCAATCCACATGGCGTGGAAATATGGTCTTATGCCGCCCATGTTTCGTTTTCATCACAAATTGCGGCAATGATTGAAGAATGGCAGTCACCGAATTTTCACGTTCATTTTATGATGTTGACGATAGTAGGGCCATTGGTGCTCATCTTACTCGCAGCCGAATTCAGTGCCCAAAAATCTATAGACTGGCCCGAATTCGTGTTAACCGGCGGACTCTTAGTGGCTGTCTTGCAATCGCAACGGTTTTTGCCTTATTATGCCATAGAGTGGCCTTTGTTGGCGGCGGCTCTCACGCCTGACTTCGAGTTTCGTCGGGTGAAATCTTTTTTGGGGATTCCAGTGATTTTGGCGTTGGTGGTGTATACGATTGCCAGCAAGCCTATTGTGGGGCCTGGGCAAATTGGCACAGGGGTTCCGGTTCGGGCTGTCAACTACCTGGCTCAACATCGTCGTGGACGGGTTTTTGCCATGTATCATTGGGGAGGCTATTTAATTTCGCGAGGATTTAAAGTTTTTGTGGATGGCCGCACCGACTTTTATTTGCATAGCCCTGTCTTGCCGGATTATATGGCTGTAAAGGATCTTACGCAAAACCCCAATCGAATTTGGCAACAGTATCATGTGGAATATGTTTTGTGGGAGCCCAAGACAGCTGTGGCTACATTTCTTAGTCAAGATACGTCAGAGTGGCAGGAAGTATTTGCAGGCAAGTATGCAGTGATTTATCAACATCGTGGAATATGGGGGTTAACTCCGACAATACAAACTCGGACCACGGGTGGCTCAACATGAGCCAAATGCCGCTGGTGGACGCCATTAGGGCCCACTTATCTGAAAACAAGCAGCAGTGGCACACACCTGGGCATGGACACATCTTGCCGTTCGATGGTTCATGGCTGAATTGGGCTTACGACCTCACCGAAGTGGGATCATTAAGTCCCACTACTGATCATACGGATCCCATTTCGCAATCAATGCGGCGAATGGCGGAAATTTTTGGGGTTAAGCGTTCTTGGTATTCCGTCCAGGGAGCTTCCCTACCCGTGACCGCTGCAATTTTGGCGGCAACTTCTAGACGTGGCACATCGGTGATTATTGAACGAACCTGTCATCGCTCGGCGCTATCTGCACTAATTATTGGGGGACTGCATCCGCATTGGATTTATCCAACGGAGCCATTTCATGGAGCGTGTTCCGGCCAAATTATCGAGGCTTTGACGGCCAACACTGCAGCGATAATATTAACCCGGCCAACCTATGACGGACTAGCCTCCGACATTGGACCGGTTATCGAAGCAGCGCATAGGCTTTCGGTTCCGGTGGTGGTTGACGAAGCGCATGGCGCCCATTGGTATGGCCGACGGGGGTATCCCACCTCGGCTCTCGAACTGGGAGCAGATTTAGTGGCCCACGGTGCGCACAAAACGGAACCGGTGTTAACTCAAGCGGGCCTTTTACATGCACAAGGCGATTTGATTGCAGTGGAAGAAGTCGATTTGTGGTGGAACTTATTAGCGACCTCAAGCCCTTCATATTTATTAATGAGTTCCCTGGATGCGTACCAGGCGTTGCGCCGTGATCAGGGCTGGACATCGCGGTGGGAAGTGATGGCGCTTCAAGCCCGTGAATTATGGCACCAATTTTCCGGGATTAACATATTACAAGCTCAGATAGAGAACCGTGGCGATGGCACCCAGGTGGATCCTGCCAAGATGACATTGATTGGTGATGGCTCGCAAATACGGGAGGTGGTCGAACGATGGGGGTGGGCGGAGAAGACGGAGCCTGGGGCTGTGACATTGATTTTCTCACCGAAAGGGAAGCTATCCGTGGTACACTCCATGTTAAGCACGCTAAACTATCTAGCAATAAAGCCAGCACCACAATATCTCGTCATGCCCAAACCCATAATGCAGTTAACCCCACGGGAGGCCTTCATGCGCAACTCCGTTTCGGTCGGCCTGCAAGACGCCGTAGGCAGTGTTGCAAGGCGCCCGCTGGTGCCTTATCCTCCGGGAATTCCTTTGGTGCAACCGGGAGAACAAATTACCCAGGACGTGATAAATTGGGTCGAATCATGGCGTACACTTCACGCGGGGACCATTGAAGGTTTAGATGCAGAAGGGGACCAGGAGGGACGGGTATGGATCGTCAATTAACACGGCAAGGCCTCTTGATCTCGTTCGAGGGAATAGAAAAGGTCGGTAAATCGACCCAAATCTTGTTATTGAGCCAATGGCTTCACCAACAGAATATCGAGACCGTGGTGTTGCGTGAACCGGGAGGCACCGTGCTGGGAGAAACTCTGCGCCAAGTGGTGTTGCATGACGTGGCTATTGTGAGTCCATGGGCCGAACTTTTAGTATTTGCGGCAGCGCGGGCGGAACTGACGGAAACCGTGATTCGTCCTCATTTGGCGGATGGTTCAGTGGTCATTGTGGATCGTTTCATCGACTCTAGTGTCGCCTATCAAGGCTACGGTGGCGGCTTGCCCATTGATGATGTCAAAATGATCAATCGATTAGCAACCGAGGGATTGGAACCTGACCTGACATTTTGGTTGCAAGGCCCAGGATTTGATACCGGGGTTCGTCCGGATCAAATCGAGTCCCGCGATGCGTCCTATTTTCGCCGGGTATCGGAGGGTTATCGAGAGCTTGCCCAGTGCAATCCCGTCAGGTGGCGCATTATCGATGCCACGCAACCGATGGAAGACGTTTTTGAAACCATCTGTCAACACATAGGGCCCTGGATAAACACTCTTCGAGGAGGTTAACAGTATGAAACTAGTGATTGCCATATTGCAGGATAAGGATGCTAATCAAGCTGTCAGCGAGTTGAACCGTCGTGGATTTAGGGCGACAAAACTTGCGAGTACTGGGGGATTTCTACGGGAAGGCAACACCACGATTCTCGCAGGTGTTCAAGAGCAAGATGTGGAACAGGTGGTCATGGTTTTACGGCGTACCTGTTCGGTGCGCCATGAGACACTGACACCCCAAAGCCCTAGCCATAGTGGCGAGCCTTACGTACCCTTTCCGGTGGAGGTGACGGTAGGCGGTGCCACCGTGTTTGTTGTTGACGTGGACCGGTATGAAAAATTCTAGCCATAAAAATCCGAGCCGCCTAGATTCTTGGCCGCAGATAGCAGATCCTTTTGCTGCGGGATTGTTTCCGCAAAGTGCCTTGGTGATTTCCGATACCCCTTTGTTTGAGCCTGGGGTGTCATTATGTCGATCCCTGTTATGTGAAGAGCCTGAGGCTCGCTCGATATGCCGGTGCCGTTCTTGTCAAACGGATTTTGTTGACCACCCCGACATCCATCTTTTAAGCCCTAGCCCTCACACTATTAGGGTGGCTGATGTGCGGATGGCCGTGCAATCGTTGCTCTATCGCCCTTTATGGTCATCAGTGCGAATTATTTGGATCCAGGCTGCAGACACCTTGACACCCGAATCGGCTAACCTTTTGCTAAAGGCAGTGGAAGAACCAGCCCCTTATGTACATTTTGTGCTGACCACCAATAATCCGGATCAAGTATTGCCGACTATTCGTAGTCGATGCCAACGTTTTGTGATAGCAGATCCAGATAGCCAACCTATCGAGGCGTTGCCTCCCGATTGGATGATGGCCCGCCCCTTACTACCAGATCACGTGGTACAAGCGGCTCGATTTGCCCGCAAGCAATTTCGCCAATCCCATCATCGCCAGTGGCTGGGAATTTGGGAAGAGTTGTGGCAAGCTTATGATGCGCTGGCGGCAAATGCGAATCAAGATATTGTGAGAGAACAGCTGAGGCGGTTGTGGACACGACGCTAGAAGAGGCCAGATGGCGAGTTTACGTTATTCGTTGTGGAGATGATACCTTTTATACCGGAATTACTACCAATGTTGAGCGGCGATTGCGACAACATCAGCAGGGAACCGGTGCCAAGTATACCAGAGGTCGGCATCCCTTGCAGTTATGGTGGGTTTCGTCACTGATGAATCATCAACAGGCGTTAGTCCAAGAGTGGCAGATAAAGCAGTGGAGCCATGCGGAAAAGGAGGCGCTGCAAAATGGTTCAAGATAATGTTCGGTGGGTGGATTCGGGTGTGCTCTACGTGGTAGGCACACCGATTGGCAATCTTCATGACTGGTCGCCTCGGGCAATTCAGGTTCTACGGGAAGCCGATCTCATTCTTTGTGAGGACACTCGGGTTACGGGGCTGCTTTGTCACCAGTTTCAAATTGAAACTCCTCTATTGTCATTTCACGAACATAATACACAAAGCCGCATTCCTCAGATTGCTGTCCGTCTCGCATCCGGTGAGGCCATTGCCTTGGTTAGTGATCGTGGTATGCCCGGTCTATCGGATCCGGGACAGGAGCTTGTGGATTATCTGTGGAAAACAGGAGGAAGGGTCAGCGTGATTCCCGGCCCGACGGCTGCCCTCACGGCGTTTGTGGCATCAGGGTTTCCCGCACCGTTTACTTTTTGGGGATTCTTGCCACGCTCTGGAAAGGAACGGCGGATTGCCTTGGCCGTTATAGGGGAAACTGCTCACACGGGGATCATTTATGAAGCACCTCACCACTTGAAGAAGACATTGGCAGACCTCGTGGCTACAGGAAATGATGCACGCACAGTGATGCTGGCACGCGAGATGACCAAACAATATGAGGAATTTTGGCGAGGTCCGCTGTCGCAACTGGCTGAGTTCGATCGGGAATGGCGGGGAGAGATTGTGTTGGTGATTGGACCGAAGGGTCCTGAGCCAGTATTTGAGCCGGAGTGGAATGATCTGCGGTTACGTGTCCTAGATCTGGTGGCTGAGGGCATACCGAAAAAAGAGGCGATACGTCGCATCGCCTCCGAATTTTCTCTCTCTAAACGAGAACTCTATCATTTTGTTGTTAGCCAAGAGGATTAAACGGCTTCGATGTTCAGATTGACGACACAGTCGTGGCAAACGTTTTTCCCGCGATATACTTCAATGTTCTCCGCATTGCCACAAAAAATGCAGGCGGGCTCATATTTGCGTAGGATGATTTTTTCGCCGTCTACGTAGATTTCCAAAGAATCTTTATCGCTGATATTCAGTGTCCGCCGGAGTTCGATAGGTAATACTACGCGGCCTAGCTCGTCCACCCGACGCACAATGCCGGTTGACTTCATTCTGTTCACCTCACTTCTTCGACATTTGGCTACCAGGACTATACCAGAAATTCCAATTTATAGTCAATCCCTTGTTAGTATTTGTCGACTTAAGGCGAAAAAGAATGTTCCGATTCTGCGTTTTGCATAGGAATCTAAATTTCGGTTGAACCGGGGATCATGACGCTAAGGGGCCCGTGCTAGCATAAAATTTTTGGGCTATTTGCATTGGCCCAACATCATGGTCGTAGCCAATTCTTATAAACACTATAGAGTCCTTGCTGAGGCATTAGAGGACCGATCTTAGTGTGGTACCCTGATTATTTTCAGGTGACTGGCTTCCGGCGTATCTGCGTCCTGTCAGAGATAAGCTTTGGGGGTGAGGTTGCGGATACTGGCTTGAAAGTCAAATGATTGGGCTGATGGGCAGAAGGCATCCCGGACATTGGAGTTGGTATAGTTGGCATCGCCATTCTAAACCCGGCGCATGCCCGAGTTATTTGGGGATCGGGCGCATAGTCGGCATGGGCTGAGGAGGCTTAACCCAATGTGATCCCCATTGACGAAGCACATCAATGACATCGGAAAGCGTGGCGCCAGCATCCGTTAACGCATATTCTACCCTTAGAGGAACCTCGGGATAGACCGTACGGGTTAAGATGCCATCCTGTTCCAATTCCCGCAATCGCAATGAAAGCGTCTTGGGGCTTACACCACCCAAAGATTTACGCAGTTCCCCAAAACGCTTGGGACCGGTCATTAAGTCTCTTAAAATCAGCAAGGTCCATTTGCCGCCAATGACCCTAAGCGCAGTTTCAACAGGGCAGACGTCTTCACTCATGATTTCACCTTCTTTGCACGCAAGCAATATCTCAATGGCATAGCGTTACTTTTTATTATACCTGCTATATGCAACCCAAGGTTGGCGTTTGTGTCTTTTAGTCTCTTGTCACCCCGAATTCCTCAATCAACGACAGAGTAATAGTGTGTCGCCACAGGCCGATGCCATCTCTCTGACTCAATTCATAGGGATTTTTCATGGCCCCAGGGTCGGCTGGATGCTCAATACCGTTCGTTCCTCTATTCACAAATCAGAGTGTAGCTGCGAACATAAGGAATTGAATAAAGAAATAGCCAGGGAATTAAACGGAATCAGGGGACAATCTCAGGGTTCAAATCATATAGCATCTAATATTGAAATGTCCGAACTTACAAAAGAATACACGGTAGTCTCGCGCGTTCCATTCAACAAAATAGGTCAAATTAACGGAAAACTGTTGATCATATATGAAATCGAAGATAATATGATGTGTAATATTTCCCGCGCGGATGCATCGGGAACCCAATCTTCGGATGTGAATTTGCTGCCTATATTAACCAAGCAACCGATTGTTAGCATGCAGTTTTGGGTTTGTGCCAATCCGCGGGAAAAATATAAAAGAAGAGGTGACTATGTTGAAACGGGGTCGCAAATGGTCTTTGGTGGCAGGAGTTTTCGCTTCCAGTGCATTAATGATGGGATTGAGTGCTTGTGGCGGTGCTGGCAGCCCAACTTCATCGGGGTCGTCATCGCATAGTCCCTATGTTTTGGGCATGTCGATCTCAGAAACCGGCCCTTATAGCTCTTTGGGGGTACCTGAGGTTGATAGTGCAAAATTGGCGGTCCAACAAATTAATGCCAAAGGTGGGGTCAACGGGCACCCGCTAAAACTTGTTGTGTTAAACAGTAATTCGTCAGCGACTACGGCAGTGGAAAACTTCCGCCAATTGATGCAAAATGATAGCCCGCTAGGGTTGTTGGGTTGCGCTTCAACTGGCAGCACGATGGCCGCTATCCCGGAAATAGAACGGGGCCAGGTTCCCTTAATTTCATTTGCATCTGATGCAGAAGTCATCCAGCCGGTCTCTCAACGGCAATGGATTTTTAAGGTCCCTCCTGTGGATATTACTCCGATGCAGGTCATCTTAAACTACCTGAAGGCACACCATCTCATGCGGGTGGCTTTTGTTTATGGCAACTTTTCGTATGGTACCGGCGCACTTTCTGACTTCAATAAAATTGCTCCGCCACAAGGATTTACCTTGGTGGCCAGCGAACCTGTAGACCTCACTGCGACGAATGTCACACCCCAATTAGCCTCGTTGAAATCAGCCAATCCGCAAGCAGTATTGGTTTGGGATATCCCGCCGTCTGCCGATACGGTGGCCACTGACTACCGATCCCTCGGAATTACAGCCCCCATCTTCTTCTCCGACGGGGTCAGTAACGATGTGTTCATTTCTTTGGCAAAAAATGCGGTGAACGGCGTTTATGTGGCTAGTACCAAGCTACTGATTGCCAGTCAACTTCCTGCCTCAGATCCGCAAAAGAGCGTGCTGACAAACTACATTAATGCTTACGATAAGGAATATCAATCGAGTGCTGGCCCGGCTAATATGTTTGGGGGATTTGGATATGATGGCGTCTACTTGTATAAGGATGCCATTGAAGCCGCTGGAGCCAACCCCACACCTACTTCCGTGAGAAATGCCTTGGAGCATCTAAACTACAATGGCGTGACAGGGGTCATGCACATGACACCCACCAACCATAACGGGCTTGATCCTCGTTCGGAAGTATTGATAAAGATCGTTAACGACCAGTGGAAGTGGGTTCCGGGATATTATGGCAACTAATCCTAGGACAAAAGAAGGCCCCCTCTCTTGGTGGCGTTGGCCGAGTTTACAAGCACTGGCCCTCTTGATCATTGCGATCCTGGGGGGCTTGTTGCTGGGCCCTAGTTGGGTTAGCGAATTGACGGTCGTGGGGCTTTATGCGTTGACGGTAATCGGTATGAACTTGTTTATGGGCTATGCCGGCCAGGTGTCGTTAGGACAAGCGGGATTTTTTGGCATCGGCGCCTACTCTGTGGGGATCATCACGACCCAATATCAGTTCTCACCATGGTTGGGACTTCTTGCAGGCATGCTGATTGCCGGTGTGGTGGCTTGGTTGTTGGGTAAGCTGGTTCTTAAGCTGCAGACCCATTACCTGGCATTAGCTACGTTGGCATTTGGAATGATTGCCAATGTGGCGTTTCAAGCGCTGTCCATTACTGGGGGCAACTCAGGCTTAACTGGCATTGGAAATTTTTCTCTTGGGGTGAGCTTTAGCAACACGGACTACTACTGGTTCGTATGGATTTTGGTGGCACTGGCGGCTTGGTATGCGACGCGGATGGTGCACTCGGAGTCCGGTAGCTTGCTAGAAGCCGTCCGTTCCAGTGAGGTAGCCACGAAGTTGATGGGCCTCAATCCGGATCAAGTAAAACGGGAGATGTTCGTGGTATCCGCCATTTTAGCTGCGCTGGCGGGAGGCGTCTACGCGAGTTGGATCGGGTACATCGACCCCACGGTCTTTACCTTTACGCTGTCGATTAATCTAGTGCTAATGGCCGTGGTCGGCGGTATGCGTAGTGTCTATGGTGCAGTGGTGGGTGTGGGCGTGGTACAACTTCTGGGCCAAGGGTTGAACACGGTGGGGCAAATGATTTCACCGGCTGCTGGCGGTGCGCTGGAATTGACAGTGTATGGTCTTATCCTTGTGGTGGTTATGATGTTTTGGCCCAATGGACTTATTACGGCATGGAAAGGGCGCTATCGGCAATCGTCAGTGGTCAGCCCTCCGTCGGCCGTATCAGATTAGGATAGCTCAGGGAGGTTAAGAGAGTGTCGCTTCTATGGCAATTTGTGGTCAGCGGGGTGGGGACTGGGAGCGTATACGCGCTTATCGCCATGGGATATTCGTTGATTTACAAGGAAACCGGCATCATCAATTTTGCCCAAGGTGAGTTTGCCATGATTGGGGCGATGTCTTTGTGGATGTTTCAACAACAGGGATGGCCCCTGATTCCGGCATTGATTGCAGCGGTAGCCGTGGCGGCAGTGGTCGGCGCAGGAATCTCTCGAATTGTGATGCATCCAGCTCGTCATTCAGCCCCGTTAACTCTAATTTTTATCACTTTGGGCTTAGATACGGCATTGCGCGGGATTGCGACATTGCTATGGGGAGTGAATCCGGTGGCGGTGAATCCTTTGAGCGGGAATGGCAGCATTCATCTCATTGGAGCTGTTTTAAGCGTGCAAAACCTGTGGGTCCTGCTGGGAGCAGCAGTAGTAGCCCTGGCGTTGTATCTGTTTTTGGAGCGAACGTATCTGGGGCGCGGCATGGAGGCGGCTATGGATAATCCACAGGCTGCCCAACTTTTTGGTATGGATCCTTTAAAATTCAGTCTATATACCTGGATTTCAGCGGCGATCATCGGTGCCGTAGGTGGGGCGTTATTGGCGCCCATTACGACTGCCAATGCCAATATGGGACTAGACCTAGGACTCAGTGGGTTTGTGGGTGCCATTATCGGCGGCATCGACAGTTTGCCCGGTGCTGCTCTGGGCGGGTTGGTGCTAGGCCTGGTTCAAAGCGTGGCGGCGGGATACGTGTCGAGTACCTGGGCTGATGGCATTGCCTACGCCGTTCTGTTTCTAGTGCTGTTGGTGAGACCGCAAGGGTTGATGGGATCCCATGCGCAGCATCGGGTATAGAAGGAGTGGATGGCATGCTGTCTATTGAGGGTCTCTCGGTAGTTTTTGGTGGAGTCAGTGCATTGTCCGCGGTTTCGTTTGAGGCAATGCCAGGTGAGGTGGTTGGGATCATCGGACCCAATGGGGCCGGCAAGACGACGTTGTTTAATGCCATTATGGGATTGGTTTCGGTAAACTCCGGCAGCGTGCATCTTGAGGGTAAGGACATCACCGGATGGCCAAGCGAACGAATTGCGCTCGCGGGAATTCAGCGAACTTTGCAGACCCCACAAGTGTTTCAGCAAATTAGCGTAATGGATAATCTGATTGCGGCCGGTATAGCTCCTAAACGGCCAATTTTGACATGGGCTGCCTTTCGGTTACCTACTGTGCGACGCTTCGAAATCGATGCCAAGATTCGTGCTGCGGCTGAATTGAATCAAAGCCTATTACGTGAGGAAGGGCATAAGCTGGCGGGGGATTTGTCGTTTGGCCATCAGCGATTGTTGGAAATTTATCGCGCCTTAATGTTGAACCCGAAGGTTGTGTTGTTGGATGAGCCGTTGTCAGGGCTTACTACCCAGGAATCCCAAGTGGTGTTGGAACTGGTGCGTTCAATGCGGGCTGCGCAACGAACTGTTTTGTTGGTGGAACATCATTTGCCTAGCGTGTTGTCGGTTGCGGATAGGGTCGTGGTATTGGCAGAAGGACAGGTCGTAGCCAATGACCGTCCTGAGGTGATTCAGCGCGATGACACGGTGATGCGGGTATACCTTGGTGAAGAGGATATGGGAATTGAAACGACGGGCTTGCTGTAGCGTTTTGGAAAATGTCGGGAGGGATGAGCAGCGTGTTGGAATTAGTGGAGTTGACAACCCGGCGAGGCCGTGTCCAAGTCTTAAATGGGTGCTCGCTGAGCGTTGCCAAGGGCGAGGTCGTTGCCCTTTTGGGTCCTAACGGCGCAGGAAAATCGACGTTATTGGGTACCGTGATGGGCCTCTATCCGTCTCCCGCCGGTCACGTCATCGTCCAAGGCCAAGAGATCACACGGGTTCCCATCCACCGTAGGATTCATTATGGATTGGCTCTAGTACCTGAACGTCGCCAAATATTTTCGCATCTTACGGTGGAAGACAATTTGCAATTGGGCGCCTTCCATAGGCGTAGACGAGGTGGGCTTGCACAAGACGTGGCGGAGGTTATGGATCTGTTTCCCGGTTTGTTAAAACACCGTCATCGCAAGGCTGGATGGCTATCTGGCGGAGAGCAGCAAATGGTGGCCATTGGCCGCGCAATGATGGCAAAACCCGAAATCTTGCTGCTCGATGAACCTAGCTTGGGATTAGCGCCGGTGATTGTGAAAGAGGTCTTTGAGGCTTTATCCCGTCTTAAAGAGAGTGGTTTAACCATATTAATGGTGGAGCAGAACGTCTCGCAAGCGCTAGCACTGGCGTCGAGGGCCTACATTATGGTTCATGGGCACATAGTGTTTTCGGGGTCCTCCCGTGAGGCCCATCATGCCCTTTCAGAAGGATACTTGGCTATCGGGTAGTGTGTTGCCGGGGTGGAAATATCTAATTTTCATAGTTGCATATCTTATCATATATGATGTAATATTTTATTAAGCGGGAAAGGATCCTGGTACGGTGCCGTCGGAGACAGTCCGCGTAGTATTGTTAAGAGGAGAACTTCATCGTTCTCCGTCCACTCACTGAGGGATGAAAATCTTTTGATTAAAGGAGTTTATGCCCTGTGTCAAAGACCGACGAAGTCTATCAAGAATTACGGCACCGCATTTTATCTGGAGAGTTTGTCGCAGGTTATCGTTTGGTCATTGATGCCTTGGCCCGCGAATTCGGTATCAGTCCGATTCCGGTCCGAGAAGCGATTCGTCGTTTGGAAGCGGAAGATTTGGTGGATTTCCAACCCAATGTCGGCGCCCAAGTCAGCCGCATTGATGAACGGACCTACGAAGAAGTCTTGACGGTAGAGGCGCGATTGGAGGGGTGGGCGACAGCGCTCGCGGCGCCGTATTTGACCCCCGAAGACTACGAAATATTGCGTACAGTGGCACAGCGCATGGACGAAGCGCTGGATCGTGCAGACTTGAGGACATATGGGGAGCTAAACCGTCAATTCCATCAGACGATCCGGCGGCGTTGCCCCAACCGCTATCTGGTAGAACAGATTACCGCATGTGCGGCAAAACTGGACCGGGTTCGCTCCAATATGTTTACTTTGGTTCCCGAACGCGCTCGGGCTTCTTTACAAGAACATTACCAAATTTTGCAGTCGCTGGTGGAGAAGGCTCCCACAGAAGTGCTTGAGCATCTTGTAGAGGATCATCAGCTACAGACCTTGGAATCCTATCGGGCGCATCGCAGGCAGCGCAAACTGTCGGCGGTGGCTAGGGAGTAAGATGCAGCACCACATATGCTAAGAGGAGTGACAGAGATGAAACCCATCCAGGAACGTTTACGCGGTTCCATTACCCCGGTGGTTACGCCGTTTACCGACGCTAATCAAGTCGATCATGACACCCTTAAGAATCTGATAAATTGGCAAATTCATGAAGGCAGTCACGGTATTTCAGTGACCGGAACGACGGGGGAGCCAAGCTCTTTGACCTTGGACGAGCGCGAAGCTATCTTTCGTACTACGGTGGCCACCGTGGCTGGACGGGTACCGGTGCTATTGGGAAGCGGCAGCACGAATTTAGACGAAACCCTGCGCCTGACGCATAGTGCAGAGATAGCGGGCGCCGACGCGGTATTGGTTATTGTTCCGTATTACAACCGTCCTTCGCAAGAAGGTCTCTATCAATACTTTACTACGGTAGCCCGGTCTACCAGTTTACCTGTGGTGATTTACAATATCCCTGGGCGCACTGCTACCAACATCGAGCCATCCACTGTGAAGCGAATTTGCCAAGTGGCCGACAACGTCATTGGGATTAAAGAATCCAACCGTGATTTCGAGCAAGTAACCAAAGTGTTACATCTTATGGGTCGGGGCTTTCTGGTTTATTCCGGCATTGAAGCCTTATGCTATCCCATGCTGACCTTAGGGGGAGCGGGTCACATCAGCGCCACCGCTAACATTTTGCCCCGTCAGGTGGCAGATTTATACAATTTGGTCGTTCAAGGCGAATGGGAAAAGGCCCGGGAACTTCACTATTATCTTTACGCATTAAATGATGCTCTATTTTGGGAAACCAATCCCGGCCCTCTCAAGGCGGCTTTGGGAATGATGGGTAAGATTCGTCCGCACCTTCGACTGCCACTGACGCCGATTTCTCAGGAACATTATCAAGGACTGGAAAAAGTGTTGCGGCAATATGGAGTATTACCGCAAGAAGGAGGGAGGGATTAATGCGGTTAGCGCGATTTTTTGCCGAGGGGCGTATTCAGTCGGCTCAGGTCATCGACAATGTGCTGGTGACTCCCGACCACAGGCGTCTTGAGTGGGATCAGGTTCATTGGCTGGCTCCCGTGGAGCCGCGCAACATTATAGGCCTAGCCTTGAATTATGGAGGACACGCGGCGGAATTGGGACTGGAGGAGCCTCCTGAACCAGCGCTGTTTTTTAAACCCACGTCATCGGTGACCGGACATCAGTCTCCAGTGAAATATCCCGCTTTAGCCACCCATTGCCATTATGAAACTGAGGTGGCCGTGGTCATCGGCCGGGAGTGTCGGCAGGTATCACCAGAGCACGCCCTCGAATATGTTTTGGGATATACCATTGCCAATGATTTCACGTGCCGTGACTATATCCGCAATACCTTTCGTCCTCCAGTTAGAGCAAAGGGATTTGATACATTTTGCCCTCTAGGTCCTGTTTTAGTGACAAGAGATGAGATTGGAGATCCCGGTCATTTGTCCATTACCACCCGTGTCAACGGTGTGGTCCGACAGCAAGGCAACACTGAGCACCTCATTCACTCCATTCCCGACATTATTGCCTATCTCTCTGCGTTTATGACCTTGGCCCCCGGTGACGTTATTCTCACAGGCACGCCCGATGGGATTTCGCCCGTGGTACCTGGGGACCTCATGGAATGCAGCGTAGAAAATCTGGGTGTCTTAACGAACCTGGTTGTTAAGGAGGAGTCAGATTCATGACCCGTAGTGATACCCTTGCACTGGTGCCTGATAAAATCCGTCATTTTATCAATGGAGAATTTGTCGACCATAGCGATGCCTGGTTTGATGATCGGGATCCTGCCACCAATCAATCGTTGACCCAGGTCGCGTCAGGCGATGCAGCAGCGGTGGATCAGGCAGCGCGCGCAGCCCGAGAAGCATTCCAAGCGGTGTGGCGCGATTTGCCTGGCAGGGACCGCGCCCGATACTTGAATCGTATTGCCGATGGCATGATGCGCGACCGGGAGGCCCTGGCATCGTTGGAAACATTGGATACCGGCATTCCCATCCGACAGACCTTGGGCCAAATCGAACGTGCGGCAGAAAATTTTCGCTTCTTTGCCGAAATGGCGACACGTATGACCGGGGAGGCTTTTCCCAACCCGCCTCACTTTCAAAATTACGCCATTCGTCAGCCCGTAGGGGTGGCGGGTTTGATTACTCCCTGGAACACGCCCTTAATGCTGGAAACCTGGAAGATTGCCCCGTGCTTGGCATCCGGAGATACGGCGGTGCTAAAGCCCGCCGAGTGGTCGCCGATTACTGCAGAACGTTTGACCCGCATTATTCAGGAGGCCGATTTGCCTCCTGGGGTGTTTAATGTGGTCCACGGACTCGGTGAGTCGGCCGGGGCGGCCTTGGTCTCCCATCCCAATGTTCCGCTGATTTCGTTCACCGGGGAAACCACAACGGGTCAGGAAATCATGCGCAACGGCGCTCAGTACTTAAAGAGGTTTTCCATGGAATTGGGCGGGAAATCGCCTGTAATTGTTTTTGAAGACGCAGATTTTGATCGTGCTGTAGATGCAACCTTGTTTGGCATGTTTACCCTAAATGGGGAACGCTGCACAGCGGGTTCTCGATTGTTGGTCCAAGACAGCATCGCCGATCGCTTTGAAGCCGCATTAGCGGAGCGTATCCGCCGCATACGGGTGGGCGACCCATTTGATGAAACGACTGAACTAGGGCCTTTGATTCATGAGGAGCATTGGCAACGGGTCAAAAGCTATATTGACTTGGCTCAATCTGAAGGTTTTCAGGTAGCGGTTGGAGGGAATCGACCAGCGCAATGGCCGCAGGGCAACTTCTTGGAAGCGACGTTGTTAACTAAGGTTCTTCCCACTATGAGGGTTGCGCAGGAAGAAATCTTTGGCCCGGTGTTAGCCGTGCTGCGGTTTCACGATGAGGCAGAAGCCGTGGCCATGGCCAACCAGGTACGCTACGGATTGGCCGCCTATGTATGGACACGCGACGTGGCTCGGGCGAATCGGGTGTCGCAAGCAGTAGAATCTGGCATGGTATGGCTGAACTCACAAAATGTGCGAGATTTGCGGACGCCGTTTGGCGGGTCCAAGTGGAGTGGTATCGGGCGTGAAGGCGGTGTGCATAGTTTTGATTTTTACACCGAATGGAAAACCGTCCACGTGGCTTTGGGGACCCACCCCATTCCCCGGGTTGGCGCCTCTTGACTTAACCGTAACATCAACACTCTAAGGAGGATTTTTTATGGGAATTCGTACCGGACAACAATATCTCAATGACCTGGATGGGGCTCGACGCGATCTTTGGATTGACGGCGAGAAGGTTGAAGGAAAAATTACGGAACATCCGGCTTTTCGCAATATTGCTAAGTCCGTGGCTCATCTTTATGACATGCAGCATGATCCACAATTGCAGCCGGAAATGACGTACCAATCGCCTTCCACCGGCAATTTGGTGGGGCTCTCCTTTATGCAGCCGCACACCAAAGAAGATCTGGCTAGGCGGCGAAACATGATGCAGCACTGGGCTCGTTATGCTCACGGGATGATGGGGCGCGCACCCGATTACCTCAATAGCGAACTCATGGCGATTGCCGCTGCCGCCCCTTTTTTTGGCGCCGAAGATTCGCGCTATAGCGATAATATCCGCAAATACTACGAATATGTGCGGGAAAATGACTTGTGCCTGACACATACCTTGATTTTGCCCCAAGCTAACCGGGGGGTATCGGCAGCACAGCAGGCGGATCCCTATTTGGCCGCCCGTGTGGTGGAGAAAACTTCAGAGGGCGTCATTATCCGCGGAGCCCGCATGTTAGCCACTTTGCCGTTAGCTGATGAAATTCTGGTTTTTCCCTCCACAGTGATACGCAACACCGAGGAAGATCGCCCGTACGCGTTTGCGTTTGCATTGCCGCTTTCGACCCCTGGGCTGCGGCTCATTTGCCGGGAAACCTTTGATTATGGCAAGTCTCACTTTGACCATCCCTTAGGATCCCGTTTCGAAGAAATGGATGCTGTGGTGGTGTTTCATGACGTACTGGTGCCCTGGGAACGGATCTTTGTGTTAGAAGACGGTGACCGGTGCAACAAACTTTATGCGGACACTGATGCCACACCACACATGACGCATCAAGTGATCGTCAAAAACATGGCGAAAGCCGAGTTTATTCTGGGCGTGACAAGTCTCATCGTGGACACTATTGGCATTGAGCAGTTCCAGCACGTGCAGGAAAAAGTGGCGGAAGTGGTGATTGCGCTGGAAACTATGAAGGCTTTTTTGGTAGCCAGTGAAGCTAATGCCAAATTAAACAAATGGGGAATTATGACTCCTGACTGGACGCCTTTGAACATTGCCCGCAATACATTCCCTAAAGTATATCCGCGTTTGGTGGAGATTGTGCAGCAGTTGGCCGCCGGCGGATTGATGGCGATTCCGTCGGAAAGAGATTTTAATAATCCCGAACTCAGGACTGATATTGATCGGTTTTATCAAGCGAAGAACACCACTGCATTGGATCGCACCCGGCTCTTTCGGTTGGCGTGGGATGCGGCTGTCTCTACCTTTGGCAATCGGCAAGTACTATATGAGCGATTTTTCTTTGGAGACCCGGTCCGTATGGCGGGAGCGTTATATCATAGTTACGACAAGGAGCCGGCAAAACAACTGATTCGGGATTTACTGAATGAAACCCCGGATCCGTTATTGGGATAGGAGGGATACCCTATGGATGGCAATACCTTCAATGTTTTGCGCACGCACCACATCGAGTATTGCGTGACCGACTTGGATCGGGCTCAAGCATTTTACGTCGATGCGGTTGGGCTGACGGTAACCGAACGTGATGGGCAATGTCTCTACTTACGAGGGCTCGAAGATCGGACGCACCATAACCTGATTCTCCGACAGGCTTCGGAACCTGGCGTGGCTCATGTGGGATTTCGCGTGGCTCGTGAAAACGATCTAGATATCCTGGCCCAATATCTCGGAACTCTTGGAGTTGGCGTGCATTGGGAGACTGGAGTCGAGCGGGCAATTGGCCGTGTGCTGCGGGCACAAGATCCCTTTGGCTTCCCGATAGAGTTTTTTTATCAAGTGGAACAGGTACCGTGGTTATTGCAACGGTTCGATCAGTATCGCGGCGCCGAGGTAATGCGGCTTGATCATGTCAACTATATTAGTCCCCATGTGGAGGAGGCAGCGCGTTGGTACCAAGATCACCTGGGGTTTCAGATGAGTGAATATACCGTCAGTGTGGAAAATGGCAAAGACCGAATTTGGGGGGCGTGGCTCCATCGCAAGCAAACTTCACATGACCTGGCCATATCTAACGGCAAAGGCCCACGATTCCACCATGCCTCCTTTATTGCGTCATCAAAGGATCAGATCTTGGCAGTGGCGGATCGACTGGCTGCGCTAGGCTATGTAGACAACATCGAACGCGGACCGGGACGCCACGGGACCACTAACGCTTTCTTTTTATACTTAAGAGATCCCGATGGCAACCGTATTGAACTTTTTACCGGTGACTACTTACTCGCTGACCCTGACTGGGAACCAATACGGTGGGATCTCGAAGATCCGCAAAGGCAAACATTTTGGGGAGCACCAGCTCCCAAAAGATGGTTTGATGAATCGATGGTCGCTTTTGATTGGAACCAAAACCCCATGCCGACAACGAATCCGATATTGCCAGATCGGCCCATTATGGTGGATTAGGACTTAGTGCGAGGGGGATGATCCAGATGAGCCATGTCATAGACCGACAGCGGAACTTTCGCCAGGCGTGTAGTAAATTTGCAACCGGTATTACGGTGGTTATGGCCAAACAAGGATCAGAAATTCACGGGATGACGGCTAATGCGTTTATGTCCGTCTCCCTGGATCCGTTATTGGTGGCAGTATCGGTGAGCA
Organism: Sulfobacillus benefaciens; assembly: GCA_003023695.1. Classification (GTDB taxonomy): domain Bacteria; phylum Bacillota; class Sulfobacillia; order Sulfobacillales; family Sulfobacillaceae; genus Sulfobacillus_C; species Sulfobacillus_C benefaciens_A. The sequence continues at coordinate 24,498 of PXYW01000018.1, read as the reverse complement.
ATGCGAGCCAAATGCACCGCTATTTGGCATCCCCTGATGCGGTGTTTACCATTAGTATCTTGCATTCACGGCAGAAGCTGGTCTCCGAAATCTTTGGCCGCCGTCAGCATCATCCCGAGGCCCAACCGCAGTTGGCACTGGTTCCCGGAGGGTTTCCCGTGGTGCATGATGCGGCCGCCTGGTTCTTATGCCAAAAAGATCAAGGAATTGTAGCCGGAGACCATACCATTATTATCGGGCGAGTTCACGACTTTGGGGAACAAGAACACCATACCCCGCTCATTTTTTACCAGGGGCAATATTTTTCTCAGCTAGGTGTGGAGCAAGATGAAATGGTGGAGTTCTTCTTGTTGGAACAATAAGCATGGGGTGTCTATTATGAGGACTGGGGCATCATGCCGCATTCCCAAATCTGAGGGAGCGACGAATCGATGACCGACTTTACCTGGATGTTTTTGGCGCACACGGGCGAAGGCGTTGACAGTGCGGGAGAAATTATGGTGCGCTCGGTTAGCCGTCTTGGGTATGGCGTCGTCACCTTCAGAGAATTTCCCTCCGTCATCAAGGGTGGCATGACTTCATATGAAGTACGGATTACCGACCAACCCAAACATGGGCACAGAAAACACCTAGATTTGGTGATTGCAGGGGCGCAAGAATTCTTATCTCATTATACTTCCCGGATTGGGCAAGGGACACGGGTTATGGTAGACGACGCAAGCGCGATGGCTTCCGCTCCTTTGTCGGCATTAGCCGCCACCGTTCGCGGTAAAACCCACCGCAATGCGGTGGCGTTAGGTATATCGGCCTTTTTGTTAGGCATTCCATTGGACCTTATGACGGATGAAGTCCGCCGTCAGTTTAGGGACAAAGGAGAATCTGTGGTCGAGAGCAATCTTAGAGGCCTAGAGGCTGGATATCAGTGGGCGAGCGAAGTCGGCGAAGCCATGATTCACTTGCCTCCCTTAGGTCAGAGCGCCCCCGTGCTTTCTGGCAATGAGGCAATGGCCGTTGGCGCCTTAATGGCAAACTGTCGACTATTTTTCGGTTATCCGATTACGCCGGCGAGCGATATTTTGGAATGGCTGGCCAGGGAATTGCCAGCAGTTGGCGGTGCCGTGGTTCAGGCGGAGGATGAAATTGCCGCGTTAATGATGGTGATTGGAGCACAGTATGCCGGAGTGCGCGCCATGACCGCAACCTCAGGACCGGGGCTGTCGCTGATGACCGAATCACTAGGTTATGCGGCAATGACGGAAACCCCTGCGGTTATAGTGGATACCCAACGCCCAGGACCCAGCGCTGGAATGCCCACAAAACATGAGCAAGGAGACCTAGCCCATATGATTTATGCGGGACATGGTGACTTCGGGCGCATTGTTTTAGCGCCGATCGATCCTGGTACCGCACTTTTGGATATGCCGACAGCCTTCAATTTAGCGGAGCGGTATCAGTGTCCGGTGATTGTTGCTAGTGACCAAGATCTTGCCCTGTCACGCCGTACTCTTCGGGACCTTGATTTCGAAGGGGTGTCGGTGGACCGAAAAATTCAGTCTAACCCCGATGACGTCTATGCGCGTTATTGGCGCACAGAGGGCCGTGAGCCTGGACCCCGGATCCTCCCCGGCACTCCCATGAAAACTCCCTTTGTCACCTCCGGTGACGAGCACGACACCAGAGGGGGGATTGATGTCGAAGACCCCGAGATCCGAGCCCAAATGCAGAGATCCCGGTGGGAAAAGTTGGATAGCGTGTATACCGCGGTAGAACCATTTTTCCGTTGGGGACAGGGATGTGACCATGTGTATTTCTCCGTGGGGAGCTCTGTCTTGCCTCTCTTGGAATGGTGGCTCGCGTTGCCGCCGGAAGAACAGGACAACTCGTCGGTTATAGCCTTGCACCTGCTAAGTCCCTTTCCCACTCAAAGTTTGCAAGGACTTAAGGAAGCCGGGGAGATTATCGTTGTAGAACAAAACTATTCTGGTCAGGTGGCCGGGCTTTTAGCGCAACATTTAGGCATTGGCGACAAGATCAAGGGTTTTCGCAAATATGACGGGATGCCAATTACTGTGGAGGACTTGTGGGTTATTAAAGGAAAGTGGGGGACATGATGACTATCGACATGGCCGCGTATGAACGCGATCACCCGACATGGTGCCCAGGGTGCGGAGATTTCGGGGTCTTAAAAGCCTTGCAAAAAGCCCTGGCCAATTTGCGCATAGCTCCCTATGAGACAGTCTTGGTTTCAGGCATTGGGTGTTCGGGTAAAATCACCACATACTTTGGGGGTTACGGGCTACACACCACGCATGGTCGCACATTGCCTGCGGCAACCGGCATAAAAATGGCTAATCGGGCACTGACTGTCATTGCTGCCGGTGGAGACGGGGATGGCTATGGCATAGGGGTAGGGCATTTGATACATGCGTGTCGGCGAAACATCGACGTGACCTATATTGTGATGGACAACGGGGTCTACGGGAACACCAAGGGACAAACGGCACCGACCAGCCCACTGGGCTTTGCTTCAAGCTCCACACCCTATGGATCTATTGACGTTCCCATTGCTCCTTTGGCGTTGGCGGTGGCATCAGGAGCAACCTATGTGGCACAGGCCGTATCCAGTCAAGTGGATCTGTTAGCGGGTCTTGTTGAGGGAGGCATAAAACATCCAGGTTTTAGTCTTATTAATGTGTTTTCTCCTTGTGTGACCTATGATAAAGCCAGAACCTATCGTTGGTGGAAGGATCATATCCGTTTGGCGGAAGACATTGGGCATGATCCCCACGATTTTACCCAAGCGGTTGCCTTATTAAACCGAGAAGACTTACAGCCGGTCGGGTTGATTTTTCAAAAGGACAGCCCGCCGTTATTTGAACGCTTGCCGCAATTTCCGGTCTCGCCATTAGTTTCGCTGCCGCCAATCGCCGAAGATCCGTACAGGGTGTTTTCACGATATTTTGAGCCGTACCCTGCTTATACCCAATGAGACTTTGGAGAGAATCTAAACCGTTGCGGGATAGGGTTGCCACCAGGAATGTGATATCATAGGCATCAGAAGACTCTGAATCAGGAGGGTGCCGATGGAAGAGAACACGTTTTCGGTGATCGCCGACATCACTACGGACGATAGCGAAGCGATAAAACCTGTGGTACTATCGCTTTTTGGCGACGCTGCGATAAAGGCAGTGGACGGTGGGTTTCACATCGAAGGCGTGCTAACAGGGGACACAGCCCAGGATTGCAATCGGCATCTGCTTTCGGCAATGCGGCGCGTGGTCAAAAAAACCCAGCTTCGTGCCTCGTGGACCGGTCACGGGGTGACCGAGCGGTATTTTGATTACGTACTGAAGTCTAGAGTCACGGAATCCTAACAGTTATGGCCCGCTCTGTCGCAGGCGACTCGACGCTTTGGGCCGATTCACTTTTCTAGGCTTTTCATATACTCGGTTATTTGCTGTCGTCTGGTCAATTGTATTACTGATGCCCCTCGTTCAGAGGCAAGGCGCAACTGGAATAGAATTTGCGGCCTTTCGGAGAATGGGAATCTCCAGATGTATTGGAGGAATTCCCTATCAATTTTTTCAGGACATCCCTGCGCCATATCAGGCCGAATAGTGCCTCGATATTGCCAAGCTCTTTTCACAGCTTGACCCAAGCAAATGTAGCGCGGAAAATCCAGAAAAATGATGGTGTCAGCAGCGGCTACCCGAATATGCAACGTTGATCCATAATTCCCATCGATAATCCAGGAATCTTGGGTGACGAGTGTGGATTGCATGGCAATCCACAGAGATTTGGGCGATGGTATCCATCCTGGTTTCCAAAACAGTCGGTCCAAATGAAACACGGGAAGTCCCAAAATTTCTCCTAATTGCCAGGCTAAAGTAGATTTTCCCGCTCCGGGCGACCCAATAATGGCAATTCGTTTCATGAAATTCCCCCTGTTGACACTTCGTTCGGTACTGTTCTGAGTATAGCAACCAGAGGTCGGATCCAGCCACTGTTGCGAACGACTCGGTTGTGCAAGACGGGGGCCCACAGCCGAGAAGCACGTGGTATGGGCCCTTTAGGGTTTAATGAAGTTGGATGGCGTTTCTTAGCGGGGAAAATAGCGGTAATTCAGCGGCATGCAGATTTTGAGCCAAGTCCAAAAGCAGCCGGCCAATGGTGGGAGCAAATTTAAAACCGTGTCCGGAAAACCCTGCCCCGACTATCACATGCCCGTGGTACTGGGGATGTCGCCCAATGATGAAATGGGAGTCGGGGGAGTTGGTATACAGGCATACTTCTTCGCGGCAAACAGAGGACGTCAGAACATCGGGCAGGAAATCGAGGGTGGATTCCAAAGCCGCTTTGTCATCTTGCACCACCTTGCGCTGCACCGTATCGATTGTGGTGATTTTGCCACCATGGTGACGGGCAATTTTTAATCCTTGCCCGTCGATGTAAGGAAATCCATAGGTATGCTGACCTTGCCGATTTTCGTGAATGTAAATAGGATATTGTGTCATCGCACGGAGTCTTGGTCCATCGAACCAAAACGGTACTTGTCGTTCCACCGCCAAAGGCCACGCCGGAAACCAACGGGTTGCCCAAGGGCCCACTGTCAAGATGACGGCTCCGGCAGAATAACGGTCCTTGTTGGTTGTAATCTCCACCTCGTTGGGAGACTGAGAGGTCATTGCTAAAACGTTCTCCCCAGTATGGATAGTGGCACCTCGGGAAGTGGCAAAGGATACCATGGCTAATAGCGAAGCCTCGGCCTTAATATATCCAGCCATCGGCTCCCACACTGCCACCTCCTCTGCGGTGACATGAAATGCTGGGAAGCGGCGCATCACGTGGGCCGCATCCCAAATTTCATACGGCAACTGGTGGGCTACGGCAGCGGCTATTGCACCACGCACTACCTCAGACGAGGGAAGACCCATCATGAGACCTCCCGTTTGCACCAATAAAGATTGGCGGGTTAGACGTTCCAGTTCCTTCCACTCGTTCCAAGCGTCTTGCACAAGCGGAACGTAATCAGGGTGCTCGTAATAGGCTTGTCGGATTACACGAGTCTCTCCGTGTGACGATCCCATAGTATGGCCTATTTGGTCAAATTGCTCCAATCCTAGTACCTTAAGACCTCTTCGCGCAGCTTGATATGTCGCGGCACCACCCATGATGCCCATTCCCACCACGATGATGTCATACTTTGCCATATGGTGCCTCCTTAAACATCGACTTCTCGTGCATGAGCCTCTAAAGCATGACCAATGTCGTTACGCAAAGAGGGTTTTCGATAGAGCAATCCTACACCCAATAGAATCCAGCCGGCGGTTAAATAGGGGAATACCGCGTAAGGCATTGGTGGGACAGGATACACATTGGCATATAGAGTGTATAAAATAATGGCCATGGCCAGTACGCCCAAAAGTATAGATATGGCTTTGTTGCGGCCAACACGAGCCTCATTCACAATGTCAGCCAAGGCTGTCAAACCGTAAGACACCAAGAATCCCAGTACCCCGACAGTTCCGGCATAACCGAACATGGCAGCGGCGGTGTTGCCCCATAATGAGGGAATCAGCATCACGCATAAACCAAAGACCACCACGACGGTAGTGGTTCGTACAGGAGCGCCCGACTTATCGCTGACTTTGGCCAATGAGGGAAGCAGGACATTATCTCTACTTAAGGCAAACAGGATACGGGACGCAGCCTGAGTTGCGGCCATAGTCGCGGCAAACCCGCTGAATAGTGCCCCAATATCAATTGCCACCGCCATGGTGTTGCCCATATAATGAGCCGCGAGGACACCAAGAGGGGCACCGGTATTGGAAAACTGTTTGATATCGGCAGCCGAAAGACCAAACCCCACTGTTTGGGCATAGGAGACAAACACGTACAATATGCCCGCAATTAAGAGGTTGGCGACAATTGCGATGGGAATATTCCTGCGCGGATTGTTTGTCTCTTCCCCGATGGTTGCTGCGACGTCAAATCCAAAATAGGACAGGAAACCAAATACCATGGCGAAGGCCACACCCGAAAGGCCATGGTGCTGGGGCACGAATGGCAGGAGAGTTAAATGATGAGCTGCACCACCACGGCCTAAGATAACAAACGATAGAATGATCATGGCCAAAACTGAGAGCCCTTCCAAGGTTAGGGCTACTGTCGTTGAAATGCGAATTTCACGAATGATCATCAGATAAACCAGAAATGTGCCAATGAGGGCGATGGGAGCCCATGGGACTTGAATACCTAACTGCGCTAACAAGGCTTGGCCAAAGTCACCAATCAGTCCAATGCCGCCCAAGGCAAAACCTAGATAGGACAACAACAGAACCCATCCTGAAACAAAGCCCACAGACGTGCCTAAAACTTTGCTGTTGAAATTGTAGATGGATCCGGCGTGGACAAATTTTCGTGTGAATTTAATAAATGGAATAGCCATAAGTATGACCCCGATGAGCGAACCCAGCATGACTAAGGGCACTGCGCGACCAGCCATGCTGGCGGCCAGGGACGTATTGAGGGCCATTGAGGCCGTAGGTGCTAGCAACGCGATAGAATAGCCAATGGCTTGAATGACCGAAATTTTATGGCCCTTTTTTCCTAATAAATTTGACGCCATCGCATGGACCTCCTTGTATCGTTGGGAATGTTCTTAACGTATTAATATGAAACACCCGCACACTACCTTATTAGCAGAGCAAAGGATTGCGACAATTGGATGAAATCATTCTCCAACTGGGAACAGAGTATCATCTTAGTTGCAGTATTTCAACAGAATGCCTCTTCATTTTGACAATATTTTAGGAGAATATCGCGTTGCTACAGCTATATATACATTCTATAATTTCAATTAACTGAATGATACTATTCAATTGTGTGGAAAGGAGTTGTATATGAAAGATAGCGTATTGACGGTCGAAATGTTGCAGGAACGTGTTGCCGCAGCGGGGGAAGCATCTGGAACCCATAAAGAGATTGCAAAGTATGTGATGCATCATCTCCGCGAAGTATCACTCATGAGTGCCTCTAGACTAGCTGCAACCATTCAAGTAAGCCAAGCATCTATATCCCGATTTTGCGCCACCATGGGATTTTCCGGGTATGCGGATTTCGTTCACACAGTGCAAGATCTAGTACGAGAAGAATGGAGGGCACCGGACAGGCTAACGTATGTGTCTTCAGATCATACGGCACACGCTGATACATTGGTAAGCCAGGAAATTGAGAACCTCGAGCGCTTACAACAATTGGCACGTGATCCCGCGATTGACCGGGTTGCCGATCTGATACATCGGGCGGGGCGGTTGGTGTTGACTGGATCTCGAGCGTCCGCGACCCTCATTCCTTATGCGGCATACTTCTTGTCAAAAATTCGCGACCATGTCATTATTGCTACTCCAGGCACTACACAATGGGATACCATTCCGGTAACGGCCGAGCCAGATACCGCAGTCTTGGCATGGGTTTTTCCTCGGTATCCGACTGCCACCGTGGAATGGCTTCATGCCATTCGTCGGCGAGGATTGCCCATCGCAGTGTTTACCGACCGATTATCATCGCCTGTTCTTGATATCGCCGACGTGACCGTAGTGGTGCCAGTAGCGAGCGCTTCTTTGTTCGACTCATATGCAGCGCCTATGGTTCTAATGAACCTTTTAGTGCGTAGGGTAGCCCGCCAGTCTCCACAGATTGCGATGCGCCTTCACGCCTTGGAAACTTGGGATCAAACTCATCATACCTATTTCCATTCTGCCTCTAGAAGCGTTTCCCATGACACCCCCGATTAACCAGATCGGGGTCCGCAAGAGAGCGGGAGAAAAAACCGAGTGTTGGCCTAGGAAACCCGGCTAATATAGAGCAGAATACAGATTAGTCTTGCATTGAGGAGGAATCGTGGTTGGATAAGCCGTTGATTGGAATTACTATGTCCCGCGATGAGGAATTTGCAATTGGAGCGCGCGACTGGATACGACATGTCTATCTATCTGCCATCATTGAGGCCGGTGGGGTGCCCGTCCCGCTGCCCAACGAACCGACCGCAACGCTATTGCTAGAGATGTGCCATGGACTATTGCTCACGGGCGGCGGCGACTTTGATCCCGCATGTTATGGAGAAGTGAATCACGGTGATTCATCTGGGATATCCGTAGCCCGGGATGAGACGGAGCTTGGGTTGCTGCAGCAAGCGATGGACCGGGGGCTGCCGATATTTGGCATATGTCGCGGGATGCAGGCCATTGCAGTGGCCAAGGGCGGATCCCTCATTCAAGATGTCAGGCACCAAATGCCAGATAGTGTGATTATGCATAGCCAAGATGCTCCGCGCGGTGCTTTGACTCATCGGGTGATTGCAGTAGATGATAGCCTGCTGAAAAGATTGGTATCGTCATCGGAGTTTCTGGTGAATTCATTTCATCACCAAGCCATTGCCAGGGTTCCGGAAGGCATGAAGATTGGGGCAATCTCGGAGGATCAGGTGGTGGAAGCGATCGAATCTCAGGATGGGCGATTTATCCTGGGGGTGCAGTGGCATCCGGAGGATTTAGCAGACAGGGAATCTGAGGCCAAATCTTTGTTTGCTGCGTTTGTTGCGGCAGCCCGGCAATTTCAGTTAGGGTAAAGAAATGACGAAGAAATTTCGTGTAGTCGTTCAAGACAAGTTTGGAAGGTGTGTTACCCCATGAGACAGCCACGAATTGGTCAAGGAATAGATGTCCACCCTTTAGTTGCGGGACGGGATTTGGTGTTAGGGGGGGTAACCATTCCTCACCGTTTCGGGCTGGAAGGCGATACAGATGGTGACGTATTAACGCACGCGATTATGGATGGGATTCTAGGGGCACTGGCATTGGGAGACTTGGGCCAATATTTTCGTCGCGGCCAGCCGGAGGTTGATGGCGCCCGCTCCATAACGTTGTTGCAACATGTGTGCGATTTGATGAAAGAGAAACGGTACGTTATAGGGAATGTCGATGCTACAGTGGTGGCAGAGATGCCAAAACTGGCACCCTATCGGCAGCAAATGCAAGATATTTTGGCGCGAGCTCTGGAGGTTGAACCGAGCCAAGTGTCCATTAAAGCGACGACTACCGACCATTTGGGAATGCTGGGCCGTGAGGAAGGAATCATGGCGCAAGCCGTAGTATTGCTGTGGTCGTTAATTTGACACTCGGCGCACCTCTTTGCCATAGGGGCTTTACATGGGTTTTTCCAAAGCCTACCAACCTATCTGGGGTTTAAACAGTTTCTTAAGACTTTACCTAGAGGGCGCGGGATTTGGCTACGACAAAACCCTCGGTCTCTCACGCGGGTGTGTTCTTTTTAGGGTGATTTTTGTTTTACTTTGTGTTACGACAAATTTTAAGTAACGGTAATAGCCTATTTGGGGACTCCAGAGACTGGACATCAAACAAATTCGGATTCCGGATAGTCGGGCACAACATATCTGGCAGGCCCATCAAGTCACGTCAGAAGAGGTCTATGATATCTTTGAGGATGAGCCTCTGCAGATTTGGAGAACGCGTAATGCTACGGATGAAGACCGGGAAGGATCCCTGGATTGGGCTTACGGTCAAGCGTCCATTGGCCGATGCCGTGCCGTTTTATTCCGCCATTACTCGGATAACAACGTCTACGTAATCACCGCACGAGACATGGACTTACGAGAAAAGCGGCGATATAGGGGGTGAGAAAGATGGGTGATGACCGGACGGTGCCTTTTGACCCCAATAATGACGAGGAAGCTGCGGCCTGGTTTGATACACATAGTTCCACTGAGTTGCCCGGAGAACGCGTAAAAAATGTGACGGTCACAAGGCGATCGAAAGATCTGAAGACGCTGACCATTCGCATTGATGCTCGGGACATGGAGCGCCTCCAAAAAGTCGCGGATCGGAAAGGGATTGGATATACCACGATGGCCCGGATGCTCCTTCACCAAGAGTTGCAAAAAGAAGAAACGGCACCATGATAGATACGGTTAAAACGGGCCATGCAACTACCAGACGATGCGATCACGGGAAGAGTGTAGCGCTCCTGAGCCAAACTTCCCACTCGGATCGCCATTGAGCGTGATACCGCCATTATACACGGATATGGATCATGCGGGTTCTTGTGCAACGCACTGACATTCACATAATAATGGCCGTGCGGTAGCGGACCATCTATCGTGATGACGTGGCCATCTTCCGGTGTACACCCATTATTTCCATTGTAATACGCCGCCAAGTTGGGGGCCTCGGTAGGTGGTTGCCATATAGGCAGAGGAATTTGTGCTCCCGTGGACATACTCTTGCAGTTGTCAACGACCGAATACGAGGATCCTTCGGCAGTAGAATGCAATTGGCGGAAGCCATCCGGGCATCGCGGATAGGGGCTTGGGCGAATTTCGCCGCCAGTTGGCATACAAAGCGGCCCCGCGCGACAGACGGTCATCGTGTAAATCGCTGGTATCCCAGTAGCAAAGCGTGTGCCGCCTGTGGCGACAAAATGCTGAACATGCCGCTCTCCGTGCGAGAGTGCACAGGCCCCGCCTGTCACACCTGCCACGACCGCGATGTCAACGCGGCGACCAATTTACGGAAAGTGGCCGAGAGTTCAAGGGACGGCTGTCCATTCGTGTCTGCTTAACGGCAGACCTGCTCGGTGACTAGCCTGGGGGAGCATCCGCCGGTGGACGACCGGTCCTCGAGACCCTAAGAAGCCGTGATGCGATGAACCAGGAAGATGGCCAGAGTTGATCAGTGATGATCAGACTTAGATAAGTCCATCAGAACGGAGGCGAACAAGGAGTCAATAACGCCGGCTCTAATAAATGTACTAGAACCGTGTATTTGACGTGATCTAAAACTATTGGTAGAATATCGGTACTATGACGCGGAAGGGGAGCGTCGGTTGGGAACAGGTAAAAGCGAGCCGGGGAGTGGTGAAAGCCCGGAAACCAATGCCGAACTGACTATGGCCCTGGAGTCGGGATGCGAACTATATAGTAGGATCCCCGGGGGTTCCCGTTAACGAACACTAAAGGCTGTCTTTGGCAGCGAATAGGGTGGTACCGCGATTGCATCGCCCCTAGAACCAGGTGGCGGTATTTTTTTGCCATTGGCGCAGTTCATCAGAGAAAGGAATGAAGATCATGGGGAACCCTGTGTGGTATGTTACAACCCCGATATATTATCCCAGTGAGGATTTGCATGTGGGCCATGCCTACACCACGGTGGCTGCTGATGCCTTGGCCAGGTTTCATCGGTTATTGGGGGAACCGGTATGGTTTGTGACCGGAACCGATGAACATGGGCAAAAGATTGCCAAGAGTGCAGAGAAGGCGGGAATGTCTCCACGGCAATTGGTGGACCAAATCGTCGGTCGGATTCAAGATCCGCTATGGGCGCGCCTGGGGATTTCCTATGATGATTTTATTCGCACTACAGAGCCTCGTCATTACCAGGTAGTGCAGTCAATTTTTGCGCAACTGCGCGACAAAGGCGACGTCTACAAAGGAGTTTACGAAGGGTGGTACTGCCTGCCTGATGAGTCTTTTTGGACAGAGTCCAAATTAGTGGATGGTAAGTGTCCAGACTGCGGTCGGCCAGTAGAGCGGGTGCAACAAGAGAGTTATTTTTTCCGTATGAGCCGTTATCAAGAAGATATGATTGAATACATTGAAACCCACCCCGACTTTATTCAACCGATTTCACGAAAAAATGAGATGCTAGCTTTTCTGCGCGCGGGCTTAGAAGACTTATCGATTTCGCGGACGGGGTTGAAATGGGGAATTCCGGTTCCTGATGATCCCGATCACGTCATTTATGTGTGGTTTGATGCCTTGTCCAACTATTTAACGGCTGCGGGATACCTATCTAACCCGGAGCAATTTTCTCGCACTTGGCCACCTGATGTGCAGTTGGTAGGAAAAGAAATCGTAAGATTTCACACGATTATATGGCCGATTATGCTGATGGCCCTAGGCCTGCCCTTGCCTCGGCATGTGTTCGGCCATGGCTGGGTACTCTTAGGAGATACCAAAATGTCCAAATCCCGCGGCAACGTGGTCGATCCCTTGACCCTGATTGAAAAATATGGGGTTGATGCGGTCCGCTATTACCTATTGAAAGAAGTGCCGTTTGGATCCGATGGCAATTACACCGAGGATGCGTTGATTCTGCGCATAAATGTGGATTTGGCCAACGATTTGGGAAATCTCTTAAGTCGTACTACCGCCATGATTGAACGGTTCGCACAAGGAGTCGTTCCGGAGTTGGATGTATCGCAAGATAACGGCGTGTTAGCCGCTGAAGTGGCACGTGTATATCGCACGGTTGAATCGGCTATGAAAAATCTGCAAATTTCAGATGCGCTGCAAGCCATTAACGAGTTGGTACGCGTGGCCAACAAATATATCGAAGATCAACAGCCATGGGCTTTGGCACGACAACCCGAACTACTGCCCCGGTTAAACGCGGTGCTGTACAATTTAGCGGAGGTGTGCCGCGTTCTCTCGGTGCTATTAACGCCATTTTTGGTGGAAACCCCGCAAAAAATTCGCCAGCAACTTGGACTCGATATGCCAGTGCAGGCATATCGAGAGGCGGTGTTTGGCGGATTCCCCAAAGATATTCGTGTCAGAAGGGGTCAGCCCTTGTTTCCCCGCATTGAACTCACAGCGGCAGAACCCGAGTGGATAACGTTGGATGATTTTCAAAAGATAGACCTGCGGGTGGGTACTATCCGTCACGCGGAGGTTGTGTCGGGCGCAGATCGACTATTGAAACTTACGGTGTTCGACGGCGAGCGAGAGCGTACCATCGTGTCAGGGATCAGGGCCACCTATCAGCCGGAGGATCTAATCGACAAACAGGTTGTGTTGGTCGCTAATTTGAAACCTGTAAAACTACGGGGAATTTTAAGCGAAGGTATGTTGCTGGCGGGTTCGGCTGAGGGGGTTTTGAGCATTGTAGCCCCAATATCCCCACTGGCAGAAGGGGCACGAGTGAAATGAGTCTCCAACTTTTTGATAGTCATTGCCATCTTCAAGATGAGGCGTTTGATGGCGATCGGGAGGCTGTATATCAGCGGGCTCGAGCGCAAGGCATTGGCATGGTGGTTCCCGGGTATTCGATGAGAACGTCTGAACGTGCGATGGCATTAACAAAACAGTTTCCGTTAATCTCTGCGTTAATTGGGGTGCATCCCCATGATGCCAAAGATGTGGTGGCAACAGATTTGCAGACTCTACAAAAATGGAGCTCCGACCCCAACGTGGTGGGGATTGGGGAAATTGGTTTGGACTACCATTATATGAATAGCCCGATGGAGACGCAGCGTTCCGTGTTTGGACAACAACTACGGCTAGCCCGCGATTTGGACTTGCCGGTATCGGTTCATTCCCGGGAAGCAGAACGCGATACCCTCGATCTCTTAGATGAGGTGCCGGGGATTAGAGGGGTACTGCACTGCTTTACCGGTTCTTGGGAATTTGCCGAAGCCCTACTTTCTCGAGGTTTTTACATTTCGTTTGCCGGACCGATCTCATTTAAAAATGCCCAGGCATTACGCGAAGTCGCTGCCAGGATTCCTACCGATCGATTGTTGGTGGAAACTGACGCCCCGTATTTATCTCCAGCGCCTTGGCGGGGGCAGCGAAATGAACCGTTGAGGGTCATTCGCAACGCTGAAATTATAGCGGCTCAAAAAAATTGCTCCACAAAAGAGGTATTTGCGTTCACGATGTCGAATACTTATACCCTATTTTCGCGAGTGCCTCGCGAATAGAAATATTTTCCTAATTTGGAAGGAAGTGATGGATTTCGGATTGACAGGGATGAGCGCTTGAAGATAAAATTCGAGCGTGAATTGTAATTTTCTGGAAAATCTGAGAAAAGACGGCGAAATTAAGACGAGTAAAGGAGGACGGCTTTTGACAATATGGAAATCTCAAGGATTGCGGATGTGGTTTTTAGGAGCCGCTGCCGCTACCGCCATAGGAACTGGGCTGGTCGCAACTCAACTACGTCACGTCGACATTACATATTACCGACCTCAGGGAGAACGTACCATTAAGTTTTGGACTTTTCGTACCACCGTGCGGAGGATTTTGGCGGAAGCGAAGATCCCCATCAATACACATAATTTCGTCTCCCAAGGCCTCAGTCAGAAAGTGTCCGGCAACATTTCGTTATATGTAAAACAGGCAGTACCCATATGGATCCGGACGGCGCATCGCCATTTTCAATATTGGACCACTGATTATCGGGTGCGGGATATCTTGCAGACCTTAAAAATTCATTTAGGACCGTTGGATTCGGTATATCCTGGCTTGAACCGGGACGTGTCGGCTGGGGCGCGATTGGATGTAATTCGACGTTGGCTTAGTGATAAGACGGTGACGGCGTCATTGCCATTTGCTACCGAATACCAACCCGATCCCACTCTATTTCAAGGACACGATGAGATTAAAACCCCGGGACAGTCTGGCGAAAAAGTGACCACGGTTCAAGTACTTTATCAAGATGGCCGCCCTGTATCTCAAAAAATATTAGCGTCAAGGGTGGTAAAAGCCCCTCGCAACCGAGTAGTACTCTACGGTACCTCGCAACTCGTGGCCAGGGGGGGCCAGGTGGTTCAGTTTTCCCAAGAAATCTCTATGGTTAGTACGGGATATTGGCCAGATCCATCATGGTCCAATGGGTATACAGCGACCGGACTCAAAGCACAATACGGCGTAGTGGCGGTTGATCCGGCGGTGATTCCCTTAGGAACTCGCCTCTATATCCCCGGGTATGGATTTGCTATTGCAGCAGACACGGGATCGGCAATAGTTGGAGACCGAATTGACCTGTGCTTTAATAGCGGATGGCAGGCGATCAACTGGGGTGTGCGGGATGTGACGGTTTTCATTCTCAACTAGAACAGGCGGTAACATACGACACGTGATTGATCCCAGAACCCGCTCCGGCATATTGGACCTCGTGCAAAATCGAGGATTGGGACCGTATAAGCCGTTGGGACAGCATTTTTTGGTAAATCTTGCAATGATTCAGCGCATCGTTGATCTATTGCCCCAAGGGTCTCGCCAAGCGGTGGAAATTGGACCGGGTCCTGGCGGATTGACGCTGACTCTCTTGGAACAGGATTGGCGTGTGGTGGCGATCGAATTGGATCACCGCTGGGTCCGGTTTCTTTCTGAAACCTGGGGAAAGCAATTTTATGGGCGGTTGTCTGTGGTGGAAGCAGACGCATTGGCGTTAAATTGGGCCGCTTTGCCTCAGCAGTTTGGTTTGGCGGCACCACTAACCTTTATCGGTAACTTGCCCTACTATATTACGGGACCGTTGTTGGCAAAATTTGCTGGAGAAAGTGTGCCGTGGCATACAGCGGTCGTCATGGTCCAAAAGGAAGTGGCTGATCGTTTAACCACGCCGCCGGGGTCACGGCAGAGTAATGCCTTGGGTGTTATTTTGCGATACAATGCCACAATCGAACGAGAATTTACCATAGCCCCGTCTCATTTCTATCCAGTTCCCGAAGTGGACTCTGCCGTGATAAAATTAACTCATGGGACACAATTGCCGGTTGGATTTCCGGAATTTCACTGGGTTGTGCATTCCGGATTTACCCATCGCCGTAAAATGTTGCGTCAAGCTTTAGCGATAGGCGAAAATTCTCCATATCCGGCGGAACAATGGGAAAGCTTAATGCGAGGGGTCGGCCTAAATCCTACCGCTCGTGCCGAAAATCTTACCATCGAGGAGTGGGTTGTGTTAGCTCGGCTGCTACCGAGCCAAACGAGGTGATGTAAGAATGATGTTTGAAAGTCCTACCAAAGGGCGCTTGACGGTCGAAGAAACCTATACTGATTTGTTGGCGTACATGACAGAAAGCGCCAATGACCGGTACAAATTGATCATTGGTACCGATTCTCACACGCGCCAAGAAACAATATTTGTTACAGCCATCGTGGTTCACCATCTGGGTAAAGGTGGCCGATATTACTTTCACAAGTCCCGGCGTCGAGCAATAAAAAGTTTACGGCAGAAAATTATGTATGAAACATCTATGAGCTTGACCGTTGCGGCCGGCCTCACCACATGGTTGGAGCGGTCTGGTTTTGGAGATATCGATGTAGAAATTCACATTGACGTCGGTCAACAAGGGGACACCAAAGAGTTGATTCGTGAGATTGTGGGGATGGTCGTGGGCAGTGGGTATCATGCTGCGATCAAACCGTATTCTTTTGGCGCGTCTAAAGTTGCCGACAGGTATACCAAATAACTGATATTCGACCCGTTTCACGGTCTCGCAATGGGTTGTGCTGTCAATGAAATGACTACGATATTGCCCGTTGACGGTTATCGCACGACTTGTTACACTGCGGTTATTATACAGATTTATGGGCGATGGAATCCGCCCCGGACCCAACAGTCCGAAACTACCCCCAGTGGCGGTTAATGACTCCTGACACTTATGGTGTGCAGGGGTCATTTTGTTTTTGTTATGGGGATATCCGATTGTGAGTGGGGGATTGGGTGTGAATCAATATGTCGTTCAAGTACTCCAGGTTTTATTTGTCTTATTCTTTGCACCTTTGTTAAAGGGTATTTTAGAACGCTATCGAGCGCGATTGGCGCGCCGATACGGGCCTCCCATTTGGCAGCCTTATCGGGATTTGTGGAAGTGGTGGCACAAAGAGACGGTACGTTCCCATCAAACCAGTTGGGTTTCCGAATGGGCTCCCATCTTATATTTTGTGGCGCCTCCCATTGTTGCCATGTTGATACCCGTGCTCACCACCTTTCCACTGCCGTTTGCTTGGATGGGAGATATGTTGGGCGGTGGGATGATTTTAGCAGCAGGGGGACTTGCGCTCTTGCTAGCATCTTTGGACAGCGGCAGTGTCTACCCTGTGCTCGGGGTTAGCCGTATTCGCCTCATTGCCACATTTACCGAACCCTTGGTTCTCTTGCTGATATTTATTGCCGCGACCATCGCACGAGCCACCATTCCCTTTGTTGTTAACCAGGCATTGGCGCACTCACCGTGGATTTTGAGCCCCGCCCATATATTGGTTGTGGCGGGCTGGTTCATGCTGCTGATTGCGGAGACAGGGCGCATTCCTGTGGATAATCCGTCATCCAGCCAAGAGCTCTCGATGATTGATCCGGCACGGACCTTTGAATCCAGCGGCCAAGACTTGGCTCTCTATGAATGGGGGGGATGGATGAAGTTTTTGGTGCTAAACATCATCATGATGAATGTATTGCTGACCCCATGGGGGTTGGCTACTTCGCTAGCGCCGATGGCGGTACTCCTAGCCATGTTGTTGGTGGCGCTGAAAATTATTGCGGCAGGATTGATACTGATCACCATAGAGGCTGGGTTTGCCAAATTACGGCTAATTCGGAACGTGGATTTCCTAGCGGCGGCTATCGTGCTAGCTTTCGTTGGCGCGATTAGCGCGGCTATTGGCATTGGCATTTAAATCGCAGGAAGGGTTGAGACCAGTGGACCCTTACCGGGAACATGTTGTGGCAAAGGGAGATGGGTGATGGCAGAGCAGTTATTGGGAAGAATTTTCGCTTCCTTAATCTGGATTATGGCAATATCTTTGCTGCTGGTAAAGGCTCATCGCTCGGCCCAAGCCAGTTATCGGTTGCAAGCGGTGGGAGAAGCCGGCCTATTGGCGGTTCTGGCTCTTAATCATGAACCCTGGCTGTGGCTCGATGTCGGGGTGGTACTAGCCATCAAAGAACTCGTTATCCCGCGAATTCTATCTTCTCACCGCGAAGTGGCGTCCCAAGACTATGGAGCGAAAAGCGCAGTAGGAATGGCTTTTTTACTGATGGTAGCCGGCATTGTCACTGCAGCAGGTCTAGCTCTGGGAGAAGTTCCCGGGCTGGCTCATCCGTTGATGTCGGGGGTTTTAATCGGGGCCTGGTTTATAAGCTTTATTCATCTTTCAGCACGGTATGAAACCTGGAGTCTTTCTTGGGCGCTTTTAAGCTTAGATACGGTGTCTGGGGCCTTAGCTGTATCGGTTTCTGGACCCCTTGGGGAATTCGTAGGGGTGGGCATTGAACTGGCCGCGTTGGCCATGGCGGTTTTGCTCGCTTGGCTATCCCGTAAAATTTTCACCCTGATGCAGACGACCGATGTTAGAGACGTAGAGGAGTTGACAGGGTGATGAGCATTTCACTTGCACTGCCAGTCGTGATATTGGTTGTACTGGCCGTGTTCATTCTTGCAGCGCCGGCATCATGGACCATATGGTTGGAAAGGATGGCTATGGGCGTATTGGTTGTGTTTCTGGCCTTGTTAGCAGGTGGCCAGTGGCGGCTGCCCGATGCCTTAGCAACTTGGTTTTATTTGGTGGTGGCCGTGATTTCGCTGTTCGCGCTATGGTTTTCTGAGCCGTATATACGGCGGGAATCGGATCATTGGCATTGGAACGGTGTCCAAGGCAAGCAATATGGCAGCCTTCTTCTTATCTTTATTGCGTCGCTAGTGGCAGTGGCGATTTGGACGAATTTCTTGTGGTTGTGGCTGGCAATTGAAGCAGCGACGTTGAGTTCCGTATTTTTGGTGGGAACACCTCGGGATCGAGGTGCGATCGAGGCGGCTTGGAAATATCTTTTGGTGACTGAAGCGGGAGGTTTGGCGGCTTTGGTAGGCACGGCGGTAGCGTTGACGGCTACCGGCGACCCGGTAAGTCATTGGAACTATGCTTCTTGGGTATATGGCCAACATGTGGGGAATGCTCGTTGGATCTTAATTGGTGCCTATATGGCGATGATTGGCTATGCAACCAAAGCAGGTCTTGCGCCATTTCACACCTGGTTGCCTGATGCCCATAGTGAAGCTCCTGCCCCAGTTTCTGCATTGTTGTCTGGATTAAAACTTGCGGGAGCTGTCGTCATTGTCTACCATCTATTTGGCGTTTTAACCCCTACTGTGCCGGCCCAGAACTTGAAAGATGGCTTAGTGATTTTGGGACTGCTGTCGTTGCTAGTGGCAGCAGCATTTGTCGCGTTTCAAACGGATTTGAAACGATTATGGGCGTATTCGAGTATTGAGCATATTGGGCTAATCAGCCTGGGTATGGGATTTGGCGGTATTGCCCTTGTGGGTGCAGTGTTTCATATTTGGACCCATGCTTCAAGCAAAACCCTATTGTTTCAAAATGCGGGCACGGTGCGTCTCTTGTATCACACCTCAAAGTCAACCCAAGGAGCTAAGGCACTTTTGGCTCGCACGCCATGGACCGGGGGGATGTTGGCGCTTGGGTCTGCCGCGATCGTGGGTTTGCCGCCATTCGCCCCATTTTGGAGCGAGTGGCTAATATTGGTCGGCGGATTCCAAGCAGCCAGTAACCGGATTCCCGATATTATTGCGGTGGGTTTGTTGGTTGTCATATTTTCTGGGATTGCGCTCCGCATCCCTAATTGGCTTTGGGTACCAGGGAGCCATGACCGACAGGAGAAAATTCGGGAACCTTGGGGTCTGATGGCACCGAATTTGTTTTTGGCGTTGCTCGTTTTAGCGGGAGGAATTGGCGTGCCGATACTTGTGCATCCATTGTGGCATCACTTAACGCGGGAGCTGCTGAAAAGCCCAATATAGACAGAAATGCGGGAGGTGTTGGCTGTGGCGACACTAGTGCGAACTCAACGATCATATATTGTTGAGCAAACTGACAACCCTAATCATTGGCAAGAACAACTGGTTGTGCTCAGCCAAGATCATGATGTTGTATTGTTGACGGGACACCGCGATCAATTAATTGCGTTGCTGCTTTCCCCACAAACGGGGATATTACGCGAATGGCAGTTAACCGGCAATTTATCGGGAGTGCCTAGGCCATCTGACTTTGGTGTCGGAAGTAGCCTAGCGGCTGAACGAATATTAAACGATACTGTGCCCTCATTGTCGTGGAATAGCGAAGAGCATGTCGAAAGACGTGTTCACGGCAAAGGCGTCTTTTTATATCCACTCGGCCCAGTGCGTGCAGATGTGGCCGAATCTTTGATGTATCGTCTGCAAGTGATGGGAGACGAAATCATCCGCCTGGAGTTGTTGAACGGGTTCAAGAAGCGCCATATTCGGGAGATGGCTCAGGGAAAGGCAGTGACCGATGGGATTGCTTTGGCACAGAGAGTAACCGGAACCTCGGCGTTTGCACACGGGTTGGCGTATTGTCTTGCAGTGGAAAATGCCCTGAAGATAGACGTTAATGCCGAAGTGATGCTCACGAGGATGATCATGGCCGAACTGGAGCGGAGCTATAGCCATTTGGGTGATTTGGCGGCGCTTTCCGTGTCCACGGGACTGCCAGTGCCCCAGATGGAATATCTTCACCACAAAGAATCCATCTTGCGTTTGAATTTTCGCCTGTTCGGCCATCGGTATCTTAGAGACGTCTTGGCCATCGGAGGAATGCGTGTACCAAATTCTCTTTTCCAAGACAACGTCGCGATGGTCGGACGCGAGATAGTAGAAATCTTAGATGACATTCATCGAATCCAGGACGGACTCGAGAATACCACGTCATTTCTGGACCGGCTACATGGAGCGGGAACCATTCCTAAAGCCACGATAGAATTTGTAAGACCGGTGGGGCCGACAGGACGGTCTTCTGGCCGTGTCTGCGATATGCGGATCATCCGTCCTTATTTGCGATATCCCGAAACTGACTTGGCGCCCCCCTTGGAATCTGGCGCAGATTCTTATGCCCGATTTTCTGTAAAGGCCATTGAACTCAAACACAGTTTGGGAATTCTCCGGCGCCTTATCGGGGGATGGAATCCGGGCGTTCTTCGCTCGTTGGCTGGGTTAGAAGGAAAATCTGAAATAGATGACGATGTTGCGGTGGGTGTGGGGATTGTGGAGGCGCCTCGTGGCCTTTTGGTTTATCGGGTAATGGTTAATCCCCGGAGCTTGACGATAGACCATCTCGATATGGCAACGCCGTCGGCGCGCAACTGGTATGTGGTGCCCCCAGCCATGGCCAACAAGAATATCATGCAAGATTTTCCGATAATTGAGGCGAGCTTTAACTACACCGTGGCCGGATGGGATGGTTAGATACATTGCCTTAAGATGGGACGATAACGCTAAAGGGGGAGGGGTTGCTATGTATTATTGGCATTGGTTGCGTAATATCGGGCGGCGGTCATACACGACTGGATTTCCCACTCAGAAAGATCTGACAGTGGAAAAGATGCTCCATGACGATGACTCAGGAATCCAGCCGGGCGCTATGCCAGCCCGTTACATCCGGCGGGCAATGGCGATACGCCAACTAGATTCCGGATCCTGTCAGGGGTGTGAATCTGAACTGACCTTATTGTCCGGACCCGATTATGACTTTACCCGCTATGGGTTTAGCTTTACACCGTCGCCGAAACACGCGGACATTTTGGTGGTAACCGGGGTGATTACCGAAGCCATGGCGCCAATCATTAGGGAAGTGTATGAACAGATGACCGATCCAAAGCGTGTGGTTGCATTAGGGGCATGTGCCATATCGGGAGGCCTCTTCAAAACCGCGCCTGGCGTAATAGGGTCATTATCTGGAATCATTCCAGTGACGTTGTCTATTGAAGGTTGTCCGCCGTCACCTGGTGATATCATCCGAGGGTTGTTATGGGCGGTCGACGGACATGACCCTTGTCTAGTGCAGGAGGCTACGTAGCATGACACCTGAATCTTGGGTCCTGGGGTGGGTTCTCTTTTTAGTGATAGGTTTGCTGGTGGCAGCGTGGCTGGATTCCCTAGCATCACGGTGGTCATCGCGTTGGCTTGATCTGTGGTTTGGCCTAGGGGCCGTGGCGCTGATGGTGATGACATTTTTTTTAAATCCAATGACAGCGCAAAATCTCGCGTTGTCGGCGCCTTGGCCTAGTTTGCGGCTGGCACCCCTGCCATTGGCTCAATTGTGGTCTCCCGTTGCCGGGCTGTTGTTTCTTGCATCAGATATGGCTTTATTGTCCCATCCAGCTCGGAGAAAAATTTTATATGCATTGTTACCGCTCGAGGTATCGGTAGGTCTCTACTTATGGAGCGGTAGTGGACTAATGCTGTTGCTAACCTGGGAGCTTATTTCAGGTCTGAGCTATCTTGGATTAGTGTCGACACGCCGTGCTCGACCAGTATGGAATGCTGGATGGGCGCTTTTAGCCCTATCTGAACTAGGAGGCATGTTTTTGCTGCTGGCGTTGGCTTGGATCATGCCTCATGCAACGGTTCATCTGCGTGATGGGTTCGGCGCATTAAAATTATCGGCTGCCACATTGAAGCCATGGGCTGTTAACGGCATTATGACATTGGCTTTGATTGCGTTTGGGGTGAAGGCGGGTTTGTTTCCGGTTATGGTGTGGATTCCCATGGCGGAACCTGAGGCCCCCGGAGTGGTAGCCGGGATATACTCTGGTCTTCTCACAGCATTGGCGATCAGTGGCATTCTGGCACTAGACAATTTGACACATCCGGGCGTTACTTGGGGTGTGGTGCTGTTGCTGCTTGGCACCTTGGGTGCTCTTACGGGGGCTTTGTATGGCGTCATTTCCCGTCATGTCAAGCGTATCTTAGCGTATTCAACGTTGGAAATTATGGGATTGGTGTTTGCTGCACTGGGTGTTTGGCACATTGAAACGCGTTTGGATCCGGGAAATATCGCCGCCACCATGGCGCTAGACGGCGCCATCACCCTCTTAGTGATGCATGCTGGGGCCAAATTCACATTGTTTGCCGCCACAGATTTTACGGGACAGTGGGGGCATACTTTGGATCGGTTAGGAGGCCTGATGAAAAAGGCTCCCTGGACTGGGGGATGGACGCTAGGCGCTGCCGTGACATTAGCTGCAGTCCCGCCGCTGGGAGGATTCTTAGGAGAATGGTTTTTACTGGAGTCTATTCTAAAGCCATTAAGTCCAGGGACGCCCGATAATCTGGCACATTTGGCTTTGGTCGTCGCGGGAGTTTTGCTGGCCATTGCAGTGGCATTGGGGGTAGCTACATATCTTCGGTGGTATGGATTCATTTTTTTGGGGCCATTCCATCAATCAGGATGGGACACTGTAGCGGAACCGCAGGCAAGTTTTCGTTACGGACTTGGGTTGCCCTTAATCCTAGGATTTATTAGTGGTCCAGGAATTCCGTGGTTTCTGCCTTGGCTTAATCATTCTCTGGCATACATCCTGAGTACCCCAGAAAATGTATTGGCCGATACTTTCGTCAATCCTCACGCGGCGGCTCCGTTGGTTCCTATAGGGGTCAATTTGGTACCGGCTCCTGGGGCTTCGGGCACGGTGCTTTTTCCTCAAGCGTTTTCGGTAGGAGATCCTTATATTCTGCTAGGAATGGGAATGTTCTTGGTAGGACTCGTATGGTTGCTCAGACAATGGGCTCGACATGGCAGGCCAGTGCGAAGGGTGGCGCCATGGACTGGAGGATTCGAGCCATATCGTGGCAAGACCAGTTTTTCTGCCGAAGGGTTTGTGCATCCCATACGGCTTGCATTTGGAGCGTTTTATGGTCTGAAACGTTCTCGGGTGGACGTCGAAGGCGTTCGTTTCTATCGGCATACTATTGTCTATCGTTTAGAGGAACATCTTTACCGTCCCATTTTGGTAACGGCGCGTTGGGTTGCCGGATACTTAAGACGAATTCAGTCGGGGCGAGTGACCCAATATGTGGCATATATCTGGGTGACGCTCATTGTCGCGATTGTGGTGGGGGTTATAAACAGCCGCTAAAATTCGCGCAACATGATGCCTAACTGGCGTCGTGATCGTATAGGAAATTCCGTACGATGTATTGACTGTGCGAATGCACGACGGCCCCTCGACATCGCCTTGTAGGAGGAGACTTCAAACCACCGTCAACGGCTGGGGTCAAAAGCCCTGGTCGTGAGCGTGACGGCAAAAAGCCCCGCCAGACGGGGTCAGGTGTGTGCCCGGGAGCTGAATGTCAGTGAACCCCTGACGAGCCGTCGCAAGGATAGAGACGTCATCGAAACCGGGGGCCCAAAATTACCCCGGCACAAGGTGGAGCGGGAACCTGTCTACGGCCTCCATGGTTGCCTGCATGAAGGGGGCAGGACCCGGGCGCAGGCTCTGGCAACGAACGCAGGAACTTTCGTTGCGCTGGTAAGGGAAACTGCCGAGCGGACACCCCACAAGGCAAAAAGTACCAAAGCGCAGCAGGGGACGGAGGCTTTTGTCGTAGTGACGAACCCGCGTAATGGCGGGGGAGCGAAGGGGAGCCAGTATCGAGGGACTGGAAATGTCGTCGACCGATTGGGAGGAACGCATGGACAAGCCCCACCCTTATGCCATTCCAAGGGGCTGGTGTATCAAGCCTACGAAACGCGTGAAAGCGAATCGCGGGGTGGATGGCGAAAGCCCAGAGTGGCATCTCAAGGACAACCTTTTTGAACCTCCCCGCCCTAAAGGACGGAGATTCTAGGGGAACCACCATGGCTACGTCGCGGGTCGT